>NZ_JAOWED010000023.1:0-27473 GCF_030334285.1 Citrobacter sp. Cf087
CGTGGTATCACCATCAACACTTCTCACGTTGAATATGACACCCCGACTCGCCACTACGCACACGTAGACTGCCCGGGCCACGCCGACTATGTTAAAAACATGATCACCGGTGCTGCGCAGATGGACGGCGCGATCCTGGTTGTTGCTGCGACTGACGGCCCGATGCCGCAGACTCGTGAGCACATCCTGCTGGGTCGTCAGGTAGGCGTTCCGTACATCATCGTGTTCCTGAACAAATGCGACATGGTTGATGACGAAGAGCTGCTGGAACTGGTAGAAATGGAAGTTCGTGAACTTCTGTCTCAGTACGATTTCCCGGGCGACGACACTCCGATCGTTCGTGGTTCTGCTCTGAAAGCGCTGGAAGGCGAAGCAGAGTGGGAAGCGAAAATCATCGAACTGGCTGGCTTCCTGGATTCTTACATCCCAGAACCAGAGCGTGCGATTGACAAGCCGTTCCTGCTGCCTATCGAAGACGTATTCTCCATCTCCGGTCGTGGTACCGTTGTTACCGGTCGTGTAGAGCGCGGTATCATCAAAGTTGGTGAAGAAGTTGAAATCGTTGGTATCAAAGAGACTGCTAAGTCTACCTGTACTGGCGTTGAAATGTTCCGCAAACTGCTGGACGAAGGCCGTGCTGGTGAGAACGTTGGTGTTCTGCTGCGTGGTATCAAACGTGAAGAAATCGAACGTGGTCAGGTACTGGCTAAGCCGGGCTCTATCAAGCCGCACACCAAGTTCGAATCTGAAGTGTACATTCTGTCCAAAGACGAAGGCGGCCGTCATACTCCGTTCTTCAAAGGCTACCGTCCGCAGTTCTACTTCCGTACTACTGACGTGACTGGTACCATCGAACTGCCGGAAGGCGTAGAGATGGTAATGCCGGGCGACAACATCAAAATGGTTGTTACCCTGATCCACCCGATCGCGATGGACGACGGTCTGCGTTTCGCAATCCGTGAAGGCGGCCGTACTGTTGGTGCGGGCGTTGTTGCTAAAGTAATGAGCTAATTATTGATTAATTAGCTTTGAGCTTAAAAAGGGCGCTTCGGCGCCCTTTTTGCTGCCTGCAATTTAGTAGCTGTCATATTTATTCGCATTTTTTATTCATTCTCCCGCCGCGTAAATAGCGTTGTGCTATTGTAATCATAACTATTCTCATTTACACTTTGCACAGAAATTGAACGGGAGCGATCATGTACGTTTGTTTGTGTAATGCGATAAGTGATAAAAAAATACGTCAGGCTGTTCGCCAGTTTCACCCTCAGTCCTTTCAGCAATTACGTAAATTTATTCCTGTAGGAAATCAATGCGGTAAGTGCATTCGTGCTGCCCGTGAAGTCATGCAGGATGAATTAACGCAAATGCCAGAATTTAAAGAGATCGCCTAAGTCACACTCTTTTTTTTGACATCCCTGTAGCCCCATCTACGCTCTAAGAGTGGAAGCGGAGGGACTATAAAATGAAAGGTGATGTTAAAATCATAAATTATCTCAATAAACTATTGGGAAATGAGCTTGTCGCGATCAACCAGTATTTTCTCCATGCTCGTATGTTTAAAAACTGGGGACTGACTCGCCTCAATGATGTTGAGTACCATGAATCTATCGATGAGATGAAACACGCTGATAAATATATCGAGCGTATTTTATTCTTAGAAGGGCTCCCGAACTTGCAGGATCTTGGCAAGTTGGGTATTGGCGAAGACGTTGAAGAGATGCTGCAATCCGATCTTCGACTCGAGTTGGATGGGGCGAAAGATCTGCGTGAAGCCATTGCCTATGCCGATAGCGTTCATGATTATGTCAGCCGGGACATGATGATCGAGATCCTGACTGAAGAAGAAGGGCATATTGACTGGCTCGAAACTGAGCTGGACCTGATTGCAAAACTTGGCTTGCAAAATTATCTGCAATCGCAAATTAAAGTCAGTGACTAACCGCCCTGTATCAGATTTACCCAGCCAATAACGAAACCCGCAGCCGCCAGATATGGCCCAAAAGGCAGCGGGTTTTTTAGCATCTGTCTCCCGTAACGGACGCAAGAAATCCCGGTGAGACAACATGCCATGCCCGCGGCAAGTAAAACCAACAGTGGCAATGATTCCCAGCGATGCCATGCGCCCAGTGCGGCAAGAAATTTGACATCACCAAAGCCTAATCCTTCCTGTCGGCATATCAAACGATACCCCCAGTAGAACAAAGCAAATACCCCATAGCCCGCTATGGCACCCCAAAGTGCGTCGGATAACTGTGCAGGTCTGCAGCACTGATGATAAATAAGACCGCCCCACAAAAGAGGGCAGGTAAATTTGTCGGGCAGCAACCCGGTACGCAGGTCATGGACTAAGAGCAACCCTGATAGCGAAACATAAATCAGCAGAAAGGGGAGGTCGATGTACATGGGCAAATCTCATTTGGTAAAGAGTTTACCTTCGGGTAAGCACGCCGGCCCTACAAGTCCGGGATGTGAGTTATGGATGCTCTCTTCCAAGGAAAACGCGTTGCATCACAGGACATACAATCAGAGTGGAAGGAGGCCCGCATTTATGAACGAGTGATTAATTTCTACGCGGCACTTGCTTAAGACTGAGATTTACGTATAATGCGCGGGCTTGTCTAATATTGACAGCGGTTCGATATGAGCCACCGGTACTGCGAAAGCAATACCAGACAATGTTCCCAATCGGGGAACTCTGTAAGAACGGTTACACTCTCCCATCAATCGTAATGGGTTTGAGGAGTAACTATTTCGTCTATAAAATAATTGGAGCTCTGGTCTCATGCAGAACCAAAGAATCCGTATCCGTTTGAAAGCGTTTGATCATCGTCTGATCGATCAATCAACCGCGGAAATCGTCGAGACTGCCAAGCGCACTGGTGCGCAGGTTCGTGGTCCGATCCCGCTGCCGACCCGCAAAGAGCGTTTCACCGTTCTGATCTCCCCGCACGTCAACAAAGACGCGCGTGATCAGTACGAGATCCGTACTCACAAGCGTCTGGTTGACATCGTTGAGCCAACTGAAAAAACCGTTGATGCTCTGATGCGTCTGGACCTGGCTGCCGGTGTAGACGTGCAGATCAGCCTGGGTTAATCAGGTCATCGAGCGATTGAGAGGTTGATACAATGATTGGTTTAGTCGGTAAAAAAGTGGGTATGACCCGCATCTTCACTGAAGATGGCGTATCTATCCCAGTAACCGTTATCGAAGTTGAAGCAAACCGCGTTACTCAGGTTAAAGATCTGGCTAACGATGGCTATCGCGCTGTTCAGGTTACCACCGGTGCTAAAAAAGCTAACCGCGTAACTAAGCCGGAAGCTGGCCACTTTGCTAAAGCTGGCGTAGAAGCTGGCCGCGGCCTGTGGGAGTTCCGTCTGGCAGATGGTGAAGAATACACCGTTGGTCAGAACATTAGCGTTGAACTGTTTGCTGACGTTAAAAAAGTTGACGTAACCGGTACCTCTAAAGGTAAAGGTTTCGCTGGTACCGTTAAGCGCTGGAACTTCCGTACCCAGGACGCTACTCACGGTAACTCCTTGTCTCACCGCGTTCCGGGTTCTATCGGTCAGAACCAGACTCCGGGCAAAGTGTTCAAAGGCAAGAAAATGGCAGGTCAGCTGGGCAACGAACGTGTAACCGTTCAGAGCCTGGACGTAGTACGTGTTGACGCTGAGCGCAACCTGCTGCTGGTTAAAGGTGGTGTTCCGGGTGCGACCGGTTGCGACCTGATCGTTAAACCAGCTGTGAAGGCGTAAGGGGATAGCAATGGAATTAGTATTGAAAGACGCGCAGAGCGCGCTGACTGTTTCCGAAACTACCTTCGGTCGCGATTTCAACGAAGCGCTGGTTCACCAGGTTGTTGTTGCTTATGCAGCTGGTGCTCGTCAGGGTACTCGTGCTCAGAAGACTCGTGCTGAAGTAACTGGTTCAGGCAAAAAGCCGTGGCGCCAGAAAGGTACCGGCCGTGCGCGTTCAGGTTCTATCAAGAGCCCGATCTGGCGTTCAGGTGGCGTGACCTTCGCTGCTCGTCCACAGGACCACAGTCAAAAAGTTAACAAAAAGATGTACCGCGGCGCGCTGAAAAGCATTCTGTCCGAACTGGTACGTCAGGATCGTCTGATCGTTGTCGAATCATTCTCTGTAGAAGCGCCTAAAACTAAGCTGCTGGCACAGAAACTGAAAGACATGGCTCTGGAAGATGTGCTGATCATCACCGGTGAGCTGGACGAAAACCTGTTCCTGGCTGCGCGCAACCTGCACAAGGTTGACGTACGCGATGCAACTGGTATCGACCCGGTTAGCCTGATCGCCTTCGACAAAGTCGTAATGACTGCTGATGCTGTTAAGCAAGTTGAGGAGATGCTGGCATGATTCGTGAAGAACGTCTGCTGAAAGTGCTGCGCGCACCGCACGTTTCTGAAAAAGCGTCTACTGCGATGGAAAAAACTAACACCATCGTTCTCAAAGTTGCTAAAGACGCGACCAAAGCAGAAATCAAAGCTGCTGTGCAGAAACTGTTTGAAGTCGAAGTCGAAGTCGTTAACACCCTGGTAGTTAAAGGGAAAGTTAAACGTCACGGACAGCGTATCGGTCGTCGTAGCGACTGGAAAAAAGCTTACGTCACCCTGAAGGAAGGCCAGAATCTGGACTTCGTCGGCGGCGCTGAGTAAGTCGGAGGAGTAATACAATGGCAGTTGTTAAATGTAAACCGACATCTCCGGGTCGTCGCCACGTTGTTAAAGTGGTCAACCCAGAGCTGCACAAGGGCAAACCTTTTGCTCCGCTGGTTGAAAAAAACAGCAAATCCGGTGGTCGTAACAACAATGGCCGTATCACCACTCGTCACATCGGTGGTGGTCACAAGCAGGCTTATCGTATTGTTGACTTCAAACGCAACAAAGACGGTATCCCGGCAGTTGTTGAACGTCTTGAGTACGATCCGAACCGCTCCGCGAACATCGCGCTGGTTCTGTACAAAGACGGTGAACGCCGTTACATCCTGGCCCCTAAAGGCCTGAAAGCTGGCGACCAGATTCAGTCTGGCGTTGATGCTGCAATCAAAGCAGGTAACACCCTGCCGATGCGCAATATCCCGGTTGGTTCTACCGTTCATAACGTAGAAATGAAACCAGGTAAAGGCGGTCAGCTGGCACGTTCCGCTGGTACTTACGTTCAGATCGTTGCTCGTGATGGTGCTTATGTCACCCTGCGTCTGCGTTCTGGTGAAATGCGTAAAGTCGAAGCAGACTGCCGTGCAACTCTGGGCGAAGTTGGCAATGCTGAGCATATGCTGCGCGTTCTGGGTAAAGCAGGTGCTGCACGCTGGCGTGGTGTTCGTCCTACCGTTCGCGGTACTGCGATGAACCCAGTCGACCACCCACATGGTGGTGGTGAAGGTCGTAACTTTGGTAAGCACCCGGTAACTCCGTGGGGCGTTCAGACCAAAGGTAAGAAGACCCGCAGCAACAAGCGTACTGATAAATTCATCGTACGTCGCCGTAGCAAATAATTTTAGAGGATAAGCCATGCCACGTTCTCTCAAGAAAGGTCCTTTTATTGACCTGCACTTGCTGAAGAAGGTAGAGAAAGCGGTGGAAAGCGGAGACAAGAAGCCCCTGCGCACTTGGTCCCGTCGTTCAACGATCTTTCCTAACATGATCGGTTTGACCATCGCTGTCCATAATGGTCGTCAGCACGTTCCGGTATTTGTTTCCGACGAAATGGTCGGTCACAAACTGGGTGAATTCGCACCGACTCGTACTTATCGCGGCCATGCTGCTGATAAAAAAGCGAAGAAGAAATAAGGTAGGAGGAAGAGATGGAAACTTTAGCTCAACATCGCCATGCTCGTTCTTCTGCTCAGAAGGTTCGCCTTGTTGCAGACCTGATTCGCGGTAAGAAAGTGTCGCAGGCTCTGGATATTCTGACCTACACCAATAAGAAAGCGGCTGTACTGGTTAAGAAAGTCCTGGAATCTGCCATTGCTAACGCTGAACACAACGATGGCGCTGACATTGACGATCTGAAAGTTACGAAAATTTTCGTAGACGAAGGCCCGAGCATGAAGCGCATTATGCCGCGTGCAAAAGGTCGTGCAGATCGCATCCTGAAGCGCACCAGCCACATTACTGTGGTTGTGTCCGATCGCTGAGACTCTGGAGACTAGCAATGGGTCAGAAAGTACATCCTAATGGTATTCGCCTGGGTATTGTAAAACCATGGAACTCAACCTGGTTTGCGAACACCAAAGAATTCGCTGACAACCTGGACAGCGATTTTAAAGTACGTCAGTACCTGACTAAGGAACTGGCTAAAGCGTCTGTATCTCGTATCGTTATCGAGCGTCCGGCTAAGAGCATCCGTGTGACCATTCACACCGCTCGCCCGGGTATCGTTATCGGTAAGAAAGGCGAAGACGTAGAAAAACTGCGCAAAGTCGTAGCGGATATTGCTGGCGTTCCTGCTCAGATCAATATCGCCGAAGTGCGTAAGCCTGAACTGGACGCAAAATTGGTTGCTGACAGCATCACTTCTCAGCTGGAACGTCGTGTTATGTTCCGTCGTGCTATGAAGCGTGCTGTACAGAACGCAATGCGTCTGGGCGCTAAAGGTATCAAAGTTGAAGTTAGCGGCCGTCTGGGCGGCGCGGAAATCGCACGTACCGAATGGTACCGCGAAGGTCGCGTACCTCTGCACACTCTGCGTGCTGACATCGACTACAACACCTCTGAAGCGCACACCACTTACGGTGTAATCGGCGTTAAAGTGTGGATCTTCAAAGGCGAGATCCTGGGTGGTATGGCTGCTGTTGAACAACCGGAAAAACCGGCTGCTCAACCTAAAAAGCAGCAGCGTAAAGGCCGTAAATAAGGAGCGTCGCTGATGTTACAACCAAAGCGTACAAAATTCCGTAAAATGCACAAAGGCCGTAACCGCGGTCTGGCTGCTGGCGCGGATGTTAGCTTCGGCAGCTTCGGTCTGAAAGCTGTTGGCCGTGGTCGTCTGACTGCCCGTCAGATCGAAGCAGCACGTCGTGCTATGACCCGTGCAGTTAAGCGTCAAGGTAAGATCTGGATCCGTGTATTCCCGGACAAACCGATCACTGAAAAGCCGCTGGCAGTGCGTATGGGTAAAGGTAAAGGTAACGTGGAGTATTGGGTTGCCTTGATTCAGCCGGGTAAAGTCCTGTATGAAATGGACGGCGTACCGGAAGAGCTGGCCCGTGAAGCATTCAAGCTGGCAGCAGCGAAACTGCCGATTAAAACCACCTTTGTAACTAAGACGGTGATGTAATGAAAGCAAAAGAGCTGCGTGAGAAGAGTGTTGAAGAGCTGAACACCGAGCTGCTGAATCTGCTGCGTGAGCAGTTCAACCTGCGTATGCAGGCTGCAAGTGGCCAGCTGCAACAGTCTCACCTGTTGAAGCAAGTGCGTCGTGACGTCGCACGCGTTAAGACTTTACTGACTGAGAAGGCGGGTGCGTAATGACCGATAAAATCCGTACTCTGCAAGGTCGCGTTGTTAGCGATAAAATGGAGAAATCCATCGTTGTTGCTATCGAACGTTTTGTGAAACACCCGATCTACGGTAAATTCATTAAGCGTACGACCAAACTGCACGTACATGACGAGAACAACGAATGCGGTACTGGTGACGTGGTTGAAATCCGCGAATGCCGTCCGCTGTCCAAGACTAAGTCCTGGACGCTGGTTCGCGTTGTAGAGAAAGCCGTTCTGTAATACAGTAGGCATTCTCAACGAATAAACGGCTCAGCGATGAGCCGTTTATTTTTTCTACCCATATCGTTGAAGCGGTGTTATAATGCCGCGCCCCCGATATGGGGCTTTTTTAACGACCTGATTTTCGGGTCTCAGTAGTAGTTGACATTAGCGGAGCACTAAAATGATCCAAGAACAGACTATGCTGAACGTCGCCGACAACTCCGGTGCACGTCGCGTAATGTGTATCAAGGTTCTGGGTGGCTCGCACCGTCGCTACGCAGGCGTCGGCGATATCATCAAGATCACCATCAAGGAAGCAATTCCGCGTGGTAAGGTCAAAAAAGGTGATGTGCTGAAGGCGGTAGTGGTGCGCACCAAGAAGGGTGTTCGTCGCCCGGACGGTTCTGTCATTCGCTTCGATGGTAATGCATGCGTTATTTTAAACAATAACAGCGAGCAACCTATCGGTACGCGTATTTTTGGGCCGGTAACTCGTGAACTTCGTAACGAGAAGTTCATGAAAATTATCTCTCTGGCACCAGAAGTACTCTAAGGAGCGAATCATGGCAGCGAAGATCCGTCGTGATGACGAAGTTATCGTGTTAACCGGCAAAGATAAAGGTAAACGCGGTAAAGTTAAGAATGTCCTGTCTTCCGGCAAGGTCATTGTTGAAGGTATCAACCTGGTTAAAAAACATCAGAAGCCGGTTCCGGCCCTGAACCAACCAGGCGGCATCGTAGAGAAAGAAGCAGCTATTCAGATCTCTAACCTTGCTATCTTCAACGCGGCAACCGGCAAGGCTGACCGTGTAGGCTTTAGATTCGAAGACGGCAAAAAAGTCCGTTTCTTCAAATCTAACAGCGAAACTATCAAGTAATTTGGAGTAGTACGATGGCGAAACTGCATGATTACTACAAAGACGAAGTAGTCGCTAAACTCATGACTGAGTTTAACTACAATTCTGTCATGCAAGTCCCTCGGGTCGAGAAGATCACCCTGAACATGGGTGTTGGTGAAGCGATCGCTGACAAGAAACTGCTGGATAACGCAGCAGCTGACCTGACAGCAATCTCCGGTCAAAAACCGCTGATCACCAAAGCACGCAAATCAGTTGCAGGCTTCAAAATCCGTCAGGGCTATCCGATCGGCTGTAAAGTAACTCTGCGTGGCGAACGCATGTGGGAGTTCTTTGAGCGCCTGATCACTATTGCTGTTCCACGTATCCGTGACTTCCGTGGCTTGTCCGCTAAGTCTTTCGACGGTCGTGGTAACTACAGCATGGGTGTCCGTGAGCAGATCATCTTCCCAGAAATCGACTACGATAAAGTCGACCGCGTGCGTGGTTTGGATATTACCATTACCACTACTGCGAAATCTGACGAAGAAGGCCGTGCTCTGCTGGCTGCCTTTGACTTCCCGTTCCGCAAGTAAGGTAGGGTTACTGAATGGCTAAGCAATCAATGAAAGCACGCGAAGTAAAGCGCGTAGCTTTAGCTGATAAGTACTTCGCAAAACGCGCTGAACTGAAAGCTATTATCTCTGATGTGAACGCGACCGACGAAGATCGTTGGAACGCAGTTCTCAAGCTGCAGTCTCTGCCGCGTGATTCCAGCCCGTCCCGTCAGCGTAACCGCTGCCGTCAAACAGGTCGTCCGCATGGCTATGTGGGCAAGTTCGGGTTGAGCCGTATCAAACTGCGTGAAGCCGCCATGCGCGGTGAAGTACCAGGCTTGAAAAAGGCTAGCTGGTAATTACCAATTGAATCACGGGAGTAAAGACAGATGAGCATGCAAGATCCGATCGCGGATATGCTGACCCGTATCCGTAACGGTCAGGCCGCGAATAAAGCTGCGGTCACCATGCCTTCCTCCAAGCTGAAAGTGGCAATTGCCAACGTGCTGAAGGAAGAAGGTTTTATTGAAGATTTTAAAGTTGAAGGCGACACCAAGCCGGAACTGGAACTTACTCTCAAGTATTTCCAGGGTAAAGCTGTTGTAGAAAGCATTCAGCGTGTCAGTCGCCCAGGTCTGCGCATTTATAAGCGTAAAGACGAGCTGCCGAAAGTTATGGCTGGCATGGGTATCGCAGTTGTTTCTACCTCTAAAGGTGTTATGACTGATCGTGCAGCGCGCCAGGCTGGTCTTGGTGGCGAAATTATCTGCTACGTAGCCTAATCGGAGGAAAAAATGTCTCGTGTTGCTAAAGCACCGGTCGTTATTCCTGCCGGCGTTGATGTAAAAATCAACGGTCAGGTTATTACGATCAAAGGTAAAAACGGCGAGCTGACTCGTACTCTCAACGATGCTGTTGCAGTAAATCATGCAGATAATGCACTGACCTTCGGTCCGCGTGATGGTTACGCAGATGGATGGGCTCAGGCTGGTACCGCGCGTGCCCTGCTGAATGCAATGGTTGTCGGTGTTACCGAAGGCTTCACTAAGAAGCTTCAGCTGGTTGGTGTAGGTTATCGTGCAGCGGTTAAAGGGAATGTAGTAAACCTGGCTTTAGGTTTCTCTCACCCAGTTGACCATCAGCTGCCTGCGGGAATCACTGCAGAATGTCCGTCTCAGACTGAAATCGTGCTGAAAGGCGCTGATAAACAGCTGATCGGTCAGGTTGCAGCAGATCTGCGCGCCTACCGTCGTCCTGAGCCTTATAAAGGCAAGGGTGTTCGTTACGCCGACGAAGTCGTGCGTACCAAAGAGGCTAAGAAGAAGTAAGGTAACACTATGGATAAGAAATCTGCTCGTATCCGTCGTGCGACCCGCGCACGCCGCAAGCTCCAGGAGCTGGGTGCAACTCGCCTGGTGGTACATCGTACCCCGCGTCATATTTACGCACAGGTAATTGCACCGAACGGTTCTGAAGTTCTGGTAGCTGCTTCTACTGTAGAAAAAGCTATCGCTGAACAATTGAAGTACACCGGTAACAAAGACGCTGCTGCAGCTGTAGGTAAAGCTGTTGCTGAACGCGCTCTGGAAAAAGGCATCAAAGATGTTTCTTTTGACCGTTCCGGGTTCCAATATCATGGTCGTGTCCAGGCACTGGCAGATGCTGCCCGTGAAGCTGGCCTTCAGTTCTAAGGTAGAGGTGTAAGATGGCTCACATCGAAAAACAAGCTGGCGAACTGCAGGAAAAGCTGATCGCGGTTAACCGCGTATCTAAAACCGTTAAAGGTGGTCGTATTTTCTCCTTCACAGCTCTGACTGTAGTTGGTGATGGTAACGGTCGCGTTGGTTTTGGTTACGGTAAAGCGCGTGAAGTTCCAGCAGCGATCCAGAAAGCGATGGAAAAAGCCCGTCGCAATATGATTAACGTCGCGCTGAACCACGGCACCCTGCAGCACCCGGTTAAGGGTACTCACACGGGTTCTCGTGTATTCATGCAGCCGGCTTCCGAAGGTACCGGTATCATCGCCGGTGGTGCAATGCGCGCCGTTCTGGAAGTCGCTGGAGTTCGTAACGTTCTGGCTAAAGCGTATGGTTCTACTAACCCGATTAACGTGGTTCGTGCAACTATCGATGGCCTGGAAAATATGAAATCTCCGGAAATGGTCGCTGCCAAGCGTGGTAAATCCGTTGAAGAAATTCTGGGGAAATAAACCATGGCAAAGACTATTAAAATTACTCAAACCCGCAGTGCAATCGGTCGTCTGCCGAAACACAAGGCAACGCTGCTTGGCCTGGGTCTGCGTCGTATTGGTCACACCGTAGAGCGCGAGGATACTCCTGCTGTTCGTGGTATGGTCAACGCGGTTTCCTTCATGGTTAAAGTTGAGGAGTAAGAGATGCGTTTAAATACTCTGTCTCCGGCCGAAGGCTCTAAAAAAGCGGCTCGCCGCCTGGGTCGTGGTATCGGTTCTGGCCTCGGTAAAACCGGTGGTCGTGGTCACAAAGGTCAGAAGTCTCGTTCTGGCGGTGGCGTACGTCGCGGTTTCGAGGGTGGTCAGATGCCTCTGTACCGTCGTCTGCCGAAATTCGGCTTCACTTCACGTAAAGCAGCGATTACAGCCGAAGTTCGTCTGTCTGACCTGGCTAAAGTTGAAGGCGGTGTTGTAGACCTGAACACGCTGAAAGCAGCTAACATTATCGGTATCCAGATCGAGTTCGCGAAAGTGATCCTGGCTGGTGAAGTCACTACTCCGGTAACTGTTCGTGGCCTGCGTGTTACTAAAGGCGCTCGTGCTGCTATCGAAGCTGCTGGCGGTAAAATCGAGGAATAAGTAGCAGATGGCTAAACAACCGGGATTAGATTTTCAAAGTGCCAAAGGTGGCTTAGGCGAGCTGAAACGCAGACTGCTGTTTGTAATCGGCGCGCTGATTGTGTTCCGTATTGGCTCTTTCATTCCGATCCCTGGTATTGATGCCGCTGTACTTGCCAAACTGCTTGAGCAACAGCGAGGCACCATCATTGAAATGTTTAACATGTTCTCTGGTGGTGCTCTCAGCCGTGCTTCTATCTTTGCTCTGGGTATCATGCCGTATATTTCGGCGTCGATCATTATCCAGCTGCTGACGGTGGTTCATCCAACGCTGGCAGAAATTAAGAAAGAAGGGGAGTCTGGTCGTCGTAAGATCAGCCAGTACACCCGCTACGGTACTCTGGTGCTGGCAATATTCCAGTCGATCGGTATTGCTACCGGTCTGCCGAATATGCCTGGTATGCAGGGCCTGGTGATGAACCCAGGCTTTGCATTCTATTTCACCGCTGTTGTAAGTCTGGTTACAGGGACGATGTTCCTGATGTGGTTGGGTGAACAGATTACTGAACGTGGTATCGGCAACGGTATCTCAATCATTATCTTCGCCGGTATTGTAGCGGGACTCCCGCCAGCCATTGCCCATACTATCGAGCAAGCGCGTCAAGGCGACCTGCACTTCCTCGTGTTGCTGTTGGTTGCAGTATTAGTATTCGCAGTGACGTTCTTTGTTGTATTTGTTGAGCGTGGTCAACGCCGCATTGTGGTAAACTACGCGAAACGTCAGCAAGGTCGTCGTGTCTATGCTGCACAGAGCACACATTTACCGCTGAAAGTGAATATGGCGGGGGTAATCCCGGCAATCTTCGCTTCCAGTATTATTCTGTTCCCGGCGACCATCGCGTCATGGTTCGGGGGCGGGACTGGTTGGAACTGGCTGACAACAATTTCGCTGTATTTGCAGCCTGGGCAACCGCTTTATGTGTTACTCTATGCGTCTGCAATCATATTCTTCTGTTTCTTCTACACGGCGTTGGTTTTCAACCCGCGTGAAACAGCAGATAACCTGAAGAAGTCCGGTGCATTTGTACCAGGAATTCGTCCGGGAGAGCAAACGGCGAAGTATATCGATAAAGTAATGACCCGCCTGACTTTGGTTGGTGCGCTCTACATTACCTTTATCTGCCTGATCCCGGAGTTCATGCGTGATGCAATGAAAGTACCGTTCTACTTCGGTGGGACCTCACTGCTTATCGTTGTTGTCGTGATTATGGACTTTATGGCTCAAGTGCAAACTCTGATGATGTCAAGTCAGTACGAGTCTGCATTGAAGAAGGCGAATCTGAAAGGCTACGGCCGTTAACAGTCGCCCGAGAAGTTACGGAGAGTAAAAATGAAAGTTCGTGCTTCCGTCAAGAAATTATGCCGTAACTGCAAAATCGTTAAGCGTGATGGTGTCATCCGTGTGATTTGCAGTGCCGAGCCGAAGCATAAACAGCGCCAAGGCTGATTTATTCGCATATTTTTCTTGCAAAGTTGGGTTGAGCTGGCTAGATTAGCCAGCCAATCTTTTGTATGTCTGTGCGTTTCCATTTGAGTATCCTGAAAACGGGCTTTTCAGCATGGTGCGTACATATTAAATAGTAGGAGTGCATAGTGGCCCGTATAGCAGGCATTAACATTCCTGATCAGAAACATGCTGTGATCGCATTAACTTCGATCTACGGCGTCGGCAAGACCCGTTCTAAAGCCATTCTGGCTGCCGCGGGTATCGCTGAAGATGTTAAGATCAGTGAGCTGTCTGAAGAACAAATCGACACGCTGCGTGACGAAGTTGCCAAATTTGTCGTTGAAGGTGATCTGCGCCGTGAAGTTAGCATGAGCATCAAGCGCCTTATGGACCTTGGTTGCTATCGCGGTTTGCGTCATCGTCGTGGTCTCCCGGTTCGCGGTCAGCGTACCAAGACCAACGCACGTACCCGTAAGGGTCCGCGCAAACCGATCAAGAAATAATCGGGGTGATTGAATAATGGCAAAGGCACCAATTCGTGCACGTAAACGTGTAAGAAAACAAGTCTCTGACGGCGTGGCTCATATCCATGCTTCTTTTAACAACACCATCGTTACCATTACTGATCGTCAGGGTAACGCACTGGGTTGGGCAACAGCCGGTGGTTCCGGTTTCCGTGGTTCTCGCAAATCCACTCCGTTTGCAGCTCAGGTTGCAGCAGAGCGTTGCGCTGAAGCCGTAAAAGAATACGGTATCAAGAATCTGGAAGTTATGGTCAAAGGACCGGGTCCAGGTCGCGAATCTACTGTTCGTGCTCTGAACGCCGCTGGTTTCCGCATCACTAATATTACTGATGTGACTCCGATCCCTCATAACGGTTGTCGTCCGCCGAAAAAACGTCGCGTATAACGCTGTCGTTTCTAGGATTGTTGGAGAAAGAAAATGGCAAGATATTTGGGTCCTAAGCTCAAGCTGAGCCGTCGTGAGGGCACTGACTTATTCCTTAAGTCTGGCGTTCGCGCGATCGATACCAAGTGTAAAATTGAACAAGCTCCTGGCCAGCACGGTGCGCGTAAACCGCGTCTGTCTGACTATGGTGTGCAGTTGCGTGAAAAGCAAAAAGTTCGCCGTATCTACGGTGTGCTGGAGCGTCAGTTCCGTAACTACTACAAAGAAGCAGCACGTCTGAAAGGCAACACCGGTGAAAACCTGTTGGGTCTGCTGGAAGGTCGTCTGGACAACGTTGTATACCGTATGGGCTTCGGTGCCACTCGTGCAGAAGCACGTCAGCTGGTCAGCCATAAAGCAATTATGGTAAACGGTCGTGTTGTTAACATCGCTTCTTATCAGGTTAGTCCGAATGACGTTGTTAGCATTCGTGAGAAAGCGAAGAAGCAGTCTCGCGTGAAAGCCGCTCTGGAGCTGGCTGAGCAGCGTGAAAAGCCAACCTGGCTGGAAGTTGATGCTGGCAAGATGGAAGGTACGTTCAAGCGTAAGCCGGAGCGTTCTGATCTGTCTGCGGACATTAACGAACACCTGATCGTCGAGCTTTACTCCAAGTAAAGCTTAGTACCAAAGAGAGGACACAATGCAGGGTTCTGTGACAGAGTTTCTAAAACCGCGCCTGGTAGATATCGAGCAAGTGAGTTCGACGCACGCCAAGGTGACCCTTGAGCCTTTAGAGCGTGGCTTTGGCCATACTTTGGGTAACGCACTGCGCCGTATTCTGCTCTCATCGATGCCGGGTTGCGCGGTGACCGAGGTTGAGATTGATGGTGTACTACATGAGTACAGCACCAAAGAAGGCGTTCAGGAAGATATCCTGGAAATCCTGCTCAACCTGAAAGGGCTGGCGGTGAGAGTTCAGGGTAAAGATGATGTTATTCTTACCTTGAATAAATCTGGCATTGGCCCTGTGACTGCAGCCGACATTACCCATGATGGTGATGTCGAAATCGTCAAGCCACAGCACGTGATCTGCCACCTGACCGATGAGAATGCATCTATTAGCATGCGTATCAAAGTTCAGCGCGGTCGTGGTTATGTGCCGGCTTCTACCCGAATTCATTCGGAAGAAGATGAGCGCCCAATCGGCCGTCTGCTGGTCGACGCATGCTACAGCCCTGTAGAGCGTATTGCCTACAATGTTGAAGCAGCGCGTGTAGAACAGCGTACCGACCTGGACAAGCTGGTCATCGAAATGGAAACCAACGGCACAATCGATCCTGAAGAGGCGATTCGTCGTGCGGCTACCATTCTGGCTGAACAACTGGAAGCTTTCGTTGATTTACGTGATGTACGTCAGCCGGAAGTTAAAGAAGAGAAACCAGAATTCGATCCGATCCTGCTGCGCCCTGTTGACGATCTGGAATTGACTGTCCGCTCTGCTAACTGCCTCAAAGCAGAAGCTATCCACTATATCGGTGATCTGGTACAGCGTACTGAGGTTGAGCTTCTTAAGACGCCTAACCTTGGTAAAAAATCTCTTACCGAGATTAAAGACGTGCTGGCTTCCCGTGGACTGTCTCTGGGCATGCGCCTGGAAAACTGGCCACCGGCAAGCATCGCTGACGAGTAACCGGATCACAGGTTAAGGTTTTACTGAGAAGGATAAGGTCATGCGCCATCGTAAGAGTGGTCGTCAACTGAACCGCAACAGCAGCCATCGCCAGGCTATGTTCCGCAATATGGCAGGTTCACTGGTTCGTCATGAAATCATCAAGACGACTCTGCCGAAAGCGAAAGAGCTGCGTCGCGTAGTTGAGCCGCTGATTACTCTTGCCAAGACTGATAGCGTAGCTAATCGTCGTCTGGCATTCGCCCGTACTCGTGATAACGAGATCGTGGCAAAACTGTTTAACGAACTGGGCCCGCGTTTCGCGAGCCGCGCCGGTGGTTACACTCGCATTCTGAAGTGTGGTTTCCGTGCAGGCGACAACGCGCCGATGGCATACATCGAGCTGGTTGATCGTTCAGAGAAAACAGAAGCTGCTGCAGAGTAATCTGTAGTAACGTAAAAAAACCCGCTTCGGCGGGTTTTTTTATATCCGTCATATCCCCACTTATCTACAATATCTGTACTCTTTTTGTTCATCCCCTGGAGTGTTGTATGTGGTTACTGGACCAGTGGGCAGAGCGCCATATTATTGATGCACAATCTAAAGGTGAGTTTGATGATTTACCGGGAACGGGTAAACCGCTGACTCTTGACGATGACTCCCATGTCCCGACTGAACTCCGAGCCGGATACCGTTTATTAAAAAATGCAGGTTGCCTTCCTCCTGAGCTCGAGCAACGCAGAGAAGCAATACAACTGCTTGAAATACTCGCGGGGATTCGCAAAGATGATCCAAGTTATCCGGAGGTGAGCCGAAGACTGTCGCTGCTGGAACTTAAACTTCGGCAGGCTGGACTCAGTACCGAGTTTTTGCGCGGTGACTACGCAGATAAGCTGCTAAAAAAGATCAACGATGAATAGCGGAGAGAGCATGTACCGAATTGGTGAAATAGCGAAACTGGCTGACGTGACGCCAGATACTATCCGCTACTATGAAAAGCAGCAGATGATGGAGCATGAAGTGCGTACTGAAGGCGGATTTCGGCTCTATACAGAAAGCGATCTTCAGCGCCTGAAGTTTATTCGTTATGCCCGCCAGCTTGGTTTCACTCTGGAGTCGATCCGCGAATTGCTTTCGATCCGTGTTGATCCCGAACACCATACCTGTCAGGAATCAAAAGGGATCGTCCAGGAAAGACTGCAAGAAGTCGAAGCACGTATTGCCGAACTTCAGACGATGCAGCGGTCTCTGCAGCGATTGAATGATGCATGCTGCGGCAAGGCACACAGCAGCGTGTACTGCTCTATTCTTGAAGCTCTTGAGCAAGGCGCCAGTGGAACAACATCAGGCTGTTGATTTCTTGAACTGCCGGGTCTACACTCGCGGCGTAAATTACTACAAACTGGAGATATTATGAGTCGTTATCAGCACACCAAAGGGCAGATAAAGGACAACGCCATTGAGGCGCTTCTGCATGACCCACTGTTCAGACAGCGCGTTGAGAAAAATAAGAAAGGGAAAGGAAGTTATCTACGTAAAGGCAAACATGGCAATCGGGGTAACTGGGAGGCCAGTGGCAAGAAAGTAATTAACTTTTTTACCACTGGCCTTCTTGTTTCAGTGAGTGCTTAAGAGCGGTTATTCTGTTCTTTCAGCAGGTCACGAATTTCACTCAGTAATACTTCTTCTTTCGATGGAGCTGGCGGTGCTGCTGGCTCCTCCGCTTTTTTACGGTTCAGTTTGTTGATCAGTTTGATTGCCATAAAGATAGCAAACGCAACAATAATAAAATCGAAGACATTCTGAATAAATACACCGTAATGCATGACCACGGCAGGGATGTCTCCCTGTGCATCACGTAGCGTTAAAGCAAACTGTTTAAAATCAATTCCACCAATTAACAACCCCAGTGGCGGCATGATGATATCGGCAACCAGTGATGAAACAATCTTACCGAATGCCGCACCAATAATGACACCCACTGCCAAATCGACAACATTCCCGCGCATCGCGAATTCGCGAAACTCTTTAATAATGCTCATTTTATTCTCCCTATGCAGCTGACGTTTATAAGTTTAACAAATGTTTAGGCAATTTCCATTTATGTATTGCCGAAAGGAAAATTTATTAGACCATGAAATATAAAGGGAAATAAAAAGGGCGCTGTATTAGCACCCTTTTTATTACAGGAAGAAAGGACTTGGCTGGAATAGTCGCTCGACGTCGGTAATAAACTTTTTATCTGTCAGGAACATAATTACGTGATCGCCCTGCTCAATGCGCAGGTTATCGTTGGCAATCATTACATCGTTACCACGCACAACGGCGCCAATAATGGTTCCAGGGGGAAGTTTAATTTCATCAATTGAGCGTCCCACCACCCGAGATGTTGTTTCATCCCCGTGTGCGACGGCTTCAATGGCTTCCGCGACGCCACGGCGTAGTGAAGAAACGCCGACAATGTCAGCTTTACGTACGTGACTGAGCAACGCGGAGATGGTCGCCTGCTGCGGTGAAATAGCAATATCGATCACGCTACCTTGCACCAGATCGACGTATGCTCTGCGTTGGATTAACACCATCACTTTCTTGGCACCCATCCGTTTGGCAAGCATCGCCGACATGATATTCGCTTCATCATCGTTGGTCACTGCGATGAACAGATCTACCTGATCGATATGTTCTTCGGCCAGTAACTCTTGATCCGAAGCATCACCAAAAAAGACGATCGTATTTTGCAGTTTCTCTGCAAGTTCGGATGCTCGCTGTTGATTACGTTCGATCAGTTTGACGCTGTAATCTTTTTCCAGACGACGAGCAAGACCCGCTCCGATATTACCACCGCCTACTAACATAATGCGTTTGTACGGTTTTTCCAGACGTTGCAGTTCACTCATTACGGCGCGAATATGCTGTGATGCCGCAATAAAGAAGACTTCATCACCCGCTTCAACGATCGTAGAACCTTGTGGACGGATTGGTCGATCATGACGGAAAATCGCCGCAACACGGGTATCGATGTGCGGCATATGTTCACGCATTGTTGACAGCGCATTACCGATAAGCGGCCCGCCGTAATAGGCTTTTACTACTGCCAGACTGACTTTACCTTCGGCAAAATTCACCACCTGCAATGCACCCGGATATTCAATCAGTCGATAAATGCTATCGATAACCAGTTGCTCCGGCGCAATCAGGTGATCGATAGGTACCGCATCGGATTGGAATAGCTTGTCCGCATCACGAACATAATCCGGTGAACGAATACGGGCGATGCGATTAGGCGTATTAAATAGTGAATAAGCTACCTGGCAGGCAACCATATTTGTTTCATCTGAGCTGGTTACGGCAACCAGCATATCGGCATCGTCGGCCCCAGCTTCACGCAGTACGCGAGGATGTGAACCGTGCCCTTGCACGACGCGGAGATCAAACTTGTCCTGCAGGCTGCGCAGGCGTTCACCATTGGTATCGACTACCGTGATATCGTTGTTCTCTCCGACCAGGTTTTCAGCCAGCGTACCGCCAACTTGCCCTGCGCCCAGAATGATAATTTTCATTAGTCGCGACCCGTTATCCCATCACTTTTTGATTAGCTTAGCGTAAAAGAAGCCATCGCCATCTTTCGCACCCGGTAAATTCTGACGTCCGGGTTTTTCCGGCGTACCGGTTTCGCTTAATACCGCATCCGGCGTGCGTGCCAGGAAGGCGGTAATTTGCTGCTGGTTTTCTTCTGGCAGGATAGAGCACGTTGCATAAACCAGCGTGCCGCCAGGTTTAAGATGTAACCAGGTTGCATTCAGGATCTCGGCCTGCAGCTGCGCAAGTTCGGCAATATCCCGGTCGCGACGCAGCCATTTGATGTCTGGATGGCGACGAATAACGCCGGTGGCAGAACACGGAGCATCCAGCAAAATACGGTCAAACTGTTGTTCGCCACACCATTGTTGTGGATATCGACCATCACCCTGTTTTACGGTTGCCTTCATGCCCAGACGTTTCAGATTGTCGTAAACGCGCGATAAGCGTTTTTCATCCACATCGACGGCCATGACGTTAGCTTGCGGAGCAACTTCCAGAATGTGCGTCGTTTTACCGCCCGGCGCGCAGCATAGGTCGAGAATCTGCTCGCCATCTTTCGGCAGTAGATATTTAACGCACCCCTGAGCAGAAGCATCCTGAACGGTGACCCAACCTTCGTCAAAACCAGGGAGGGCGTGAACTGGAGCCGGTGTTTCCAGACGCACTGCATCCGGGTAGTCTGGATGCGGGAAACCGGTTAATCCCGCTGCGGTAAGCAGGTCTATCCAGGCGTCGCGAGTATGGTGATTACGATTGACGCGTAGCCACATCGGCGGTCGCTGGTTATTGGCTTCAAGAATAGCTTCCCACTGCTGCGGATACGCACTCTTAATACGTTTCACCAGCCAGGAGGGGTGTAAGAAGCGCAAATCGCTTTGCGCAAACTCGGCCAGCAGTTCATCCTGACGGCGTTGAAACTGGCGCAACACGCCGTTGATCAGCCCTTTCAGTTGCGGACGCTTAATGGCAACCGCACCTTCTACTGTCTCAGCCAGCGCGGCGTGTGCTGGAATACGAGTATGCAGAAGTTGGTAGAAGCCCACCATGATCAGGTAGTGAACGGTGCGTTGTTTGCCCGTCATTGGACGTTCCATGAGTTGCTGGATCATCCATTCCAGTTGAGAGAGTGTACGCAATACGCCGAAGCAAAGTTCCTGCAACAGCGCTTTGTCTTTATCTGCAACTTTTTGCTGCATGGCGGGCAGCACGTTGCTTAATGACTGTCCTTTTTCGACAACCTGTTCGACGGCTTGGGCCGCCATACTGCGTAAATTAAGATGTTTTTTCATAAGCGCAAAAATAAAAATGCCCGGAAACACCGGGCTTAAAGAGATGACCGTCAGACCAGACGGTTACCGGGTACAAACCATTCCCGGCGTGAATTAAGCAGATCCTGCGCGCTCATGGCTTTTTTACCGGCAGGCTGCAAAGAGACGAGATTCAGGATGCCGTCGCCCGTTGCGACCTGAATACCCTGCTTTGTTGCCTCCAGAATGGTGCCTGGCGCAGCCTGGGTGTTTTCCGCAATAACCGAAGCTTGCCAGACTTTCACTGGTTGACCGTCGATTTCAAGCCAGCTCATTGGCCATGGGTTAAAGGCGCGGATGCAGCGTTCCAATTGAACAGCTGAAAGCGACCAGTCGATACGGGCCTCATCTTTGCTGAGTTTTTCTGCATGCGTAACCAGTGATTCATCTTGTACCACCGGGTTTATTGTGCCGGCAGCCAGCTGTTTTAGCGTTTCAATCAGCCCCTGCGGCCCCAAATCTGCCAGCTTATCGTATAACGAACCGCTGGTATCTTCTGCCGTAATCGGGCAAGACAGCTTAAGCAGCATATCTCCGGTGTCGAGGCCAACATCCATCTGCATGATGGTTACACCTGTTTCGGTGTCACCTGCCCACAGTGAGCGCTGGATCGGTGCTGCACCACGCCAGCGTGGAAGCAGGGAGCCGTGAACGTTGATACAACCCAGACGCGGCATTTCCAGTACGGCTTTTGGCAGAATCAGGCCATATGCCACCACCACCATCACGTCTGCGCGTAAATCAGCAACCAGCTGCTGGTTTTCCTGAGGGCGAAGAGAGACAGGTTGGAAAACCGGTATCCCTTTTTCTTCCGCCAGCACTTTGACCGGGCTGGGCATCAGCTTTTTACCGCGTCCCGCCGGGCGGTCCGGTTGGGTAAACACGCCAACGACGTTGTGTCCAGAAGACAACAGCGCGTCGAGATGACGCGCTGCAAAGTCAGGTGTACCCGCAAAAATAATACGTAGTGAGTCTGACACGTTGATTCTTGTCCTTAAGCTCGGGCGTTCAGGCGGTCGAGTTTTTCAACTTTCTGACGAATACGTTGTTGCTTCAACGGAGACAGATAATCGATAAACAGTTTACCGACCAGGTGATCCATTTCATGTTGAATGCAGATAGCCAGTAGGCCATCGGCTTCCAGTTCAAAAGATTTGCCGTTGCGATCGAGCGCACGAATTTTTACTTTCTCTGCGCGTGGTACTAACGCACGCTGTTCAGGAATAGACAGGCAGCCTTCTTCAATGCCGGTTTCGCCGTCTTTTTCCAGCAGCTCTGGGTTAATGAGTACCAACTGCTCGTCGCGGTTTTCAGAGACATCAATAACGATGATGCGCTGATGAATATCAACCTGTGTTGCTGCCAGACCGATACCTTCTTCGGCATACATCGTTTCGAACATATCATCAACGATGCGCTGAATTTCTGCATTCACTTCTTCGACCGGTTTTGCGACTTTGCGAAGGCGCTCGTCCGGAATATGTAACACTTGCAAAACTGACATAGTTATCCAGAGTTGTGTTCAGGAGTTGAAAAGATTATTACCTCTATTCTAGACAAAACCCCCTCTGATTGACAGCATCAGTGACCAATCGCAAAGATTGCCAGGACTGCTTGTGGCAGGGGGACAAGGATGACCCAAATCGAAATTTGGCTACGTTTAGCGCAAGTGAATGAACTGTATGGTGATGAGATGGTGCGCATTGCCCACTGGCTCAATACTCAACCGTCGATTAGCAACGCGGTACTCCTGCAGGCAGGATTCTCTCCCCGCCAGGCCACACGGTTTTTAACCTTTTCACAGCAGACGCTGGAAAAAACGTTGCGCTGGCTTGAACATCCGAACCACCATTTTGTGGTTGCAGACAGTGAGCATTATCCGCGACAGCTCCGTGCGATTGAGGATTATCCTGGGGTGCTTTTTGTCGCAGGAAATCCCGCATGTCTTCGCTCGTTCCAGGTAGCCGTTGTCGGCAGCAGACAGCACTCCTGGTATGGCGAACGCTGGGGGCGATTGTTTTGTGAAAAGCTTGCAGCATGTGGTGTGACGATCACCAGCGGTCTGGCCCGGGGAATTGATGGCGTGGCACACAGTGCTGCGATAAACCGACAAGGCACAAGTATTGCGGTGCTGGGAAATGGACTTGAGACCATTCACCCACGACAGCATATCCGTCTTGCTCAGCGACTGATTGAGGCAGGTGGTGCACTGGTGTCTGAGTTCCCATTAGATACGCTCCCTTTGCCACGCAATTTTCCCCGACGAAATCGCATTATCAGTGGTCTAAGTAAAGGTGTACTGGTCGTCGAAGCTGCACAGCGTAGCGGGTCACTGGTTACTGCTCGCTGTGCACTGGAACAAGGGCGGGAGGTGTTTGCTTTACCAGGGCCGATTGGGAGCCCGGGAAGTGAAGGCCCGCATTGGCTAATTCAGCAGGGAGCCATGCTTGTGACGACACCAGAGGAAATTCTTGAAAATTTGCAATATGGGCTGCAATGGTTGCCAGATGAACCTGAAAAATCAATTTATTCGCCAGATCACGAAGAGGTGGCATTGCCATTTCCGGAGCTCCTGGCTAACGTAGGAGATGAGGTAACACCTGTTGACGTCGTCGCTGAACGTGCCGGCCAACCTGTGCCAGAGGTAGTGGCTCAACTGCTCGAACTGGAGTTAGCAGGGTGGATCGCAGCTGTACCCGGCGGCTATGTCCGATTGAGGAGGGCATGCCATGTTCGACGTACTAATGTATTTGTTTGAGACATATATCCATAACGAAGCTGAGCTGCGTGTGGATCAGGACAAACTGGAACGGGATCTTACCGACGCTGGTTTTGATCGTGAAGACATTTACAACGCGTTACTTTGGCTGGAAAAGCTTGCTGACTATCAGGATGGCCTTGCTGAACCTATGCAACTGGCATCTGACCCTCTTTCTATACGTATTTATACTGCGGAAGAGTGCGATCGACTGGATGCAAGCTGTAGAGGATTCCTGCTATTCCTGGAGCAGATTCAGGTGCTAAACCTCGAAACGCGAGAAATGGTCATTGAGCGTGTACTCGCGCTGGATACGGCAGAGTTCGATCTGGAAGACCTGAAGTGGGTAATCCTGATGGTGCTATTCAACATTCCAGGTTGTGAAAATGCCTATCAGCAAATGGAAGAATTACTCTTTGAAGTGAATGAAGGTATGCTGCATTAATCAATCTTCATTCAGTATGAGTTGTTATGGCTAAATCAGCACTGTTCACGGTGCGTAAAAATGAGCCCTGCCCACAATGCGGGGCTGAATTGGTTATTCGTTCCGGGAAACACGGTCCGTTTCTCGGTTGTTCACACTATCCAGAATGCGATTACATCCGTCCGCTGAAATCTTCCGCGGACGGACATATTGTCAAAGTTCTGGAGGGTAAGCTTTGTCCTGCATGTGGCGCTGAGCTGGTGCTGAGACAGGGACGATTCGGTATGTTCATTGGATGCAGTGACTATCCTGCGTGCGATCACACCGAGCTCATCGACAAGCCTGATGAAACAGCAATAGTCTGTCCTCAATGCCAGACTGGTCATCTTGTCCAGCGGCGTTCCCGTTATGGCAAAACCTTCTACTCCTGCGATCGCTATCCGGAGTGCCAGTTTGTCATTAACTTCAAACCGTTATCCGGAGAATGTCCTGAGTGTCATTATCCGCTTCTCATCGAAAAGAAAACCGCACAGGGTGTGAAGCATTTCTGTGCCAGTAAACAATGTGGAAAGCCGATTTCGGCGGAATAAAAAAGTGAATAATAACCTGCCCACAGACGCTATCGCTGCGGCGATAGCGATTCTGAAACAAGAAAAAGTCATCGCCTATCCAACTGAAGCTGTTTTCGGCGTCGGTTGCGATCCCGACAGCGAAACGGCTGTTACCCGTCTGTTAGAGTTAAAACAACGCCCAGTCGATAAAGGTTTAATTTTGATTGCGGCAAGCTTTGACCAGCTTAAACCCTATATCGACGATAGCATGCTCACCGAGGCCCAACGTGAGGCTGTGTTCGCCCGCTGGCCTGGGCCTGTTACTTTCGTTTTCCCGGCGCCCGCGACTACGCCTCGTTGGTTGACCGGTCGTTTTGACTCGCTGGCCGTGCGTGTCACCGATCATCCGCTGGTGGTTGCATTGTGCCAGGCTTATGGCAAACCATTAGTCTCTACCAGTGCTAATCTGAGTGGCTTACCGCCTTGCAGAACGGTTGAGGAAGTCCGTGCGCAGTTTGGTACAGACTTTCCTGTGGTTGAGGGGGAGACCGGAGGCCGTTTGAATCCTTCGGAGATCCGTGATGCTCTGACGGGTGAACAGTTTCGACAGGGGTAATATGAAAGAAGCCTATGCTGTTTTTGGTAATCCGATAGCGCACAGTAAATCGCCCTTTATTCATCAGCAATTTGCAGAGCAGTTGAAGATTGATCATTCCTATGGGCGTGTACTGGCGCCCATCAATGATTTTGTGAATACACTGAACGCTTTTTTTGCTGAGGGCGGGAAGGGGGCAAATGTCACAGTGCCTTTTAAAGAAGAGGCGTTTGCACGTGCTGATGAACTAACGGAGCGGGCATCGCTTGCTGGAGCGGTCAACACCCTTAAACGGCTGGAGGATGGGCGTTTACTGGGAGACAACACGGATGGTATCGGCTTATTAAGCGATCTTGAGCGTTTATCTTTCATTCATCCCGGATCGCGAGTTCTGCTGATTGGTGCGGGTGGTGCATCCCGTGGAGTTTTATTACCTCTTCTTTCTATGGATTGTGCGGTGACTATTGTTAACCGTACCGCTTCGCGTGCTGAAGAACTGGCACAAATCTTCTCCCACACCGGCAGCGTGCAGGCGGTGGGAATGGACGATCTTGAAAATTGCAGTTTTGATTTGATCATCAATGCCACATCCAGCGGAATGAGCGGTGAGATACCAGCTATTCCAGCATCTCTTATCCACCCTTCGGTCTATTGTTATGACATGTTTTATCAGAAAGGGAACACA
The DNA here is from genome assembly GCF_030334285.1 of Citrobacter sp. Cf087. Lineage (NCBI taxonomy): Bacteria > Pseudomonadati > Pseudomonadota > Gammaproteobacteria > Enterobacterales > Enterobacteriaceae > Citrobacter > Citrobacter sp. Cf087. The sequence goes on from NZ_JAOWED010000023.1 coordinate 25,891, forward strand.
CCGTTTCTTTCCTGGTGTGTTTCGCATGGGGCGAAACATTATGCCGATGGCCTGGGGATGCTGGTGGGGCAGGCTGCGCATGCAGTTTTACTTTGGCATGGCGTTTTGCCACAGGTGGAGCCTGTCATAAAAAGCATGCAACAGGAATTGTCGGCATGAATCAGGCGATCCAGTTTCCCGATCGGGAAGAATGGCGCACGGATGTTAACGCCGTTGTGTTTCCGGCGATGGTTCATGGTATGCAGTTAACATGTGCCATATCTGGAGAGATTATGGCGTCCCGCTTTGGCGGCGACACGCCTGAGCAGTGGTTGGAAATATTTCAACAGCATCGCTGGGATCTGGAAGAAGAAGCTGAAGCATTGATCCAGGCCCAGCAGGAAGATGCTCAAGGTTGGGTGTGGTTACTCTGACTTAAATACTCGTCTTTCCACTTAACATAGTTGTTAGCTGAATATTGTAAGCCTGCTTTCTCTTCATCGCTTAATGGACGGATTTGCTTAACCGGGCTTCCCAGGTACAGATATCCGCTTTCCAGGCGCTTGTTTTGTGGAACCAGGCTACCAGCCCCAATCATAACGTCGTCTTCTACGACTACGCCATCCAGCAGAATCGATCCCATGCCGACTAATACACGGTTGCCAATGATACAGCCGTGTAGCATGACTTTATGACCAACCGTAACGTCCTCACCCACGATCAGTGGGTTACCCTGCGGATTAGACGTGGATTTATGCGTGACATGGAGAACGCTGCCGTCCTGGATGTTTGTACGGGCACCAATTTGTACATAGTTAACGTCGCCACGAATGGCAACCAGTGGCCAAATTCCGACATCATCAGCTAAACGAGCATCACCAATGACGACACTACTGGTGTCGATCATCACGCGATTTCCGATCTGTGGGAAAAGATCCTTATAAGGACGCAATACATCAGACATGTTTACCTCAACGAAAATAGAGCAGTAATGAAGACTTTGGTTGGATTATTGAGACTGTGCAAGTGGTTTAGCTATCAAAAATCAGTCAAATTGCGCAGGAATGTAGCGAAAGGAGTGAAAAACAAGCATTCAGAAAAAAAGATCCAAAAAATACTTGTGCTAAAAAATGGGATCCCTATAATGCGCCTCCATCGACACGGCGGATGTGAATCACTTCACGCAAACAGCTGGTTCGGTTGAAGAGAAAAACCTGAAAATGAGGGTTGACTCTGAAAGAGGAAAGCGTAATATACGCCACCTCGCGACAGAGCGCTAAAGCGCGTCGCAACTGCTCTTTAACAATTTATCAGACAATCTGTGTGGGCACTCGAAGATACGGATTCTTAACGTCGCAAGACGAAAAATGAATACCAAGTCTCTGAGTGAACATACGTAATTCATTACGAAGTTTAATTCACGAGCATCAAACTTAAATTGAAGAGTTTGATCATGGCTCAGATTGAACGCTGGCGGCAGGCCTAACACATGCAAGTCGAACGGTAGCACAGAGGAGCTTGCTCCTTGGGTGACGAGTGGCGGACGGGTGAGTAATGTCTGGGAAACTGCCCGATGGAGGGGGATAACTACTGGAAACGGTAGC
>NZ_JAOWED010000024.1:0-5252 GCF_030334285.1 Citrobacter sp. Cf087
GGGTGGATCAGGGTAACAACCATTTTGATGTTGTCGCCCGGCATTACCATCTCTACGCCTTCCGGCAGTTCGATGGTACCAGTCACGTCAGTAGTACGGAAGTAGAACTGCGGACGGTAGCCTTTGAAGAACGGAGTATGACGGCCGCCTTCGTCTTTGGACAGAATGTACACTTCAGATTCGAACTTGGTGTGCGGCTTGATAGAGCCCGGCTTAGCCAGTACCTGACCACGTTCGATTTCTTCACGTTTGATACCACGCAGCAGAACACCAACGTTCTCACCAGCACGGCCTTCGTCCAGCAGTTTGCGGAACATTTCAACGCCAGTACAGGTAGACTTAGCAGTCTCTTTGATACCAACGATTTCAACTTCTTCACCAACTTTGATGATACCGCGCTCTACACGACCGGTAACAACGGTACCACGACCGGAGATGGAGAATACGTCTTCGATAGGCAGCAGGAACGGCTTGTCAATCGCACGCTCTGGTTCTGGGATGTAAGAATCCAGGAAGCCAGCCAGTTCGATGATTTTCGCTTCCCACTCTGCTTCGCCTTCCAGCGCTTTCAGAGCAGAACCACGAACGATCGGAGTGTCGTCGCCCGGGAAATCGTACTGAGACAGAAGTTCACGAACTTCCATTTCTACCAGTTCCAGCAGCTCTTCGTCATCAACCATGTCGCATTTGTTCAGGAACACGATGATGTACGGAACGCCTACCTGACGACCCAGCAGGATGTGCTCACGAGTCTGCGGCATCGGGCCGTCAGTCGCAGCAACAACCAGGATCGCGCCGTCCATCTGCGCAGCACCGGTGATCATGTTTTTAACATAGTCGGCGTGGCCCGGGCAGTCTACGTGTGCGTAGTGGCGAGTCGGGGTGTCATATTCAACGTGAGAAGTGTTGATGGTGATACCACGTGCTTTTTCTTCCGGCGCGTTATCGATCTGATCGAATGCGCGAGCAGCACCGCCGTAGGTTTTAGCCAGAACGGTAGTGATTGCAGCGGTCAGCGTTGTTTTACCATGGTCAACGTGGCCGATAGTACCGACGTTAACGTGCGGTTTAGTACGTTCAAATTTTTCTTTAGACATCGATTGTCCCTCTAAGACACGGATAAATCGGTGATATCACCACATCAACCAGGCAATATACCTGAGCTGTTGAATGCTTTTAAAAGTAAACAGAGAGAAACGGGAAGGAGAAGTGAAGTGGTGCTGATACCCAGAGTCGAACTGGGGACCTCACCCTTACCAAGGGTGCGCTCTACCAACTGAGCCATATCAGCACGTCTGGAGCGGGCAGCGGGAATCGAACCCGCATCATCAGCTTGGAAGGCTGAGGTAATAGCCATTATACGATGCCCGCATCCTGAAACTCGGCTACCCAGTTCTTTCTGTAACAAAAAAGAGATTTCTCTCTTTTCTGTTCGAGCTGATTAACTTTTAATCAACTCAGGCGGCGATAACGCTGCCAGAAAGTGGTGGTGGGGGAAGGATTCGAACCTTCGAAGTCTGTGACGGCAGATTTACAGTCTGCTCCCTTTGGCCGCTCGGGAACCCCACCGGACTTGATGGTGCCGACTACCGGAATCGAACTGGTGACCTACTGATTACAAGTCAGTTGCTCTACCTACTGAGCTAAGTCGGCATCAAGTAGCGCGCATTTTATGGAGACATGCGCACTCATGCAACTAAAAAATTGCATAAAATGTTCTATCGCTCACATTTTGCACTATGCGACCGATAAATAATCTATTTCTTCTTTGGATTGGACAAATTTCCAACGCCAGGTGCCACCTCAGGGAGGAATTTTGCTCCAGCATGCACGCGTCGATAGAGAGAAAGCACATCTTTATACATCTGGAATACCCGTCACATTGCATTTCAGAGGATGATTTTTTCTTATTATTCCCCTCCATCTGGTGTTACCCTCCTGCCCATTGTCCAAATTAACTGAAATGTGCGTGCCATTGCGTACCGGGGATGATTTCGTTTTTTACCGCAGACCTGATATAGCAATGACAGCCAGACCATGCGTATGAGTATAAAAGAGCAAGCGTTAACGTCGCCTTACCTACAGTTTGATCGCAACCAGTGGGCTGCGCTTCGTGATTCCGTGCCGATGACCCTGACCGAGGAAGAGATTGCTCGTCTTAAAGGCATTAACGAAGACTTATCGCTGGAAGAAGTTGCCGAGATTTATTTGCCTCTCTCGCGTTTGCTAAACTTTTACATCAGTTCAAACCTGCGACGTCAGGCAGTGCTGGAGCAATTTTTAGGCACGAATGGCGAGCGTATTCCTTATATTATTAGTATTGCTGGCAGCGTTGCCGTCGGTAAAAGTACGACAGCGCGTGTTTTGCAGGCCTTACTCAGTCGCTGGCCAGAGCATCGTAAGGTTGAATTGATTACTACCGATGGCTTTCTCCACCCTAACCAGGTATTGAAAGATCGTGGACTAATGAAGAAGAAAGGCTTCCCCCAGTCCTATGATATGCATCGCTTGGTTAAATTCGTTTCCGATCTGAAATCAGGCGTACCTAACGTCACGGCGCCGGTCTATTCCCATCTCATCTATGATGTGATCCCTGATGGCGACAAAACCGTTGCCCAGCCCGACATATTAATACTCGAAGGGTTAAATGTATTACAAAGCGGGATGGACTATCCTCACGATCCACATCATGTATTTGTTTCTGACTTTGTCGACTTTTCTATTTATGTTGATGCGCCAGAAGAATTACTCCAGACGTGGTATATCAACCGCTTTCTGAAATTCCGTGAAGGGGCGTTTACCAACCCGGACTCTTATTTCCATAACTATGCAAAATTATCAGAAGATGAGGCTATCAATACTGCCACATCGCTATGGAAAGAAATTAACTGGCTGAATTTAAAGCAAAACATTTTACCAACACGTGAAAGAGCCAGCTTGATTATGACTAAAAGCGCCAATCATGCCGTTGAGCAAGTCAGGCTACGTAAATAAATAAAAAGGGGAGCCTCAGCTCCCCTTCTTATTATTCAGCACTTCTCAGCGATATTTCTCCACCCATCCAGGGTTTGATCTCGCCATTTTGTTCAAGCAATAATGCACCTTGCGTGTCTATTCCACGAGAGATACCAAATATTTCTTTATCACCAATAATAAGTTTTACCGGGCGGTCGATAAAGTTATCCAGTTTCTTCCAGCGAGACAGATACGGTGCTAAACCTTCGTGCTCAAAGAGCACCAACGCAGCGCGCAACTCACGTATCAGTCGGGCAGCAAGGGTATTGCGGTCAATGTTAATGCCCGCTTCCTGCAGGTTAATCCAGCCTTGATTAACCACATTTTCTTCAACCCGGCGCATGGACATATTAATACCCGCGCCAATAACAATTTGCGCGGCATCACCTGTCTTACCAGTGAGTTCTACCAGGATCCCTGCCAGTTTACGGTCGAGTAAATAGAGGTCGTTGGGCCATTTTACACGGACTTTATCCGCACCCAGATCGCGCAAAACCTCAGCCATGACGATACCAATCACCAGACTCAGACCAATTGCAGCGGCCGGGCCTTGTTCCAGCCGCCAGAACATCGAGAGGTATAGGTTAGCACCAAAGGGAGAGAACCATTTACGTCCACGGCGGCCGCGCCCGGCCTGCTGATATTCAGCGACGCAGGCATCCCCTGACTCCAGCTGACCTATTCGGTCCATCAGGTACTGATTGGTTGAGTCGATAACCGGCAGGACAGTGATATTTCCACCATCCAGTTGAGAATGAATAAGTGAGGCATCTAATAGTTGGATAGGCTCCGGTAAGCTGTATCCTTTACCAGGAACAGTAAAGACATCAACCCCCCAGTCGCGCAACGTCTGGACATGCTTATTGATTGCGGCACGGCTCATTCCCAACGTTTCACCGAGCTGCTCACCGGAATGAAATTCTCCATCGGCCAATAATGAAATAAGCGTCAGAGGGACGGTATTATCCTTCATGCAATGATCTCCACAGCATTCATTTCACCCTGCGGACCAATAAACCGGACCTCTGGTTCGAGCCAGACATTAAATTTCTCACCGACTTTTTGGCGCACATGGTGTGCAAGTTGCACTACATCCTGACTCGTCGCATTATCTGCATTGATCAGCACCAGTGCCTGCTGCTGATGTACCGCCGCGCCACCAATTCGCATACCTTTTAGCTGGCACTGATCGATAAGCCAGCCTGCTGCCAGCTTCACAGAACCATCAGCCTGCGGGTAATGAGGTGCTGTTGGGAATTTAGCCAGGAGCTCCTGCGCAATATTCCCAGTGACAACTGGGTTTTTAAAGAAGCTACCCGCATTACCGTTTACTTTCGGATCGGGCAGTTTTGTCGTGCGCATATGGCAGACTGAATCAAAAACCTGCTGAGGTGTAACTGTTGTAGGATCCAGACGCGTCAGGTCACCGTAAGTCAAAACGGGCTGCCACTGTTTAGGTAAGCGCAGACCAACGGCTACAATTGCGAAACGATCCTGGTATTCATGCTTGAAGATGCTGTCACGGTAACCAAAACGGCATTCTGTAGCACTGACGCGCAGATGTTTGCCGGTCGCCAGTTCAATGCAGTCCACATATTCGCAAACACGCTGAAGTTCCACACCATAAGCACCAATGTTCTGGATTGGCGATGAGCCGACACAGCCCGGAATAAGTGCCAGATTTTCCAGGCCAGGCATGTTGTGCTCCAGCGCATAGCACACCAACTGATGCCAGTTTTCACCCGCGCCTACGTGCAAATGCCACGCATCAGGTTGCTCTGTAATCTCAATACCCTTAATACGATTGACGATCACCGTACCCTGGAAGGTATCAAGAAACAGGACGTTACTCCCTTCGCCCAGAATCAGTACTGGATGATGCGATGCATTGGCTGATTGCCAGGCATTCAGTAATTGTTGTTCATTTTCGGCGCAGACAAGTTCATTCGTTTGCTGATCGATACCGAAGGTGTTCCAGGCTTTAAGGGAGTGATTCATAGACGCTTTCCTGATGCAAAATCGCGCCTAGTTTACCGCATATACCGCAGGATGGCTTGTGTTATGGAGGCTCAGGATATTGCTTTGCACCCGATGGTGCTGCGATGTGCGTGATGCGCTGCGCTTATCAGGCCTGCACAATACGTTCAGCCCGGCGGTTTTTACCCCGCACACACGCAAAAAAGCCCATCCGTCAGGATGGGCTTCTTCACTTTATTTGATGCCTGGCAGTTTATGGC
>NZ_JAOWED010000025.1:0-2155 GCF_030334285.1 Citrobacter sp. Cf087
GTCAGTTTCAAAACGTTCACCCGGGGTGAAATCGCGCATCTGGTGATTGATTCCACCGGGCTGAAGGTCTTTGGTGAAGGCGAATGGAAAGTCAAAAAGCATGGCCAGGAACGCCGTCGTATATGGCGAAAGTTGCATCTGGCAGTTGACAGCAACACACATGAAATCATCTGTGCAAACCTGTCGCTGAACAATGTGACGGACTCAGAAGCCTTCCCGGGTCTTATCCGGCAGACTCACAGAAAAATCAGGGCAGCATCGGCAGACGGCGCTTACGACACCCAACTCTGTCACGATGAACTGCGGCGTAAGAAAATCAGCGCGCTTATCCCGCCCCGAAAAGGCGCGGGTTACTGGCCCGGTGAATATGCAGACCGTAACCGTGCTGTTGCGAATCAGCGGCTGACCGGGAGTAATGCGCGGTGGAAATGGACAACAGATTACAACCGTCGCTCGATAGCGGAAACGGCGATGTACCGGGTAAAACAGCTGTTCGGAGGTTCACTGACACTGCGTGACTACGATGGTCAGGTTGCAGAGGCTATGGCCCTGGTACGAGCGCTGAACAAAATGACGAAAGCAGGTATGCCTGAAAGCGTGCGTATTGCCTGAAAACACAACCCGCTACGGGGGAGACTTACCCGAAATCTGATTTATTCAACAAAGCCGCGCGGGGCTAACAGGTAAGATGAAATTAAGGTTTTACGAACACTGCCACTGTAATTAATTACCGCTACTTTCATAAATCACCTCAGAATTTTTTGTTGAACTTCTTAGGGTCGAAATTCTCACCGATTTTCTTGAAGAATTCTTTATCAATAATGCCGGGACTCTCTGCTTTTTTACTTTCCTGCACTTCAGGCTCAGACGGTTGTGTATTGTGCAATACACTTTCCGCTGCACCCTTCGCGCTACTCTTATCATGCGTATTGTGCAATACATTTTTTCGGTTTTGCCGCGTTCTATACAGTGCCATCTCAAGCCCTTTGGCTGTTACCGAAAAGCTGTATTCGCTGTCGAGGATTTCAGCAATTTCATGCCGCGTTAGCCCTCTGTCCAGCCAGTTCTCGATTTCATTTAGGCGCAATCTGACAGCAGCCGATAAGTTGCGGGGTTTCAGATCTGCTGGTTTATTCATAACCCCCTCCGTTGTATGAAAATGACTCTACAACACTCGTAAGAAGGGGTCAATCGAGTTTTGTAGTTTATCTGTAGTTTTATTGTAGTCTATTTGTAGTCTGTCACGTTTTTTGTAGTTTATTTGTAGTTTTATTGTAGTCTATTTGTAGTCTTACAACACTAAGGCAAAACGTTTTTTGTAGTTTATCTGTAGTTTATCTGTAGTTTTTGGTTGCTCAGATGGTCATGCAAGCATGACCATCAAAGAATAGGACGCTTTTTAGCCAAATGCCCCTTAACCTACGGAGATCGCCCTACCAAAAAAAGATGATTTTTTATCCCTTAACCTGCTATACACCTAACGCAGCGTGATAAATCACGCTATTGCACTGATTTAAAAGAAAAAAAACAAAATTTAGCCATGCTGCGGTATTACCCAGGTATTACAAATCAAATCTAAATTACTGATTTAAATAACTTTTTATTTATTACTTTGGTAATACTATGATTTCACCGTATTAGACACCCTTTTTTCGTTTAAAAAATGCACAAATTGAGGACTGAATGGGCTTTGTTGAATAAATCGAACTTTTGCTGAGTTGAAGGATCAGATCACGCATCTTCCCGACAACGCAGACCGTTCCGTGGCAAAGCAAAAGTTCAAAATAACCAACTGGCCCACCTACAATAAAGCCCTCATCAACCGTGGCTCCATAACTTTCTGGCTGGATGATGAAGCTATTCAGGCCTGGTATGAGTCAGCAACACCTTCTTCACGAGGCAGACCTCAGCGCTATTCTGACCTTGCCATCACGACTGTGCTGGTCATTAAACGCGTATTCAGGCTGACCCTGCGCGCTGCGCAGGGCTTTATTGATTCCATTTTTTCTCTGATGAACGTTCCGCTACGCTGCCCGGATTACAGCTGTGTCAGCAGGCGGGCAAAGTCGGTTAACGTCAGTTTCAAAACGTTCACCCGGGGTGAAATCGCGCATCTGGTGATTGATTCCACCGGGCTGAAGGTCTTTGGTGAAGG
>NZ_JAOWED010000026.1:0-36015 GCF_030334285.1 Citrobacter sp. Cf087
GTCAGTTTCAAAACGTTCACCCGGGGTGAAATCGCGCATCTGGTGATTGATTCCACCGGGCTGAAGGTCTTTGGTGAAGGCGAATGGAAAGTCAAAAAGCATGGCCAGGAACGCCGTCGTATATGGCGAAAGTTGCATCTGGCAGTTGACAGCAACACACATGAAATCATCTGTGCAAACCTGTCGCTGAACAATGTGACGGACTCAGAAGCCTTCCCGGGTCTTATCCGGCAGACTCACAGAAAAATCAGGGCAGCATCGGCAGACGGCGCTTACGACACCCAACTCTGTCACGATGAACTGCGGCGTAAGAAAATCAGCGCGCTTATCCCGCCCCGAAAAGGCGCGGGTTACTGGCCCGGTGAATATGCAGACCGTAACCGTGCTGTTGCGAATCAGCGGCTGACCGGGAGTAATGCGCGGTGGAAATGGACAACAGATTACAACCGTCGCTCGATAGCGGAAACGGCGATGTACCGGGTAAAACAGCTGTTCGGAGGTTCACTGACACTGCGTGACTACGATGGTCAGGTTGCAGAGGCTATGGCCCTGGTACGAGCGCTGAACAAAATGACGAAAGCAGGTATGCCTGAAAGCGTGCGTATTGCCTGAAAACACAACCCGCTACGGGGGAGACTTACCCGAAATCTGATTTATTCAACAAAGCCCGTAGGCAATATTTCGATCGGCTTCATTGGCGAGGAGAGAAAGATACTCTTCCCGCGTCATAGACTGAGAAAAACGTCCGCACATGGTTACCTCCAGTGGCCAGACTTAAAGTATAGATAATGCCGCGTCAGCGGCATGGAGGCGCCAGCTGAAGTTGAATGGAGTACTGCGGGTAAATGGCGCCGTCGCCCGGCGCAGCCGGCTGCTGTTTTGACAGGTTCTGCCTCACCCACCCCCTTCCCTGCAAAGCTATACCCGCTAAAAACGGCTCAGATGCCTCTGTACGCGGTCGGAGTGGTCCCGGCAAGGCGACAGCCGCAGTCGGGGCGTATCTCCGCGTTAGCGGGCCGTTAGGGCCGCTTACGAGCGTGTATCCCAGAACTTACCGCGACACTACTCACAGAGATGACGAAGAGTAGTTACAACACCCATCATTAAAAGCGACACTACTCCCGGCCTTCGGCCGGGGGCGGCGGCGCTTTTCAGTGGTGGGGAGGGGCTCCTGGCTGGCAAACCGGCGCCGGTTTTATGATGAATTTTCATTTGAATGCTGTAACTAACTTGGTTCTCCGGTTGGGGCCCGTCGCGCAGCGATGGGAGCTCTCTCTAGCGCGCGCGGTATTCCTGCACCGTCTGGGTGAAATCAGGGATCGTAAACCGGAAAATCAGAGCTACCGCGCCAGTGGACTGACGCTGCTGACAGCAACTATCTCGCTGTGGAATACAGTGTATATGGAAAGAGCGGTCGATGCCCTGAAGCGTAAAGGGGTGAAGATCAACGAGCAACTGCTGTCACATTTGTCGCCGTTAGGCTGGGAGCATATCAATCTGACAGGCGATTACATCTGGAAAAACAACAGAATACCGGCCTCCGGTAAGTTTCGTCGGCTGAGGCCAGCTAAAGTAGAAAGGTCAAAAAACGACCTTAACGTACAATAATTTTCGATATCCAAACTGACCCCATAGAAACAGAAGCCACTGGAGCACCTCAAAAACACCATCATACACTAAATCAGTAAGTTGGCAGCATCACCGATACCCAACTGTAATAACAGATACTGAAATTAACATCATCTTAAATAGAACCCGTCATACGGGAGACGGCTTTGTTGAATAAATCGAACTTTTGCTGAGTTGAAGGATCAGAGCACGTATCTTCCCGACAACGCAGACCGTTCCGTGGCAAAGCAAAAGTTCAAAATCACCAACTGGCCCACCTACAATAAAGCCCTCATCAACCGTGGCTCCATAACTTTCTGGCTGGATGATGAAGCCATTCAGGCCTGGTATGAGTCGGCAACGCCTTCATCACGGGGAAGACCTCAGCGCTATTCTGATCTCGCCGTCACCACCGTTCTGGTCATTAAACGCGTGTTCAGGCTGACCCTGCGGGCTGCACAGGGTTTTATTGATTCCATTTTTACACTGATAAATGTTCCGTTGCGCTGCCCGGATTACACCAGTGTCAGCAAGCGCGCAAAGTCGGTTAATGTCAGTTTCAAAACGTTCACCCGAGGTGAAATCGCGCATCTGGTGATTGATTCCACCGGGCTGAAGGTCTTTGGTGAAGGCGAATGGAAAGTCAAAAAACACGGCAAAGAACGCCGTCGTATCTGGCGGAAGTTGCATCTGGCCGTTGACAGCAACACACATGAAATCATCTGTGCAGACCTGTCGCTGAACAACGTAACGGACTCAGAAGCCTTCCCGGGTCTTATCCGGCAGACTCACAGAAAAATCAGGGCAGCATCGGCAGATGGCGCTTACGACACCCGGCTCTGTCACGATGAACTGCGGCGTAAGAAAATCAGCGCCCTTATCCCACCCCGAAAAGGTGCGGGTTACTGGCCCGGTGAATATGGGGAGCCCGCAGAATTCGGAAAAAATCGTACGCTAAGGTTTTCCGGGCATCCGTAAGGGCCGAAACTTCCCGTCTTCCAGTCTGCGGCTCTGCCGCCAGACGTAATCGCCGGTTAGGTTGATGTGCTCCCAGCCCAGCGGCGACAGGAATTGCAGCAGCTCGCCGTCCACCGGCTTGCCGGCCTCGACCAACCCCTGGGTGGCGCGTTCCAGGTACACCGTGTTCCACAGCACGATAGCCGCCGTCACCAGGTTGAGGCCGCTGGCCCGGTAGCGCTGCTGCTCGAAGCTCCGATCCCTGATTTCCCCAAGGCGGTTGAAGAACACCGCCCTGGCCAGCGAGTTGCGCGCCTCACCTTTGTTCAGGCCGGCATGCACGCGGCGGCGCAGTTCAACACTTTGCAGCCAGTCCAGGATGAACAGCGTGCGCTCGATCCGGCCCAGCTCGCGCAGGGCCACGGCCAGTCCGTTCTGGCGCGGGTAGCTGCCGAGCTTGCGCAGCATCAGCGAGGCGGTGACGGTGCCCTGCTTGATCGAGCTGGCCAGGCGCAGGATGTCGTCCCAGTGGGCACGCACGTGCTTGATGTTCAGGGTGCCGCCGATCAGCGGGCGCAACGTCGGGTAGGCTTGCACGCCCTGCGGCACGTACAGCTTGGTTTCGCCGAGGTCGCGGATGCGCGGCGCGAAGCGGAAGCCTAGCAGGTGCATCAGGGCAAAGACGTGATCGGTGAAGCCGGCCGTGTCGGTGTAGTGCTCCTCGATCCGCAGGTCGGACTCGTGGTACAGCAGGCCGTCGAGCACATAGGTGGAATCGCGGACGCCGACATTCACCACGCGGGTGCTGAACGGCGCGTACTGGTCGGAGATATGGGTATAGAACAGCCGTCCCGGCTCGCTACCGTACTTCGGGTTGACGTGCCCGGTGCTCTCGCCCCGGCCACCCGCGCGGAAGCGCTGGCCATCGGAGGATGAGGTCGTGCCGTCGCCCCAGTGGGCGGCAAAGGCGTGGCGATACTGGTGGTTGACCAGCTCGGCCAAGGCCGCCGAATAGGTTTCGTCGCGGATGTGCCAGGCTTGCAGCCAGGACAGCTTGGCGTAGGTCAGGCCGGGGCTCGACTCGGCCATCTTGGTCAGCCCGAGGTTGATCGCATCACCGAGGATTGCGGACAGCAGCAACGTCCTGTCTTTGGCCTCGGCCCCGTCCTTCAAGTGGGTGAAGTGGCGGCTGAAGCCCGTCCAGTCGTCCACGTCCATCAGCAGTTCGGTGATCTTGATGCGCGGCAGTAACTGGCTGGTTTGGTCGATCAGCGCCTGCGCCCGATCCGGCACCGCCGCATCCAGCGGGGTGATTTTCAGCCCTGACTCGGTGAGGATGGCATCGGGCAGCTCGTTGTCCTTGGCCAGGCGGGTGACGGTGGCCAACTGCTCGTCCAGCAGCTGCAAACGCTCTTCCAGGTACTGGTCGCTGTTCGGGTTGATCGCCAGGGGCAGGGCCTGCTCGCGCTTGAGTGCGGCGAACTTCTCGGCCGGCAGCAGGTAGTCGTCGAAGTCGCGGAACTGCCGCGAGCCCTTGACCCAGATGTCGCCGGAGCGCAGGGCGTTCTTCAGCTCGGACAGGGCGCAGATTTCGTAGAATTTCCGGTCGAGGCATTCCGGGGTGATCACCAGCGGCTTCCAGCGCGGCTTGATGAAGGCCGTGGGTGCATCGGCCGGCACCTTGCGCAGGTTGTCGGCGTTCATCTCACGCAGGGTCTGCACGGCTGCCAGCACGCCTTGCGCGGCCGGCGCGGCGCGCAGTTCCAGCACCTCCAGCAAGGCCGGCGTGTAACGGCGCAGGGTGGCGAAGTTCTCGCCGACCAGGTGCAGGTGGTCGAAGCCTTCCGGCCGGGCCAGCAGCTCGGCCTCGCTGACGCTCTCGGTGAACTCGTCCCAGGGAATCACCGCCTCGATGGCGGCATAGGGGTCGCTGCCGCTTTCCTTCGCTTCCAGCAGCGCCTGGCCGATCCTGGAGTACAGGCGCACCTTGTCGTTGATCGCCTTGCCCTGCTTCTGGAACTGCTGCTGATGCTTGTGCTTCGCGCCGCTGAACAGCTTGACCAGGATGCGGTCATGCAGATCGACCAGCTCATCGATCACGGTCGCGGTGCTCTCCAGCACCACGGCGGCCAGGGTCGCGTAGCGGCGCTGCGGCTCGAACTTACCGAGGTCTTTGGGCGTCATCTGCCCACCCTCGCGGGCCAGCTTGAGCAGGCGGTTCTGGTGGATGTGCCGGCCCAGGCCTTCGGGCAAGTCCACCAACTGAAATGTCTTCAGCCGCTCGATGTGTTCCAGCATGTGCCGAGAGTTGGGTTTCAGCGGTGCCTGGCGCAGCCAGGTCAACCAGGTGATGCTGCTGCCGGCCTTGAGCTTCAACAGCTCGTCCAGCTTGGCCCGATGCGAGTCCGTGAGTGGTTCGACCAGGGCGCGGTAGACCCGCCGATTGGCTCGCGCAATGGCTTCCGAGCAGGCCCGGTCAATCACGCTCAGCGCCGGCAGGATGCGTCGTTTCTGCCGTAGGCTCTCCAGGGCCTGACCGGCCAGCAGCAAGCCTTTGTCGGTCTGCTGGGCCAGCTCGGTTAGCTCGCGCACCAGGGCGCGGAAGTCGGACAGGCCGAACGGGGCCAGTTGCAGGTAGGTGCGCAGTTCCTGGGCATGCTCGCGACGGGTCACGTCGCGCTCGCCGTACTTTGCCCAGCTCGCCGGCTCGGCCTGGACTTGCTTCGCCACCCACAGGATGACCGGCTCGGGCAGCTCGCTGTCGGTTCCCAGCGCGTAACCGGGGTAGCGCAGCAGGCAGAGCTGCACGGCGAAGCCGAGGCGGTTGGCGTCGCCGCGTCGCTGGCGGATCAGCGACAGGTCGGAGTCGTTGAAGGTGTAGTAGCGGATCAGGTCATCCTGGCTTTCCGGCAGCGCAAGCAGGGTGTCCCGCTCCGTGGCCGAGAGGATCAAGCGACGCGGCATGTGTCAGTCGTCCGTGCGGAGGTACTGGTAGAGGGTTTCCCGGCTGATGTTGAACTCGCGGGCAAGCTGCGCCTTGGGCTCGCCGGCCGTCGCTCGCTGCCGCAGGGTAGCAGCCTGCTCATCGGACAGGGCTTTCTTGCGGCCCCGGTACGCGCCACGCTGCTTGGCCAAGGCGATGCCCTCACGCTGCCGCTCGCGGATCAGGGCGCGCTCGAACTCAGCGAAGGCCCCCATCACCGACAGCATCAGGTTGGCCATCGGCGAGTCCTCGCCAGTGAACACCAGGCCCTCCTTCAGGAACTCGATGCGCACGCCGCGCTGAGTCAGCTTCTGTACCAAGCGACGCAGGTCATCGAGGTTGCGGGCCAGCCGATCCATGCTGTGCACCACCACTGTATCGCCTTCGCGGACGAAGCTCAGCAGCGCTTCGAGCTGGGGGCGCTGGGTGTCCTTGCCCGATGCCTTGTCGGTGAACACCTTGCTCACCTGGGTTTGTTCCAGCTGGCGTTCCGGGTTCTGGTCAAAGCTGCTGACCCGGACGTAGCCGATGCGGTGCCCCTGCACGATGTCTCCTTGGTTGAAGGCGGCTTAAGTGCACTTTCTGTTCCGTTGTGCCTCAAAGCCCATTTCTGTCAGGCTGAAATCTATAACCTTCGCGGGCATGTGTCAAAAAATGGGAAAGCAGACTCTATTCTGACGAAGCGGCGCGGCCCTGCCTGACATCAAGTTAGGGTATGCCTCAACCTGACGGCGGCGAATCACAAGCGTCCGGTTTGACGCTGGTTTCGGTCGCAGTGCTGGCCCGCGCCTGGAAGCGCTGATAGCACTCCAGCCCGCAGAAATGCTCCACGTACTCGGCCCCTTCCGGCGTGAAGGCGGCATCGAGCGGGATTTCCTTGCAGCACACGCAGCAACTGGTGCTCGGTTCATTGGCGTTCATGGTGGTGTTCCTCCATTGGTTGACGAAGCCGACGAAGGCCGCCGCCGGCATCGGCCTGGCGAACAGGAAACCCTGCACCGTGTCGCAACCCGCCTGCCGCAACCACGCAAGGCAGTCGGGTGTTTCCACACCCTCGGCTACCACCTCCATTGTCGTTTTCAGAAGACGGCTGCACTGAACGTCAGAAGCCGACTGCACTATAGCAGCGGAGGGGTTGGATCCATCAGGCAACGACGGGCTGCTGCCGGCCATCAGCGGACGCAGGGAGGACTTTCCGCAACCGGCCGTTCGATGCGGCACCGATGGCCTTCGCGCAGGGGTAGTGAATCCGCCAGGATTGACTTGCGCTGCCCTACCTCTCACTAGTGAGGGGCGGCAGCGCATCAAGCGGTGAGCGCACTCCGGCACCGCCAACTTTCAGCACATGCGTGTAAATCATCGTCGTAGAGACGTCGGAATGGCCGAGCAGATCCTGCACGGTTCGAATGTCGTAACCGCTGCGGAGCAAGGCCGTCGCGAACGAGTGGCGGAGGGTGTGCGGTGTGGCGGGCTTCGTGATGCCTGCTTGTTCTACGGCACGTTTGAAGGCGCGCTGAAAGGTCTGGTCATACATGTGATGGCGACGCACGACACCGCTCCGTGGATCGGTCGAATGCGTGTGCTGCGCAAAAACCCAGAACCACGGCCAGGAATGCCCGGCGCGCGGATACTTCCGCTCAAGGGCGTCGGGAAGCGCAACGCCGCTGCGGCCCTCGGCCTGGTCCTTCAGCCACCATGCCCGTGCACGCGACAGCTGCTCGCGCAGGCTGGGTGCCAAGCTCTCGGGTAACATCAAGGCCCGATCCTTGGAGCCCTTGCCCTCCCGCACGATGATCGTGCCGTGATCGAAATCCAGATCCTTGACCCGCAGTTGCAAACCCTCACTGATCCGCATGCCCGTTCCATACAGAAGCTGGGCGAACAAACGATGCTCGCCTTCCAGAAAACCGAGGATGCGAACCACTTCATCCGGGGTCAGCACCACCGGCAAGCGCCGCGACGGCCGAGGTCTTCCGATCTCCTGAAGCCAGGGCAGATCCGTGCACAGCACCTTGCCGTAGAAGAACAGCAAGGCCGCCAATGCCTGACGATGCGTGGAGACCGAAACCTTGCGCTCGTTCGCCAGCCAGGACAGAAATGCCTCGACTTCGCTGCTGCCCAAGGTTGCCGGGTGACGCACACCGTGGAAACGGATGAAGGCACGAACCCAGTGGACATAAGCCTGTTCGGTTCGTAAACTGTAATGCAAGTAGCGTATGCGCTCACGCAACTGGTCCAGAACCTTGACCGAACGCAGCGGTGGTAACGGCGCAGTGGCGGTTTTCATGGCTTGTTATGACTGTTTTTTTGTACAGTCTATGCCTCGGGCATCCAAGCAGCAAGCGCGTTACGCCGTGGGTCGATGTTTGATGTTATGGAGCAGCAACGATGTTACGCAGCAGGGCAGTCGCCCTAAAACAAAGTTAGCCATTAAGGGAGTTAAATTGAAAATATCATTGATTTCTGCAGTGTCAGAAAATGGCGTAATCGGTAGTGGTCCTGATATCCCGTGGTCAGTAAAAGGTGAGCAACTACTCTTTAAAGCGCTCACATATAATCAATGGCTCCTTGTCGGAAGAAAAACATTTGACTCTATGGGTGTTCTTCCAAATCGCAAATATGCAGTAGTGTCAAAGAACGGAATTTCAAGCTCAAATGAAAACGTCCTAGTTTTTCCTTCAATAGAAAATGCTTTGAAAGAGCTATCAAAAGTTACAGATCATGTATATGTCTCTGGCGGGGGTCAAATCTATAATAGCCTTATTGAAAAAGCAGATATAATTCATTTGTCTACTGTTCACGTTGAAGTCGAAGGTGATATCAAATTCCCTATAATGCCTGAGAATTTCAATTTGGTTTTTGAACAGTTTTTTATGTCTAATATAAATTATACATACCAGATTTGGAAAAAAGGCTAACAATGCGTTGCAGCACCAGTCGCTTCGCTCCTTGGACAGCTTTTAAGTCGCGTCTTTGTGGTTTTGCTGCGCAAAAGTATTCCACAAAGCCGCAACTTAAAAGCTGCCGCTGAACTTAACGTTAGGCATCATGGGTGAATTTTTCCCTGCACAAGTTTTCAAGCAGCTGTCCCACGCTCGCGCGGTGATCGAGCGCCATCTGGCTGCGACACTGGACACAATCCACCTGTTCGGATCTGCGATCGATGGAGGGCTGAAGCCGGACAGCGACATAGACTTGCTCGTGACCGTCAGCGCCGCACCTAACGATTCGCTCCGGCAGGCGCTAATGCTCGATTTGCTGAAAGTCTCATCACCGCCAGGCGATGGCGGAACATGGCGACCGCTGGAGCTAACTGTTGTCGCTCGAAGCGAAGTAGTGCCTTGGCGCTATCCGGCGCGGCGTGAGCTTCAGTTCGGTGAGTGGCTCCGCCACGACATCCTTTCCGGAACGTTCGAGCCTGCCGTTCTGGATCACGATCTTGCGATTTTGCTGACCAAGGCGAGGCAACACAGCCTTGCGCTTCTAGGCCCATCCGCAGCCACGTTTTTCGAGCCGGTGCCGAAGGAGCATTTCTCCAAGGCGCTTTTCGACACTATTGCCCAGTGGAATGCAGAGTCGGATTGGAAGGGTGACGAGCGGAACGTCGTTCTTGCTCTTGCTCGCATTTGGTACAGCGCTTCAACTGGTCTCATTGCTCCTAAGGACGTTGCTGCCGCATGGGTATCGGAGCGTTTGCCTGCCGAGCATCGGCCCCTCATCTGCAAGGCACGCGCGGCGTACCTGGGTAGCGAGGACGACGACCTAGCAATGCGCGTCGAAGAGACGGCCGCGTTCGTTCGATATGCCAAAGCAACGATTGAGAGAATCTTGCGTTGAGCGGCATGTGCGAAAAGTGCATCGACCCGCGCCGAGGGCATCTGATGCCTAACTCGGCGTTCAAGCGGACGGGCTGCGCCCGCCGCTCAACTATGCGTTAGATGCACTAAGCACATAATTGCTCACAGCCAAACTATCAGGTCAAGTCTGCTTTTATTATTTTTAAGCGTGCATAATAAGCCCTACACAAATTGGGAGATATATCATGAAAGGCTGGCTTTTTCTTGTTATCGCAATAGTTGGCGAAGTAATCGCAACATCCGCATTAAAATCTAGCGAGGGCTTTACTAAGCTTGCCCCTTCCGCCGTTGTCATAATCGGTTATGGCATCGCATTTTATTTTCTTTCTCTGGTTCTGAAATCCATCCCTGTCGGTGTTGCTTATGCAGTCTGGTCGGGACTCGGCGTCGTCATAATTACAGCCATTGCCTGGTTGCTTCATGGGCAAAAGCTTGATGCGTGGGGCTTTGTAGGTATGGGGCTCATAATTGCTGCCTTTTTGCTCGCCCGATCCCCATCGTGGAAGTCGCTGCGGAGGCCGACGCCATGGTGACGGTGTTCGGCATTCTGAATCTCACCGAGGACTCCTTCTTCGATGAGAGCCGGCGGCTAGACCCCGCCGGCGCTGTCACCGCGGCGATCGAAATGCTGCGAGTCGGATCAGACGTCGTGGATGTCGGACCGGCCGCCAGCCATCCGGACGCGAGGCCTGTATCGCCGGCCGATGAGATCAGACGTATTGCGCCGCTCTTAGACGCCCTGTCCGATCAGATGCACCGTGTTTCAATCGACAGCTTCCAACCGGAAACCCAGCGCTATGCGCTCAAGCGCGGCGTGGGCTACCTGAACGATATCCAAGGATTTCCTGACCCTGCGCTCTATCCCGATATTGCTGAGGCGGACTGCAGGCTGGTGGTTATGCACTCAGCGCAGCGGGATGGCATCGCCACCCGCACCGGTCACCTTCGACCCGAAGACGCGCTCGACGAGATTGTGCGGTTCTTCGAGGCGCGGGTTTCCGCCTTGCGACGGAGCGGGGTCGCTGCCGACCGGCTCATCCTCGATCCGGGGATGGGATTTTTCTTGAGCCCCGCACCGGAAACATCGCTGCACGTGCTGTCGAACCTTCAAAAGCTGAAGTCGGCGTTGGGGCTTCCGCTATTGGTCTCGGTGTCGCGGAAATCCTTCTTGGGCGCCACCGTTGGCCTTCCTGTAAAGGATCTGGGTCCAGCGAGCCTTGCGGCGGAACTTCACGCGATCGGCAATGGCGCTGACTACGTCCGCACCCACGCGCCTGGAGATCTGCGAAGCGCAATCACCTTCTCGGAAACCCTCGCGAAATTTCGCAGTCGCGACGCCAGAGACCGAGGGTTAGATCATGCCTAGCATTCACCTTCCGGCCGCCCGCTAGCGGACCCTGGTCAGGTTCCGCGAAGGTGGGCGCAGACATGCTGGGCTCGTCAGGATCAAACTGCACTATGAGGCGGCGGTTCATACCGCGCCAGGGGAGCGAATGGACAGCGAGGAGCCTCCGAACGTTCGGGTCGCCTGCTCGGGTGATATCGACGAGGTTGTGCGGCTGATGCACGACGCTGCGGCGTGGATGTCCGCCAAGGGAACGCCCGCCTGGGACGTCGCGCGGATCGACCGGACATTCGCGGAGACCTTCGTCCTGAGATCCGAGCTCCTAGGGATCGCCTCAGAAAACGGAAAATAAAGCACGCTAAGCCGTAAGTAAGCGTGCTCCTGTGAAAGCCACAGCTAAAACTGCGTAGTACACATAGAGGTATTTTTTTCTAGATTTATATCGAATTTCGTTATCGAATTTCGCTTATTATTGATCAACTCGTTGCAGATCATGAAGGCGAAAGTATGACGAATAACCCTACCGATGACAGCAGACCATGGTCGGTCTTTCTTATTTTTCTGCGGCTTGGATTGACATCTTTTGGCGGCCCCATTGCGCACTTGGGCTACTTCCGCGCCGAATTTGTCACACGGCGGCGCTGGCTCTCCGAACGGAGCTATGCTGACTTGGTCGCGCTTTGTCAGTTCTTGCCAGGGCCTGCAAGCAGCCAGGTCGGCATAGCGGTAGGACTGTCTCGGGCTGGATACAGCGGGGCGCTGGCTGCTTGGGCTGGCTTCACGCTGCCGTCTGCCATAGCCTTGATCCTTTTTGCGCTCGGCATCTCCAGCTATGGCGATTACGTCTCGCAGGGCGCGTTGCATGGCTTAAAAGTGGTGGCTGTGGCCGTGGTCGCTCAAGCAGTATGGGGCATGGCGCGTAACCTATGCACGGATGGGCTGCGAGTCACCATCATGGCAATTGCTACCTGCGTCGTTTTACTTGTGCCGTCCGCGTGGGGACAGGTTGGCGTGATTGCTATCGCAGGCATCGCAGGCCGGTTATTGTTCAAGCCAGCGAAAGTTGTTGAGCATGACCCCCTACCTATCACGGTCAGTCACCGGGCCGGCGTGCTTTGGCTCTCGCTGTTCTTTGTCTTGCTGATTGGCCTGCCGGTGTTGGCCGAACTGATGCCAAGTCAAACCATGGCAATGGTGGATTCCTTCTATCGTGTCGGATCACTGGTGTTCGGCGGTGGTCACGTTGTGCTGCCATTACTGCAAGCCGAAGTGGTGCCCTCCGGCTGGGTCAACAATGAATCCTTTCTCGCGGGGTACGGGGCAGCTCAAGCGGTGCCCGGCCCTTTGTTCACGTTCGCCGCGTTTCTTGGTGCCTCGATGAACACCGCCCCGTCGGGCTGGATCGGCGGCATTGTGTGTCTGCTGGCTATCTTCGCGCCCTCGTTCTTGCTGGTCGTCGGATCAATGCCATTTTGGGAGCGTTTGCGCCGCAATACAGGCATCCAAGCTGCGCTGGCCGGGATCAATGCCGCTGTAGTCGGCTTGCTGCTGGCCGCGCTGTATCAGCCTGTATGGACTAGCGCCATCTTTCAGCCGCAAGACTTCGGCTTGGCATTAGTTGCCCTTGTCGCACTTATGTTCTGGAAGCTCCCGCCGTGGCTGGTTGTCCTCGGTAGCGGTGCAGCTGGGTGGCTGTTGAGCGTCGCTCTGTGAGGCACAAAAAATGACTGACAAAGACCTCTACGGCGGTTTGATCCGCCTGCACATCCTTCACCATGCAGCCGAGGAACCTGTCTTTGGGCTGGGGATCATCGAAGAGCTACGCCGACACGGCTACGAGATGAGCGCTGGCACCGTGTACCCGATGCTGCACGGCCTGGAAAAAAAAGGCTATCTGACCTCACGCCACGAACGCACCGGGCGACGTGAACGGCGTGTTTATGACATCACTGAACAAGGCAGAACTGCACTTGCTGATGCGAAAACAAAGGTCAAGGAGCTGTTCGGAGAGTTGGTAGAAGGTGGTTGAGTTTTTGCTTCTATGTCAGGTTGAGCTATACCCTAACTGGATTGTCATTTTCAGAAGACGACTGCACCAGTTGATTGGGCGTAATGGCTGTTGTGCAGCCAGCTCCTGACAGTTCAATATCAGAAGTGATCTGCACCAATCTCGACTATGCTCAATACTCGTGTGGGCTCTGTTGCAAAAATCGTGAAGCTTGAGCATGCTTGGCGGAGATTGGACGGACGGAACGATGACGGATTTCAAGTGGCGCCATTTCCAGGGTGATGTGATCCTGTGGGCGGTGCGCTGGTATTGTCGCTATCCGATCAGCTATCGCGACCTTGAGGAAATGCTGGCGGAACGCGGCATTTCGGTCGACCATACGACGATCTATCGCTGGGTCCAGTGCTACGCCCCGGAGATGGAGAAGCGGCTGCGCTGGTTCTGGCGGCGTGGCTTTGATCCGAGCTGGCGCCTGGATGAAACCTACGTCAAGGTGCGGGGCAAGTGGACCTACCTGTACCGGGCAGTCGACAAGCGGGGCGACACGATCGATTTCTACCTGTCGCCGACCCGCAGCGCCAAGGCAGCGAAGCGGTTCCTGGGCAAGGCCCTGCGAGGCCTGAAGCACTGGGAAAAGCCTGCCACGCTCAATACCGACAAAGCGCCGAGCTATGGTGCAGCGATCACCGAATTGAAGCGCGAAGGAAAGCTGGACCGGGAGACGGCCCACCGGCAGGTGAAGTATCTCAATAACGTGATCGAGGCCGATCACGGAAAGCTCAAGATACTGATCAAGCCGGTGCGCGGTTTCAAATCGATCCCCACGGCCTATGCCACGATCAAGGGATTCGAAGTCATGCGAGCCCTGCGCAAAGGACAGGCTCGCCCCTGGTGCCTGCAGCCCGGCATCAGGGGCGAGGTGCGCCTTGTGGAGAGAGCTTTTGGCATTGGGCCCTCGGCGCTGACGGAGGCCATGGGCATGCTCAACCACCATTTCGCAGCAGCCGCCTGATCGGCGCAGAGCGACAGCCTACCTCTGACTGCCGCCAATCTTTGCAACAGAGCCCGCCGTGCTAGTCTGCTCGGTGATGGTGGAGTGAAGCCAACCCGCAATCGGGTTATGAATCTGCATCGCGATTCGCAATCAGCTGTCTCTTGAGCATGTCGAACTCCTGCGATGTTATCTCGCCGTGCTCGTGCTGCTACACCAACTTGTCCAACTCATCCGCCACACCGCTCCCCACCACCTGCGATGGCCAGGTTGTTTGCTGGGCGCATTGGCGGAGTATCGTCTCGACCCGGGACACCCACACCGGCACAACCTTACGGGAGTGATTCACTGTCAAAGAATCGGCCCGGTGCTCTGACGCAAGTATCGGGATGGTCACCATTTGTAAGCCGTAGACCTGAGTGGTGATCAAGACTTCGATACCACCGACCGTACCGGTACTAATCGACGACGGTCGTGTTCGTCGCCTGCCGCAGGGACTCTGCACACCTCCGTTTACGCATGTGCCTGGAGGAGTTGGAAATCGTCGTGTTCGGGAAACATTAAACACAGGATGGCAGCGATCTGAGCCAGCACATGATCAGCTAGCTCACCATCCGGATCGACGGCCCACTGCATCGTCGCGCCAGCGATGACCGAGTGCAGGAGCAACTCAGCTGCCGCAGGAGCACCTGGGGGCAGTCGCTTGCGGATCCCCTCCACCACCGCGCGGTTCCGCTGGATCGCAAGCGTGCGTAGCTCCGGCACCTGGAGCTCGTACCAGGAGATGAGATAGTTCACCGAGAAGTCGTTGCGAGTGTTCATGCTCCGAACGAGCACCTGCAAAAATTCCCAGAGCCCTTGCGGCCCTGCGCCTATCGGTATCGCATTCAGGTAATGCCGCACCTGCTCGACGCCGCGCTCCATCATCCTCACCAGCAGCGTATCGCGGTTGGTGAAGCGCTGGATTAACGCTGCGCGGGAGAGCCCCACCTCCTTTGCTACTCCGCTGAGCGTGAACTCTATGGGACCGCAACGCTTCAGCACTACGGTGGCGGCCTCGAGTACCTCGTCATCGGACTTGAGCTTGGGGCGGGGCATCAGTGTTCACCTTCTGTATGGGTTGGGGCGGAGGCTGTGGCTGCCGCCGCCATTGTAGCAAATTGAAGACGGAGCGAGAGTAGAGCCACGAGCCCCGCAAACACGGCCGATACAACGAGGCCAGGGAGCGGACCAGCAAGGTCGACAAACGCGCCGGCCGCAAGCATAACCATGGGCGAGGCTGACAGCATCACCGCCGAGACCGTGCCGAGTACCCGGCCGAGAAGTTCTGGCGGCGTGCGGTTGTAGATGGCAGCGTTGAGAATGGGAGAGACTGAGCCGGTCAGCAGTCCCACGAGCGCGCCCAACAACATCAGCACCGGCACGCCTGGCAACTGTGAAAGCAGAAGCGAGCCCACCGCAGAGCCACAAAATGCCACCGCCAGCCAGTTCTGCGCTGATATCCGGGCGCCGACCGACGCATGAATGGCAATGCCAAGGAGACCACCAGCCCCCATCATTGAGGAGAACAGCCCGAGCTCTGCTACTTGGCGTCCTGCATCTACAAACAGCGCAGGCATGATGACGCTGCCGTTGGCGCCAACGATGCCCACGAAGATCATCACTATACCAAAGAGAGGGCGCAGCAGGGGTTCGCTCCAGAGAAAAGCGACGCCGGCGCGCATGGAGAGAGTCGCCGTCGTGGTCATCGTCCGAGCGGCACGCGCGGGAAGCACCCACGCGCCGAGCAGACCTGCAAGGACGGAGCAGAACGCCGTCAGCCCGAGCGTTGGCGCAGCGCCAAGCAGGCCGATTGCGGCCCCCCCAAGGGCCGGGCCACCTAGAATCGCGACGTTCCCGATCACCGCTTTCAGTGACGAGACGCGCTCAACGGAGAGCCCGGCGACGTGGCCGAGTTTGGGCAGCTCACTGTCCTGCGCGGCCATACCGGGTGCGTCGAACGCGGCACCGAGCACCACGCAAGCGATCAGCCCAGTGTTCGAGAGGGCGCCAACGGCATCGAGCAGTGGGATGCTCGCCATGGCCACGCCGCCCACCACACCCGAGATCAATGCGACGGGCGCGCGCCCGAACCGATCGACGAGGCCACCACCAACCCACGCGCCGATGATGGTCGCGATGACGCTGCTAGCGGCCGTGGCGCCCGCCCAGGCCGCGCTCTTTGTATGAGACAGGACGAACCATGGAAGCGCGAGGGCCGCCACCGCGTTGCCGATCCGGAAGAGAAAGGTCGCCGCGAACAGCGTCGCGAGCGGGCTATATCGACGTTCGCTCATTCCGCTGCGGCGAGCTGCGCCTTCGCCGCAGCGAGGTACTCTTCGTTACCCGAGTCGAGGGCGAAGAGTGCGTAGGTGACCGCCCCGAACGCAAGGCGCTCCGCGATGTGGTGGGCGAGCCGCGGCCACACCCGGCCACCGGCCGCTTCATACGTGAGGAGGAGCTTCGCGAGCCCCTCTTCACCAAAGACCATAAGGTGCGCGGCCATGTCGATGGCAGGGTCATCAACGCGGGCCTCGCTCCAGTCGATCATCCCGCTGACGCGCTCCGTGTTGTCGATGAGCACATGGCCCACGTAGAGATCGCCATGCACCACCACGGAGAAATCTGGCCACGACGAATCGTCGTCGAGCCAGCGCTGCCACCGGTGGAGGCGCTTGTCGTTCACCACGAACTCGCGTCGGACGCGGTCAACGTCGTCGGCCACCTTCTGACGGGCCTGCGTCGGTGTACGGATGAGCATCCCCGCATCCACGGCGGCGGAAATGGGGACGGCATGCAGGGCGGCGAGCGCGGTCGCGAAGCTCTCCGCGAAGACCTCCGAGTCCTGCGGCACGACCCAGTCGGGCGTGGACGAACCAGGCTGGATGACCATCGCAGTCGAGTCTTCGAGCATGGGATAGGCAACGAGCTCGGCGTTGGCCACGCGCCAGTCCGGCACCGCGAACGGCAGGCGATTCTTGAGCATTGCCAGCACCCGCGCCTCTGGTTCGACCTTCGCGCTTACCTCGGCTCGGCGCGGGATGCGCAGCACCCACCGACGTCCATCGTCGACGGTGGCGATCACGATCCTATAGTCGAGCCCAAGCTCATTGACAGTCAGCGGGCCATGGAGCTTGAGCCCATGTCGGGCTGCAAGTGCGTACAGTTGGGAGGTATCGGCGGTCGTGACTACGGTCATGATTCACTCCTGAGGGCTTGACGGGTTTAGCCACCTAAATGTAACAGTCACGTCGGTTATATTCAATCCGGCACTGTTGCAAAGTTAGCGATGAGGCAGCCTTTTGTCTTATTCAAAGGCCTTACATTTCAAAAACTCTGCTTACCAGGCGCATTTCGCCCAGGGGATCACCATAATAAAATGCTGAGGCCTGGCCTTTGCGTAGTGCACGCATCACCTCAATACCTTTGATGGTGGCGTAAGCCGTCTTCATGGATTTAAATCCCAGCGTGGCGCCGATTATCCGTTTCAGTTTGCCATGATCGCATTCAATCACGTTGTTCCGGTACTTAATCTGTCGGTGTTCAACGTCAGACGGGCACCGGCCTTCGCGTTTGAGCAGAGCAAGCGCGCGACCATAGGCGGGCGCTTTATCCGTGTTGATGAATCGCGGGATCTGCCACTTCTTCACGTTGTTGAGGATTTTACCCAGAAACCGGTATGCAGCTTTGCTGTTACGACGGGAGGAGAGATAAAAATCGACAGTGCGGCCCCGGCTGTCGACGGCCCGGTACAGATACGCCCAGCGGCCATTGACCTTCACGTAGGTTTCATCCATGTGCCACGGGCAAAGATCGGAAGGGTTACGCCAGTACCAGCGCAGCCGTTTTTCCATTTCAGGCGCATAACGCTGAACCCAGCGGTAAATCGTGGAGTGATCGACATTCACTCCGCGTTCAGCCAGCATCTCCTGCAGCTCACGGTAACTGATGCCGTATTTGCAGTACCAGCGTACGGCCCACAGAATGATGTCACGCTGAAAATGCCGGCCTTTGAATGGGTTCATGTGCAGCTCCATCAGCAAAAGGGGATGATAAGTTTATCACCACCGACTATTTGCAACAGTGCCGCTCAGAGACCATGGAAAGCATGTTCTCGGACTTACGTAGTGGACTTGCCTCGGTTTCGTTCCGGTCTTTTTGAGAGCATTATTTGTTATCAAGGAGACCATATATGTCATTAAAGCATAGTGATGAATTTAAGCGTGATGCAGTTCGCATAGCACTCACTAGTGGCTTAACACGCCGTCAAGTTGCGTCAGATTTAAGTATTGGGCTTTCCACGCTTGGGAAATGGATCGCATCAATTTCCGATGAAACTAAAATTCCTACCCAAGACACTGATCTTCTGCGTGAGAATGAACGTTTACGCAAAGAGAACCGTATCCTTCGGGAGGAGAGGGAGATATTAAAAAAGGCAGCAATATTTTTCGCAGTACAAAAGCTGTGAGATTTCAGTTTATTACGGATTACCGTGGCTCTCTCTCACGTTCACGCATATGTCGTTTGATGGGCGTAACAGATCGTGGTTTACGTGCATGGAAACGCCGTCCTCCATCACTGCGCCAGCGTCGTGATCTTATACTTCTAGCGCATATACGTGAGCAGCATCGGTTGTGTTTGGGGAGCTATGGTAGGCCGCGTATGACAGAAGAGTTGAAAGCGCTGGGCCTGCAGGTTGGGCAGCGTCGGGTTGGACGTTTGATGCGCCAGAATAACATTACAGTTGTTCGAACGCGTAAATTCAAACGGACAACGGATAGTCATCATACCTTCAACATTGCACCGAACCTATTAAAACAAGACTTTAGCGCAAGCGCACCCAACCAGAAATGGGCAGGCGATATCACTTATGTTTGGACCAGAGAAGGATGGGTCTATCTTGCTGTTATCCTTGACCTGTATTCCCGTCGCGTGATTGGCTGGGCAACAGGTGATCGATTAAAGCAGGATCTTGCATTAAGGGCACTGAATATGGCGTTGGCTTTACGCAAACCACCACCGGGTTGTATTCAACACACAGACCGTGGGAGCCAATATTGCGCTCATGAATATCAAAAGCTACTGCTCAAACATCAATTGCTGCCGTCCATGAGCGGGAAAGGCAATTGTTTTGATAACTCCGCAGTAGAAAGCTTCTTTAAATCATTAAAGGCTGAGTTGATTTGGCGCAGACACTGGCAAACAAGGCGAGATATTGAGATTGCAATCTTCGAATATATAAATGGCTTTTATAATCCACGCCGAAGACATTCAACACTCGGCTGGAAATCGCCGGTGGCATTTGAGAAAAAAGCCGCTTAAAATGAGAGATAGACCGGAACACAACCGGTGCAAGTCCATAGCAACTCGTTTCTTTTCGCAGGTTGAGCCACCTCCGCGCTTCATCAGAAAACTGAAGGAACCTCCATTGAATCGAACTAATATTTTTTTTGGTGAATCGCATTCTGACTGGTTGCCTGTCAGAGGCGGAGAATCTGGTGATTTTGTTTTTCGACGTGGTGACGGGCATGCCTTCGCGAAAATCGCACCTGCTTCCCGCCGCGGTGAGCTCGCTGGAGAGCGTGACCGCCTCATTTGGCTCAAAGGTCGAGGTGTGGCTTGCCCCGAGGTGATCAACTGGCAGGAGGAACAGGAGGGTGCATGCTTGGTGATAACGGCAATTCCGGGAGTACCGGCGGCTGATCTGTCTGGAGCGGATTTGCTCAAAGCGTGGCCGTCAATGGGGCAGCAACTTGGCGCTGTTCACAGCCTATCGGTTGATCAATGTCCGTTTGAGCGCAGGCTGTCGCGAATGTTCGGACGCGCCGTTGATGTGGTGTCCCGCAATGCCGTCAATCCCGACTTCTTACCGGACGAGGACAAGAGTACGCCGCAGCTCGATCTTTTGGCTCGTGTCGAACGAGAGCTACCGGTGCGGCTCGACCAAGAGCGCACCGATATGGTTGTTTGCCATGGTGATCCCTGCATGCCGAACTTCATGGTGGACCCTAAAACTCTTCAATGCACGGGTCTGATCGACCTTGGGCGGCTCGGAACAGCAGATCGCTATGCCGATTTGGCACTCATGATTGCTAACGCCGAAGAGAACTGGGCAGCGCCAGATGAAGCAGAGCGCGCCTTCGCTGTCCTATTCAATGTATTGGGGATCGAAGCCCCCGACCGCGAACGCCTTGCCTTCTATCTGCGATTGGACCCTCTGACTTGGGGTTGATGTTCATGCCGCCTGTTTTTCCTGCTCATTGGCACGTTTCGCAACCTGTTCTCATTGCGGACACCTTTTCCAGCCTCGTTTGGAAAGTTTCATTGCCAGACGGGACTCCTGCAATCGTCAAGGGATTGAAACCTATAGAAGACATTGCTGATGAACTGCGCGGGGCCGACTATCTGGTATGGCGCAATGGGAGGGGAGCAGTCCGGTTGCTCGGTCGTGAGAACAATCTGATGTTGCTCGAATATGCCGGGGAGCGAATGCTCTCTCACATCGTTGCCGAGCACGGCGACTACCAGGCGACCGAAATTGCAGCGGAACTAATGGCGAAGCTGTATGCCGCATCTGAGGAACCCCTGCCTTCTGCCCTTCTCCCGATCCGGGATCGCTTTGCAGCTTTGTTTCAGCGGGCGCGCGATGATCAAAACGCAGGTTGTCAAACTGACTACGTCCACGCGGCGATTATAGCCGATCAAATGATGAGCAATGCCTCGGAACTGCGTGGGCTACATGGCGATCTGCATCATGAAAACATCATGTTCTCCAGTCGCGGCTGGCTGGTGATAGATCCCGTCGGTCTGGTCGGTGAAGTGGGCTTTGGCGCCGCCAATATGTTCTACGATCCGGCTGACAGAGACGACCTTTGTCTCGATCCTAGACGCATTGCACAGATGGCGGACGCATTCTCTCGTGCGCTGGACGTCGATCCGCGTCGCCTGCTCGACCAGGCGTACGCTTATGGGTGCCTTTCCGCAGCTTGGAACGCGGATGGAGAAGAGGAGCAACGCGATCTAGCTATCGCGGCCGCGATCAAGCAGGTGCGACAGACGTCATACTAGATATCAAGCGACTTCTCCTATCCCCTGGGAACACATCAATCTTACCGGAGAATATCGTTGGCCAAAGCCTTAGCGTAGGATTTCGCCCTCTCCCGCAAACGACCCCATCAGCAGCGCATCCAGTGCCAGCTCGCGCGACAGTGTCGGCTTCATCGACCAGCCCACCACATTACGGGCAAAAAGATCGATAACCACTGCCAGGTACAGCCAGCCCTGCCAGGTGCGGATGTAGGTGATGTCGGTGACCCACACCTGATTGGGCTTCACTACAGTAAATTCACGCCGCACGTGATTAGGCGCTATCAGTGACGGTCGTCCCCGGCTCCCGCGTGGCACTTTATAACCATGTATAGCCTGAATCCTGTTTTTCCTCATGATTTTGGCAACCCGGTTTCTGCTGCACACTTCGCCAATTTCGCGAAGATCGCCATGAACCCTGCGATAACCGTAAACTCCACCACTCAGCGTATAGGAGTCGCGGATGAGTTCCAGCAGTCGCTGGTTATCCTTTTCTCCGGCAGATACAGGGTTATGGAGCCAGACATAAAATCCGGCACGGGCAACCTTAAGGACCCGACACATTGTAACGATCGACCAGATTTCACGGTGATCGTTGATAAAGCGATACTTCAGTCGGGCTCCCTTGCAAAGTACCGCGCTGCCTTTTTCAGAATATCCCGCTCTTCCTCAGTGCGTTTAAGCTGTGCTTTCAGCCTGAGAATTTCTGTTCTGGCATCCAGTAAATCCTGTGCCTGCTGTCCACTGTTGTCAGGCTTAACAGCCCGGAGCCATTTATATAGGCTGTGCGCCGACACGCCGAGCCGTTCAGATACTTCAGCAATAGAATAGCCCCGCTCGGTGATCTGGCGGACGGCCTCTTCCTTAAATTCAGGGGTAAAACGTGATGTGCCCATAGACTCCTCCTATGCTCAAACTATAGGGCAGATTTGTCTACGGGCTCGGGGTCACTCCATTAAGTGATAACAGGTGTCTGGAAATATAGGGGCAAATCCAGTCGGGAGGATGCGTGATCTGATCCTTCAACTCAGCAAAAGTTCGATTTATTCAACAAAGCCCATTCATGTCTATCGTCTCCGTCACGGAAATTATTACGGGATTATTTCACCCAGTCTTCCAGCACCAGGCCCGGGACCCGCGCAAACTCTCTCACATTGTTCGTCACCAGGATGGCGCCCGCCGCGATGGCGTGCCCGGCAATGGCCGTGTCATTCGGGCCGATCGGCGTCCCGGCTAGGCGCAGCGCCACCCGGATGTCCGTCGTGGCGTCCACCGCGGCGCGGTCCCAGGGCAGGACGGCATCGAGGCGCGCGCAGAACGCGTCGACCAGCTGAATATGGCGCGGCGAGGCCTTCGGGCCGGTGGCGCCGAAGCGCATCTCGGCATACGTCACGGCCGAGACCACAATGCGATCACCGCGCAGCACCGCCTGCTCCAGGCGCTTCAGCACCGCTGCCGGCTGCTCGCGCATGATGAACGAGCAGATGTTGGTGTCGAGCATCCAGGTTTTCTTCATGGCTCAAAGCGTCCTTCATCGCTGACCACATCCTCACGCTCCGCCATAAAGTCCGGATCGGCCCTGTCCAGCTGCGCGAACGAGCCCCAGGTCGGCCGGACGGGACGCAGAATGATGCTGTCCCCTTCCCGGACGATCTCCAGCTCGCTGACGCCATCAAAATCCAGGTCCCGGGGCAGACGGATGGCGCGGTTATTGCCGTTTTTAAATATTGAAACTGTGCGCATGGTTTTTCCTCATATGCTGAGTGTGCCAGGGAGTATTCCCGCATAGGTGAAGTATATGCCTGCAAGCCCGGCTTGTATAGGTGTTACATATGCAGATGGTAGGTATATGCGTATGCTTTGCCTATGCAGATGCCCGGCATATGGATATGTTACACCTATGTTGGTTTCTCACTTTTCCCGCTCAGATCCGAAAAAAGGCAGTTCCGGATCTGATTCAGCCCCGCCGGCGCGCAGCGGCCCGGAAACACAAGATGTAGCGGTGTTTCCAGCTGTCAGTGACCATATATGTTGTGCCCCTCCCCTGCCCCGTGACCGGCCGCTCACCACCCTGAAAGGGCGCTGTGGTTATTCCGTGTGCGTGGTACACTTCCGGAAACTGTGGAATAACATAAAAGTCGGATCCGGCCAGAGCGGCCGTCAGGTAATTTAATTACGTTGTTATATGGCTGCTTATTATTTTAGTATGTGAAAATCACTCTCGTGAAAGTCACTGTCGCGACAGAGTGGCACTCATCTGACGATGATTGAGGTGTGGTAAAATTGCACGGCTAACTATTCAACTGAGGAAAGGACATGTTTACTGCATTCAATGAGAGAAATGATTTCAGTTATGCTTTTGAAAAAATCCGTAATGCGATTTCCGCGCCAGGAGAAAATAATCTTTATGCTGCAACAGAATTAGGTCTTGGCATTCTGCTCCGTAAATACGAGCAGTTTCGCCAGGAACTGGATGCGGCCGGTGAGCTGGGAAACTGGGAATATGATCTCGATACCTACAATCACTGTATTGCGGTGCTGCAACGTTACTTCACCGGCAATCCATCCGGACTGACAGAACGTGATGCCCGGATTTACAGCCATTACCTGCAGACTGAGCACAAAAGGTTTGTGAAACTGGCTGAAGAGCTGGCTGCCGGCCGCTGACTACGGACAGAGGGCGGGATTTCTCAGGAATATAAAGGGGTAAATGATCAATGACTGATATACAGGCCGCAACTGAGAGTATAGTTGCTGCGACATCCCATCCGGTTTCCGTACAGCTGATTAATCAAGGGGCGGGGATCTGGGGAAACGTGGCAACCGGGCTTATCACTGGCCTGCTTACTGGGGGTATAACACTCACTGGCATCTGGCTGACACATTATTTCACGCTTAAGCGTGAGAGACAGGCGTCAGAAGATAAAATGAAAAAGGAACTGCATTACATTGCCACCGAGTTGGTATTCATGCTTGAACGGTATGCTGAGGGTTGTTTCCGGGTTGTGACGGATGACGGCCAGGATGATGATGCCCCCCAGCCTGAGAGAAAAGCTGTCACGAATTACCCTGAACTGAATCTGATCGATGTCTCCGGTGACTGGCGGACTTTAGAGCCACGTCTTATGTATCGCATCCGTGAACTGCCGGTGCTCCAGGATGAGGCCCACAGGGCAATTGCATATGCCGCCGAATACTCCGACCCTCCTTGGCATAAGGACTATTTCAGGGAACGGCAGTATCAGTTCACGCGCTTGGGCATCAACGCTGTCATTCTTGCCGTCCGTCTGCGCAAGGCAACCGGGATGCCCGAAACACGTCTTACAGGTCATGATGAATGGTCTGCAGTTTCCGTGTTTCGTAAAGTCTGGAGGCGCGAAAGAGCCCTGCGCGCTGCTGAAGCTACCCGCAACAGGGAGTGGAATCAATTAGTGATACCTGATGGAATGTCAAACCAATGAGCGGCCTCTTATCATATTCTCACCCGCAGCAGCCGGCGCAAATGCCGGTGGCCATTGACTATCCCGCCGCGCTGGCCCTGCGCCAGATGGCGCTCGTTCAAGATGAACTACCGAAATACCTGCTGGCACCGGAAGTCAGCGCCCTGCTCCATTATGTGCCCGATTTGCACCGCAAGATGCTGCTGGCAACCCTCTGGAACACCGGCGCACGTATCAACGAGGCGCTGGCGCTGACCCGGGGGGATTTTTCGCTGGTGCCACCGTATCCGTTCGTGCAGCTGGCCACGCTTAAGCAGCGCACCGAAAAAGCGGCCAGGACAGCCGGCCGAGCTCCCGCCGGTAGCCAGGCTCATCGTCTGGTTCCGCTTTCCGATCACCACTACGTCAGCCAGCTGCAGATGATGGTGGCCACCCTGAAAATTCCGCTGGAAAGACGCAACAAGCGTACCGGCAGAACAGAGAAAGCCCGCATCTGGGACATCACCGACCGGACAGTACGGACCTGGATTGGCGAAGCGGTTGAAGCGGCCGCCGTCGACGGGGTGACATTCTCGGTGCCGGTCACCCCGCATACGTTCCGCCACTCCTACGCGATGCATATGCTGTATGCCGGCATACCACTGAAGGTTTTGCAGAGCCTGATGGGCCACAAATCGATTAGCTCGACGGAAGTCTATACGAAGGTGTTCGCACTTGATGTTGCTGCGCGGCATCGAGTTCAGTTTCAGATGCCCGAAGCGGATGCGGTAGCCATGCTGAAAGGGAATATTTAAGTACTTAGGAGAATGATGCTGGCGAACGTCCTGCTCGCCGGGGAGGTCTGTCAGACGTTATCTGGACCAGCTGACGGGAATATCTGCTCTGTATTCCTCATACTGCTCATAGATCGCATGCTGAAGCATCGTAATACGTTCTGACAACCTGTTGGCGTCCGACATATGCCGCCATTCCCCCTCAATAGTGGTTTTCTGTCCATCCGGGAGATTGAGCGTGATCAATACCTTTGTATCACGAATAATCACCCCGTCAGTGAAAGAATTAAGACCACTCCTTACGGTATTATCTATCTGTATAGTTTCAAGTTTCATCTTGTTACCTCCTGTTGACCGGATCCCAAGCATAGATATCTGAATTCAAATTGCCTAGTGAAATGTCTGGATATGCCGCATTTTTCCCCTTATACAGCGAAGCTGGCCAAAGGCCAGCCCGCTTGGATTTATCGCTTTTGCCAGTAGATCAGCATGGCAAGGAACAGGATTGTTGCCCCCTGAGAAGCGGTCAGGAAAGTTTCCAGCAATGACATTATCGTAAAACTCCGCATTATTCAGGTGTGTGATTCAGGGGCCTTAGTCCCCCTTTTACAGGACGTAGTGTTCTGTCACGACGGAAGCCAGGGTTAATAAAAACGATTCGAATATGTCTGCAGGGACGATAGAAATCTTCGTGCGGGTTGTCTCGCTGTAGCCGGCTCTGGAGAGCGACTCGGGGGAGGAGTAGTATCTTCCGGCCACGGATATGATCGAGCCAGCAGTGCTCGCCGCAGTCGAGCGACAGGGCGAAGCCCCGAGTGAGCGAGGAAGCACCAGGGAACAAAACTTATAAATTCTGCTTACGCTCAATGCCTGAAAAATCACCTCCCCTCGGGGTTATCCACTTATCCACGGGCATATTTTTATAAAGTACTTTTTTATTCTTTTTCTTTATTTTACATCTTTTAGGGAGCCTGAAAGCCGCGTACAGTGCGGCCTGAGAGGGGGCCTGTATGGGCAACTGGTAAACATAATATGGGAAATTAATCACGTATCAGTGGGTTTTGTGTCAACAAGCTATGGGATACGCATCAACAAGCTATGGGAAAGAGGTCAAGTTCAGTTCTCAATTATCCACTTGTGGATAAAGTGCAGATTTTTCCGGTGGATAAGTATCGCGATAGCTTGCAATTTCTGTTTTCACTGTCATTATGGGTGGGTAAAAATTTACCCATAGGCATTGAAATGGATACTCAAGCACTCTTGCCAGCTACTAAAACGTTTAAAAAACGCGCCAGTATAAAGCAATCTAACGAATTGACCGAAGCTGCATATTACCTGCCTCTTCAGGCAAAACGTGTGCTGTGGTTATGCCTCATGCAGGCCTATTTTAATGACAGCCAGGAAGATGACTCTGACGTATTGCCGCTCTTCAAAATCAGCGTTTCCGATTACGTCAAATACTTCAATGTCGCTACGTCTGTCGCCAGTCGTGATGTGAAGGCTGGGGTAAATGCTCTGGGCGAATCAACGGTTACCTTTTATCCAAAAGAAGGTGAGTTTGAAGAAGTTAAACGTCCGTGGCTGGCTGAAGCAGGAATGAAGCGAGGCCGGGGTTCCTGGCAGATTGAATTTAACTACAAGGTCATGCCATTCCTGGTCGGCTTAACCTCCCAGTTCACTACCTATTCTCTCTATGACTGTGGCCAGCTTAATAGTGTTCGTGTCATCCGGCTTTATGAAAGCCTGTGTCAGTTCCGGAGCACTGGTGTCTGGATCACCACACATGACTGGTTATGTGAAAGGTTTATGCTCCCTGCCTCGCAGAAAAACAATATTGCTGAAATGAAGCGTACCTTCCTGGAACCTGCTCTGAAGAAAATTAATGAGAAGACGCCATTAAAGGTAACATATACCACTGAAGAAGATGGTCGCTTGCTGTTTAATTTTCTTGATAAAAAACAATAGTCTGTAATTTTTATTTCCTCCCCCCTTAGTTTGTTGCTGACATATGGGGGGATACTGAACTTGCTGTGTTTCCCATAGTGCTTGCCTAACTTGACCTGTTTCCCACACTCCCGACCGTCCGAGAAGTTGACCTGTTTCCCATAGTCCGGGCCGTCCGAGAAGCTGACCTGTTTCCCTTAGTCCGGGCCGTCCGCGAAGTTGACCTGTTCCCCACACTCCCGGCCGCCCGCGAAGTTGACCTGTTTCCCACAGTCCGGGCCGTCTGCAAAGTTGACCTGTTTCCCACAGTCCCGGCCGCCCGCGAAGTTGACCTGTTTCCCATAATCCGGGCCGTCCGCGAAGTTGACCTGTTCCCCACACTCCCGGCCGCCCGTGAAGTTGACCTGTTTCCCATAGTCCGGGCCGTCCGCGAAGTTGACCTGTTTCCCATAGTCCGGAGCGTCCATTAAAGTTGACCTGTTTCCCACAGAGGATGGAAAACTCTTCTTGTGCTGAGCGTAAGAGCTATCTGCCGGAACGGTTCCTCTTCGCTTCCTCGCCAGTTCGCTCGCTACGCTCGGTTACATGGCTGCGGCGAGCGCTGATACATAAGGCTCAGCATTGCACTGGTCGTAACTAAAATCAGAATCCTTCTGAATGACTCTCCTGTCTTGCAAGTTGAATACCTTTCTCAAAGCCCTTTTGTATGAGTTGCTGTTGATGGTCAAAAGTGCGTCTGCGTGTTGCTGCAGTGTGATTTAGTAGCACGCCCGTCGAGCTTCATCCCCCTTCTGTTGAGAGCGAAATCAAAACAATATGATTTTTTTCTTGCAACATGACACTTTTTGTTCAAAATGACAAAAAACGTCATGAGGTGATAAATGGACAATATTGAGCAGTTACGGAAAGTCGCTACACGTGCAGGTAAGCTTCTGACATCTTTGAGCGAAAGTATCCGACAGCAAAAAGAGGAATTGAAGCTTACCGAGTTCTATCAGGAATACAGCAAAGCCGCTCTGTATAAGCTGCCTAAGCTCAGTAAAGGCAGTGTTGAGTATGCTGTGTCCGAAATGGAAGCCGGTGGCTACATTTTTAAAAAGAAACCTTCTGGTAATACGATGAAATACGCGATGACGATTCAGAATGTCATCGATCTGTATAACCATCGTAAAGTACCGAAGTACAGGGATCGCTTCGATAAAGCCTTTACGATTTTTGTATGTAATCTTAAAGGTGGTGGTTCCAAGACAGTTTCTACCGCTTCATTATCACATGCTTTTCGAGCTCATCCTCAGCTTCTGTTCGAAGACCTGCGTATTCTGGCCATCGATTTCGATCCGCAGGCATCTCTGACAATGTTCCTGAGCCATGAGAATTCAGTGGGCTTGGTTGAAAATACGGC
Source organism: Citrobacter sp. Cf087 (assembly GCF_030334285.1). Taxonomy (NCBI): domain Bacteria; kingdom Pseudomonadati; phylum Pseudomonadota; class Gammaproteobacteria; order Enterobacterales; family Enterobacteriaceae; genus Citrobacter; species Citrobacter sp. Cf087. Next base: position 28,434 of record NZ_JAOWED010000026.1, read on the forward strand.
TGCTCAGGCCATGCTCCAGAACGTGTCTCGTGAAGAATTACTTTCCGATTTTATAGTACCGTCTATTATCCCTGGTGTTGATGTAATCCCCGCTTCCATTGACGATGCATTCCTTGCTGAAGGCTGGAAGGGATTGTGTGAAGAACATCTGCCAGGGAAAAATATTCATGCGGTGCTTAAAGAGAACATTATCGACAAGCTCCAGCATGACTACGACTTTATTTTCCTTGATAGTGGTCCTCACCTTGATGCGTTCCTGAAAAACTGCATTGGGGCGGCAGACCTGATGTTGACCCCTCTTCCACCGGCGACGGTTGATTTTCATTCTTCCCTGAAGTTTGTGGCCAGCCTCCCTGCCCTCATAGATTCCATCGAAATGGATGGGCACACCTGCAATCTCATCGGTAATGTCGGCTTCATGTCCAAGATCCTGAACAAGTCTGATCACAAAATTTGCCATAGTCAGGCCAAAGAGGTTTTCGGTGCCGATATGCTAGACATGGTTCTGCCAAGACTGGATGGTTTCGAACGTTGTGGGGAGACTTTTGACACAGTTATTTCAGCAAATCCAGCAACCTATGATGGAAGTACAGAGGCACTAAAAAGCGCAAAATCAGCAGCGGAAGACTTTGCGAAGGCAGTCTTTGATCGCATCGAGTTCATTCGTACTAACGGAGGTATGTGATGTCGAATGAGAAAAGAAAAACCATCGGCAGACAGTTAAATACCCAGGCGTCAATTGCGGAAATGACGGACACCGGTAGAAGCCAGGTATTTACCTTAAAAACCGGCAGGAAGGTAACGTTCAGGTTTGTTCGGGTGCCTGCATCTGAAGTTGAAAGTAAGACCTTCGTAAACCAGGAAAACAACGGAAGAGATCAACTTGCACTGACCAGGGAATCCCTGAAATCCATTATCCAGACGATTAAGTTTCAGCAGTTCTTTCCCTGTATTGGTATTAAGCAAAGTGAAAGGATTGAGATACTGGATGGTTCAAGACGGCGAGCCTCAGCAATTTTTGTCCGTACAGGCCTTGATGTAATGGTTACCGAAGAGCATTTATCAGCTGATGAAGCTCGCCAACTGGCTAAAGATATCCAGACAGCTAAAGAACATAATCTTCGGGAGATTGGCCTGAGATTGATCGCTCTTAAAGAGTCCGGATTTAATCAAAAGGAAATTGCTGAACTGGAGGGGTTATCTCAAGCTAAAGTTACCAGGGCGCTGCAGGCGGCGGCCGTACCGCAAGACTTGATTTCTCTGTTCCCGGTTCAGTCGGAGCTATCGTTTAGTGACTATAAACTTCTTTTAGAAGTTAATGAAAAACTCAGTGAAAAGGGATTAACGCCTGAAGAACTCATTCAGTCTGTATCAGCTCAGCTCGATGCAATTTTGAGTGAAGGCGAGCGACCAGAAGACGAACAGAAAGCCAGTATACTGAAGCTGATTTCTCAGGCATCTCAGGCATTGATAGATCCATCTCCCAAGGAAAAGTCAGTGGTTTCCCCACTCTGGTCTTTTGAAGAAAAGGACAAGTTCGCGCGTAAGCGTGTGAAAGGGCGTACGCTGACTTATGAGTTTAGCCGTATGTCAAAAGTGATTCAGGATGAACTGGACAAGGCTATCAACGAGGTCCTTGACAGAAATTTGAGTCAATAATTTCGCCATGGCGATTTCACATCTAACTTATTGTAATTAGGCAGTTTAGGCTGAGAATTTCAAGGTGAAATCGCCAAAGTTTTACGCCAGTTTCGCTGAAGGAATATCTGACCATCGTGTCGTATAAGCAGGAGAAAGCATCTCCCGTTTCATCTGCCATTCCGGGGCAATACCCCGCCCCGCAAACCATACTTTACCCAGCCCTGAGTTGTTGATCCCGTCCAGAACCTTCATCAGCTCAGCACTGTAAGGGCGTGGCGGGCGTTCGTCGAACAGCTGCAGCTGCGAAACGCCGGAGCCGGTGAAGTCATTCAGCATAACTCCGGCTTTGGCATACCGGTGCCCATCCCTCCAGATACGCTCCAGAGCCGTTGTAGCGGCTGCAATGATGTCCCTGGTGTCCTGAGTGGGTGTAAGAAGTTTTTCCGTAGCCACGTTGCCGTAGTAAGGCTCTTTAATGGCGAACGGAGACGTTTTGATGAAAACGGAAATATGCCGGCAATACTGGTGCTCTTTACGCAGTTTTTCAGAGGCCCGCTCTGCGTGCTGACAGATAGCCTGACGGAGTGACTCGTACTCCGTGATCTTCACGCCAAAACTGCGGCTGCAGACAATTTGCTGTTTCGTCGGAGGGGCTTCCTCAAGCGAAAGGCAGCTTTCCCCGTTCAGTTCCCGTACCGTTCGCTCAAGGACCACAGAAAAATTTTTGCGGATGAAGGCCGGGTTCGTCAGGGCGAGATCGAGCGCGGTCTTAATGCCCAGTACATTCAGCTTGCGTGCAATACGGTTACCCACCCCCCAGATTTCTTCAACCGGCTGCAGTGAAAGCAGTTTCCGCGTTCTCTGCGGATTTCCCCTGGTCAGAGCAAGTACGCCACGAAACTGTTTCCACTCTTTTGAGGCCCACTGGGCTGATTTTGCGAGGGTCTTCGTTGGTCCGGCGCCCACGCCAATGGTCAGGTGGGTACAGTCATACACGTGCTGACGCAGCTGCCGGCCGAAGTCCTCAAGCTCCATACAGTGCTCCACGCCGGTCAAATCGAGGAACATCTCATCAATTGAATACTGTTCCACTCTGGGGGCCAGTTCCTCCAGGCTGTTCATCACGCGCGCCAACATCGAGGCATAAAGTTCATAGTTACTTGAAAACGCATATATTTTTTCCGGGTATCTTTCGTTTTTTATCTGAAACCACGGAGTTCCCATTTTGATCCAGGGCTTCGCCTCGGCACTGCGAGCGATTACATTCCCGTCGTTGTTGCTCAGGACGACTATCGGCTTTCCTTTCAAATCCGGGCGGAAAACACGTTCACAGCTGGCATAGAAGCTGTTCACATCGGCCAGGGCAAACATCAGTACATCTCCCTCGGGCGGTGGATGATATGCGTGACGACGCCAAAGATATCCAGCTCGTCGGGATCAGGATAAATCGGCGACCAGGAGGCATTCATGGGCTGCAGCGTCAGTCGCGGCGTCAGCAGAAGCCGTTTCACCGTAAACTCCCCCTGCATGCTGGCGACAACGATATCGCCGTGCCGCGGCTTTTCAGCACTGTCCACAACCAGCAGATCGCCATTGTACAGACTGCCGTCGGCCATGCTGTCTCCGCTGGCACGCAGGTAGTACGTCGCGCTCGGATGCCGTATGCAGTAATCATGGAGATCCAGATCGGACTCGACATAGTCAGCAGCAGGGCTGGGAAAACCGCAGCTGGCCAGATCGGCAAACAATGGATGGGCCTGTGGCGGGAGTTCTTTCCCGGTGCTGAAAAGTTGTAGTTTCATCTTTCCTCCTGACACTCTAATTTTACTGGTTATACATACAGTGTTCACCGGGAGACCGGTAGAGATCAAGGGGTGAAAGTCCCCGACCATTGAAGGACCAGCAATCCACAAGGTCCCCGAGTCATGCGTTGCATACCGCGAGGTATGGGGCGAAGCGTTGACAGGGGTGTTGACAGGCCAGCCATTGAGCCACGAAATGTATATTAAATTACCGGGTGCCGACGTTGTACTGTTAACGGAAGGCAACATCATAGGGTGCGATACTGCGAGTGCCACATGGACCCGGCGGGGTCTGAGACCCTGGCATGTCAATACGATCTCTACGCGGGAACCGGGAGATCTCCCCTCTGACCATCTGCCAGTGTCGGAGACGGCCCGCACCGGGAAGACGAGGAGTCATAGCCGGTGATGTACGGAGAGGAGAAGTCGGACTCGCTCATAGTAGCGGCGAAGCAGGCGAACAACCCGAAAGGAGCGGAGTCAGTGGAGCGAAGGAGCGGGGCCAAGGGGAACGCGGAACAGCCACACATGCGCCGGACACAGAGCCGGGAAAGCATGTCACAGAGGCTGTCACGCGTGCGGGAAGCTGCGAAGCAGCGGAAGAAAGAACGGTTTACAGCATTGTTCCACCTGCTGACAGTCGAAGCACTGGAAGCCGCATTCCTCTCCCTGAGCAGGAAAGCGGCCGCCGGAGTGGATGGCATCAGGTGGATGGACTACGCCGGAAACATGAAGAACAACATAACAGATCTGCACCGGAGGCTACATTAGGGCAGCTACAGGGCGCAGCCCGGCAGGCGTCACTACATCCCAAAAGCGGATGGAAAACAACGCCCGCTCGGCATCGCCTCGCTGGAGGACAAGATCGTCCAGTATGCGCTGGTGAAAATCCTGAACGCAGTCTATGAAAACGACTTTATGGGGTTCTCATACGGGTTCAGACCCGGGCGAAGCCAGCACGATGCACTGGACGCACTGGCCACAGGGCTGGTACGCACTAACGTAAACTGGGTACTGGATGCCGACATCAGTCAGTTCTTCGACAGGGTGAGCCACGAATGGCTGATCAGGTTCACAGAGCATCGGATCGGCGACCGGAGCGTAATCAGGCTCATACGTAAGTGGCTCACAGCCGGGACGTTGGAGGAGGGTCAATGGCGAGCAACGGAGGAAGGCACCCCACAGGGTGCGGTCATCTCACCGCTGCTGGCAAACATATACCTCCACTACGTCTTCGATCTGTGGGCGCATCAGTGGCGACGTCGCTATGCCACAGGCAATGTGGTAATGGTCAGATACGCCGATGACATCGTCATCGGGTTCGACAAACGATACGATGCCCGGCGCTTCCGTATAGCCATGCAGCGCAGACTGAGGGAGTTCGGACTCACGGTTCACCCGGAGAAAACCCGTCTGATGGAGTTCGGCCGCTTCGCTGCCGAAAACCGTGCCATCAGGGGAAAAGGCAAACCAGAAACGTTCAACTTCCTCGGGTTCACGCACATCAGCGGGAAAGATCGCAACGGCAGGTTCATGCTGATACGAAAGACCCGCCGGGATCGGATGACGGCAACTCTGAAAGCCATCAAAGACGGTCTGCGAAGGCGCTGGCATTACTCAATCCCCGAACAGGGAAAATGGCTCAGGAGAGTGGTTCAGGGATACCTGAACTATCACTCGGTACCGGGCAACTTCCCCACCATGCAGAAGTTCAGGACACACGTAACAAACCTCTGGCGCCGGGCGCTCAGGCGCAGGAGCCAGAAGGATGATACGACCTGGACGAAAGCAAACAAACTGGCAGCCGCATGGCTACCAAGGGTTCGGGTTCTTCATCCATGGCCTGTGGAGCGGTTCACCGCCAGACACCCGAGGCAGGAGCCCGGTGCGTAAATCGCGCACGCCGGGATCTGTGCGGGGGGTATCCGGTAACGGGTATCCCTACCGCGACATATTTAACAGCGTGACGATAATCCAGATCGCCTGCCGGATAATGGTGCCAACTTACTGATTTAGTGTACGATGGTGTCTTTGAGGTGCTCCAGTGGCTTCCATCTCCATCAGTTGTCCCTCCTGCTCAGCTACTGAAGGCGTGGTGCGTAACGGTAAAAGTACTGCCGGACATCAGCGCTATCTCTGCTCTCACTGCCGTAAAACATGGCAGCTACAGTTCACTTACACCGCCTCTCAGCCCGGTACGCACCAGAAAATCATTGATATGGCCATGAATGGCGTTGGATGCCGGGCAACCGCCCGCATTATGGGCGTTGGCCTCAACACGATTTTACGTCACTTAAAAAACTCAGACCGCAGTCGGTAACCTCACGCATACAACCGGGCAGTGACGTCATTGTCTGCGCGGAAATGGACGAACAGTGGGGCTACGTCGGGGCTAAATCACGTCAGCGCTGGTTATTTTACGCCTATGGCAGGATGTGCAGGACGGTGGTGGCACGCGTCTTTGGTGAGCGTACTCTGGCCACGCTGGAGCGTCTTCCGGGCCTGCTGTCGGCCTTTGAGGTCGTGGTATGGATGACGGATGGCTGGCCGCTTTATGAATCCCGCCTGAAGGGAGAACTGCACGTTATCAGCAAGCGATATACGCAGCGAATTGAGCGGCATAACCAGAATCTGAGGCAGCATCTGGCAAGGCTGGGCAGGAAGTCACTGTCGTTCTCAAAATCGGTGGCGCTGCATGACAAAGTCATCGGGCATTATCTGAACATAAAACACTATCAGTAAGTTGGAGTCATTACCAACCAGTTCACCACCTACTCGCTCCGCGATTGTGGCAGTCTTCGAAATCCCCGGACGATCCGCCTTTATGAAAGTCTTGCTCAATTCAAATCTTCAGGCTTATGGGTTACTACTCATGCTTGGTTAAATGACCGTTTCGTCTTACCGGAATCCCAGCAGAAGAACTTGGCAGAGTTGAAACGATCTTTCCTTGATCCTGCACTCAAGCAGATAAATGAGAAAACACCTTTACTTGCTAAGTATAGTATTGATGATTCAGGAAAATTTCTGTTCTCAATAATTGATAAGCAAAATCCCGTCTGACATAAATCAGCACACATGAGCCTGTCATTTGACAAATTTTTGTCATGAAGATGGGCGGATTTCCACACAGCACCGGCGCCCGGTAAGGTGGGCGGATTCCCACACGGCACCGGCGCCCGGCAAGATGGGCGGATTTCCACACAGCACCGGCGCCCGGTAAGGTGGGCGGATTTCCACACAGCACCGGCGCCCGGCAAGGTGGGCGGATTCCCACACGGCACCGGCGCCCGGCAAGATGGGCGGATTTCCACACAGCACCGGCGCCCGGTAAGGTGGGCGGATTTCCACACAGCACCGGCGCCCGGCAAGGTGGGCGGATTCCCACACGGCACCGGCGCGCGGCAAGGTGGGCGGATTCCCACACGGCACCGGCGCGCGGCAAGGTGGGCGGATTTCCACACGGCACCGGCGCCCGGCAAGGTGGGCCGATTCCCATATCGACATGTATGTAGCTTGTGTTATCTGTGGATTGTGCAGCTCAGCGGGTCGCTGGTCGTATGGCGGAGTGTCCCCCGTAACCGGCCGCGTGCGGCCGCTAACGCGCAGTACGGCGCCGCGTCCCGCAGACGGGCCGCCGTTCCCGCGCGCAGCACTGCGCACCCCCGTGGGGGACGTACGGCAGCTGCGTGGCGGTGAGCGGGATTAGGGCTTTGCAGCTACCGTGTTAAGTTCCCTGGTGTCGCTGAAATAGTTGATGAACATCCCCCTAAGCGTCAGCAGCAAGCTGCCGCCGCTTAGGCCCCGGAAATCACGCCCTTTACGTCGTAAACGCCGTAAAGCCCGCTCACCGGGGTTAAAAGGGATTACTTTGACTTCTTCATTGCTGTTCGCGAGTTAAGGCTAATCAGGGCAGGGGGTAGGGTGGCAGAATTTATAGCCCGGCAACCGGCTACGCCGGGCTTTCGGCGCCATTTTACAACACAGACGGCTTTGTTGAATAAATCGAACTTTTGCTGAGTTGAAGGATCAGATCACGCATCTTCCCGACAACGCAGACCATTCCGTGGCAAAGCAAAAGTTCAAAATAACCAACTGGCCCACCTACAATAAAGCCCTCATCAACCGTGGCTCCATAACTT
>NZ_JAOWED010000027.1:0-154787 GCF_030334285.1 Citrobacter sp. Cf087
CCCCGCTGACCCGGCGGCTTGTAATCCGTTGTTCCGTGTCAGTGGAGGCGCATTATAGGGAGTTATTTCAGGCTGACAAGTTAAAAATATAAAAAACTTATCAAGCGATTACTTTTCAATCAATACATCTATTTTCGCCTGAATTTTAAACAAAAACGAGCCCCGCAGGGCCCGTTTATTGTTGTTTTGTGACTTACTGCACTGCCACGATGCGATCGTCATTCACTTCCAGACGAATCGTTTTGCCCGGAATCAGTTCACCAGACAGAATTTGCTGCGCCAGCGGGTTTTCGATCTGCTGCTGGATAGCACGTTTCAATGGACGTGCGCCATACACCGGATCGTAACCATTCGCGCTCAGCAGTTTAAGCGCCTCGTCAGAAATGTGGATTTCATAGCCACGCTCTTCCAGACGTTTGTACAGACGCTGCAGCTGGATCTGAGCAATAGAAGCAATGTGCTGCTCACCCAACGGATGGAATACAACAACCTCATCTATACGGTTGATGAATTCCGGGCGGAAGTTATGGCTCACGACGCCCAGCACCATATCTTTCATGTGGCCGTAATCCAGCTCACCAAAGCGTTCCTGGATTAGATCGGAGCCCAGGTTCGAGGTCATGATGACAACCGTATTACGGAAATCGACCGTTCTTCCCTGTCCGTCAGTCAGACGACCATCGTCAAGCACCTGCAGCAGAATGTTGAACACATCCGGGTGCGCTTTCTCCACTTCATCCAGCAGGATGACAGAGTAAGGACGACGACGTACTGCTTCCGTCAGATACCCACCTTCTTCATAACCGACATATCCCGGAGGTGCCCCAACCAAGCGAGACACCGAGTGTTTCTCCATAAACTCGGACATATCGATACGCACCATTGCGTCGTCACTGTCGAACATAAAGTTTGCCAGCGCTTTGCACAGTTCGGTTTTACCGACCCCGGTTGGACCAAGGAACAAGAATGAACCAATCGGACGATTCGGATCGGACAAGCCCGCGCGGCTACGACGGATGGCGTTAGAAACGGCTTCCACCGCTTCGTTCTGACCAATCACACGGCTGTGCAGCTCCTGTTCCATACGCAACAGTTTTTCCCGTTCGCCTTCCAGCATGCGAGCAACCGGGATCCCGGTCCAGCGCGCCAGCACCTCAGCAATTTCTGCATCCGTTACTTTATTACGCAGCAGACGCATGGTTTTGCCTTCAGACTGGGTGGCTGCTTCCAGCTGTTTTTCCAGTTCAGGAATTTTGCCGTACTGCAGTTCAGACATCCGCGCCAGGTCGCCAACGCGGCGCGCCTGTTCGATGGCGATTTTTGCCTGCTCCAGCTCAGCCTTGATAGTTTGCGTTCCCGAGAGGGAGGCTTTTTCAGCTTTCCACTCTTCCTCTAACTCAGAATACTGGCGCTCTTTGTCGTCCAGCTCTTCATTGAGCATATCGAGACGTTTTTTACTTGCCTCATCAGACTCTTTCATTAATGCCTGCTGTTCCAGTTTGAGCTGGATAATACGGCGGTCGAGTCTGTCGAGTTCCTCCGGCTTGGAGTCAATCTGCATACGAATGCTGGATGCCGCTTCGTCAATAAGGTCGATAGCTTTATCCGGTAACTGACGATCGGCAATATAACGATGAGACAACGTAGCTGCCGCAACAATCGCCGGGTCAGTAATCTGCACATGATGGTGCAGCTCATAACGTTCTTTCAGGCCACGCAAGATTGCGATGGTGTCTTCCACTGAAGGTTCAGCCACAAACACTTTCTGGAAACGACGTTCCAGCGCCGCATCTTTTTCGATGTACTGGCGATATTCATCAAGCGTTGTGGCGCCTACACAGTGCAGTTCCCCGCGAGCCAGCGCTGGTTTCAGCATGTTCCCGGCGTCCATCGCGCCATCGGCTTTACCCGCCCCAACCATGGTATGCAATTCGTCGATAAACAGAATGACGTTGCCTTCCTGTTTCGAGAGATCGTTCAGCACGCCTTTTAAGCGCTCTTCAAACTCACCGCGATATTTGGCCCCAGCCACCAGCGCGCCCATATCCAGCGCCAGTACACGACGGCCTTTTAAGCCCTCCGGCACTTCACCATTGATGATGCGTTGGGCCAGCCCTTCAACAATGGCTGTTTTACCGACACCGGGTTCACCGATTAACACTGGGTTATTTTTAGTACGACGTTGCAGCACCTGAATGGTACGGCGAATTTCTTCATCACGGCCGATAACAGGATCGAGTTTGCCCTGTTCAGCACGTTCAGTCAGATCGACGGTATATTTTTTCAAGGCCTGACGTTGGTCTTCAGCCCCCTGGTCATTCACGCTTTCACCTCCACGCATTTGTTCAATTGCCTGAGTGATATTGGCGGTCGTCGCCCCTGCTGATTTTAATAAATCGGTCAGCGTACCGCGTGACTCAAGCACCGCCAGAACGAACAGTTCTGACGAAATAAAGTTGTCCCCACGTTTTTGCGCCAGCTTGTCGCAAAGATTCAGTACACGCACCAGTTCCTGAGAAGGCTGCACATCACCGCCGGTACCTTCTACCTGCGGCAAACGGCTCAACGCCTGGTCAATGGCTGTACGTAACTGGCCAGCATTAATGCCAGCAGACGTTAATAAAGGACGTACCGATCCCCCTTCCTGATTCAGCAAGGCGCTCATTAGATGAAGTGGTTCGATGAATTGATTGTCGTGCCCCAATGCGAGTGACTGGGCATCGGCAAGAGCAAGCTGGAATTTATTGGTAAGACGATCCAGACGCATAACTCCTCCCATAACAGGTCAAAATTGCTACTGGAGATTAAATGAGGTCATCCCTCAATTATTCAAGGTGAATGACCTGAATTATGTGAAAAGAAAATTACACGTACCGGATCGTCTTGATTCTTTAGGTTATATCAGCCAAATAAAACTTGCCATACGACCCGTGGTATTGTCGCGACGATAAGAGAAGAACGTCTCACTTTCACTAAAGGTGCAACGGTCGCCGCCGTGGAGGTTCTCCACGCCGACATTTGCCAGCCGCTGACGGGCAAGCTGGTAGATATCCGCCAGATACTTGTCGCCGCGCGGTACAAATGCGAGGTTCGCTTGCGGATCTTTCGTCATGAATGCCTCGCGAACTTCTGCTCCCACTTCAAAGGCGTTTGGGCCTATCGCCGGACCTAGCCAGGCAATAATGTTTTCAGGTTCGTCGGCAAAACACGCCACCGTCTCTTCCAGCACGCCAGCGCATAATCCTCGCCAACCCGCATGGGCCGCAGCCACTTCCGTCCCGGCGCGATTGCAAAACAGCACCGGCAGACAATCAGCGGTCATTACCGCACACACTGTGCCCGGCGTGTTGCTATACGACGCATCTGCGCGTTTGGAGGCGTAAGGCCCGCCTGTCAGTTTCAGGACATCCTTACCGTGGACCTGCTCCAGCCAGACCGGCTTTGACGGCAGATTGCCCGCAGCAAACAGTCGTTTGCGGTTCTCTTCAACATGCTCCGGGTTATCGCCGCAATGGGCGCCCAGATTCAGCGAATCGTAAGGCGGCATACTGACTCCGCCAATACGGGTAGAACTACACGCCGCGACACCTTGCGGTATCGGCCACTGCGGAACAATTAGCTTACTCATAGCCAGGCAATATCATCCTTATGTTCTTCGAAATCAGCGCGCATCACTTCAATCAATTGCACCATATCTTGTGGGATCGGCGCATGCCATTCCATTTCGATACCGGAAATCGGGTGATACAAACGCAGCATGGTCGCATGTAGCGCCTGGCGGTCGAACTTACGCAGTACGGAGATAAATTCGTCAGAAGCGCCTTTCGGTGGACGTGGACGACCGCCGTAGACCTGATCGCCCACCAGCGGATGAGTGATATGTGCCATGTGCACGCGGATCTGGTGCGTACGTCCGGTTTCCAGACGCAACCGCAGACGCGTGTGCACACGGAAGTGTTCCATAATGCGATAGTGCGTTACCGCCGGTTTCCCCATTGGGTGTACCGCCATGTGCGTACGCTTGGTCGGGTGACGGCTAATCGGTTCCTCAACGGTTCCGCCAGCAGTCATGTGACCAATTGCTACGGCTTCGTACTCACGGGTAATTTCGCGCAGCTGCAATGACTCAACCAGACGTGTTTGTGCCGGAACCGTTTTTGCCACCACCATTAATCCGGTCGTGTCTTTATCCAGACGGTGTACGATACCGGCACGAGGAACATCCGCGATTGGCGGGTAGTAATGCAGTAACGCATTCAATACCGTACCATCAGGATTCCCGGCGCCCGGATGCACTACAAGGTCACGGGGTTTGTTAATGACAAGAATATCATCATCTTCATAAACGATATCCAGTGGGATATCCTGAGGTTCAAAACGAACCTCTTCATCAATTTCTGCATTGATGGAGACACGCTCTCCACCCAACACTTTTTCTTTCGGTTTATCGCAAAGATTGCCATTTACCAGCACGCGCTGGTCGAGGATCCATTCTTTTATGCGCGATCGCGAATAATCAGGGAACAATTCGGCCAAAGCCTGATCTAAGCGTTGACCGAGCTGATTTTCGGAGACTGTTGCGGTGAGTTCTACTCGTTGTGCCATAAACTGCTTCTTCGTTTAACGTTGGGTTTTACGGCTTTGCCGTTTAATATAGTGTGCTATTGTAGCTGGTCTTAACCGGGAGCAGGAACAGAGAATCTCCCGTATTACATTTTGAGGAAAGTCAAAACGTCATGACGCGCATGAAATATCTGGTGGCAGCAGCCACGTTGAGCCTGTTTTTGGCGGGTTGCTCTGGTTCAAAGGAAGAGGTGCCCGATAATCCGCCAAATGAAATCTACGCGACTGCTCAGCAAAAGCTGCAGGACGGTAACTGGAAACAGGCAATAACGCAATTGGAAGCGTTGGATAACCGTTATCCATTTGGACCGTATTCTCAGCAGGTGCAATTAGATCTCATCTACGCCTACTACAAAAACGCCGATCTGCCACTTGCTCAGGCTGCTATCGATCGTTTTATCCGTCTTAACCCGACACACCCTAACATTGATTATGTCATGTATATGCGTGGCCTGACCAATATGGCGTTGGATGATAGCGCACTGCAAGGATTCTTTGGTGTTGATCGCAGCGATCGCGATCCCCAACACGCCCGAGCTGCGTTTAATGACTTTTCCAAACTGGTACGTGGCTATCCGAACAGCCAGTACACCACTGATGCCACCAAACGTCTGGTGTTCCTGAAAGATCGTCTGGCGAAGTATGAATATTCTGTTGCGGAATACTACACTGCCCGCGGTGCATGGGTTGCCGTGGTAAACCGTGTGGAAGGCATGCTGCGCGACTACCCTGATACTCAGGCAACACGTGATGCTCTGCCGTTAATGGAAAAAGCTTATCGCCAGATGCAGATGAATGCGCAGGCAGAAAAAGTAGCGAAAATCATTGCCGCTAACAGCAGCAATACCTGATTTGCCTCAGAATGCAAAACGGCAGCCCAAGGGCTGCCGTTTTTTTATCCGTTAACGCTACAACTGAAGCGGTTTAGCTCCGACGCATCCCATCAAATATGGCCTGCTTTCAGGTATTCCTCAAGTAAAAAATCGCCTGTTCCTGCGGTGCCTCACAAAAAGGTTTTCTTGACAAAAAGCGACAAAAAAATGTGATTTACATCACGCATTTTGACATTGGGAACGGTATGCTGGAATCACCAAGACGGGAAAGACAAGAGGTAAAATTTATGACAATGAACATTACCAGTAAACAAATGGAAATTACTCCGGCAATTCGCCAGCATGTCGCAGACCGTCTCGCCAAACTTGAAAAATGGCAAACTCATCTGATTAATCCACATATCATTCTGTCTAAGGAGCCACAGGGTTTCATTGCTGATGCCACCATCAATACACCGAACGGACATCTGGTCGCCAGCGCAAAACACGAGGATATGTACACCGCAATTAACGATTTGATCAACAAGCTGGAACGGCAGCTCAATAAAGTGCAGCACAAAGGCGAAGCCCGTCGTGCAACAACTTCAGTCAAAGACGCCAACTTCGTCGAAGCAGAAGAAGAGTAGTCCCTTACATTGAGTGTATCGCCAACGCGCCTTCGGGCGCGTTTTTTGTTGACAGGGTGAAAACAGTACGGGTACTTTACTGACGTAGCCAAAGGAAAATTACATGAAACTTGTTCCGTTCTTCTTCGCATTCTTTTTTACCTTCCCCTGAATGGGAGGCGTTTCGTCGTGTGATAAAGAATGCGAAGACGAACAATAAGGCCTCCCACAACGGGGGGCCTTTTTTATTGATAACAAGAAAGGCAACACTATGACATCGGAAAACCCATTGCTGGCGCTGCGCGATAAGATTAGCACGCTGGATGAAAAATTACTGGCCCTGCTGGCTGAGCGACGTGGACTGGCCGTAGAAGTTGGTAAAGCCAAACTGCTTTCACATCGTCCGGTACGAGATATCGACCGTGAACGTGACCTGTTGGACCGTCTGATTCAGTTGGGCAAAGCACATCATCTCGATGCTCACTACATTACCCGCCTGTTCCAGCTCATAATCGAAGACTCCGTCCTGACTCAACAGGCTCTGCTCCAGCAACACCTGAACAAAATTAACCCACACTCCGCGCGCGTGGCCTTCCTGGGGCCAAAAGGATCATATTCCCATCTGGCAGCACGTCAGTACGCCGCCCGCCATTTTGAACAATTTATTGAAAGCGGCTGCGCAAAATTTGCCGATATCTTTAATCAGGTCGAAACCGGACAGGCTGACTATGCTGTGGTTCCGATTGAAAACACCAGCTCCGGTGGGATTAACGACGTTTACGACCTGCTACAGCACACCAGCCTGTCTATTGTTGGCGAGATGACCATTACGATAGACCACTGTGTACTGGTGTCCGGCACGACGGATCTTGAGACCATTGAAACGGTATACAGCCATCCGCAGCCGTTCCAGCAGTGCAGCAAGTTCCTGAATCGCTACCCGCACTGGAAGATTGAGTACACTGAAAGCACCTCTGCGGCAATGGAAAAAGTTGCGCAGGCTAACTCGCCGCGCGTGGCGGCCCTGGGGAGCGAAGCCGGAGGCGTACTGTATGGTTTGCAGGTTCTCGAGCATATTGAGGCTAACCAGTCGCAAAACATCACCCGCTTCGTGGTGCTGGCACGTAAAGCAATCAATGTATCCGACCAGGTTCCGGCAAAAACCACGTTGCTGATGGCAACAGGACAACAGGCCGGTGCGCTGGTAGAAGCATTGCTGGTGCTGCGTAACCATAATCTGATTATGACTAAACTGGAGTCACGCCCGATTCACGGCAATCCGTGGGAAGAGATGTTTTATCTTGATATCCAGGCCAATCTGGAATCGCCCCAAATGCAAAAAGCATTGAAAGAGCTGGGTGAGATTACACGTTCGATGAAAGTACTGGGATGCTATCCGAGTGAGAACGTGGTGCCGGTCGATCCGAGCTAACATTTGACAGTGCCGGATGGCACTACGCTTATCCGGCCTACAATTCATGCGATTTTTGTAGGCCGGATAAGACGAAGCCGCCATCCGGCATCTTAATTAAGGACGGCTGTCATTCGCCTGGCGTAACAAAGTACGGCTTTCACTCTGGAAGCGTTTCGCATAATCGCCAAACCAATGCTCGACCTTACGGAAACTGTCGATAAACGCTTGCTTATCGCCCTGTTCCAGTAAACCAATCGCCTCACCAAAACGTTGGTAGTAGCGTTTGATCAGCGCAAGGTTGTTCTCAGACGACATAATAATATCGGCATAGAGCTGCGGATCCTGGGCAAACAGACGGCCAACCATCGCCAGTTCAAGACGGTAAATCGGCGAAGAGAGCGCCAGCAGCTGCTCCAGTTGAACATTCTCTTCCGCTAAATGCAGACCGTAAGCAAAGGTCGCAAAGTGACGCAATGCCTGAATAAACGCCATGTTCTGATCGTGTTCAACGGCGCTGATCCGATGTAGTCGTGCACCCCATACCTGAATCTGTTCCAGAAACCACTGATAGGCTTCCGGCTGACGTCCATCACACCAGACGACGACCTGCTTTGCCAAGCTGCCGCTGTCCGGACCAAACATTGGGTGTAACCCCACCACCGGGCCATCATGTGCAGCCAGCATCGCCTGCAAAGGACCATTTTTCACTGAAGCCAGATCCACCAGGATGCAGTCAGACGGCAGACGCGGTAGTTTGGCGATCACCTGCTCGGTGATGTGGATCGGCACACTGACGATCACCATCCCAGCATCAGAGACGATCTCCGGCGCGCGATCCCAATCCTGCTGTTCCAGGATCCGCACCTGGTAACCTGACAGGGTGAGCATTTTTTCAAACAGACGCCCCATCTGACCGCCGCCACCGACGATCACTACCGGCCGCAGAGAAGGACAAAGCGTTTTAAACCCTTTGTCGTTCTCACTGGAATAGGACTCACGCATAACGCGGCGTAGCACATCTTCAATCAGGTCCGGCGGCACGCCAAGGGCTTCCGCTTCTGCCCGGCGAGAGGCAAGCATAGAGGCTTCCCGTTCCGGCACGTAAATCGGCAACCCAAAACGGCTTTTTACTTCACCAACTTCGGCAACCAGCTCCAGGCGGCGTGCCAGTAAATCCAGCAGCACCTTGTCGACTTCATCAATTTGATCGCGTAATGCGGTCAATTCAGCAACCATAACCAACCTCTTATGCTACACGCGCCGACAGCTGACCGTTTAAATCTTGACTAATTTCACGCAGCAGCGCATCCGTCATTTCCCAGCTAATGCAGGCATCGGTTACGGACACGCCGTATTTCATTTCGCTGCGCGGCTGTTCAGAAGACTGGTTGCCTTCGTGAATATTACTTTCAATCATCAAACCAATGATCGAGCGATTGCCATCTTTGATTTGTGCAATTACGGATTCAGCCACGGCAGGCTGACGGCGGTAATCTTTATTGGAATTACCATGACTGCAATCTACCATCAGAGAAGGTCGTAGTCCCGCCTGCTCCATCTCTTTTTCGCACTGGGCGACATCTGCCGGGCTGTAGTTCGGCGCTTTACCCCCGCGCAGGATCACGTGGCCGTCCGGATTCCCCTGAGTTTGCAACAGCGCAACCTGCCCGGCCTGATTAATACCAACAAAGCGGTGCGACTGCGCAGCCGCACGCATGGCGTTAATGGCGGTCGCCAGGCTACCGTCAGTACCATTCTTAAAGCCGACCGGCATGGAAAGACCGGAAGCCATTTCGCGGTGTGTCTGCGATTCCGTGGTACGGGCTCCGATTGCGGACCAGCTAAACAGATCGCCCAGGTATTGCGGGCTATTTGGATCCAGCGCTTCAGTTGCCAGCGGCAGTCCCATATTTACCAGTTCAAGCAGCAGCTGACGCGCAATTTTCAGACCTGCTTCAACATCAAAAGAGCCATCCATATGAGGATCGTTAATTAACCCTTTCCAGCCGACGGTGGTACGGGGTTTTTCAAAATAGACGCGCATCACCAGGTAGAGGCTATCGCTGACCTCTGCGGCAAGGGCTTTAAATCGACGAGCATACTCAATAGCCATTTCAGGATCGTGAATGGAGCATGGGCCACATACGACCAGCAGGCGCGGATCGCGACCGGAGATAATATCTGAGATGGTTTTACGCGACTGGGCGATTTGCGCCTCTTGCTCCTGGCTCAGCGGAAATTCAGCTTTCAGCTGCTCCGGGGTCATCAGAACCTGTTCGTCGGTAATATGTACGTTGTTCAGCGCGTCTTTTTGCATGATGGTGATCCTGTTTAGCTCGTTTGCGATAGTTGATCCTCAGCGAGGAGGAAATAACGATACCATAACAGGTAAAGATTTCAATCCACAATCCGTAAATTTTAATTTACACGACGTTATTTTATGGCAATAAAAGCCCTTATAATCGTACATTTAAATTTACACCCCCGAATTTTCAGATCCGCTATGCTTAAAAAAACAAGGGAGCACAGGCAATGAAGCAACTCATCAGTATCTTATTTCTACTCCTTCTTAGCGGATGTCAGATAGATCCCTACACCCATGCCCCTACCTGGACTGGTACCGACTGGTATGACGCCGGGATACAAGATGCCATTTCGGGGTATGCCGTTAAAGATAATGAAACTCTTGCCGACAACTTCAATGATCCCGAGGTCGATCGTACGAAATATCTTAAGGGTTATGCCGAAGGGCAACGCAAAATCTGCCAACAAGATTTTGTTTACGCCAGAGGTCTGGCCGGGAAAACCTTTCCCCCAAGTTGTGATACGGTCGAAAATATTGACCAGTTACACGATGCCTGGAAAAAAGGAGCAAACGAAGGTGCTGCCTCAATAAGATTAAACTAAACAATGGCTTAAATTTTATAGCAAACTAGGATTTAACTTAAATCATCATCAGCTTTACCCCTGGAATAATGACGACTTAGGAAAATAATGTTATTTTGTCTTAAACAATCTTGAATGTATTTCGACGCTTTACGGCAAACGCTGGTAGGTAACTATTCATGAGCTATTCTTACCGACTCATACTTCTACTGGCACTGCTCCTGACCGGGTTACCGCTGTACGCCCAAAGCGTTACAGAAGAAGCAAAATCTGTACGTGCTATGGTTTCCGGCATCGTCAGTTATACACGCTGGCCAGCACTTTCCGGGCCACCCAAACTGTGTATTTTCTCTTCATCGCGTTTTTCCAGTGTTCTGGAAGATACCAGTACTGGGGCATTACCCTATCTTCCCGTCATCATTCGTACGGAACAAGAAATATTAGTTTCGCAATGTGACGGTTTTTATTTTGGAAAAGAATCACCTACTTATCAGGTGGAATTAAAGAATAAATATCCGACAAAGGCATTGCTATTAATTGCAGAACAAAATCCCGAATGCGTTATTGGCAGCGCCTTTTGCCTCATAATTAAAGATGAAGATGTGAGATTTTCCGTAAATATGGATTCCCTTTCACGCAGCGGCGTAAGGGTCAGTCCTGACGTATTGATGCTTGCACGGAATAATAAGCATGGATAAGGGCCATTCTCCTGTAACACGCCCGACGTTTAAACGGACATTACGGCGTATCAGCATAATCAGTGTCCTGGTGACGATGACGTTGATCTGGCTGCTGCTCAGCATTTCTTCCGTGCTGGCCTTAAGACAGTATGCGCAAAAGAACCTGGATCTGACTGCCGCGACCATGACCCGCACGCTTGAAGCTGCATTAGTCTTTTCTGATAGTGTTGCAGCAACTGAAACACTGGCGGCACTGGGCCAGCAAGGGCAATTTTCCGTTGCGGAAGTGCGTAATAAACACCAGAAGGTGATCGCCACCTGGCGCTATAACGCGCAAGACACCACGGAGAAGATCAGCGGACTGATCAGCCACTGGCTGTTCCCACAACCGGTCACTCAGCCTATTTTGCATAATGGCAACGTCATCGGCGAAGTACGATTGACTGCACGCGATAGCGTTATCAGCCGTTTCATCTATTTGTCGCTGGCCGTTCTTACCGGGTGCATTTTGTTGGCATCAGGCATAGCATTAATGCTCACCCGCTATTTACACAATGGCGTCGTGGAAGCCCTGCAAAATATAACCGAGGTGGTACATGATGTACGTACCAACCGTAACTTTTCGCGACGCGTTTCCGAGGAACGCATTGAAGAGTTTCATCTTTTTGCCCAGGACTTTAATAGTCTGCTGGACGAGATGGAGGAGTGGCAACTTCGGCTGCAGGCAAAGAACGCTCAACTTTTGCGTACCGCGCTACATGATCCTCTGACAGGCCTGGCAAATCGCGCCGCTTTTCGTAGCAGTATTAACGCGCTGATGAATGACGATGCCGCCCACAGCAGCTCCGCTTTGTTATTCCTTGATGGTGATAATTTTAAATTTATCAATGATACCTGGGGCCACGCTGCGGGGGATCGGGTTCTGATTGAAGTCGCTAAAAGGCTGTCCGAGTTTGGTGGTAATCGACATTCGCCATACAGACTTGGCGGCGACGAGTTCGCGATGGTGCTGTATAGCGTTCATTCTGAATATGAGGTTCAGCGGATCTGCGCGGCACTGTCACAAGAGTTTGACCGACCTTTTGACCTGCATAATGGTCATTTAGCAAGCATGACACTCAGCATCGGTTTTGCGCTGACGTGGGAACATGCCTCTGCCGAGAAATTACAAGAACTTGCCGATCAAAATA
The DNA here is from genome assembly GCF_030334285.1 of Citrobacter sp. Cf087. Classification (NCBI taxonomy): domain Bacteria; kingdom Pseudomonadati; phylum Pseudomonadota; class Gammaproteobacteria; order Enterobacterales; family Enterobacteriaceae; genus Citrobacter; species Citrobacter sp. Cf087. The sequence continues at coordinate 12,232 of NZ_JAOWED010000027.1, forward strand.
TGTATCAGGCCAAAAATTTGCGTTCTGAACGCACTATTATTAAATAAGGAATTACACACATGCTAAAACGTTTATTATCCCCGTTTCTTCTGCTTTTACTGATTCTGGCAGGCTGTCAGGCGCCTCAGGGAAAATTTACCCCAGAGCAAATTGCAGCCATGAAATCGTACGGATTTACCGAAGCTTCCGGAGACTGGTCTCTGGGCCTGTCTGATAACATCCTGTTTGATAAAAATGACTATAAACTCCGTCCTGAAAGTGAAAAACAGATCAAGGAAATGGCATCCAAACTGGCAGCTACCGGGCTAAATCATGCTCGCCTGGACGGTCATACTGATAACTACGGTGAAGACAGCTATAACGAAGCTCTGTCACTCAAACGCGCGAATGTGGTTGCCGATGCCTGGGCACAGGGTGCCAACATTCCCCGCACCAACCTGACGACTCAGGGTCTCGGGAAGAAATATCCCATTGCCAGCAACCAGACATCAAAAGGTCGTGCTGAAAATCGTCGCGTTGCAGTCGTGATCACGACGCCATAATCATCCCCCAACTGGCTGCGCGCCGCGCAGTCATTCCATTGCCATAAAGAACAACAGAGCAAACGTCGGGATAAAAAAAGGGCCAGCCTTTCGGCCAGCCCTTTTCTAACAGGATGTCGCTTGCGCGAATCTTAGTTAAGACGCTCTTTGATACGAGCAGACTTACCAGTGCGCTCACGCAGGTAGTACAGTTTAGCTTTACGAACAGCACCACGACGTTTAACAGCAATGCTGTCAACTACCGGAGAGTGAGTCTGGAAGACACGCTCAACGCCTTCGCCGTTGGAAATTTTACGAACAGTGAATGCAGAGTGCAGACCGCGGTTACGAATAGCGATAACCACGCCCTCGAATGCCTGCAGACGTTTTTTGGAACCTTCAACAACCCATACTTTCACTTCCACGGTATCACCCGGACGGAAGGAAGGTACGTCCTGCTTCATCTGTTCTTGTTCAAGTTGCTTAATAATGTTGCTCATAATTTAATCTCTTATCCTGGGTAAACTGATATTGGGGGCTTACGCCTGCCCATCATGTTTATGTTGCTGTTGTGCGTGTTCCTTTTTGAACTCCGCCAGCAACCTTGCTTGCTCTTCAGTCAGAGCCAGGTTTTCCAGAAGTTCAGGTCTTCTAAGCCAGGTCCGGCCCAGCGACTGTTTCAAACGCCAGCGACGTATCTCAGCGTGGTTTCCTGACAGTAACACTGCCGGTACTTCCATCTGCTCTAACACTTCAGGTCGGGTATAGTGCGGGCAATCCAGCAATCCATCAGCAAACGAATCTTCGATTGCTGAAGCTTCATGACCCAGAACTCCCGGAATAAACCGGGAAACGGAGTCGATCAGCGTCATTGCCGGTAACTCACCACCGCTGAGTACGTAATCGCCGATTGACCATTCTTCGTCAATTTCGGTTTGAATCACGCGCTCATCTATTCCTTCATAGCGACCACATACCAGAATCAGCTTTTGATTCGTGGCCAGTTCGCTAACGCCCGCTTGATCAAGCTTGCGTCCCTGAGGTGACAGATAAATCACCTTTGCGCCTTCACCAGCCGCAGCTTTTGCTGCATGAATGGCGTCCCGTAAAGGTTGCACCATCATTAACATCCCCGGTCCGCCGCCGTACGGACGATCGTCCACGGTACGGTGCCGGTCATGAGTAAAGTCACGAGGACTCCAACTCTGGATGTTCAGCAGGCCATTTTTTACTGCCCGGCCAGTTACCCCGTAATCGGTAATTGCGCGGAACATTTCTGGAAACAGGCTAACGATACCTATAAACACAAGCCAATCCCCATAACGCCGACTTTTACCGTTTATCCGGTGGTTTAAAAACCAGGATCCCAATCTACTTCGATAGTACGAGTAGCGAGATCGACTTTCTTGATAACCTGCCCATCGAGGAACGGCACAAGACGTTCCTTGATACCAAACGCATCTTTCAGGTTTGCCTTGATGACGATGACGTCATTCGAACCGGTTTCCATCATATCGACGACTTTACCGAGATCGTAGCCTTCAGTGGTCACTACCTGGCAGCCCATAAGGTCTTTCCAGTAGTAGGAACCATCTTCCAGCGCTGGCAACTGCGAGGAATCCACGACAATTTCGCAATTAGTCAGTAGATTCGCCGAATCACGATCGTCAACGCCTTTCAGCTTGATGATCAGATCCTGATTGTGGTGCTTCCAGCTTTCCAGCTGTACTTGCTGCCACTGACCCGCCTTCTGGATAAACCAGGGCTGATAGTCAAAAATGCTTTCGGCGTCTTCAGTGGAAGAAAACACTCTGAGCCAACCACGGATACCGTAAGAAGACCCCATTTTCCCCAAAACGATGGGTTCTACAGGAGCCTGTGCGGCGAGTTGCTTGCTCATCATGACCACCGTGACAGATTAAGCTGCTTTGTTTGCTGCTTTGATCAGCGTAGCTACGCGATCAGAAATAGTCGCGCCCTGGCCAACCCAGTGAGCGATGCGATCCAAATCCAGGCGAGTGCCTTCTTCTTTTTCGCTAGCGATTGGGTTAAAGAAGCCAACGCGCTCGATGAAGCGACCGTTGCGTGCATTACGGCTGTCGGTAACAACAACCTGGTAGAACGGACGCTTTTTAGCGCCGTGACGAGCTAAACGAATAGTAACCATAACATCCTCTTGTGTGAATAAAACACCCAGGCCCCATCGAGGAACGGAGCCCGGGTGTCATATTAAAAGCCCGAAAATTTTACTGATTTCTGGGGAAAATGCAATCAGCAGTTGATAACTCTGCTATAAAAGGCCGTCGGCGGTGCCGTCAGTTCGGTGCCGGTGTGTGCGCAGCCACCGGAGCGTACACGCAGTACGTGAGGATGGCGAGCACACCCCGGTGCCGAAATGGCAAACAAGCCAGGCCGATTAGCGGCCAGGGAAGCCGGGCGGCATCATCCCCTTCATACCACGCATCATCTTCGCCATACCGCCCTTCTTCATTTTCTTCATCATGCGCTGCATGTCGTCGAACTGTTTCAGAAGGCGGTTTACGTCCTGTACCTGCATACCGCAACCGGCAGCGATACGGCGTTTACGGGAACCTTTGATAATTTCCGGCTTAGCGCGTTCTTTCATCGTCATCGAATTGATGATGGCTTCCATACGCACCAGAACTTTATCGTCCATCTGCGATTTCACATTGTCAGGGATCTGACCCATGCCCGGCAGCTTGCCCATCAGGCTTGCCATACCGCCCATGTTTTTCATCTGATTAAGCTGTTCAAGGAAATCGTTGAGATCGAAGCCATCGCCTTTTTTCAGCTTGCTGGCTAATTTTTCTGCCTGCGCGCGGTCAACCTTGCTTTCGATATCTTCGATCAGCGACAGCACGTCGCCCATGCCGAGAATACGCGAAGCAATCCTGTCCGGGTGGAACGGCTCCAGCGCTTCGGTTTTCTCGCCGACGCCGAGGAATTTAATCGGCTTACCGGTAATATGACGAATAGAAAGCGCCGCACCGCCACGGGCATCACCATCAACTTTTGTCAGTACTACACCGGTTAACGGTAGCGCTTCGTTAAAGGCTTTTGCGGTATTCGCGGCATCCTGACCGGTCATGGCGTCGACCACAAACAGCGTTTCTACCGGTTTGATAGAAGCGTGGACCTGTTTGATTTCGTCCATCATCGCTTCGTCAACGTGCAGACGACCGGCGGTATCCACCAGCAGCACGTCATAGAATTTGAGTTTGGCTTCTTTCAGCGCGGCGTTAACGATATCGACCGGCTTCTGGCCAACATCCGACGGGAAGAAGTCCACGCCGACCTGCTCGGCCAGAGTTTCCAACTGTTTGATCGCCGCCGGGCGATAAACGTCCGCGGAGACCACCAGCACTTTTTTCTTGTGCTTCTCGCGCAGGAATTTACCCAGCTTACCGACGCTGGTCGTTTTACCCGCACCCTGCAGGCCCGCCATAAGCACCACGGCTGGCGGCTGTGCAGCCAGATTCAGGGTCTGGTTTTCTTCGCCCATTGCCGCAACCAGTTCGTTACGGACAATCTTGACGAATTCCTGACCCGGCGTCAGGCTTTTGTTAACTTCATGACCAACCGCTTTCTCTTTTACGCGATTGATAAACTCACGCACTACCGGCAGCGCTACGTCAGCCTCCAGCAGCGCCATGCGCACTTCGCGCAGCGTCTCTTTAACGTTGTCTTCAGTAAGGCGTCCACGGCCACTGATATTGCGCAGCGTGCGCGACAAACGATCGGTTAAATTATCAAACATTGTCTCTCGCCTGGAGTGGAAACGGTCGGTCGCGACAGCGACACATCAACAGAAATTTGTCGCAGTATAACATGAAGCCGCCTTTGTTGTTATGCAACGGTTGGAGCAGCGGTCACGTAACGCTATACTGCTTTTCTTTATCACTGGCCAATTGTCGACACCTATATGCCCGTTTTTGCTCTGCTTGCTCTTGTCGCCTACTCAGTCAGCCTCGCGCTGATTATTCCCGCTCTGCTGCAAAAAAACAGCGGCTGGCGGCGTATGGCTATTCTCTCTGCGGTTGTCGCGCTGGTAAGCCATGCTATCGCCCTGGAAGCGCGTATTCTGCCCGGCGGTGAAAGCGGACAAAACCTGAGTCTGTTGAACGTCGGCTCGCTGGTGAGCCTGATGATCTGTACGGTAATGACCATTGTCGCTTCCCGCAATCGTGGCTGGCTATTGCTGCCCATTGTCTACGCCTTTGCGCTGATAAACCTGGCCTTCGCCACGTTTATGCCGAACGAGTTCATCACCCATCTCGAAGCTACGCCGGGCATGATGATCCATATCGGGCTTTCGCTTTTCGCTTACGCCACGCTGATTATCGCCGCACTCTATGCGCTACAGCTTGCGTGGATTGACTACCAACTGAAAAACAAAAAACTGGCTTTCAGCAATGAGATGCCGCCGCTGATGAGTATTGAGCGGAAAATGTTTCATATCACCCAAATTGGCGTGGTTCTGCTGACACTCACCCTGTGCACAGGCCTGTTTTACATGCATAACCTGTTCAGTACCGAGAACATTGATAAAGCCGTTCTCTCTATCGTGGCATGGTTTGTCTATATCGTTCTGTTGTGGGGGCATTACCATGGAGGTTGGCGCGGACGTCGCGTCGTATGGTTTAACGTCGCAGGCGCAGGCATTCTGACACTGGCCTATTTCGGCAGTCGTATTCTGCAGCAGTTCGTGAGTTAAATCTTTAAGGAATCCTACGTGGAACACATCTCCACCACCACGCTCATTGTCACGCTCCTCATCATGGTGGTCATTTCCGCCTATTTTTCCGGTTCTGAAACCGGAATGATGACCCTGAATCGCTATCGTCTACGTCATCGGGCCAAGCAGGGAAATCGACAGGCAAAACGCGTTGAAAAGTTACTTCGCAAGCCTGATCGTCTGATAAGCCTGGTGCTCATCGGCAATAATCTGGTGAATATTCTGGCCTCCGCGCTCGGTACTATTGTCGGTATGCGCCTGTATGGCGATGCGGGAGTCGCCATTGCCACTGGGGTACTGACGTTTGTGGTACTGGTTTTTGCCGAAGTACTGCCAAAGACGATTGCCGCACTATATCCGGAAAAAGTCGCCTATCCGAGCAGTGTCCTGCTGGCTCCCCTGCAGATTCTGATGATGCCGTTGGTATGGCTACTCAACACCATCACGCGGCTGCTGATGCGCATGATGGGCATCAAAACGGATATCGTAGTGAGCGGTTCGCTGAGCAAAGATGAACTGCGAACGCTGGTGAATGAATCACGCTCGCAAATCTCACGCCGTAACCAGGATATGCTGCTGTCAGTGCTGGATCTGGAAAAAGTCAGCGTCGATGACATCATGATCCCGCGTAATGAAATTATCGGCATTGATATCAACGATGACTGGAAATCAATCGTGCGTCAGCTTTCGCACTCTCCGCACGGTCGTATTGTGCTGTATCGTGACTCGCTGGACGACGCTATCAGTATGCTACGCGTACGTGAAGCCTGGCGATTGATGGCCGAGAAAAAAGAGTTCACCAAAGAGACCATGTTACGCGCCGCCGACGAAATTTATTACGTTCCGGAAGGCACGCCACTCAGCACCCAGCTCATTAAATTTCAGCGTAATAAGAAGAAAGTGGGCCTGGTCGTCAATGAATATGGTGATATTCAGGGACTGGTTACGGTCGAGGATATCCTGGAAGAGATTGTTGGTGACTTCACGACCTCAATGTCACCGACGCTTGCCGAAGAAGTCACACCGCAGAATGACGGTTCGGTGATCATTGACGGTAGCGCCAACGTTCGTGAAATCAATAAAGCGTTTAACTGGCACCTGCCGGAGGATGATGCACGTACCGTGAACGGTATTATTCTTGAAGCGCTGGAAGAAATCCCGGTTGCCGGCACACGTGTGCGTATTGGGCAGTACGATATCGATATTCTCGACGTGCAGGACAATATGATTAAACAGGTGCAGGTGTTGCCCGTCAAACCGCTGCGGGAAAGTGTATCGGACCAGTGAGAGTAATCCAGACCGGGTAGCGCATCAGCATTACCCGGTCTGAGACTGATTAGCCTTTGGCTTTCGCCACAGAGACCATCGCCGCACGGATGGTACGTCCGTTCAGGGTATAGCCTTTCTGCATAACCATCAGCACATTACCGGCAGCAACGTCGTCAGACTCTACCATGGCAATCGCCTGATGCACGTTCGGGTCCATCGGCACGTCGATATCCGCAACCACTTGTACGCCAAACTTCGCCACAACATCCAGCATTGACTTACGGGTCAGCTCAATACCTTCAACCATAGCCGCCATCGCGTCATTATCTTTGTCCGCAACTTCCAGCGCACGGTCCAGGCTATCCAGCACCGGCAGCAGCTCGTTGACGAATTTTTCCAGTGCAAACTTATGCGCTTTTTCTACGTCCAGTTCGGTACGACGACGCAGGTTTTCCATTTCCGCTTTGATACGCAACACGCTGTCGCGCTCGCGAGTTTCGGCTTCAGCAAGCTGAGCTTCCAGATTCGCAATTTTTTCATCGCGCGGATCCACCTGCTCAGCAGAAGCGTCTGATTCAACCGCCTCAACTTCTTCGTGCTGATCCATGATAATTTCTTCCGGGGCTTGCCCCTCAGGCGTTTTCTGTTCTTTACTACTCATGAATTTCTCCGCGTTTTTTTCGCATTCATCTCGCTAACCTGGATTATTATGGGGATAAGATTCAGGGTTTCAAGGGAAGTACTCACATTGTCACTAATCTTCGTTACAAGGACCTCGAGAAAATGAACAAACATTTCAAGTGTATTGGCATTGTGGGGCATCCACGTCACCCCACTGCACTGACCACACATGAAATGCTCTACCGTTGGCTGTGCGCCAAAGGTTATGAGGTAATCGTTGAGCAACAAATCGCCCACGAGCTGCAGCTGAAAAATGTGAAAACCGGTACGCTCGCAGAGATTGGCCAGCAGGCAGACCTCGCCGTGGTTGTCGGTGGCGACGGCAATATGCTGGGCGCCGCACGCACCCTGGCACGTTATGACATCAAGGTTATTGGCATTAACCGCGGCAACCTCGGTTTCCTGACCGACCTTGACCCAGACAATGCGCAACAACAGTTAGCTGACGTGCTGGAAGGCCACTACATCAGCGAAAAGCGCTTTTTACTCGAAGCCCAGGTGTGCCAACTGGACTGCCAGAAGCGTATTAGCACTGCGATCAATGAAGTTGTGTTGCACCCCGGAAAAGTGGCGCACATGATTGAATTTGAAGTCTATATCGATGAAATTTTTGCCTTCTCCCAGCGTTCAGACGGCTTGATTATTTCCACACCGACCGGCTCTACCGCCTACTCACTCTCTGCCGGAGGCCCGATACTGACGCCTTCGCTGGATGCCATTACGCTGGTGCCGATGTTCCCACATACGCTTTCCGCACGACCGCTGGTGATCAACAGTAGCAGCACCATTCGCCTGCGCTTCTCTCATCGCCGTAACGATCTGGAAATCAGCTGTGACAGCCAGATCGCCCTGCCTATACAGGAAGGTGAAGACGTATTAATTCGCCGCTGTGATTATCATCTGAACCTGATACACCCAAAAGATTACAGCTATTTCAACACATTAAGCACTAAGCTAGGCTGGTCAAAAAAATTATTCTAATTTAACGCCAACCTCTTTACTGTATAAAAAACCAGTTTATACTGTATACAATTACAGTTATGGTTTTTCATACAGGAAAACAGCTATGTTGGCACAACTGACCATCAGCAATTTTGCTATCGTTCGTGAACTTGAGATCGATTTCCAGAACGGAATGACCGTTATTACCGGTGAAACCGGTGCGGGTAAGTCCATTGCCATTGATGCTCTCGGTTTGTGCCTGGGCGGACGCGCAGACGCCGACATGGTACGTGCAGGCGCCACGCGAGCCGACCTCTGCGCCCGCTTCACCTTAAAAGACACCCCCGCGGCCCTGCGCTGGCTGGAAGAAAACCAGCTTGAGGAAGGCCGTGAGTGTTTGCTACGTCGCGTTATCAGCAGCGACGGACGTTCACGTGGCTTCATTAACGGCACTGCCGTACCGCTGTCACAGCTGCGCGAGTTGGGCCAGTTGCTTATTCAAATCCACGGTCAGCATGCGCATCAGCTCCTGACAAAATCAGAACACCAAAAATCCCTGCTTGATGGCTACGCCAATGAAGCATCCCTGACTCAGGAAATGGCTGTGCGCTACCAACTGTGGCACCAAAGCTGCCGTGACCTGGCACATCATCAACAACAGAGTCAGGAACGCGCAGCCCGGGCAGAGCTATTGCAATACCAGTTAAAAGAACTGAACGAATTCAACCCGCAGCCAGGTGAATTTGAGCAAATTGATGAAGAGTACAAGCGTCTGGCTAACAGCGGGCAATTGCTCACCACCAGCCAACAGGCACTGGCTATCATGGCAGACGGCGAAGACGTTAATCTGCAAAGCCAGCTGTACACGGCAAAACAGTTGGTTAGTGAACTGGCAGGAATGGACGGTAAGCTCTCCGGTATTCTGGACATGCTGGAAGAGGCTACTATCCAGCTCAGCGAAGCCAGCGACGAGCTGCGCCACTATTGCGATCGTCTGGATTTAGACCCTAACCGTTTGTTCGAACTTGAGCAGCGTATTTCCAAACAAATCTCATTGGCGCGAAAGCATCATGTTGCCCCTGAAGCGCTGCCACAGTTCTATCAGTCATTGCTGGATGAACAACAGCAGTTAGACGACCAGGCCGACTCTCTCGAAACCTTAACCCTGGCGGTGAACAATCACCACCAGCAGGCACTGGAAACGGCAAAAATGCTGCACCAACAGCGCCAGCATTATGCTCAGGAACTGGGACAGCTTATTACAGAGAGCATGCATACTCTCTCAATGCCGCACGGTGTCTTTTGCATTGATGTGAAATTTGAGGAACATCATTTAAGCTCAGACGGTGCCGATCGCGTAGAGTTTAAAGTGACCACTAACCCAGGCCAGCCGTTACAGCCGATTGCGAAAGTCGCTTCCGGTGGGGAACTGTCGCGCATTGCACTGGCTATTCAGGTTATTACCGCACGTAAAATGGAAACACCGGCGCTGATTTTCGATGAAGTGGATGTCGGCATCAGCGGCCCGACTGCTGCGGTGGTGGGAAAAATGCTGCGTCAGTTGGGCGAGTCAACCCAGGTAATGTGTGTTACTCACCTGCCGCAGGTTGCTGGCTGTGGCCATCAACATTTCTATGTCAGCAAAGAAACTGACGGCGCGATGACCGAAACACACATGCAGCCACTTGATAAACGCGCTCGTCTGCAGGAATTAGCCCGCTTACTCGGAGGTAGCGAAGTAACGCGCAATACCCTCGCAAATGCAAAAGAACTGCTGGCGGCATAAACTTTTTTACCTTGTTAAGGTCTGAGTTCAACATAAAATCGCCGACCGACCCGACAGCAAAAGGTTTTAAAGTGGTGAAAGGTCTATTATCATCGGCATATTACATATGAGCCGCGTACTGCTCGGGCCCGAAAAGGAATCAAATCACTATGCGCTGTAAAACGCTGACTGCTGCTGCAGCAGTACTACTGATGTTGACTGCAGGCTGTTCCACTCTGGAGCGAGTGGTTTACCGCCCTGACATCAACCAGGGAAATTATCTGACACCTACCGATGTCGCCAAAGTGCGCACGGGTATGACGCAACAGCAGGTTGCTTATGCTCTGGGTACACCAATGATGTCCGATCCTTTTGGCACTAACACCTGGTTTTATGTGTTCCGTCAGCAACCTGGTCATGAAGGCGTAACCCAGCAAACACTGACGCTGACTTTTAACAGCAGCGGCGTTTTGACGAACATTGATAACAAACCTGCGTTGACCGACAACAAGTAGGATTAACAGATCAAAAAAAGGTGCTCAATGAGCACCTTTTTTATTGTCTGCTATTTTTTTGCGGATTTCTCTGCTCGCTGTCGGCGCAGCTCTTTCGGATCAGCAATCAGTGGCCGGTATATTTCCACCCGATCGCCGTCATGCAGAACATCAGCAAGCTTAACCGGACGGCTGTATATCCCGACTTTATTTTTGCTGAGATCGATATCGGTACGTAATTCCAGTAGACCGGAAGCGCGGATTGCCTCTTCCACCGTAGCACCCTGTTGCAGTGTTACACGCTGTAGATACTGTTTCTCGGGCAGCGCATACGCCACTTCAACGACAATTTTAGCCGACGCTGACACTGTAAACCTCTTTCGCGCGAACCGTGAAGGCCTGCACCATGTTTGAAGCCAGTTCTTTAAAGATACGACCAAACGCCAGCTCGATTAACTTATTGGTAAACTCAAAATCGAGATGAAATTCAATACGACATGCTTCATGACTCAGTGGCGTAAACTTCCATCCGCCAATGAGTTTCTTGAACGGGCCGTCGACCAGATGCATCAGGATGCTCTGGTTACTGGTCAATTGATTGCGCGTGGTGAACGTTTTGCTAATCCCTGCTTTCGAGACATCCACAGCCGCGGTCATCTGTCCCGGAGTTGACTCCAGCACACGGCTACCGGTGCAACCCGGTAAAAACTGGGGATAGGATTTAACATCATTCACTAGCTGATACATCTGTTCCGCACTGTAAGGTACTAAAGCGGTCCGGCTAATCTGAGGCATAACAATTTCCATCAATATCAATCACACAAATAATACCATTTATCCCCCGCTAAAAAAAACGCTATAGCCTAACTCGTGCTAAGATAGCGCCTTGCGCCCCGCTGGATGAAATGGGGTGTTTTTCGATTCCAGATTACCTATACTGAGCGGCATTATGACGAAGAAAAAAGCACACAAACCTGGCTCAGCCACAATCGCGCTTAACAAGCGCGCACGACACGAATACTTTATTGAAGAAGAGTTCGAAGCAGGACTCGCTCTGCAAGGTTGGGAAGTCAAATCTCTACGCGCAGGTAAAGCTAACATCGGCGATAGCTATGTCATCCTTAAAGACGGCGAAGCGTTCCTGTTTGGCGCCAACTTCACGCCAATGGCTGTTGCCTCAACGCATGTGGTATGTGATCCCACCCGTACCCGTAAGCTGTTGTTAAACCAGCGTGAACTCGACTCCCTGTATGGTCGTATGAATCGTGACGGTTATACCGTCGTTGCGCTTTCACTGTACTGGAAAAATGCCTGGTGCAAAGTGAAAATTGGCGTCGCAAAAGGTAAGAAACAGCACGACAAGCGCTCCGATGTGAAAGAACGCGAATGGCAGTTAGATAAAGCGCGTATTATGAAAAATGCTGGTCGCTAAACGCTACTCCTCTGTGACCAGTCTCTCCCCCTGAGACTGGTTCTTATTTTTTAGTTATTGAAACCCACCCAATACATTCATCAAATTTATGGTTTATTTGTGCTGAATCGTTCAGGTATGAAATAAACTGCCATGGCATTACCGTAGCGACCCATAGTCTAATAAAATAAAACTTCAAGACCATATCGCCTATATTTAGGCTTATTTTATAACACTATTATTACTGTTGTTTATTATATCCCCCTCATTTCAATTTAAATAAAAAACATTAAAATACAATAAGTTAACCAAAAACAAATCATTAAATACGCACCGGAAAGTATCCTTTTCAATTAGCCAAATATATTTTTAATATGGATAAGTTGCAGAATACTTTCTTTCTGACTATATCATCTAATACGAAAGAACTATTCTGTCGGCAGGTCCCGAACGTATTTACTAAGTAAACGAGCATCTGCATGACCTAATCAATGTAATTACATGTGTAAATTCATCTTTATGATGAACGGGGCCCCTGTCTGCTCATTTTCCCAGCTCGCTGTTGCGGATTAATACTCCCGACATGCCATCAGGAGTGAACATATGCGTCTACTCGCCGTTGTATCAAAATTAACTGGCGTTTCCACAAATGTTGAATCCTCTGAAGTTACGCTCAGTTCGCCTTCTATCGTGAAACTGTCAGTGTCGCGTGAGGAGGTAAGTCAACTGACACGCGTTAATCAGGATCTGGTTGTCACACTCCGCTCGGGTGAAACCATCACCATTAAAAACTTCTACGTCGGAAAAGGTGATGCGCAAAACCAGCTTGTTCTGGAAGACAGCAATGGCGCGCTGTGGTGGGTTCAGGATACTGATGGAGCGTTCCACTTCCAGCATTTAGACGATCTCACTCCGTTAATGACTGCCGAGGGAAGCCATGAAGGCGGCGCCGTCTGGCCGTGGGTTCTTGGCGGGATCGCGGTTGCTGGCGGAATTGGCCTTGCCGCAGGTGGCGGCGGTGGAGGTGGCGGCGGTGGGAGCGATAACAACGCCGGAAGCGGTAATGGCAACGGTAACGGCGATGGTGGTGGAAACGGTAATGGCGATGGCGATGGTGGCGATCCGCCAACGACAACACCTAACGCACCAGATGTGCCGGTTATTACCAGTGTAATCGATGACCAGGAGCTGATTACTGGTCCTGTTAATCAGCAGGAATCCACCAACGATAATACGCCCACTCTCCAGGGTACCGGCCCCGCAAATGCTACATTGCATATTTTTGATAACGGCGTAGAAATCGGCCAGGTCGCTATCGATGCCAACGGCAACTGGTCGTTTACGCCATCCTCTCCACTCGCAGACGGTACCCACAAGTTTACCGTCAGTGCATCAGACGGTACAGGTAGCAGCGGCATGTCAGACAGTTGGGAGATTATTGTCGATACGCTTGCCCCCGACGCCCCTGTGGTCACAGAAGTAACTGACGATTCCGGTTCCATTAAAGGCTTGATCGGTATTAACGGCGTAACCGACGATGCCACGCCAACGCTCACAGGCACTGGCGAAGCTGGTTCTTACATCAGCATTTCTGATAACGGCATTCTGATTGGTATGGTCCAGGTAGATGACAATGGCAACTGGACGTTTACACCGGACACACCGCTTAGCGACGGTGTTCACAATCTGACGCTGACGCAAACTGACGATGCGGGTAACGTGAGCGCGGAAACGAGCGTACCTACATTCACCGTCGATACTACCCCGCCTGAAGGCGCGGTCATTTCCTCCGTTAATCCGGAAGGCACCGAGGTAACCGGTAGTGCAGAGGTAGGAAGCCAGGTCATTATCATCGGTAGTAATAATCAGATTTTGGGTTCAACCACGGTCGGCCAAACCGGCAATTTCGTCATCGCGATTTCACCTTCACAGACGCACGGTGAAGCGCTAATCGCGAAGATTCAGGACCAGGCTGGTAACATCGGGCCAGATACCCCATTCAATGCGACGAACTCGGGCTATCCTGGCGTACCGGTTATCGTCAGCGTGATGGATGACTTCTCCCCATCAACCGGGCCATTGAGCAACAATCAGGCCACCAACGATAATACCCCCACGCTCTCTGGCACTGCCGATGCCAACAGCACGGTGACTATTTACGACAACGGCACAATTATCGACAGCGTACTGGCTGACGGTAACGGTAACTGGACATGGACTTCCAGCTCCCCGTTATCAGATGAGCTACACGCCTTCACCGCCACCGCGACAAACCAGTCAGGTACAGGAGGCATGTCACCAGCGTTCAATATCAACATCGACACCCAACCACCGTCGCCACCTGATGATCTCAACGTATCTGCGGATGGGACTGTCGTCACCGGAACGACCGAGCCAGGCAATACCGTGGTTATCACCGGCAGTGGCGGAACTCAGATCGGCAGCGGCGTCGCCGGGCCGGATGGCTCATTTACCATCACCATTAACCCACCACAGACCAATGGCGAAACCATTGAAGCCATCGCAACCGATCCGGCAGGAAACCCAAGCCTGCCAGAAACTGCGCTTGCACCAGACATTACCGCGCCACAGCCCCCAACAAACCTGCTAGTTAATGGCACTGGAGACCAGGTCACCGGCAAGGCCGAACCCAACAGTACGGTCAATATTCTGGATCCGGATGGCAATATCATTGGAACAGCAACTGCCGATACAAATGGGGATTTCACCGCAACGTTGGTTCCGCCACAAACCAACGGCGAGACCCTTACGGCAAATGCGACCGACACCGCAGGCAACAAGGGCGACGACGCCTCTGTCAACGCACCGGACACCACCGCACCTGATGCGCCGACAGGCGTCACAGTTGCAGGAAATGGTGGAGCGGTTAGCGGTCACGCCGAAGCCGGAAGTACCATCACCGTCAAAGACAGCAACGGGGCTCCTATTGGCGTGGGTCAGGCTGACAGCGGCGGCAATTTCACCGTCCAGATCACCCCGTCGAAAATCAACAATGAAACAGTAAACGTCACCGCAACGGACAGCACTGGTAACGAAAGCCTGCCAACTTCAGCTGTTGCCCCGGATCTCACCGCGCCAAACCAACCCGTTATCATTGCCGTTACTGATGACGTCGCCGATATCACAGGCCCCATCAATAACAATGGGTTAACCAACGACGATAAACCGAAAATTGAGGGCAAAGCTGAGGCCGGCTCTCAGGTCAAAATTTACGATAACGGAACTCTGCTTACGACCATTACCGCTGATATCAACGGTCACTGGAACTATACGCCCACCTCGGCATTGGGCCAGGGGGCACACGTATTTACAGTGACGGCAACCGATGCCGCTAATAACACCAGCACTGCCGCCAGTTGGAAAATCATTGTCGATAGCATCGCGCCGACAGTGCCAGTCATAACGCTGGTTAACGCTGATGTTGGCAGCAGCGCCGGTAACGCCACGAGCAATGCCTGGATTACCAACGACAACACGCCAACCCTCTCAGGTACCGGTGAGCCGGGCTCGCTCGTGAGCCTGTACGATGGCAGTCTGCTGATGACGGTGATGCTTATCGACAGCTCGGGGACCTGGAGCTATACCGTTCCAACTAATCTGGCGCTCAACGATCGCATCCACCAGTTTACGGTATCAGCAACAGATGCAGCCGGTAACGTCATTACCTCGCCCATCGTAGTCAGTGTTACCGTGGATACCCAAGCACCTGGGACCCCCGTGATTTTGACCGCAACCGACGACGTCGGGAATGCACCAACCGATCTGCCCACCGGTAGCCGTTCAAACGATACCCTGCCGCTGCTGAAGGGGACCGGGACCGTCGACTCCACCATCACTATCTATGATGGCGCCACACTTATTGGAACCGCAACGGTCGTGTCTGGGGGCACCTGGAGTTTCCAGGTCACTCAACCGCTGAGTGAAGGTCCACATGCGCTGTCGGCTATCGCAACAGATGCAGCGGGTAACGCCAGCAATGCCGGAAATTTCACGCTGACCATTGATACCACCCCACCAGCGGCTCCGGTGATTATCGCCGGTGAAGGACTCGTGGGCAGCGCCACCGTTGCTCTGGCGAACGGCGGTAGTACGAAAAGTACCGCCCCGGCCCTCTCCGGTACGGGCGAGCCGGGCGCAACCATTACTATTTTTGACAATAACGTCAGTATTGGCACCGCCACCGTTCAACCAAATGGAACCTGGACATTTACCCCAGATCCCGTGCTCATCGAGGGGCCACACAAATTCACCGCCACGGCGACTGACGCTGCAGGTAATACGGGGATCCCATCGGCTAGCTTCACTCTGACGGTAGACAATACGCCTCCCGCGCAGCCTGGCGCCCCTATCATTACTGACGATGTGGCTCCGGTAACGGGCGTGGTCACGAATGGCAACACCAATGACACCACGCCAACCTTTAGCGGTACAGGGAACGTTGGGGATTTGATTACCGTTTATCTGAACGGCACTCCCCCTTTGCAGGGAACAGCAACAGTAGGTGCAGACGGAACCTGGAGCTTTACTCCATCAGCACCGGTTTCCCCTGGTACTTACCAGATAACCCTTACCGCAACCGATCCGGCTGGCAACGTCAGCCAGCCGTCGAATGCCATAACACTGAACATCGACACGACGCCGTCTGCACCTCCGGTGATTATCGCCGCCAATGATAACGTCGGTGGCTCGGTAGGCGATCTCTTGCCCAATGCCGTGACCGATGACGCCACGCCAACCATTCGCGGTACTGGCACTGACGGGGATATCATCACCCTGTATAACAGCGGTGTAGTGATCGGTACGGCAACGGTGGCTGGTGGCACCTGGAGTATTACGCCCGGGACTGCGCTGGCAAACGGCAACTACACGCTGACCGCTACCGCAACCGATGCGGCAGGTAACATCAGCGGCAGCTCAAATAGCATTTCGTTTACGGTGAATACCACCCCGCTCACAGCGCCACTTGTGACGAATATCGAAGATAACGTCGGCGTGATTACCGGTTCGCTCACCAGCGGTAGCGTCACGGACGATACCACCCCAACCATTAGCGGGACGGGTACGCCGGGCAGTACGGTGTTAATTTATGACGGTGGCATTCCCATCGCGATAACCACCGTGGGCGCGAATGGCTCCTGGAGCATAGATGTTCCCCTCACGCCCAACATGATTCATACGCTGACTTTCGGCGCACAAGATGCTACCGGTAATGTGCTGCCGGCAGGAAATCCTGTCACGTTGATTGTTGATACGCTACCTCCTGCAATGCCTATCGTTACCAGCGTTGATCCGAACGGTACGCTGGTTAGCGGTACAGCCGATGCTGGTAGTACCGTGATTATTCGCAGCGGTAGCACCATTCTCGGCCAGGGGGTGGCAGACGGTTCAGGTATCTTCTCTGTCACGATTTCACCAGCGCAAACGGCTGGTCAGGCACTGAATGCCATCGCCCAGGATCCCGCGGGTAACCAGAGCAATCCCACCCCGTTTACCGCTGCTACCTCCAGCGTTCCACACCCGCCAACTCTTGAGATCGTTGATGACGTAGCCCCCGGCATGGGCGAAATCGGCAGCGGAAAAACCACCAACGACACTTTACCGCGGTTGCAAGGAACCGCCACGGCTGGGGCTACAGTGACTATCTATCAAAATGGCGCGTCTATCGCCACGGTCACCGCCGATGCGGTTTCCGGCGCCTGGAGTTATCAGTTGCTCACCCCGCTAACTAACGGCACAACCTATAACTTCGCAGTCTCACAAACCGTCAACTTAATACCCAGCGGGCAGTCACCCAATTATGCCATTACCATCGACACCACCGCGCCGCTGGCACCGCTCATCACCAGCATTATCGATGACGTTTCACCCGGCAGTGGACCGCTGGATAAAGGACAAATTACCAATGACTCACGCCCAACCTTAAACGGAACCGGCGAAGCAGGAGCAACCATCACCCTCTACGATAACGGTATCGCTTATGCCACAACCACGGTAAACAGCAACGGATTCTGGAGCTTTACCCCGACAGACGCGCTGGGAGAAGGCAATCACCTCTTTACCGCTCGCGCAACCGATGCTGCTGGCAACCAAGGCGATGCCTCCGCTGATTTTCTGATCATTGTTGATACTTTAATTCCGAATGCCCCCTCCATTGTCACAGTCACAGACAACGTTGGCACCATTCAAAACCTGACGTCCGGACAGTCAACTAACGATAATACCCCAACGCTCACGGGCGTTACCGAGGCAGATTCAATTGTCACCATCCGTGATGGCAACACAGTGATTGGCACAACCACCAGCGACGCCAGCGGTAACTGGAGCTTTACGCCAGCCCCTGCGCTCAGTGAAGGCAGCCACTCGCTGACAGCCACCGTCACGGATGGTGCGGGCAACATCAGCCCGGCAGCGCCACCGTTCGTCGTAGTTGTCGATACGCTGGCGCCCGCCGCGCCAAGTATTACCTCGGTCATCGACGATCAGCCGGGAAGCACGCTGTTGACCAACGGCCAACTGACCAATGATGCCCAACCAACACTAAGTGGCACGACCGAGGCTAATGCTATTGTCACCATTCGTAGTAACGGAACGATCATTGGCACCGCAAATGCCGATGGCTCCGGTAGCTGGAGCTTCACCCCAACAAACGCGCTGGCGCAGGGGGAAAATATCTTTACGGTGACCGCAACGGATGCGGCGGGCAACACCAGCGGAGCTTCTGCCTCGTTCACCGTTTTGGTCGATTCAGTTGCCCCGTCTGCACCGGTAATTCTCACCGTTCAGGACAATACCGCGCCGACAACCGGGCTAATCTCCAACGGGCAAATCAGTAACGAAAGTCGCCCGGCGCTCAGCGGTACCGGTGAAGTTGGCGCGACCATTACCGTCCTGAGCGATGGTCAGCCCATTGGCACCACCATCGTCGGCGCAGGCGGAACCTGGAATTTTACGCCCTCAACGACATTGGGTAACGGCCTGCATACTCTGACCGTCACGGCGACAGATAGCGCAGGCAATACCAGTCTGCCTTCAGGCGGCTTTACCTACACCGTCGACACACAAGCACCGGCAGCACCAGTGATTACTCAGGTTGCAGATGATGTCGGCCCGCTGACCGGAAATCTGAACAACGGCCAGGCGACAAACGATGCGCGCCCTACCCTCAGCGGTATGGCTGAAGCCAATTCCACGGTGAGAATTTACGATAACGGATCGTTTATCGGTTCAATCACAGCGGATGGTACAGGCGCCTGGAGCTTCACGCCGGGAACCGCGCTTGGCAACGGCAACCACACGCTGACGGTGACAGCAACCGACGCAGCCGGAAACGTTAGCTCAACGTCCGCTGGATTTAACATCGTTGTTGATACTGTTGCTCCGCTTGCGCCAACGATTATCCAGGCTTTTGATGACGTGGTGCCGGGAACCGGAACGCTGTCGAACGGCGCTTACACCAATGATACTCGCCCCGTACTGAACGGCTCGGCGGAAGCCGGTGCCCGGGTAGCCATCTACGATAATGGCATGCTGCTGGCGACGGTGACTGCGGCAATAGATGGTACCTGGGAATATCTGCCTGCCACACTGGGCAACGGCCAGCATGTCTTTACCGCCATTGCCACGGATGCCGCCGGGAACGTCAGCCCCACCTCAAGCGAATTTATTATCAACGTTGACACGATCGCGCCGTCAGCGCCGCTCCTGACCTCGGTGGTGGATGACGTCGCAGGCGGTGTGTTCAACGCGGGGCTTAGCAACGGGCAACTGACTAACGATGCCCGACCAACGCTCAACGGTACCGCCGAAGCGGGCAGCACCGTCAGCATCTATGACGGCAGCACCCTGCTGGGCACGGCGCTGGTGCAAAGCAATAACAGTTGGTCGTTTACCCCAACCACGCCGCTGGCGAATGGATCGCACACCTTCACCGTCACCGCTACCGATGCGGCGGGCAACACCAGCGGCGCAACGGCAGGCTTTAGCGTAGTGGTCGACACCACGGCACCAACGCAGCCTTCAATCAGCAGCATTATTGACGATGTTGGGCCAAACATCGGGGCGATTGGCAATAATCAGCCAACCAACGACGCACGCCCAACGTTAAACGGCACCACGGAAGCCAACGCTCGGGTCGATATTTATGATAACGGCACCTTTGTAACCAGCGTAACGGCGGACGGCAGCGGCAGTTGGAATTACACGCCACCTACGGCGTTGGGTCAGGGGACGCATTCCTTCACCATCACAGCAACAGACACCGCAGGTAATACCAGCGGGCTATCGTCTGCCTCTGCAATTGTGGTCGATACCGTCGCACCGGGTACTCCAACCGGTCTGGCGGTCAACGCCAACGGCACCACGCTGACCGGCGTTGCCGAAGCGAACAGTACGGTGATCATCACTTCCAGCAGCGGAACCGTACTTGGTACCGCAACAGCCAACGCCTCCGGTAATTTCACCTTCACGCTGAGCCCACCGCAAATCAGTGGGCAAACGCTGCTGGTCAGCGCACAGGATGCCGCAGGCAACATCGGCACAGCGGGTAACGTGCTGGCACCGTTTACTGGTGTACCGCCTGCGCCGGTTATTGCCAGCGTATTTGACGACGTGGGCACAATTACAGGTCTGGTCGCGGCAGGTAAAACCACCAATGATACCCGTCCAGCCCTTAGCGGAACGGCGCAGGCTAACGCCATCATCAATCTGTACAACAACGGCGTACCCATGGGTAGTACGACCGCAGATAGTAACGGGCTCTGGAACTTTACCCCATCCGGCGCGCTCAGCGAAGGTAACCACGCGTTTACCGCCACGGCAACAAACGCCAACGGCGTAAGCGGGGTGTCCGGCTCGTTCAGCGTGATTGTGGATACCACGCCGCCGACCGCACCAACGATACTGATCAGCGCCGATGGCGGTACCATCAGCGGCGTCGCCGAAGCGGGAAGCACGGTTACCATCTCTCTGCCCGGCGGCACCAGCGTGACGGCAATCGCCAACAGCAGCGGTGTCTACAGCGTCAACCTGCCGGTTCGCCAGATTGAGGGGCAGTCGCTGTCCGCCACGGCGACCGATGCGGCGGGAAATACCTCATTGCCAACAAGCGCTATCGCGCCGGTATTGCCGCTGCTGGCTGAAGACAATGTCACCAGTCTGCCTCTACAAACCGATGTCACCGTCAGCACCGAGCATCAAAGCGATTATGGTTTCCTGTTGGTCAATGCGCTGGGAAATGTCGCCAACGTGCTGGGGAACGATACAGCAAGCGTCAATTTCAGCATCGCTTCTGGCGGCAGCGGATCCATTACAATCAATGCCGCAGCGACCGGCGTGGTGCTGTCGCTGTTAAACACGCTTGAAGTCGTCATCCAGCGCTTTGACACCGCGCTGAATGCCTGGGTAACGGTGGTGGATACCGGGAAACCAGACTTTGCCAGCCTGCTCACCCTGGGCGCCTCGGGCGTAACGCTCAATTACAGCGGACTGACTGGCGGGGATTACCGCGTGGTCAGCTACAACACCAACCTACTGGCGACAGGGGCATACACCAGCCTTGATGTCTCGGTGGTAAAAGCCAGCGCAGGGACCATCACCGGTGGTACTACCGAGTCTGGCAATATCATCACCGATACCGATCCCGCCAATGGGCAGGATAACGCCCCTTCCGGCACGCTGGTCACCACCATCACTGACGGTAACGGCAACATGGTGAACATCCCGGCGGGCGGCATTGATGTGCAGGGTAAATACGGCACCCTGCATATCAATCAGAATGGTAGCTACACCTATACTCTGACCAATACGTCAATCTCAGTGTATGGACGTTCCGAAAGCTTTACCTACACGCTAACGCATGGCAGCGATCACTCCTCGGCAAAACTGGTGGTCACGCTGGGTCAGGCCCCAACCACCAGCACGGTAACTGCGGCAGACGATGTGGCTGCGCTGACTTACGGGACGCAGGTCATCGCAGTCGACAACCATCCATCACAACAAACCGGCTTCACGCTCGCCAGCGTTGGTTTGGGACAATTGTTGGATGTTAGCCTGGTCAACGGTTTGACCAACCCGATTAAATTCAACGTTGATGACGGCGCGACGCGAACGATCACGGTTCAGGCCAACGTACTTGGCGTAACGCTGGGCGGCTTTGATCTCTATGTCTACCGCTTCAACGAGTCTATTCAGCAGTATGAGCAGTACCGGGTACAGCCGAACTGGGTCACCGCCCTGCTGGGCGGCAGCTCACCGGCGTATACCATTACACTGCCGGGCGGTGACTATCTGTTCCTGCTTAACGCTTCCGGCGGCCTGACGCTGTTAACCAGCTATACCCTGAATATTCAGGCCGATCACACCTACGCCGTCGACAGCCTGAGTGCAGCAACCAATGGAAATCTGCTGGCCAACGACTCGGCTCCGGCTAATACCGTTATCACCGAAGTTAACGGTGTCACCGTTAACACAACAGGCACTACCACCATTAACGGACAGTACGGCACACTGACTATTGATGCGAAAGGGAACTATACCTACACGCTGAGAAGCGGACTGGGCGCAGACGGTATCAATACGCCGGATAGCTTCGTGTATAAGGTCAAAGCACCAAACGGCGATACCGGCAGCGCGTCGCTGAACATTACGGCAACCCCACAGGCGCTGGATGCCGTAAACGACATCAGCAGCCAGATGGCGGTCACCACCCAGGCCGATACATCCAGGTCGTTTACCGACAACAGCGTTGGCAACGCCAGTTGGAGCGCCCAACTCCTTTCCCCCACCTCACAAAATGGTACTGGCGTCATTGAAGTCGCGACGGGAACGGCGGTGCAAAACGCCATACTGCATTTTAACGTCGCTTCAGGTCTGACGCTGGGCGGACTGACCGTCACCTGGGCGCTGTATGACAGCAACAACGTCAAGATTGCCGGTAACTCATTCAATGGCGGATTGCTGATTGGCGGCAATATTGATATTGCCCTCAGCGGGGTAGTACTGCACCCCGGCAACTATCGCCTCGACTATACCGGCAGCGTCGGGGCTCTGGGGCTGGGGAATATCACCATCACCCCCAGCGTGAAAGGCACGATAATCGACCTGCAAAACTTCGAGACTTCCACAGCGAATAGCGTCACCGGCAATATTTATGACGGAGACCATATTGCCAGCGTGCATACCTTGCTAACGGTGAATGGCACGGGCGGCAGCGCCGCCACGCTGGATCCGCTGAGCAGCACGACCAGCGCCATCATTAACGGGTTGTACGGCAAACTGACCATTGGCATTGATGGTCATTACACCTATGCCCTCAACAGCGATGTCTCGCTCTCCACCATCGTCACCAAAGAGACATTTACCTACACCCTTAACGACCTGAATGGCCATACCGATACCGCTACGCTGACCATCAATATGAATCCGCAAGTGGTGAGTACCGTCGATGCCGATCGCCTGACTGGCAGCGCCTACGGCGATACGCTGATTTATCACCTGCTCAATGCCAACGACGCTACCGGCGGTAACGGAACAGCGGACACCTGGACCAACTTCTCGCTGGCCCAGGGTGACAAAATCGATATCGGTGACCTGCTGGTGGGCTGGAACGGGCAGAACGCGACGCTCGGTAACTACCTCACCGTTACCACCAGCGGTAACAACACGGTTATTGCCATCGACCGTGACGGTACGGGCAACACTTATCACTCAACCAATCTCATCACGCTGGAGAACGTACACACCACGCTCGACGAGCTGGTGCAACAAAATCACATTGTGCCCTGAAGTGAACATATAGCGTTAAAGCGCCATAACTACAGCCCCGGATGCGATGACATCCGGGGCAATAACAGTCGTCGCTGCCGTATTTTGTAAGGGATAATCTATGAGAAATGTCGCGCCTGTTGCCTTACTGCTGGCATTAACGCTCTGTACCCTGCGGGTGAATGCCGAAGATGAACCGCAAATTATTACGCCGGAAGGACTGGCCACTAGCCAGATGCTTCCCTCGCTGGACGGCGCGGTTGCCGATCTGCCGCTAAGTGCCGCCGCTCCCGGTAGCCTGACGCTCAACGACGCGGTGAGTCGTGCCGTGAGCTGGCATCCTTCTATTCGTGAATCCATCGGCAAACTGCTCTCGCAAAACGAGCAAATCGACGTGGCGAAGTCAAAATATTACCCGCAGGTTTCTGCCGGAATGAACAACGGTTACAGCAATACCTACACCGACCACGGCTTCAGCCCGGCGCTGGTGATTTCGGTATCGCAAATGCTGTACGACTTCGGCAAAGTGGCAAGCCAGGTCCGCGCCGAGACCGCCGGAGCCGCACAACAGCAGGCGAATGTGTTACTCAGTATTGATACCATCGCCCACGCCACCGCCAACGCGATAGTCCAGGTGCAGACGTGGCAGCAAATGGTGGACGCCGCCGAAGAGCAGCTCACCGCCTTAAACGGCATTGGTCGACTGACCCGTCAACGCAATGATGAAGGGGCAACCTCGCTGTCAGACGTGGTGCAAACCGATGCGCGTATCGAGTCTGCACGTTCTCAGTTGGCGCAGTATCAGGCCAATCTCGACAGCAGCAAGGCAACGCTGATGAGCTTCCTCGGCTGGAACTCGCTTAACGGCATCAGTAATGAATTCCCGGTCAAACTGGACAGCAGTTGTGATGTGGTCAAACCGGACGATAAACTGGTTCCCGCGGTCCTGGCGGCCTGGGCGCAGGCGAATGTGGCGCAGGCAAATCTCGACTACGCCAACGCGCAGATGACGCCCACCATCTCTCTGGAACCGTCGGTTCAGCACTATCTCAACGACAAATACCCCAGCCATGAGGTACTCGACAAAACCCAGTATTCTGCATGGGTAAAAGTTGAGATGCCGCTGTATCAGGGGGGCGGACTCACCGCCAGACGCAACGCCGCCAGCCATGCGGTAGAATCTGCACAATACTCCATCCAGCGCACCCGACTCGAAGTACGGCAGAAATTACTGGAGTCCCGCAGCCAGGCGATGAGCCTCGCCACCGCCCTGCAAATTCTACGTCGCCAACAACGGCTGAGCGAACAAACGCGCGAGCTTTATCAACAGCAATATCTGGACCTTGGCTCGCGCCCGCTGCTCGACGTGCTTAACGCCGAGCAAGAGGTGTATCAGGCCCGTTTTGCTGAACTCCAGACTCAAAACCAGCTGCGCCAGCTCCAGTTGAACTGTCTCTATAACACCGGCTCGCTTCGCCAGGCGTTCGCCTTAAATAATCGCAGCATTCAATCGGTGGAGATCAAGCTATGAGCAACCTCGATTCACATGCGGATGATGTAATTGGCGAACACGCCCTGAGCCAGTGGGCGCAGGCGATGACGCATATTGCCAATCACTATCGCGTGGCCTGTTCTCCTGGCGCAATCCAGGCCAACGCCCCATGGTTTGCGGGAAAAAGCCGGGCCACGGCCCTGTCGCAACTGGCGCGTCAGGTGGGACTGTCATTTCATGCGCTGAATACCGCCACGCAGGCGTTCGGTCAATGGCGCCTGCCGGTGGTGGCGGAACTGCGCGACGGCCAACTGATGGTAATAGAACATTTTAACGGCGAAGATACGTTAGATGTTTTCATCATCGCCGAAGAGGGCCAGCGTAACAGGTTAACGATTGCAGAACTTCTGCCGGAGATCATGAGCATTACCGCGCTGCGCCCGCTGTCGGCGCTGAAGGACAGTCGGGTAGACCGCTATATTTCGCGCTTCAAGCCCGACTGGATGCGCGAACTGGTGTTAAAGGACATCCGCCCTTACCTGCCGGTCATGATTGCCGCCTTTCTGATTAACGTCCTGTCGCTCGCCGGGATTATCTTTTCCATGCAGGTCTATGACCGGGTGATCCCCGCCCAGTCTTATCCGACGCTGTATGTTCTCTCTACCGGTGTTCTGGTAGCGGTGCTGTTTGGCTTTTTGCTGCGCGAAGCGCGTACCCACATAATGGACCTGCTCGGCAAACGCGCCGATATGCGCATTTCCGATCGCGTGTTTAGCCACGCATTGCGGCTGCGCAACAGCGCCGTCCCCCGCTCGACGGGGAGCTTTATTTCTCAACTGCGCGAGCTGGAACAAGTTCGCGAGATGATCACCTCTTCGACCATGTCGACCATTGTCGATCTGCCGTTTTTCTTTCTGTTTATCGTGGTGCTGGCATTTATCGCCCCGCCGCTGGCGTGGATTGCACCCGTCGCGGCCCTGCTGATGATCCTGCCTGGCTTGCTGTTACAGAAGAAGCTGGCTGTGCTTGCCAACCAGGCTGCCCATGAATCCACCCTGCGCAACGCGGTGCTGGTCGAAAGCGTCCAGGGGCTGGAAGACATCAAGCTGATGCAGGCGGAAAACCGCTTTTTACAGCAGTGGAACAGCTATATCCGTATTACCGGAGAGTCAGGGCTACGCACGCGTAAGCTGACTCAAGGGCTGATTGGCTGGGGCATGTCGGTACAAAGCCTGGTCTACGCCGCCATCATTATGTTCGGTGCGCCGATGGTCATTGAAGGCACGATGACCACCGGCGCCGTGGTGGCGGCTTCAATGCTCGGTTCCAGAATGATTGCCCCGATGGCTAATCTGTGCGGCGTGCTGGCCCGCTGGCAACAGGTTAAGGCGGCGAAGATGGGATTAGACAGCATCATGCAGCTTCCCACCGAAACGCAGTACGACGAAGACCGGGTGCATCAGGAGATTTTTCACGGCCATTATCTGTTTGAGAACGCACACTTTCGCTACCACAGTGACGATCAGCGCGTTCCACTACGGATCTCGCGCCTGGAGGTCATGCCCGGCGAACGGGTGGCGATCCTCGGGCGTAACGGTGCCGGAAAATCAACGCTGCTACAGGCCATGGCCGGCGGCGTGGAGATTATCCAGGGCGATGTCCGGCTCGATAACCTGAGTCTGGCGCAAATCGATATGGCCGATTTACGCCGCAACATCGGTTTTCTCAGCCAGAATGCGCGACTGTTTTTCGGCACCCTACGCGAGAACCTGACCCTCGGCGCACCGCACGCCAGCGACGCGCAGATCTTCGAAGCGCTGGAGGTCAGCGGCGCGGCTGCTTTCGTTAAACAGCTCGCCAAAGGGCTGGCGCATCCCATTATGGAAGGCGGCAACGGTTTGTCCGGTGGACAACGGCAGTCGATCCTGCTGGCTAGAATGCTGCTGCGATCGCCCAATATCGTGCTGCTCGACGAACCCAGCGCCTCGCTGGATGAACATACCGAGCGGGAATTTATTCAGCGCCTCAACCAGTGGTTGGGTAACCGCACATTGATTGTCGCCACCCATCGCGTACCGGTTCTGGAACTGGTCGAACGCGTGGTGGTGTTGAAAGAAGGTCAACTGGTCATGGATGCCCCGAAAACGCAGGCGTTGAATGCGAGCCGGGCACCTGCCCCTACTCACGGTCGGGAGTGGAAAAATGAAAACCAATCCGCATGATGCCGCTATGGACGACCTCGATATTCGCCGCGAGCACCGTTTTTCCGGGGCCAGCCGCATTATTCTGCTCAGCACGCTGCTGTTTGCCGTCCTGGGTATCTGGGCATATTTCGGCAAGCTGGATGAAGTCTCAACCGGCAGCGGGAAAGTGATCCCCAGCTCGCGAGAGCAAGTCTTGCAATCACTGGATGGCGGTATTCTCGCCGAACTGACGGTCCGCGAGGGAGATAAAGTCCAGGCTAATCAAATTGTTGCTCGCCTCGACCCCACCCGTTCAGAGTCCAACGTTGGGGAGAGCGCCGCCCGTTATCGCGCCTCACTGGCCTCCAGCGCAAGGCTCAATGCCGAAGTTAACGATCTGCCGCTGGTCTTTCCCGATTCACTGCGCGCCTGGCCGGATCTCATCGCCTCCGAAACTCGCCTGTATAAAAGCCGCCGCGCGCAGCTTGCGGATTCAATGGCGGAACTGCAGGATGCGCTGGTCTCGGTAAATAAAGAGCTGGCCATCACCCAACGGCTGGAGAAAAGCGGTGCCGCCAGCCACGTAGAAGTGCTGCGCCTGCAACGCCAAAAAAGCGATTTGGGATTAAAAATTACCGACCTGCGCTCGCAATACTTTGTGCAGGCGCGGGAAGCGCTGTCAAAAGCTAACGCCGAAGTGGATATGCTGGCGGCTATTTTAAAAGGACGCGAGGATTCCGTCACCCGCCTGACCGTACGCGCGCCGATGCGCGGTATTGTGAAAAATATCCAGGTCACCACCATTGGCGGCGTTATCCCGCCCAACGGCGAGATGATGGAGATTGTGCCGCTGGACGATCATCTGCTGATCGAAACCCGCCTGTCGCCGCGTGATATCGCGTTCATCCATCCCGGCCAGCGGGCGCTGGTGAAGATAACCGCCTATGACTACGCCATTTACGGCGGCCTGGAAGGCGTAGTCGAAACCATCTCACCGGACACCATTCAGGATAAAGTGAAACCGGAAATCTTCTATTACCGCGTGTTTATCCGCACCCATCAGGACTTCTTACAGAACAAACTGGGACGCCATTTCTCCATCGTACCGGGCATGATTGCCACAGTGGATATAAAAACAGGTGAAAAAACCATCGTCGACTATTTAATCAAACCGTTTAATCGTGCAAAAGAAGCGCTGCGTGAGCGCTAAATCCTTGAGGATTAGGGGTTGTGGGGGCTGGTCACGCGTGTCACAAGTCTGTTATACTTGTCCTAACACATTGGGGCTGATTCTGGATTCGACGGGATTCGCGAAACCCAAGGTGCATGCCGAGGGGCGGTTGGCCTCGTAAAAAGCCGCAAAAAAATAGTCGCAAACGACGAAAACTACGCTTTAGCAGCTTAATAACCTGCTCTGAGCCCTCTCTCCCTAGCTTCCGCTCTTAAGACGGGGATCAAAGAGAGGTCAAACCCAAAAGAGATCGCGTGGATGCCCTGCCTGGGGTTGAAGCGTTAAATCTAATCAGGCTAGTCTGGTAGTGGCGTGTCTGTCCGCAGGTGCCAGGCGAATGTAAAGACTGACTAAGCATGTAGTACCGAGGATGTAGGAATTTCGGACGCGGGTTCAACTCCCGCCAGCTCCACCAATCATGATTGGACAGTGATAGGACATCACTAGCAATAACAGGAAGTTAGTAGTCTCAGCAGGACACCGACCAGACGGTGAGGGGACAAAAAAGGATACGCAAAGGAGCCGCGGCTCCCGAGTGACATAAAAGCCCGCTTATGCGGGCTTTTTTATATCTGAAGACGATTGATAACTTTTGGTATGTAACTTTTTGTTGAATCAGGGGTCAGAAATTTTTATGACTAAGGAACTGCTTAAAGCCCTGTGTCCCACTTGTGGAGGTCTACGTAACTGCACCATACATGGAGAGTTGACCACCAGTTGGGAAGATCAAAAATATCCAGTTTATGGATATCATTACCACCACCTTCTTCAATGCAATGGCTGTGAAACGGTTTTTTATCATCATAATGAGCACTTTAGCGAACATACTACTCATGAATACAGCAATGGTGAGCTTATAGAAACGCCGATTGATATGGTCACTACCTACCCATCAAGTGAAACATTTCAACCACCAGCTTGGCTATCCAAACTTGAATCAGTCGATGGTCAACTATTCCAAATATTCAATGAAATGTATTCCTCTTATAACTCTAGTCATTTCATTCTATCCTCCATTGGTTTGCGCACGATCTTCGATCGTACAGCTGAACTCTTACAAATCCATCCGGGTCTGCCTCTTGGCGAAAAAGTAGAAAAATTAAAGCTGGATGGATTTATCGGAGAAACTGAAGCACTTGTTTTAACGTCAGTAATTAATGCTGGTAATGCAGCCGCACATCGAGGTTGGAGTCCAAACAAAAGCGAATTTGAACAAATGTTAGAAGCTCTTGAAAGTTTTGTTCAAAGAACTCTTTTAGGTAAAAAATCACTTGAGCATATAACTGAAAAAATTCCCCCCAAAGCTAAAAGACCTAAAAAAAACACTTAATCATGAGATATTTTCGATTGGCTATTTTTACTTAAGATTGAGAGTTGGGGTATTAATTCAAGATAGCTTTAGAACTACCATCATATCCTTCATGGGGTGTCGTGGGTCGGAGGTTCAAATCCTCTCGTGCCGACCAAAAATCCTCGAAGAACCAGCCTGTTACGGCTGGTTTTTTTATGCCTGTTTTCTGAACGGGGAATAATCGGGGAAAAACCCCGACACAAAACATCGGCTTTACCGTAAAGTTTAAGCTATTCACATAACCGGGCAGTCATCAAACTCCGCGTTCCTGGCATCATTAATGATGTACGTGATAACTCCAAATATTGCGTGTGAGGAATTGTAGCCATCACCATCTTCTGGTAGCGCTTCCCTTCTCCCGTTCTCCAGATTTATCAGGTGGGGCTGAGGGTGAGTTCGATATCGCTTGCTCCTGAATTCCCCGTCGATTGCACATATCAGCAATGAGCCATCACAGGCAGTAAGTGACGCATCCACAACCAACAGCGCCCCCTGAAGTATTCCTTCCCTGAAATGTGAACGTGATGCCCGCATGAAATAAGTCGCTGCAGGCTGGCTGATAAGCAACTGATCGAGGGAGATCCTTGTTTCAACGTAATCACTGGCAGATGAAGGGAACCCCATGGCTATAGTCCTCCGTTTGTTTGGATTGAACAACTGAAAGGTACGGTTCTCGCCTTCCTGCGTTGATACATCGCGGAACGTTGTCACATACCACTCGATCCATTCGTTGGCCTGCTTCATCGTCCAGTGCCAGTTAACCTTGCTCAGTTCCTGGACAAATCGCTGTGTGGTGACAGTCTTCCGGCCATTCGGTTCTTGCTGTATCGAAGCATGCCAGGCTATTTCAATATCGCTACGTCGTGGCATCATTACACCCTCTCTTGAACACTGGATAAAAACACAGTACAAGTACTGCATATTCATCCAGTAAAGAGGCAATGAGCAATGTTCGTGGAACTCATTTATGACAAAAGGAATTTTGATGGTCTGCCCGGTGCAAAAGATATCATTCTGGGCGAATTGACCAAGAGGGTTCACCGGATCTTCCCCGATGCTGATGTTCGGGTTAAACCGATGATGACACTGCCAGCGATCAACACTGATATCGTAACCCTTACCAGACAAGACACACATTCGCCACCAGCCATATTAGCCGTGGAGCCAACCTATTTTGGCTGGCAACTCAGATGGGCCATAAAGGCCCAGAAATGTTGTTTAGGCATTATGGTCGATATCTGAAAGAGTACGATAATAATACTTCACTACAAACATTGAATTGCAAACAAAACTAAAGAATAATCTCTGCTCTTGAATAGAGTAGAGATGTGAAGATGACCCCAGATAGAGTGATAGCCTTAGTAGCAGCTATTGCAGCATTGGTATCTGCAATAGCTGCTTTAATGGTTGTTGGACAGGCTAGTTTACAAAGAAAACTATCTTATAAACCACAAGTTGTATTTAACCCTCAGTCATTTACTTATAAACTAAACAATAATAAAAATGACATATTCAACAGAATCCATCTAAAAAGAAGTAATAACACTCATCTAAATAAAAGTAACATAGCTATAAACATTGGACTTGGAGCCGCGCTGGATGTAGTTATCCATTGGGAGTATGAATATCAAAAATCTATAGATACAATAAACTCATACTTCAGTAAATTAGAAAGGCCGACTAAGATTTCGTTGTATGAAAATGAATTAACAATTGATAACGCAGATCCCGAGATTGGATATCAATTTGCCTCACGTTATGGAGAGGATACTCATGATTATATTCTATCATTCAATCAAAACCCTGCACTAACAGAAATACTAATCCCATTTCCCTGCATATCTTTAAATTGTGCGATTTTAATCTACTCACTAAGTGCCGAAGGTAAGGTAAATAGAGATTTACCAAAACTCACACTCACAATAAGCTATAAAGATATAGGTGGTAGTAAATTCAAAGAGGAATACGATATAGAAGTAGACTTTTATAACATAGTTAATAACGACGATGATATCTTGATGAATGGGAAAATTACTTTCAACAAAATTGGTATAAAGGAAAAGACAGTAAAGGGACTTGAAGGTATCCGCAAAAGATACGCCGAATTCATCAATGATAAAGACTTCAATAAAAACAGCATGTTATAGGATTACGGATGCTGGTTCAACTCCCGCCAGCTCCACCAATCATGATTGGATAGTGCCAGGACAGCACTAGCAAAAACAGGAAGTTAGCAGTCTCAGCAGGACACCGACCAGACGGTGAGGAGACAAAAAAAGATACGCAAAGGAGCCGCGGCTCCCGAGTGATAAAAAAGCCCGCTTAAGCGGGCTTTTTTATGCTCTTTGACCCGTCCTGAATAGCGTTGGCACGTTCCAGACTTAAATCCGGAGAACGTGATGATAGATGAATACGAACAAGCAGATTAATTTCCTGATACCCCTTTTTATTTAACAGTGAACGACCTAGCTTAAAGAATATCCCTATAAGCTTAAAATCGTCACGATAAAAAGAAACGTATTTTTTAGAACATTCGCCATTTAAACGTTCGACATCGCTAGACAACCCCGATAGAGGATCGTGTAAAAATATCCAGTTAACTTCTCCATGAACAACTCTTGAATTTTCCTACTAAATACATATATTACGCATCCCGTTCAGTACATAGAATAACCTTTGATTTTTTTAATTGATATTGGAGTTACGAATGTCAAATAAGAAAATTTCGCGGAGCAATGGGGCAACAGGCCCCGTTAATAAGGTTGTCGCATGGTCAACAATCGCTTTGCAGGCCCTGTATCCTGCCCTTCTTAGCTTCACGCCAACCATTAGCCATGCGTCAGCCGTTAAGGCATCGCAGACCGCCGCAGAACAGCAAGAACTGCGCGGCCTGTCTTCTCTCGCCGCGCAAGCTGGCAGAAGTATTGAAAACGGCCATGCGGGCAGTTTTGCTGCCAATACCGTCTCAGCACAGGCAACGAAGGAGGTGGTAGAGTGGCTACAGAAGTACGGTAATGCGCGTATTCAACTCAACGTCGATGACGCTTTCTCGTTGAAAGATTCGTCGTTCGATTTCCTTTATCCGTGGATTGATACAAAGCAGCATGTTTTATTTAGCCAGACATCGCTTCACCGTACCGATGACAGAACCCAAACTAATATCGGTATGGGTTATCGCTACTTCACGGCGGATAATTCAATGCTGGGCGCAAACTTATTTTATGACTACGATTTAAGTCGTCATCACGCACGTATGGGTGCAGGCGTTGAGTATTGGCGAGATTATTTACATGCAGGCGCAAATGCTTATTTAAGATTATCAAAATGGAAGGATTCCCACGATCTGGATGATTATCAGGAACGTCCGGCGGATGGATGGGATATCTATACCCAAGGTTGGTTGCCATCGTATCCGCAACTGGGCGCATCGCTTAAATATGAAAAGTATTACGGCAAGAATGTCGGCCTCTTTGGCAGCGATCATCTTCAGGAAAATCCGTACGCCTTTACAGGTGGGATCAGCTATACGCCGGTTCCGCTAGTTACGCTTTCCGCTGAACACAAGCAGGGGCAGAGCAATACTCATGATTCACGCTTCGGCGTAGAGATTAACTATCGCCCCGGCATCCCGCTGGCGAAGCAGTTGGATAGCGACAATGTTGCGTTGATGCGCGAAGTTCAGCACGGACGCTACGATTTTGTCGAACGAAATAACAATATTGTTCTGGAATACCGCAAAAAATCGGTTCTGAAAATCCGCCTGCCTGAAAGCGTGCAGGGGGAAGGTGGCGCCGTTGTTCCGGTGACTATTTCACTGGATAAATCCCACTGGGGCATTCAGTCGGTAGAGTGGAACGATAGCGCATTTGCCGCCGCTGGCGGGCGCATTTCCGGTAGCGGCACGTCATGGCAACTGACGTTACCCGCTTATACACCAGGCGGCACCAATCAGTGGCAGATCGGCGCAACGGCGCGAGATGTTAAAGGAAACGTCTCTAACTATGCAGTGATGAGCGTAACGGTGACGGGGAATTCAGCCTCTGTCGGCACAATGGATTTTACATTGAACGACGAGCAGCAACCGATCATCGCGGCTGATGGGAAGTCACAGCATCCGGTTAAGCTGGTGCTTAAAGATACCAATGGCAATCCGTTAACAGGGCTTGCACATGACATTGAATTGTCTTTGGCATTTACGCCTGACGCACAGAAAAATCGTGAGCGTTCGGCACAGGCTCCAAAGCTTGGTGAAGTGCAGGAAACCCGTTCCGGGGTGTATACAGCGATGCTGACGCCCGGTTTAACGGCGGGGACGGCACGCATAACCGCTAAAGTCCTGGGTAAAACAGAAACCCTGACAGTGACACTTAAAGCGGTTTCCGCCGAGTCGGCAAAATCGACATTCACAGTAATGCCCATGGAGCAGGTCGTTGGGCACCCGATTAACCTGGCGTTAGAAGCAAAAGATAAAGACGGGAATGCCATCACCGGCGACGACGGCTTACGTTTTTATGCAGTTTCAGCCAGCGGCGAGATCCGTTTTACTGCAGTAGAAGAGAAAGACGGCGTGTACAGCGCTAAGGCAACATCTGAACTGGCTCAGGCGGCACGCATTGGTGTGACGTCACAAAAACATGATTTCTCCGGACTGGAAAAACAAGCCAACTGGATTGCAGACAAAACGCAGCCGGTGGTGCAGGCGTTTAACCTGACCAGAGACAATGCGCTGGCGGATGGCAAACAGAGTAATGTCGCGGTCGTTACCCTGACCGACCCTTATGGTAACGCGCTATCCGGATACACGGTCACCCTGGCGTTACCGTCACAGGTCAAGGTTGCGAATGGCGAGAACGTTGCCACCACCGATGCCAAAGGTGAAGCAAGATTCTCACTGACCAGTTCAACACCGGGAACCTATGAGGTTACGCTGAACGTGGGGAACATCAGCTCATCCCTAAGCGTCACATTTGCCTCTGCAATGGAGGGGGCAACATTGTCTCTGACAGCCAAAGACAATGGCGCAATCACCAATATTGCAGCAAACGGTCGCGATGGAGCCACACTTGAGATCATGCTCAACAATACCAACGCGTCGGTTGAAGGACAGAAAGTGGAGCTTATCGTAACGCCACAAGGGCTCGTGTACCCGGACAAAATCACCACCAATAAAGAGGGTTACGCGACGGTAACGATAACAACGGTTAAGGCGGGTCATTACACTGTTAATGCCAGGGTTACAGATGGGCAGCACAGCGTTGAGTCCTCAAGCGTTGACCTGGAATTCGTACCTGATATTAACAGCGCAGTGCTGAATTTGGCGGCACCTGCTGAGAGCATCGTGGCAAACGCATCAGCTACGCATGAAATTCAGGTACAGGTTGTCGACGGTGAGAACAACCCATTTAGTGGCGACGTGCACCTGACCAGTACCCCTGCCAATGGATTAAAACTGGGCCAGTCAGAACTGACATTGGATGAGAAAGGAATGGCATCGACAACCTTTGTTGCCACAGAAGCCGGGCACTATCAATTGCAGGCAACCTTTATCAAAGAGGGTAAACGCGTTACGGCGGGTAAGGCGATTGAGGTGGTATCAGATCTGCAAAATGCAGCGTTGACGATCGAACCGTCAACCACATCCGCCGTAGTGAGTGATGTTGATAACGTGGCGTTTACCCTGCATCTGAGCGATACATCGGGGAACAGCGTCAGCAACCGTAAGCTGAAGATTACGGCCACAGGCCCATCGCCACGCGATCCTCTGGTGATTGATAATACGCTTGTCACCACCAATGCTTCCGGTACTGCGACCGTAAATGTCCACGGTCAAAAGGCGGGTCGTTACACGCTGACCGCCACATTGGCTGAACACGGTAGCAACGTCTCGGCAAATGCTTCGCTGATGCTGAATGCTGATGCCCAGAATCCAGTACTCACTCTGGAGCAGGATTTTGGCTACGTCGTTGCCAACCTTGAGCCGGTGGGCTTTATGGCCCGATTGCGGGATAAATTTGGCAATCCGTTAAACGGCAGTGTCGAATTTAGCGCAGGCAGCAGAGCCAAACCCGACAGCGGAACCTTTACGATGACACCGGATAAAACCAACTTTAAGTTAGGAAATGCCTACTCTGAACTGAGAACGGATACTGCTGGTGAAAGTTGGGTGAAAGTGAAGGCAACGACGGGAGATAAAACGTTGGAAAAAGAACTCACCGTCTGGGTAGTTGAGAATCATCAACCGAATTCCTGATCGGGATATAAACAGGAGATAGCCGCAGCATGGCGGCTATCTCCCTTTCTATATATTGTCCACACGTCTTCTACCCACTAAGACTCAGAACTGTAATAGGTATAGCAAAGCTAAGTTCACTCTCGACGATTCCCCCTCCCCCGTTGATTTTAAAACAAGCAGCAATATAATAAAGGGGCTGGAAATATCGGCAAAGCCTCAGGTAAAATATTTTCAGACTGATGGCTACATTATCAAAATTAATTTATCACGTGACAAACTACGCAGGGAGACTTGAATCAAGTATCCAGTACTGATGTTTACACCACATTAATGACACATGACATATATCATCAATTCGGAGATCTGCATTTTCACTCTCAAAAATGTGGCCCGATAAATACCTTACCCCAAAAGTGTTAAATTTTTATTATGATTATTTTGCGGAGAGTTTATGAACAAAATATATCAAATAAAATGGAGTAAAGTCCGTAATTGCTGGTGTGTGTGCTCCGAACTGGGAAGGAAGAACACGAAAAAAAAGTCCAGGGCGTTATTAGCCGGTGCTGTAGCGCTATGTTCATCAATGGCCTTTGCTAATGATATTGATGTCAGCACAGATAACACCGTTGATTTCGGCGAAAAAAACCAGTCTATTAATTACCATATCAATGTAAAAGATAATGCTAACCTGGTAATCAATGCGCCGGACTCTCGCCCCCGCCTGACCTTCACATCAGGTGGTGGGCTGGATATTACCCAAGGAACAGTGCGTATCAATGGCGAGCTAAACGTTCTGCTGAGAGGTACGGGTTACCTAAACGTGTCCAATGCAGGCAGCGAACTCTATGCTGACGACTTATATGACAGCGCATCAGACAACTGGCGAACTGGTGGTTATTTTAACGTGTCTGATGGCGGTAAGATTCATGTTAAAGGGACCAGTCGTCTTACCTATGAAAGGGGAAACATTAGCGGCGAAGGTAGCCAGGTAAATACACAAACATTCTTTATGGGTGTTTTCAAGAGCTACGGTGGCGATCAATTCCTGTCGGTTAATAACAAGGGTGAAATTAACGCCAGTGAGAAATTAAGCCTGGGGTATTATAATCAAGATTCAAATACCACGCTGGTGGTATCTGACATGGGAAAAATATCTGCCCCAGAAATTAGCTTGAGTACGAACTCAGAATTAGCATTAGGCACTCAAGAAGGTGAGAAAGCTAAATCTGCAGGGGTTATTGACGCCAAGAAAATAGAGTTTGTCTGGGCTGGCACGGACAATAAAAAAATCACATTGAACCACACCAGTGATAACGCCAATATAACAGCTGATATATCAAGCGGCAGTGAGGGGCTGGGTAATATCAATGCGCTAAATGGCACAACGTTTTTATCTGGTGATAACTCAAAATTTAGCGGCAACGTAAAAATTGCCAGGAATGCCACCCTTGGGGTTACGCAGAACCTGGGAACCGCTGATATTAGCAATAGCGGCAAACTCTTACTGAACGCCCAGGACAACATGGAGTTTACCAATAAGGTTGCGGGGAACGGAATTATCTCCGTCGGCGCCGGAAATGTGGCGTTATTAGGTGATAACACCGCCTTTAAAGGAAAGATCAATGTTGAATCGGGTGCCGTTGCAACCGTGTCCGATCAGAAAAACCTGGGCTCTGCCGGGTTATCCGTTGACGGGAAACTGCAGCTCAATAGCACCAGCGACTGGTTGTTTAGCCACCAGATTTCTGGGTCTGGGATCCTGGGGGTCGATACGGGAAATCACGCTTTCTCTTTTAAAAATAGTACAGCGACCTCTGGGTTCACTGGTGCTCTGGCATTACAAAATACGACATTCAACCTGCAGGGAACCAACACCGATGCTCTTGCAAAAGCAGGGCTGATTGCAGGAAAAGGGAGTGAAATTTCACTGGGCACAGGCACACAGTCCATCGGAAGTCTGGCCTTTTCTGGCGGTACCATTGAGTTTGGTAACATTACCCCCGGCATACACCAAACCGACAAAATGGTGAATGTTAAAGACCGGTTAGACCTGACAGGGTCTGGTGCTGTGCAGGTGGATCCTGTGGGCGTAGTGGACGCCATATCTCAAGGTATTGATACCGGTCTCTCCTTAATGGAGCAGGAAGACGCCAATGCGGAAATTAAACTGGTTTCCACCAATTCAGCAACCGTTGTAACAGGAGATGCCGGAAACCTGCAACTGCAGGATCTGAACGGTAACGCGATAACAGATGCTGTTCAGCATGACATCAGCCAGGACGGGCAGGTTGTAGCAAAGGGAACATACGACTATCGCCTGACCAGCGGGCAAAACCATGACGGCCTTTATGTGGGCTACGGTCTGACGCAGATTGAACTACAAGGACAGGGTCAGAATGCACTGAGCCTGAACGCCAACGGAAAAGTCGGGGCGGCTGCGGAATTGAGTTCCCGCCTGACCGGCTCCGGAGATCTGGCGCTCGACAGCCAGAAAGGCCACACAGTTTCACTATCTGGTTTGAATAATGATTACACCGGTCTGACCGATTTGCGCAGCGGTAATCTACTGATGCTCAATGATAATGTCCTGGGCCATACAGCAGGTCTGCAGATGGCAGAAGACACCGTTTTGGATATGAATGGGCATAGCCAGACGATTGGGCAGCTAACCAGCGCAGCGGGATCAGTTCTGAATATTAATGGCGGTAGCCTGACGATTTCTAACGGCGGAACATCCGCGGGGGCATTGGTCGGCAGCGGTAATCTGAATATAGATAACGGTGTCTTTAGCGTGAAGGGCTCTAATGCGTCCTTAAGCGCAACAACGGCCATCGCTTCCGGCGCAGAGGTCACTCTGGACAATGTTCAGGGATTGGGGACCGGAGATATTATTGCCGATGGTCATCTCAACCTCAATGCCGTTGAGGGACACTTGTCCAACAACCTTAGCGGTAAGGGTGAAGTTTCATTCAGCGAATCTAACGTCGCTCTTAAGGGGGATAACAGTGGATTTAGCGGCCAGCTTAACCTGGATAAAAACACACAATTAGTGGCGTCAGCCGCCGAACATCTGGGG
The DNA here is from genome assembly GCF_030334285.1 of Citrobacter sp. Cf087. NCBI lineage: Bacteria > Pseudomonadati > Pseudomonadota > Gammaproteobacteria > Enterobacterales > Enterobacteriaceae > Citrobacter > Citrobacter sp. Cf087. The sequence continues at coordinate 51,417 of NZ_JAOWED010000027.1, forward strand.
GAGGCGACGATTCACAATCAGGGTGACGTGATCCTTAACAGCATGGATGACTGGACCATGCAAAACCAGGTCGATGGCAGCGGTAATATCATCAAGCAGGGCCAGGGCACTGTCACTCTGACTGCGAATTCCACCTATACCGGCACCACGGATATTCAACAAGGGGGGCTGATGCTGGGTCAGGAGGATGCGCCTGTTACTTTAGCGAGCCAGCAGGTCAATATATCTTCGGCCGGTATGCTTTCAGGCGCGGGAACGGTATTAGGTAGTATCCATAATGCCGGACTGTTTGTTGCCGGAAATGGAGCATCAGGCCACTTTACTGTTGGCGGAGATCTCACCAATCAGGGTGCGATATCTTTGGGGAATATTGGACAGTCCGCCGGCAACCAGCTGATTGTTGAAGGAAATTACCACGGCAACAATGGTCATATTAATTTTGATACGGTTCTGGGGGACGATCGTTCGGCCACCGATAAGCTTATTGTAAAAGGTGATACTACTGGCAATACTCAAGTAAGTGTCACCAATGCAGGAGGCCAGGGCTCACAAACTCTGGAGGGGATTGAGCTTATTCATGTTGATGGCCGTTCTGATGGTGATTTTGCTCAGAGCGGGCGTATCACTGCGGGTGCGTATGATTATTCATTGGTTCGAGGTCAGGGGGCTAACAATAATCACTGGTATCTGACCAGTCAGTTGATTAATCCCGAAAAACCGGTTTCGCCCACAGAGCATATGCTTCGCCCGGAAGGAGGAACCTATACCGCGAACCATGCTGCTGTAAACACCATGTTCAACATGCAGCTACACGATCGCTCGGGCAAAGCTCAGTACACAGATGTGTCAACCGGAGAGATGAAAACCACCGGTATGTGGATGCGTCAGGCAGGTAGCCACCAAAGTTGGTATGACGGTAGCAGCCAGTTGCGTACTCAAAGTAATCGCTATGTGATGCAGCTCGGCAGCGATATCGCGCAGGGCTCAACCAACGGGCATGATAGCTGGCGTCTCGGGATCATGGCCGGATATGGCCATGACAATAATCAGACCCGCTCATCAGCAACGGGTTACGCCTCGCGAGGTAGCGTCAATGGCTACAGCACTGGCCTTTATGCCACGTGGTTTGCCGATAACACTGATCATAAAGGCCTGTACTTCGACGGTTGGGCACAATATGGATGGTTTGATAACCATGTCAAAGGTGAAGGACTGGCTTCTGAGTCCTATAAATCCAAAGGTCTGACGGCATCTGTTGAAACAGGGTATACCTTTAAAGTTGGCGAATTCTCAGGCAGCAAAGGAACCGTTAATGAGTGGTATGTTCAACCGCAGGCGCAGGTTACCTGGATGGGGGTCAAATCAGATGACCATCGGGAAGCTAACGGAACGCGTATCGAGATGAATGGTAACGGTAATATTCAAACCCGTCTTGGAGCCAGAGCCTATCTGAAAAGCTTTAATAAAATGGATGAGGACAAAGGCCGCGAATTCCAGCCATTTATTGAAGCTAACTGGCTCCATAATACACGCAGTTTTAGCACAAAAATGGACGACGTTAGCGTCAGCCAGGAAGGTGCACGCAATCTGGGAGAGATTAAACTGGGTGTCGAAGGCCAGATTACGCCAGATTTAAATCTGTGGGGTAATGTGGGCGTCCAGATGGGAGACAACGGTTACAACAACAGCGCGGCAACGTTAGGACTGAAATATCATTTCTAATCAGCCCGCAACAAAAGATAGCCGGGGTGTTTTCGACAGCACCCTGGCTACTGCCATAACCCCAAATATATCGACGCTTGCATTATTCTCATAGCCAGGCGAGCTATGAGAATAATGAGCACTTAAATAGTACCAACCGTCATCCCATCCCTCCCATTTTACTGCTCAAAAGGAGGGAAAAAACGACTCGCTTTTAACAAAGCCATTCAAAACCTTACTTATCAACCGGATAATCCCGATTAATCCACGCATGTTCCTCTTCCCAGGTGAACATCCATTTGCGTACCGGGCCCGCCATCACGTTGAGGTAGTAGCTGTCATATCCTGCCAGGGTTGCCACCGGGTGATACCCTTTTGGCACCATCACCACATCGCGGTTATAGACTGCCATACACTCGTCAAGCGATCGGTCGTCGGTGTATACCCGCTGCAGACAGAATCCCTGCGGCGGGTTGAGGCGATGGTAGTAAGTCTCTTCCAGATAGGTCTCCTGCGGCGGATTGTCGGTATCATGCTTATGACTTGGCCAGGAACTGGTACAGCCTTCGTTGGTCCACACTTCCACCACCAGCAGGCTATCAGCAGGTTTATCTTCCGGTAAAATGTTATGCACGTAACGCTGGTTGTGACCTTTGCCGCGCGCTTCCCCGTCGATATCCTTAGGGGCGATCAGCCGTGTTGGGTGTGTGCCTTTCCCCGGCGCAGCGCAGACCGCCAGCTCTAGTCTGGTCACTGCCTGAACCTGTATGGTTTCACCAGCAGTGACATAGACCGCCCACGGTTTTATCCGTTCGAACGGGCTCATCCGTTCGCCGATATCTGTAAAGGTTGCACCCGGCGTGGTGATGGTCGCGCGTCCGGCGACCAATACCAGACAACGTTCTTCGCTGACGGCGGGCAGCGTAAGCTGCTGCCCCTCTTCCAGTTCGTACGCTTTAAAGCCAACATATTCCCAACCGGCGCTTTCCGGCGTCACTGACTGCGTACGCCCCTGCGCGTCCGGCTGCTGCCAACGTGATAATAAACGTGACATATCACCTCCTCAGATAAGACCAGCGTCACGCGCCAGACGGCTAAGGTTGTTATAGCCCAGACGCGCATATGTCAGCGGATGCGCGATGGCCGGATCTTGCTCCGCCTCCACGACTAACCACCCCTGATACTGGTTCGCCTTCAGCAAGGCCATGATCGGCGGATAGTCAACGCAGCCATCGCCCGGCACTGTAAAGACCCCACTCAGTACCGCATCGAGAAAGCTGGTTTTGCGATTTTTGACATCCGCCAGCACGTCGGCACGCACGTCTTTACAGTGAACATGGTTGATACGCGATGCCCAGCGCTGCGCCACCGCCAGCGGATCGGCCCCGGCGAAGGTCAAGTGTCCCGTGTCGAGCAACAATCCAACTTCATCACCGGTATTCGTCATCAGATTACCCACATCTTCAGCAGATTCAATCACCGTTCCCATGTGGTGGTGATAGGCAATCTGTACCCCCTGCTGCTGGGTGTAGCGCGCAAACTCGGTGAGCTTTTCACCGTATTCTTGCCAGCGCTCTTGCGGGAAGCGCGGACGCAGATGTACCGGCGTCTGCTGCTCGCCGTGAATGCAGCCACTGACTTCGGCAAAGACCAGCACCTTGGCCCCCAGCTCGCGCAGTAACATCAGATGTGACTGCACGGCGGCAATCTCCTCCTCCACGCTGCGTTCCAGCAGACGTCCGGAATACCAGCCGGAAACCAGTTGCAGGTCGTGACGCTGCAAAATGGGGCCGAGCAGTCGCGCCTCGCGCGGGAATTTATTACCCAGTTCGAAACCAGCAAATCCGGCCTCTTTGCCCTCGCTCAGACAAGTATCAAGCGACGTCTCAGCGCCCAGTGAAGGAAGATCATCATTCGTCCATGTCAGTGGATTAATACCTAATTGTACCGTCATTATCTTCTCCTGAATTATGCTTGTCCGCGCTCGCGCCACCAGGCGATAAGCTGCAGGTAGTTATCTTTAATGCGCGCCACCAGTTGCGCATCGTCAATATCGTGTTTCAACCACGCGCGGGAAGCGTCGCCAAACAGCGTGCGTCCCACGGCAAATCCTTTCACCACCGCATGACCCGCAGCCGCTTTGAAATCAGCGCGCAGTTGCTCTGCCGGTGCGTCCAGACCAAGGATCACCACGCCACGGCAGTGCGGATCGCGCCGTTCAATAATGTCACTCAACGCCGTCCAGCCAGCAGAAGTCAGCGGTGGGAGTTTCCACCAGTCGGGGTAAATCCCTAAGTTGTAGAAGCGGGAAATAGCGCGCAAATACAGTTCATCACTGCGCGGCATACTGGCCGGCAAAATCACCTCCAGCAGCAGCTCATGACCAGACTGGCAACAGGCGCGGTACACCTCGGCGATTTTCTGTTCTTGCTCCAGACGCAACGCGTGGGCATCTTCCGGATGGAAAAAAACCAGACACTTCACCACATGTTCCTGCGGCCAACTGATGAGCTGCGAGTCAATATTGCCGTGTTCCATCTCCAGCGGGCGAGATCCCGGCAGTTCGATAGGGCGACCTATCCACCAGCCCTCTCCGGTTATCGAATTCAGCGCATCCTGACCAAACGTACCGTCGCAAAGCAGCCCGGCCTTGCCCTCCAGCCCGGCGCTGTTGGCCGCTTCACGGCTGGCCTGCAAAATAAGCTGTTTCAATGCCGGAATACGCTTCAAAGACGCACCGCACTGTAGCGCCATCTCTTCAAGCTGACTGCGGTGATCGAAAGCCATCACGCACAGTTCCGGCCATGTGCGACGGCGAGTCGTCACGCGATGCAAATGGTTGAGATGCGGATCGAGATCCGGACGCGGAACCTCCGCAGCACGAGAAAGATAATCATCTAGCTCAACTTTGCTCGGCATCGCCGGCGCACAGCCGTGACGCGATACCACCAGCGCACCACAGGCATTAGCATAGCGGCACGCCTGCTCCCAGCCCTCATCGTTCAGGTAGCCGCGCAGCAGGCCGGACATAAACGCATCCCCCGCCCCCAACACGTTCAGCACCTCCACGCGTACGCCGGTCACCGTCAGGCCATCGTCCAGCCGGGCCGGGATCGCGTCGGTATACACCGAGCTACCGAGCGCACCGCGCTTGCAGACCAGCGTCGCGTTACTCACGCCGCGAACCTGCGACAGCGCCTGCAGCGTATCGGTACTGCCGCCCGCGATATGAAACTCCTCCTCGGTGCCGACAATCACATCAAAAAGATGCAACACCTCCTGCAACTGACGGGTGACCTGATCGGCGGCGATAAAACGTGTTTCGCCGTCGCCTAAGGATGTAAGCCCCCACAGCACCGGGCGATAGTCGATATCCAGCGCCGTACGCACGCCGTGACGCCGGGCGTAAGCCAGCGCCGTCAACACCGCCTCGCGGGTTTGCGGATGAGAAAGATGCGTCCCGGTGATGGCAAGACAACGAGCAGAAGCGATGTACTGTTCATCAACATCGCTGGCGGTAATCGCCATATCCGCGCAGTTATCACGGTAAAAAATCAGTGGGAAGGTGTCCCGGTCTTTAATGCCGAGTAGCACCAGCGCTGTCAGGCGGTCTTTATCGGTAATCAGATGGCTGGTATCGCAGCCTACCTGGTTTAATTCTTCACGCAGGAAACGCCCCATATGTTCGTCGCCAACCCGCGCCAGCATTGATGAACGCAGTCCCTGTCGCGCCGTTCCGTAGGCCACGTTGCCGGACGATCCGCCAAGATATTTGGCAAAGCTCGACACATCTTCCAGGCGTGCGCCAATCTGCTGACTGTAGAGGTCAACCGCCACGCGGCCCATGCATATCACATCAAACTGCTTTTCCACGTTGATACCTCTTCAGACAATGTCGTTCACATTCAGCCAGCGGCCTTCCTGGTGCGAGAGTGCGATGGCGTCAAGCACACGCGACACCTTCCAGCCCTCTTCGAAGTCCGGCCACATCGGCGCGTCGGCGGCAATGCCGTCCACCAGATCGCGCACTTCCACCGTTTTCTGGTCGTTAAAGCCGATGCCATGCCCGGCTCCCATACAAAACGCGCCGTAGTCCGGATGCGCCGGACCAACCAGTAAAGTGCGAAACCCCTGGCGGTTGACCGGATCGTCATGCAAATAGAGCTTCAGCTCAGCCATGCGCTCCTGGGTAAAACTGATGGTTCCTTTGGTCCCGGTAATCACATACGACAACCCCATCTTGCGGCCACAGGCGACGCGAGAGGTTTCAATCACCCCTTGCGCACCGCCTGCAAAGCGCACCATCGCGTGGGCCTGATCTTCGTTCTCTACCGTCACCATTTGCGAGGAACCGACCTGCGCCGGACGCTGTGGCACCACGATCTTCAGGTCGCCGCAGACCTGATGAATATCCCCAACCAGGTACTGCGCCATATTGACGATATGCGCCGCCAGATCGCCAAGTGCCCCCAGACCCGCCGTTTCTTTAAAACAGTGCCAGTGGATCGGCGCAAGCGGATCGGCCATGTAGTCTTCGTTGTGGGTGCCGTAGAAATGGATCACCTCGCCAATTTCTCCGCGCTCAATGATCTCTTTCGCCAGCTGCGCCGTTGGGTTCTTCATATAGTTGAACCCCACCAGGGTTTTCACTCCTGCCCGCTGTGCAGCCTCAACCATTTCACGCGCGTCGTGGGCGTTCAGCGCCAACGGCTTTTCCGAGTACACATGCTTGCCGTGGCGAATCGCTTCCAGCGCCATCTCTTTGTGCAGATGGTTGGGAGAGCAGATATCCACCACATCAATGGCCGGGTCGGCCACCAGCGCCCGCCAGTCTCCGGTTGAGCGATTGAAGCCAAACGCCTGCGCCCGCTCGGCGGCCAGCTCCGGAGAAACTTCCGCTACCATTTCACGCACCAGTTTGCCGCGCAGGTTAAACACCGTCGGGGCCTGGGCATAGGCGATAGCGTGCGCCTTGCCGATATACCCGGTGCCAATCAATCCAATACGAACCTCTTTCATCATGATCCTCACAGTGCGCCGCGACGGCTCTTGGCGTAGGTATCGAACGCCACCGCCAGAACGATAATTAAGCCGGTAATAATTTGTTGGTAGTAAGCCGAGACGTTCATCAGCACCAGACCGTTAATCAGGATGCCCATGATGATCGAGCCGATAATGGTGCCGCCGATACGCCCGTACCCACCCATCAGCGAGGTGCCGCCAATGACCACCGAAGCGATGACGCGCAGCTCAAAGGAGATCCCGGCGACCGCTTCCGCACTGCCTAAACGCGCACTGAGGATGAAGCCCGCCAGCCCGGCCAGACAGCCAATCAGTACGTAGACGCTCACCAGCACGCGCTTCACATTGACCCCTGCCAGACGCGCCGCCTCCGGGTTGCCGCCGATGGCGTATACGAAGCGCCCCCAGCGGGTTTTATGCAGTGCCAGGTAACCGCCAATAGCGACCAGAGCAAAGATCCAGATTGGAATCGAAATGCCGAGCAGTTCGCCGCGTCCCCACCAGCGGTATCCCGCGTCGAAACCGGCAATCGGCGCGCCGTCGTTGATCACCAGCGTCAGGCCGCGCCAGATGGTCATCCCGCCGAGGGTGACGATAAACGGCGGCAGACGCAGGCGGGTCACGCCGAGGCCATGCAGAAAACCAATCGCGGTGCCCATCGCCATACAGATACCAAGACCAATCAGCCAGCTCATGCCGCCCCAGGCGTTCGGATCGACGGTGGTGAAGTTGTCGCCCTTGATCACATACGCGGCGGTCATAGCGCAGACCGCCAGGATAGAGCCCACCGACAGATCGATGCCGGCAGTCAGAATGACAAACGTCATCCCCACCGCCATGATCCCGTAGATGGAGACTTCGGTCAGAATGTTGAAAATGTTGCGTTCAGAAAGAAAATTGCTGTTCTGCAACTGAAAGAAAATCAGCAGCAGGATCATAAAAATCAGCACCCCAAAGCGCTCAAAAAAGGCAATGGGATCAAGACGTCCACCGCGTTTGGCTGGAACCTGCGTTTTAGAAATAATCTGCGTCATGAGTCACTCCGTTATGCCGCATTCAGGGCGTTATGGTTGATGGCCATCATCGTCATTAGCCGCTCTTCGTTGGCGTCATCGCCGTGGATCTCGCCAGTCACCCGACCTTCACTCAACGTGATGATCCGATCGGAAACCGCCATGACTTCCGGCAGATCGGAGGAGATCACAATCACCGCCACGCCCTTTTTCGCCATATCAAACAGCACCTGATGGACTTCTGATTTGGTGCCAACATCGATGCCGCGCGTCGGTTCATCCACAATCAACACCCGAGGGTTAAGCGCCATGCAGCGCGCGAGGATCACTTTTTGCTGGTTTCCGCCGGAGAGCTTGCGCACCTCCTGCGCACTGTTGACCATTTTGATCTGCAGCGCCTGGCGGTAAGACTCAATCAGGGCATCTTCTTTGCGGGTATTCACAAACCAGCGCCAGTGCAGCAGTGACGACAGGCTGGAGAGCGACAGGTTGTCGCGGATCGACAGCCCCAACACTGCACCCTCTTTTTTACGATCTTCCGGTACCAGCGCCAGCCCCTGATCCAGCGCAAACAGCGGATCGCGCGGCTGATACGGCACGCCATCAAGTTCAAAGCTGCCGGAGGTAAAACCGTCGGCGCCAAACAGGCAGCGGGCCACTTCGGTGCGCCCGGCACCCACCAGTCCGGCAATACCTAATACTTCGCCAGCATGTACGTGGAAGCTAATGTCGTGCAGCGCGATGCCATGCGGATCCAGCGGCGGTTTTTCGCGGCTAAGCCCCTTCACCGCCAGACGCACAGGTTTATCTTCATGGTGAGTTTCGCTGGCCGGGCGGCGATTAAAGGCCACATCGCGCCCCACCATCAGGCGGATCAGCTGTTCTACGGTGGTCTGTGCAACCGCGCCATTCCCGGTGAATCGTCCATCCTGAAAAACGGTGAACTGGTCGCAGAGTTGAAAAACTTCATGCAGGCGATGGGTGACGTAGATAATGCTCACGCCACGCCCTTTAAGTTCCCGCACCACCCGGTGCAGACTTTCTACTTCGCTGTCGCTCAGCGCGGCGGAAGGTTCGTCCATGATGATCAGCTTCGCGTTCAACGTCAGCGCCCGCGCAATTTCCACCATTTGCTGCTGCGCCACGCTCAGTCGGGCCACGGCCGTGGTTGGCGCAACGTTCAGTTGCAGGTAATCCAGAATCACCTGCGCCTCCTGATTTACCGCCTTTTCGTCCACAATCAGATTGCGTTTACGCGGTTCGCGTCCGAGGAACATATTCTCGGCGACGGTCATATTGGGCAGCAGATTAAATTCCTGATAAATCGTGATAATGCCCTTGTTCTGCCGCTCAACCGGAGAGTCTTCTACCGGCAATGTTTCGCCGTTGAACCAAATATCCCCGCGTGTTTGCGGCTGTGCGCCCGCCAGCGCTTTCAGCAGGGTCGATTTTCCGGCACCGTTCTCACCTAACAGCGCATGAATTTCGCCTGCTCCGACAGTCAGTTGTGCGCTGCTCAGCGCCCAAACGCCGGAAAAGCTTTTCGCCAGGTCGGTCACTTTCAGTAAGGGTTGCGACATCGGTCTGCTCCTCCTTTAGAGGGAGCCGCCGTAACGGCGGCTCCGGACATATCAGTTACCGGCCTCACCGATACGCTCAGCCTGCTGCAAATTTTCTTTAGTGATAAGCGTTGGCGGGTAGTCAGCCCCGGTGATCGCAGTCTTCTCACGGACGTTATTCACCAACTGGCTCATGGCCGTTTTCACCGCAAAGCCAGGACGTTGATCCGCCGTCACTGCCAGCCAACCGTCGCGCACACGCGCCAGTGCTTCCGGCACGGCATCGAATCCCGTGACCAGAACTTCACCCGGCTTCAGTCCTTGCCCCTGTAACGCTTCAATCGCGCCCAGCGCCATATCGTCGTTAGCGGAGAGGATCACCTGCGGACGCTTCGGCAGCGAAGGCAGCACGCTTTCAACAATGCGCATCCCTTCAGAACGCATCCAGTTACCGGTCTGATCGGCAACGATCTTGTACTTTTCACCACCCGCCTTCAGGCTGTCGCGAATACCTTTAGTACGTTCAATGTTGGAGGAAGAGCCTGGCTGGCCGGTCAGCAGAATAATGTCTGCCCCGTCTGGGAATTTGGTTTTGACAAAGTCGCCAATCGCCTGGCCGCCTTTGTAGTTGTTCGCGCCGAAGTGCGGCACTTTTTTCTGGCTGTCAACGGAGCGGTCGAGCGTGACCACGGGCAGTTTCGCATCCTGAATTTCATCTACCGCGCTGGATACCGCGTTGACATCGTTCGGCGAAACAATAAAGCCCTGTGCGCCACGAGTTATGGCGTTTTCCAGGTCAGCGACCTGTTTTGGCGAGCTACCCTGCCCGTCCAGGACCTGTAAATTCACGCCCATCTCTTTTGCGGCTTTCACCGCCGTGCGCTGCATGTGAACTTCAAATGGCATCGCCAGGTTTGGCGTACTGAAAACAATTTGCTCGTTTTCAGCAATGGCTGCCCCGGATGTCATGGCGATGAGGACAGCTAAGATCAATTTTTTCATTATTATGTCTCTCTGTGTAGGGTAGGTTGTGGTGACAATCAGAGGAGAACTTCACGCTGGCTATGCAGTGACTCCAGCGCTTTATCCGCCAGATACAGCGCACGCTCGCCATCGTCCCCGCTGCAATCAGGGACCGCTTCGCCGCGCAGTACCGCAACAAAGTGTTCCCATTCCGCGGCATAGGCCGATTTATAACGCTGCAGGAAGAAGTGTTCAGGTAACGCGCTGGTGCAGCCCTGTTTTCCGTAATGCTGCACCTGGTTTTCGAGAATATTGCCCGCGCACAGCAGCCCTTCAGAGCCGTGCAGCTCAAGGCGCTGATCGTATCCGTAAGAAGAACGGCGGCTGTTGACGATGGTCGCCATCGCGCCGGAGGCATATTTCAGTACGATGAACGCGGTGTCGATATCGCCCGCTTCGCCAATCGCCGGATCCACCAGATTGCTGCCCTGGGCATACACCGAAACCGGCTCTTCGCCCATGATAAAGCGCGCCATATCAAAATCGTGGATGGTCATATCGCGGAACATACCGCCGGATACGCGCACATATTCCGCAGGCGGCGGCGACGGATCGCGGGAGATGATCAGCAGCGATTCCGGTTTACCGATACGCCCGGCCAGTGCGTCAGTTTTCACTCGGCGAAATTGCGGATCGAAGCGGCGGTTGAAACCGATAAACAACGGTACGTCGTACTCTTTGACCACTTTCAGGCAGTCGCGTACACGGGCCAGATCCAGGTGGACCGGTTTTTCACAGAAGATGGCTTTGCCGTGGCGTGCGGCCATTTCAATCAGATCCGCGTGGGTATCGGTCGCGGAGGCAATCAGCACGGCGTGAACGTTAGGGTCCGTCATCGCCTCATCCAGGCTTTGCAAACGAGCCTGGTACTGTGTGGCAAGACGAGTGGCAAATTCCTGATTCGGGTCGACGACCGACCAGAGGGTAGTGGCACTGTGACTGGCAATGTTAGCTGCATGTACCTGGCCAATTCGGCCAGCGCCCAGTAAAGCAATGTTAAACATAACGGCTCCCGGTGTTGGTGAATGCGATGAACTAACGACCCCTTAAATAAAACATTTATTTCATTTTTATAAATAGTGAAAATTATGTTTTTGGGTGCAAGTTAACACTTTTGAGATGATCGAGATAAAATTTGTTATCAATATCACAACATAAAGACAGGAAAGATGAAGGAATTGGCCCTCCTTCCGTTCAGGAAGGAGGTGATGGATGAAGAGAAAGGAAAAATGAAATGAAAATTTCGTTGTCGCAGGTTGCCGGATGACGACGCTAACGCCTTATCCGGCCAGGAGGTAGAATCCGCTGTAGGCCGGATAAGCGCAGCACCATCCGGCATTAATCGCTTTTAGTACTGACGTGCGTTTTTCACCTGCTCAAACGTCTGCTCAGCCGCTTTTCGCACCGACGGAGAGTCTGCCACCTGCGCATCGCCAGTACGCCACCAGGAGGCATAGTCGTGGGTCATGGTTTTCGGCAGAACTTTGATATCCAGCAGCACAGGCCCTGAATGCACACGGGAGGCTTCCAGCGCCGCCAGCAGACTTTGCTCGTCATGTACGCGCCATGCCCGACAGCCGTAGCTTTCCGCGTTTTTGGCAAAATCGACCTTCACCAACGGTCCATCTAACCGTCCGGTTTGCGGGTTGCGGTGGCGGTTTTCCGTACCGAAACTCCCCATCCCATGCCCCATCTGCAGGTTGTTAATGCACCCGAAGCTGGCGTTATCAAACAACAGGATAGTGACTTTTATCCCCTCCTGAACGGCGGTTTGTAGCTCGGAATGCAGCATCATGTATGAGCCATCCCCCACCATGGCATAAACCGGCTGCCGTGGCTTCGCCAGCCTGGCTCCAATAGCAGCCGCAATTTCATAGCCCATACAGGAGTAGCCGTATTCCAGGTGATAGCTGTCCGGGGTTTTGACCTGCCAGATACGCTGTAAATCGCCAGGCAGCGATCCAGCGGCCCCCACGACGATAGCGTTATCTTCAATGTGCTGATTGATAAGTCCCAGCACCTTCGTCTGGGTCAACCGGGTGTTTAGCGTGTCGCCATATTCCGCTAACTGAGCGTCAAGATGCCCTGCCACTTCGGGTTCGTCGTCGGGACGCCAGTCGCGATCCCATAAACGTTGGCACTCATTGCGCCAGGCCGCCTGCGCCTGCGCTACCTCATCCCCCCAACCGCTGCGGTAGTCTTTTAGCGTTTCAGTTAACGCCGTCAGCCCGGTACGGGCGTCGGCGATAAGCGCGGTGGCATCAAGCTTCAGCGCGTCAAACTCCGCCACATTCAGCAGCAGGAACTCAACCTCCGGATGAGAAAACAGCGCTTTCGAACCGGTGGTAAAGTCGGTGAGGCGCGTACCGATGCCGATCACCAGATCGGTTTGCGGTGCGAGCTGATTCGCTGCCATCCCTCCAGTTACCCCAATGCCTCCGAGGTTAAGTGGGTGGTCACTAACCAGTGCGCCTTTTCCGGCCTGAGTTTCGGCAAACGGCAGTTGCAGCGTTTCAACAAACGTACGAAACGCCTCATGCGCGCCGGAATATCGTACCCCGCCGCCGCATACCACCAGCGGACGGCGTTTGCGGGCAATCAGCGCCCGCGCCATCGCCAGACGCTGTGGGTCAGGCGGTCGACGTTCAATCAGATGAACGCGGCGCGCAAAGAAACTCTGGGGATAGTCCCAGGCTTCTCCCTGTACATCCTGTGGCAGGCAGATGGTCACGGCACCAGTATCTGCGGGGTCAGTAAGCGTTCGCATCGCGTTTAGCATCGCACTCATTAACTGCTCCGGGCGGTTAATCCGGTCCCAGTAACGCGAGACCGGGCGGAAGCAGTCGTTGGTGCTGATGCCAAGGTCATGGTATTGCTCAATTTGCTGCAATACCGGGTCCGGTTGACGACTGGCATAGACATCGCCTGGCAATAACAACAGAGGAATACGGTTCGCCGTCGCGGTTGCCGCTGCGGTCACCATGTTTGCAGCTCCCGGCCCAACCGATGACGTCACGGCAAAAATACGCTGGCGCCGATGCTGTTTGGCGAATCCGGTCGCCATGTGCGCAATTCCCTGCTCATTACATCCCTGCATCACCTGCAAATGACCGGGATCCTGCTCCAGCGCCTGGCCAATGCCAAGCACATTACCGTGACCAAAGATGGTGGCGACACCCTCGACAAAGGGCGTTTCCACGCCATCGACACAGATATATTGTTGATTAAGGAATTTGACCAGCGCCTGAGCCATGGTCATACGTTCGGTTTGCATAAACCCTCCTGTCAGCCCAGCGTTGGCATGGAGAACGCTGCCCCTGTGTCCTGCAGCATCTCCGGCCAGCGTGCGGTGACGGTTTTCATCCGGGTATAGAAGCGCACGCCATCATTGCCGTGAACATTGAGCGCACCAAAAATGGACCGCTTCCAGCCGCCAAAACTGTGGAACGCCATCGGCACCGGAATAGGCACGTTAACGCCCACCATGCCCGCCTGCACCTCTTCGCAGAAACGACGCGCACAGCCGCCATCACGTGTGAAAATTGCCGTGCCGTTACCATATTCATGACGATTAATCAGTTCCACCGCGCTGCTGTAATCTGCTACGCGCACCACAGAAAGCACCGGTCCAAAAATCTCTTCTTTATAAATGGTCATCTCCGGCGTGACGTTATCAAACAGGGTCGGCCCAACAAAATAACCCTGCTCATGGCCTTTAACGCTAAAACGTCGACCATCCACGCGCAGACTGGCTCCTTGAGATTCCCCACTGTCGATATACCCGAGCACTTTATTCCGATGCACCGAGGAGATAAGCGGTCCCATTTCGTTTTCCGGTGTCTGATCAAGCCCCGGCCCGACACGCAGCGCCGCAATCTGTTTTTCCAGTCTCGAGCACAGCTCATCTGCCGTTTTATCACCCACCGCCAGCACGACAGAAAGCGCCATGCAGCGTTCACCCGCCGCGCCGTAAGCGGCACCCATAATGGCGTTGGTCGCCATATCCATGTCGGCATCCGGCATTAAAATGCAGTGATTTTTAGCACCACCTAACGCCTGGCAACGCTTACCGTGGGCTGACGCTGTCTGATAAATGTATTCCGCAATCGGCGTAGAGCCGACAAAGCTCACGGCTTGCACGCGCGGGTCAGTCAGCAGCACGTCGACGGACTCTTTATCTCCCTGTACGACGTTGAACACGCCGTCCGGCAGGCCCGCCTCTTGCAGCAGTCTCGCCAGAGCCAGGGCGAGAGAAGGATCTTTTTCCGAGGGTTTCAGCACAAAGGTATTCCCGGTTGCCAGCGCGATGGGGAACATCCACATTGGTACCATTGCCGGAAAGTTAAACGGCGTGATCCCGACGCAAACCCCGAGAGGTTGCATCAACGAATGGCTATCGACGCCGGTGCCTACGTTGGCTGAGTGTTCACCCTTTTGCAGATGTGGGATGCCGCAGGCAAACTCCACCACTTCCAGGCCACGGGTCAGCTCACCAACTGCGTCAGAGAACACCTTGCCATGCTCTTCGCTGATGATGCGAGCCAGCCTCTCCATGTTTTCTTCCAACAGCGCCTTAAAGCGGAACATCACTCGCGCACGTTTTAACGGAGAATGGCGCGCCCACCCGGGGAATGCGTCGTGCGCTGCCGCAATGGCCTGCTCAGTTTCCTGTGTCGTACTCATCACCACCTGGCGGATCTGCTCGCCGGTGGCCGGGTTGAAGATTGCCTGAACGCGCTGGCCTGAACCGGTGACACATTCGCCGTGGATAAAATTCGCTACTGTCTCCATCCTTAACCTCTCGCTGTTGATACGTGACTGTTACCTGAACACTGTTATCTGTGTACTATATATGAAACAAACATTCCATTTTAAGTTGAAATAAAATAAATAATGATTAATGTGATCAAGGATGGGTTTTTATGTTAACAAGCGGAATCGCATGATTAGCGTGCACTGGCAGAACGTTTCAGCGAACGGCAAACCTGAAGCTTTTGTTTCGTTTTTACAGCCAGATGAATGAGTGACATTTCAAAGACGCGGTTTTGCGTTTAGAATCATAAAACTATGTACCAGGAGGTAAAATGACAACAGCAACCAGCCTGAACGAGCTGCAGCAGCAAATCCGCGATCGCTACGATAGCCTGAGTAAGCGGCTGCAGCAGGTGTCCCGCTATGTGCTGGATAATACCAATAGCGTGGCCTTTGATACGGTTGCCGTCATTGCTGAACGTGCCGGAGTGCCACCCTCAACGCTGATCCGCTTCGCCAATGCCTTTGACTTCACCGGCTTCAACGAAATGAAACAGCTGTTTCGTATGAACCTGGTGGAGGAAACCGCCAGCTACAGCGACCGCGCGCGCATGTTCCGTGAGATGGAAAGCGAAGCCGTGCCGGAAACCCCGCTCGATATCCTGCAGGAGTTCGCCCGTTCGAATACTCAAGCGCTCCAGCAGCTGGCAGCCCGTGCCGAACCTGAAATGCTGGAACGCGCCGTACAATTGCTGGCAGAAGCCGACACCATTTACATCGCCGGTCTACGTCGTTCGTTTAGCGTCGCCGCCTATCTCACCTACGCCCTGAGCCATCTTGAGTGTCGCCCTATTTTGCTCGACGGAATGGGCGGAATGCTGCGCGAGCAAATTAACCGCATTAAAGCGCGCGATATCGTGGTGTCGATAAGCTTCTCGCCTTATGCGGAAGAAACGGTGATGGTCAGCGAAACTGCGGCCAATGCCGGCGCGCGCCAGATCGTGATTACCGACAGCCAGATAAGCCCGCTGGCAACATTCAGCGATCTCTGCTTTGTGGTGAAAGAGGCGCAGGTCGACGCGTTTCGTTCCCAGTCAGCGACGCTGTGCCTGGTACAGTCACTGGTCGTGGCGCTGGCTTACCGGCTAGGTGACGGGAGTAATGAACGCGATCATTCTGTCGGTTGACGAGCGCCGCGAAAATTGATGATCCGCTTTATTACATTCCCGCCAGCGTGACGTGAAATCGTGATGTCTGCAGTTACTTTTATGGTCGTTGAAAATATCGCCATCATTCAGCGGCCAGATAAAATACAATCCGTTATTACCATGAGCTACAATTATATTAATTTTAGATAATCAACAATGCGTGTGCTGACAATAATACGCAAAGGTTTACTATAGCCCTGTCTTTTTTAAGCAGGAAAGTAAAATGAAAAATACAAAAGGGTTGATGATTATTGCCCTTGCTTTCACCCTGGCATCATGTGCCGCCATTCCTGAGAATATCAAAGGTAATAATCAACCCGATATCCAAAAAAACTTTATCTCCGTGCATAACCAGCCTGGTTTATATACCGGTCAGCAGGCCCGCTTTGGCGGTAAAGTCATCAATGTGATTAACACCAAAAAAGATACGTTGCTGGAAATCGCCGTTTTGCCACTGAACGACTCTGCTAAGCCACAAATTGACGCGAGCTATCAGGGACGTATTCTTGCCCAGCAGAAAGGTTTCCTCGATCCGGTAAACTACAGAAACCATTTCGTGACTATTTTGGGAACAATTCAAGGAGATGAGTCAGGTTTCATCAACAAAGTCCCGTACAACTTTGTTAAAGTTGATTTACAAGGTATCCAGGTTTGGCATTTAACTGAGTCTGTCAACACCACTTATAATATGTGGGATTATGGTTACGGTGCGTTCTGGCCAGAGCCGATGTGGGGAGCGCCTTACTACGCTAATACAGTAACTCAGGTAACCCCGGAGCTAGTGAAATAATCCCAGAGGTAAGATGGCGCGACTATATTCCGGAGTCAGGTGTTGGCAAACAACCCTTCTCATTACCCCGCGTTTATCTTATTGCGCCATCCTGCTTCAGGAGATCCTTCGCTTAACATGCATTCTTCCTGTTACATATAATTTTTAACCGCTAATTCTTTAGCGAAGAAATGGGCTTTACCCTTCTCATGCCTGACCATCTTTTGTTATTTACCGACAACTCCCCCACCCTGCATGCAATAAAAGAACATTTGTGTTTACACATTATTCAGGGATTACTATGAACAGAAAATGCTTACTGTTGATACCATTATTCTTTAGTAGCGTCATCATCACTGCCTGCGATAATAAACCTGCAGTAAAAACCACCATTGAGCCCGAAGTCGGCGTTGTTACCTTAGTCCCCTCCTCAGTAAATATTAAAAGTGAACTTCCGGGTCGCGCGCTTGCGTTCGAGATCGCCGAAATCCGCCCTCAGGTTGGTGGGATCATCATAAAACGCAACTTTGTTGAAGGTGATAAAGTCAGCAAAGGAGAATCACTGTATCAAATTGATCCAGCCCCACTGCAGGCACGACTGGACTCAGCCAAAGGCGCGTTGGCAAAGGCACAGGCTACCGCCAATAATGTTCGTCTGACACTAAATCGGCAGTCAGCATTAATAAAATCTAATTACGTCAGCCGCCAGGACTATGACACCACGCGTTCACAGCTTAATGAAGCGCAAGCCAATGTTGCCGTCGCTAAAGCGGATCTTGAACAAGCCACCATTAATCTTCGATATGCCAATGTTACCTCGCCCATTGATGGCATTAGCGGCAAATCTTCCGTGACCGTGGGTGCCCTGGTTACTGCCAATCAGGAAAACTCGCTGGTCACCGTTCAGAGATTAGATCCTATCTATGTTGATTTAACGCAGTCAGTACAGGACTTCTTACGCCTGAAAGAAGAGAAAGCCAACGGCAAAATTGCCCAGCAACAAGGCAAAATTCCGGTTGAGCTGATGCTGGAAAACGGCAAACCCTATCGCCATACCGGTACGCTTCAGTTTTCCGATCCCGCTGTTGATGAGACCACCGGTTCGGTAACCCTGCGCGCCATATTTCCCAATCCTGAAGGTGAAATTTTACCCGGCATGTATGTCACTGCGTTGCTGGACGAAGGCAGTCAACAAAACGTGTTGATGGTCCCCCAGCAAGGAATTACGCACAACGAACAAGGAAAAGCCACCGCGCTGATCCTTGACCAGGAAAACGTAGTGCAACTGCGTGAAATAAACGCAGTGAAGGCCGTTGGTAATCAATGGTTAGTGACCGCGGGATTACGCCCCGGCGATCGGGTCATTGTGTCCGGATTACAAAGAATTCGTCCGGGAAGCAAAGCCCGGGTCCTCCCTTCAAAACTGAACACACCTGACACGGTAGCTGAACAGTAATATTTCAGGTATTAAGGACACTTTCTTTATGGCCAACTTTTTTATTGAGCGCCCAGTTTTCGCCTGGGTGCTCGCTATTATCATGATGTTTACGGGCGGTATCGCGATAATGAACCTGCCAGTCGCCCAATATCCACAAATTGCGCCCCCAACCATTACCATCAGCGCGGCCTACCCCGGGGCAGATGCAAAGACCGTTGAAGACTCCGTCACCCAGGTGATTGAACAGAATATGAATGGTCTTGACGGCCTGATGTATATGTCATCCACCAGTGATGCGGCAGGTAATGCCTCGATTATCCTGACCTTCAAAACGGGTACGTCACCCGATATTGCGCAGGTTCAGGTACAGAATAAACTGCAGCTGGCGATGCCTTCCTTGCCACAGGAAGTACAACAGCAAGGGATCAGCGTTGATAAATCCAGCAGCAATATCTTAATGGTCGCCGGTTTTATCTCTGATAATAACAGCCTGAGCCAATATGATATTGCCGACTATGTGGCCTCGAACATTAAAGATCCGCTAAGCCGCACTGCCGGGGTGGGGAGCGTGCAGTTATTCGGTTCGCAATACGCCATGCGCATCTGGTTGGATCCGCAAAAGCTCGACAAGTATAACCTCACTCCCGAGGACATCATTACCCAGCTCAAAGTACAGAATAATCAGATATCTGGCGGGCAACTGGGGGGCATGCCTCAGTCAGCCGATCAGCAATTAAATGCGTCGATAATCGTCCAGACACGTCTGCAAACGACCGATGAATTTGGCAAGATCTTCCTTAAAGTTCAGCAAGATGGTTCTCAGGTTCTGCTGCGCGATGTCGCACGCATTGAGCTGGGTGCGGAAAATTATGCCACGGTTGCACGTTACAACGGCAAACCCGCCGCTGGGATCGCGATTAAACTTGCCGCAGGCGCCAATGCCCTTGAAACGTCCCAGGCTGTTAAACAAGAGCTGAACAGATTATCAGCCTGGTTTCCGGCCAGCATGAAAACCGTTTATCCCTATGACACCACGCCGTTTATCGAAATTTCGATTCAGGGTGTTTTTCATACTTTGATCGAGGCAATCATTCTGGTATTCCTCGTCATGTACCTGTTTTTGCAAAGTTTTCGTGCGACGCTTATCCCCACTATCGCCGTTCCGGTGGTTATCCTCGGCACCTTTGCCATTCTCGACGTCGCCGGTTTTTCGATTAATACGCTCACGATGTTTGGCATGGTGCTGGCGATAGGGTTGTTAGTCGATGATGCTATCGTGGTGGTTGAGAACGTAGAACGTATTATTGCTGAAGAGCACTTGTCTCCAAAAGCGGCAACGCATAAAGCAATGGGTCAGCTCCAGAGGGCGCTGGTTGGTATTGCCGTCGTGTTATCCGCCGTATTTATGCCGATGGCATTTATGAGCGGCGCAACAGGAGAAATTTTCCGTCAGTTTTCCATCACCTTGATCTCCTCTATGCTGCTGTCGGTGTTTGTGGCGATGAGCCTGACGCCAGCACTCTGCGCCATGCTGTTAAAAGCACACGATGACGAGCAGGCAAATACGCATTTTCTGTTTACCCGATTCAATCATTTCATGGAGAAATGCACTCAGCACTACACGGACAGCACCCGAAAACTGTTACGTTGCACGGGCCGTTACATGGTCGTTTACTTAGTCATTGGCGCGGGCATGATGGTGCTGTTTTTACGTACGCCGACCTCCTTTTTGCCTGAAGAAGACCAGGGGGTATTCATGACCACGGCGCAATTGCCCTCAGGTTCAACGATGGTGAACACCAGCAAAGTGCTCGGGGAAATAACGGACTACTACCTGACGAAAGAACAGAAAAACGTTGCTTCTGTTTTCACCGTCGGCGGATTTGGTTTCAGCGGTCAGGGACAAAACAATGGCCTGGCGTTTATCAGCCTGAAGCCGTGGTCAGAACGCGTTGGCGAAGAAAACTCGGTTACCGCCATTATTCGACGGGCAATGATGGCCTTAAGTACCATCAATAATGCCGTCGTTTATCCGTTCAATTTACCCGCGGTCGCGGAATTGGGCACCGCATCAGGGTTTGATATGGAGTTGCTGGATAACGGTAATCTTGGGCATGAAAAAATGATGCAGGCCCGAAACGAGCTTTTGGCTCTGGCCAATCAGTCCTCAGGTGAGGTCGACGGGGTGCGCCCAAACGGCCTGGAAGATACGCCGATGTTCCGCATTCACGTCGACGCCAAAAAGGCTGAAGCTATGGGCGTTGCGTTATCGGATATTAATCAGACCATCTCCACCGCGTTCGGTAGTCGTTATGTCAATGATTTCCTGAACCAGGGGCGCGTAAAAAAAGTGTATGTCCAGGCCGATACGCCGTTCCGTATGTTGCCGGACAATATCAATCACTGGTATGTACGTAATGCCTCTGGCGCGATGACCCCGCTTTCCGCCTACTCATCAACCGAGTGGACCTACGGCTCTCCACGCCTTGAACGCTATAATGGTCAGCCAGCAATGGAAATTCTGGGCCAGCCGGTAGAAGGGAAAAGCAGCGGTGATGCGATGAAATTTATGGCATCACTGATTAATAAACTGCCCGCAGGCGTCGGTTATGCCTGGACCGGTCTGTCTTATCAGGAGGCGCTATCCACAAACCAGGCACCAATGCTGTACGGCATTTCGCTGATCGTCGTATTTCTGGCGCTGGCGGCGCTGTATGAAAGCTGGTCGATCCCTTTCTCGGTGATGCTGGTTGTGCCAATCGGGGTGGTCGGCGCGTTGCTGGCCACCGATCTGCGCGGCCTGAGCAATGATGTTTATTTCCAGGTCGGCCTACTCACCACGATGGGGCTATCGGCTAAAAATGCTATTTTGATCGTCGAGTTTGCCGTCGAGATTATGCAGAAAGAAGGGAAAACGCCGCTTGAAGCCGCGGTGGAAGCCGCGCAAATGCGCTTACGTCCTATTCTGATGACCTCACTGGCCTTCATCCTGGGGGTAATTCCACTAGCAATAAGCAACGGCGCGGGCTCTGGCGCGCAAAATGCCGTCGGTACGGGGGTTATCGGTGGGATGCTGGCCGCGACGGTACTGGCGATCTATTTTGTTCCAGTATTCTTTGTACTCGTTGAAAATACGTTAGCGCGATTTAAAGCCCGACGTTGATCCCCTGCCCTATCCCTGGGTTTAGATTATTAAATCCAGGGATGGGACTTCATTTGTCAGGTCTACAGTTATTAGTGGGCACGGCTATCCAGCGAGTTTCTCGTGGATAGCAGGGTAAGCATTACGCGGACTTTTCTTGTAGGGGAACAACTGGGGCAGGTACAGAGGTTGTCAATTCTAACTAAAGCCAGGCTATCAAAACGGTTAATCAATAGTGCAGACCGGAACCTTTCAGATTTACAGCCAGTTCACCCAGTTTTGTATTCGGATGCTGATGACACATTTTAACCATTTTCGGTACAGCTTCCGTTTCCACCTCATGCAGGGGAACATAATCATCGCCTTTAAAGTCCGAGTTTTTATTCACAATCACAAAGGCAATTGCCGTCTTGTATTGCTGACTCATATCAACGAATTCTTTACAGGTCATATCTTGTGGCGCCGCTTCCGTTGCCTGAGTAGCAAAAGCACGGGTCATTGGCGCCATAACAGAGGTCACAAGAATAGCTGCAGAAACCATCATTTTAATATTCACTATGCGCTCCAGAGGTAGCATTATTTTTTATCGGCGAGCTTATCAGTTTTTACCAGCGTCGCATTTCTACGCAGACTGATAAAAGCTAAAGAACTAAAGATCATCTCGACACCAATAAAAATTGAGGTAAATACATACGATCTGTCGGGATCCATATTCAGCCAGACGCCGGCAATAAGCAGGTCAAAAATACCAATAAAAATGTTCCATCCATAACCCGGACTGTGGAACAGTTTGACCCCAGATGCGATACGAAAAATACCCCCCAGAATAAACAGGCAGCAAAATACCATTGCCAATGAATTCATACCTATCACAGGATTCACCAGGAAACAGTAACCCAGCAGTAACCACGCGATAGCAAAAAAGGCATAGGTAAATTTGGCTTTCAATTGCTTTTTACTTGAGCTAAACAGGCTATAAATAGAATAGAAACCACATACCAGGAACATAAAGCCAGTTGCATAGCTTAAATAAACACCTGCAGCAATCGGATAAATCAAGCAGCAGATGCCACAAATCAACATCAACACTGCCATAATCGTCGCATGCTTTTTATAA
Source organism: Citrobacter sp. Cf087 (assembly GCF_030334285.1). Lineage (NCBI taxonomy): Bacteria > Pseudomonadati > Pseudomonadota > Gammaproteobacteria > Enterobacterales > Enterobacteriaceae > Citrobacter > Citrobacter sp. Cf087. The sequence goes on from NZ_JAOWED010000027.1 coordinate 74,161, forward strand.
TGAACGAGTGTTTTTTCATTAAACGCTCTCAGGCTACGCTGATTAAAAACAAACATACATCCTCCGTTATACATAAACGCAATGTAACCTGTTGACACAAGAATTATAACTCACTCAACATATGTTACTTACAATGGAATGATAAGACTTCCGCTAAGGAAGCGTATATAAGAACAAGAGAATGTCGCTATGCGTATATTCCTACACATGTCAGACATCTGACATTTGTAAGATTAAACGGTCATTATTCTATCGTGGTTCTGATTTCGCTCTTTAACATTATTTAATATGCTTATTGCGTTTGGTGACATATACCAAATTTATTCAGGAGAAAGTAATGAAAAAGATTATTCTTGCGGGTGTGCTTGCAACCATGATGGGTTCAGCACCAGTGATGGCTGCTACTGCTACCACAACTACTCCGGCGCAAGCTACTACCGCAAATGTACAAAAAGAAGCTGCCGATATTATGCAGGTCGCAGTGCAAGGCGCAAATGCGATGCGTGATATTCAGCTTGCTCGTTTGGCCCTGTTTCATGGACAGCCTGACAGCGCTAAAAAACTAACCGATGACGCCGCTTCCCTGCTGGCAGGCGACAGCAAAGATTGGGCGAAATTTGTAAAAACTGCGCCTAAAGCCAAGATGATTGACGATCAGTACGTGGTTATTAACGCTACGATCGCGCTGTCAGAAGACTATATTGCCACTCCAGCCAAAGAATCCGCTATCAAAACAGCGAATGGCAAAATGGCCAAAGGCGACTGGAAAGGTGCAGTGGATACCCTGCAACTGGCTGGTATCAGCGTGCTTCAGACCCAATACCTGATGCCCCTAAATCAGACTCGTAAAGCCGTTGCCAGCGCGCAAAAACTGCTGTCTTCCGGTAAATATTATGAAGCAAACCTTGTGTTAAAAGGTGCTGAAGAAGGTATTGTGATCGATAGTGAGATGATCGGCGCAGGCCAGTAATACTCAGCACTACGGAGTGTTGAACCAGGACTTTCTCTCCTGATCGGGCAGCTACGGCCACCCGATCAGGGGGATTAATGGCTAATCAGACTGTCTATCTCAATCTCAATTTCCCGCATAACAGCAATAATCTTCTGCAATGCCTCCTGGCGTACTGCCAGAGGAAGATCGTCATGCCGTCTGGATTCGAAAGGTTCGCACAGGTTTTGTAGCGCAGTGATGCCCAGAATTTGCGCCGAGCCATGCAACCGGTGAAGAGCGCGCAAAAACAGCTGAGGTTCATCTTGCAGAACAGCTTTCTCAGCCGCTTGTATATCATTCAGCGTTGCCTCGCGAAATGTCTCGAGAATCTCGTTCATAAGTGCGCGATCGCCGCCGGTATTCTCCGTCAACACATTGAATTTCAAATGCCGGATTGAACAAGGAGACGAATAACCGGTTTCGATTTTACTCAACTCATGTGTCAGTGTCTGAATCGACACAGGCTTGAACAGGCACAAATTCATACCATTTTGCAGGCATCGATCGCGTGACTGTGGAAGTGCGCTGGCCGTCAGTCCCCATATTTGTAAATTCGGCTGTTGACGACGTAGCGAAGCCGCGAGATCAAACCCGTCTTTTTTCGGCATATTTACATCGGTTATCAGCAGATCGTACGATTTTTTCGCCAGTTTGGCTTCTGCCTCCTCCCCATCACACGCTTCATCCACGTTGTAGCCAATGGCATTCAACTGTCGCTTGAGCAGCAGGCGATTGGTTGGGTTATCGTCTGCAATCAAAATAGACAGACACGGAAGCGGTAACAGAGTACCAGGCGCATCGCCATCCGGTACAATCGACTGTCGAGCCGTTTCAACCGGCAGCGTTATGGTAAACGTGGTTCCTTGCAACGGGACGCTCATCAACTCCAGCGTCCCACCCATCAGCGTCACCAGTTCTTTACAGATAAATAACCCCAGACCGGAACCGGTTTGTTGACGCCCGCAACGCCCCTGAGCGTAACGATGAAACAGCCCCGCCTGCTCCTCTTCACTAATCCCGCAACCGGTGTCGCTAATGGCAATGGTCAGGGTACCGTGATTCTCCCCGTCAGGCGTCAAACGGGCCGTCACATGAATACTGCCCTGCTCGGTAAACTTCAACGCATTACCTACCAGGTTGGTGAGAATTTGCCGCAAAGCCTGCTGATCGACAAATACCCGTTCGTTTGCCGGCAACTGGCTAACGCAAGCCAGCGTAATTCCTTTCTGTCTGGCTAAAGCATCGAAAGAGTGGCACTGCAATTCAATGAGCTGCGAGAGATCCGTCCATTGAGGAACAACCTGGTATTTACCAGACTCAATCTTATCCAGATCCAGAATCTTACCGATCAGCCCAAGCAATGACTGGGCTGTCGCCCCGGTAAGGGCAATCGCCTCTTTTCGCTGTGCCGGGCTGAGTTCTGAACTCGACAGTAATTCCACAAAGCCAACAATCGAACTTACCGGGGTACGTAATTCATGGCTCATACTCGCCAGAAAGCGACTTTTGGCCTTGGTTGCTTCAATCGCTTTATTCTTTTCGTTTTCCAGTTCTTGAGATAATGCCTCTTTGAGATGAAGCTGCTCTTCCAGTAGCCGCTGAGATAGTTTCCTTTTTTTTACCTCACGGGAGAGTGAGATCCCCCAGATCAGGCTGATCGCTATCAGCAGCAGGGCGAATACCCCCAGTTGATAGAACTGTTTGCTATATCGACTCCATAAATCAACCTGCGTATTGGAAATTTTCGACCACTTCTCCGTCATCTGCAAAATCTCACGTGGCGGTATGGCCTGTAGCGCTTTATCCATAACAGACTTCAACATAGGCTCGTGAGAAGAAATCGCAAAACTTACAGAGGCACCAGGCATATCTGGAAGCCTAAAAAAGTGCATATTTTTCTGATAGTAATGATCGACCATAAACCTTGCTGACAATTCGGTAGCAATTGCCGCATCAGCGCTGCCCTCCTTGACCATGACCATCGCAACACTGCCAGTATCAGCATTAACCCAGGTGGCCTGCGGATAGCGTTGCTTCAGCTCGCTTTCCAGTACATGCCCGGCAGGTAGCGCAATACGAATCGGCTTCTCCAGTAGCGAGTCGGCGGTTTCCTCACGGGAAGTGATCATCACAAATGCCACATTCATCAGAGGATCGCTAAAGGTCGAATTGTACGGGTTTTGATGAGTGAGCGTGATAGTGGGATACATATCCCACTGTTCGCCGCTTATTTGCTTTGTCTGCTCACTTTTAGAGTTAGCTAAAATGGGTTCAAAATCGAGCCCCGTTTGCAGATGAATAATATTCAGTAAATCGCCAAGAATACCGCGTAATTCACCGCTGCGATCGACCAGCGTATAGGGCGGGTAATCTGGGTTGATTAAAATGCGGATGACATGCTTTTTCTTCAACCACGCTTTTTCCTGAGCGGTGAAAGGTATAGGTGCATTCAGATAAGCAAGGTTGCCGCGGTTAAGCCAGTTCTGCATGACTTGCATATGAATTTCATTACTGATTGACGTAATGAAACCATCAAGAATATTTCTTAATACCGGCTGATCTTCGTTAACGACAAAATAATTATATTGTTCTTGCTTATCAAAGTAGTGCGTAATAACCAGTGATTGTGAGAAGTATCGAGAGATGCAATGGCTGCTGGTGATATTGTTACCAATATAATATTGGTTATCACCATTCACTACCGAGGCCATGGCCTGATACTCGTCATCATAAAATGAGACTTTAGCCTCAGGAAAGGCCCCCTGGATAACATCGAGAAAAGGGCAATCCCGCACACACGCGACGCTAACCTGATGGTTCGTGGTCAGCGGCAGCATAGTGTTTTTTAGCGATGTTACAAGCGTCGGCCACGTCGTCAGCAATACCGAAGTACGCAACAAATTTCCGCCAACATCCTGGCGTCGGGACAGTTGGGTTATCAGCGTATCAACATCGTTACTGGCGAGCGCGGCCAGCGCCTCTTGCTCATTATCATACTGCTTTATAATAATTTTTAGATTGAGGTTCTTTTGCATTAACGCAAGGTAATCTGCGTTGACTCCCCGATAATATTCGCCGCTATTTTGATAAACAATGGGGGAAACTTCAGGTAACCAGGTACCAACAACCAAGGTTTTTTTATGCGCTAACCAGTTTGTTTCTTCCCTGTTCAAGCTGATATTTTGTACTGAAGTATTATAGTTACTTTTTAGCTCAACTTGCCGAGCTGAGCTTACACCCGTAGACAACCCGATGGTAAATATGACCATCAAAAAAATAAACAAGCGTTCCAGCATTACTCTATCCTATTTTATTTCTCTGCGCATAATCATAAATTTCCATTAATGATGAACAATCTAATTTTTCCATCAACCGGCTTTTATAGGTACTCACCGTTTTATTACTGATATTCATTTTGCTGGCAATTGAGCTGTAATCCATGCCATTAAGGATATAACGCAATACTCTCATTTCCTGATTCGACAACGTATCAAGCTTATCCTGCTCGCTGACGGATGAACCAGTAAAATGCTCAAGGGAAAAAGGAAAATAGCTATAGCCATTTTTTGCTGCTTCGATTGCGGCAAGAATATTATTCATACCTTCTTTTTTACTCACAAATCCGTTGGCACCGTATTCGGCGCTACGTTTGCCGTAAAAAAATTCATTTTTGGCTGAAATGATAATGATTACACCAGCATAGTGCCGCTTTCTCAGTTGCTCCAGCACTTCGATGCCACTGATACCGGGAATATCTACATCGATAATCAACAGCTCCGGCTTAGTTTTTTCAACGGTTTGAACCACTTGATCTCCGCTGTCGAGTTCGGTGGTCACAGCGATACCATTAGTATCGAGTAAGTTGCGGATGGCAATGCGTGCCAATGGGTGATCGTCAACGATTATCGCGTTCATTGCGTATAAGAATCCCGATAAATAAAGAGAGGCGATGGCTATAGAGCAGGCGAGCCTTCAACATTATAATTTCTGAAAATAAGGCTTTATCAGGTAAATCCTAACATAATCACGCGTATATTTTATTCATTTTTTATAAAAAATGCAGAACAAGGTATAAACGCAACACTGTAATTTACAAATTTTAAACCTTGCGCCTATCTAAATATCAAACCATTAACACAACATAAAAGGAATATTCCTACGCGCGTAGGACAAATCTCTCATTTATTATGATTTATTCTTAATAATTTAGGACATATAACCGGCATATTGTTCATCAGAACTACGAGGGGGGATATGCGAATAGCTATCTAAAAATAAATTTCATACCAGGTCAAATATGGAGAACAAGAGTACAAACCTGCTGAATTTAGAGAGAAACTCCCCGCAGCTCTGGAGCAGCAGTGCCACAGGGAGGCAGCGATTAATCAGGCTTTACTGGGCAATGCCCCTACTGCATGCGAGCTTTTGACTGTCAGTGTAACGACGGCAGAACACAACAGTGCGGCAATCATAAAGATAAAGGCGCTGTTATAGCTTCCGCCGCTACTTTGGATCAACCAGCCGATGATGGGCGCTGATACAACCCCTGCCATCTGGCCGCCAAAGTTAACAATACCGGATGCCCGCCCCATGATGTTGCTGGGAATGGTATCCATCAGAATACCCCAGAACGTTGCCATAGCGAAAAACATGAACAAGGCTGAAATACACTGATAAACCACCGCCATATCTGCACTGCTCACGCTGAAGGTCAGATACAGGAAACCCGCGGCAATAACAGAGGTTACGACATACAGCGTTTTACGCTGGGGTTTGAATTTGTCTGAGCAATAACCACCTAATAATGTTCCGCCAGCCCCGAACAGGAAGGGAATGGCCGCCATGACACCGGTCTTTGCCAGAGAAAACTCTCGTACGGTAATCAGGTAGCTTGGCAGCCAGGTTGAAAAACCCCAGAAGGTGATATCAAACAAAAACCAGATACTGGCCATTTGCCAGAGCACCGGCATTTTGAGTACGTCTTTAAACGCGATAGCACTGGTGTTTTGCAGGCTCCCCTGGTCGTCAGCAGCCAGCTCCGCCAGGTCTTGTTGCGTAATGGCAGGGTGATCTTTCGGGTTGTCACGCGTAAATAAGTAGATACCTGCGGCGATAAACAGACCGGGAATACCCAGCACGATAAAAACCATGTGCCAGCCAAATGCCCCGATGATGCTTGCCGCCACGACTACCGCCAGCGCTGGGCCTAAGGTGTTTACCGTTGACTGAATCGCCGTGGCGCGGCCACGCTCTTTCGATGGGAAATAGGTTGATATCATCTTCCATGAGGCCGACGGGAAACATCCCTCACCGATACCAAAGAAGAAACGTACTGCTAACATCAGCGGCAGCGTCAGCACAGCGCCGGTTAAGCTGGTGAACACAGACCACCATGCAATACCAATGGCCATGATTTTTCGCGAGCCAAACTTATCCGCCAGTAATCCACCGGGAATTTGAAACGCGGCATAACCAATAAAAAAGGCGCTAATAATTAAACCTTGTTGAGTCGTATCAAGATTTAAATCTTTGCCAATATAAGGGAGTGAAACGCTCATCACCATTCTGTCGAGAAAAGAGAGCAGCCACGCCAGCCAGATCAGTGTCAGGACGGTATATCTTGCTTTCCAGGTCTTGGGTTTACCTGAAGGTAAAGACGTTTGTAGGTTCATTGTGATGTCCTTAGGGTGTAGTGATCTACCGCGGCCATAAATAGTCGCGATAGATCCATGCGTGTTTAGCGTTATTTATTAATATTGTTTTCTAATAACCGTACCGCTACAGGCATAACTTTCCGTGCCATTGATTAAGGCAATGCGCCCATTAACCATGACAATTTCAATCCCTTCCGGGTACTGATTGGGTTCAACAAAAGTGCCTTTATCCGCAATGGTGTTCGGATCGAACATCACGATATCCGCTGCATAACCGACCTTCAGCAGTCCGCGATCCTGCAAACCCAATACTTCAGCAGGTTTCCCCGTCATCTTGCGGATTGCCGCTTCCCAGCTCAAACATCCCTCTTCACGGACATATTTACCGAGCACGCGAGGGAATGCGCCAAACACGCGCGGGTGCGGTTTGCCAGCCCCCATCAAGCCATCGGTACAGACGTTTTGTTCAGGTCGACAGAGAAACTTAATCACGTGCTCTTCGGTACCGTAGAAGTCGACCATCCCCACGGCGTTTTCCTCTTCAAAGAGCAGATCGAAGGTGGCGTTGTAAGGATCTTTTCCACGCAGCTCGCCCAACTGGACGAGGTTCAAACCGACAGCATCCTGATTTTTTGCCGTTTTCACGCTGGTGACAAAAATCTGGTCCAAACCGGCAAAATCGATAAAGTTATCCCAGCCAGGAATACCCTGCTGAATATCGTCAATCATTTTGGCGCGCAGTTCGGGCGAGGCGAGACGCTCAAGTAATTTGTCCGTACCGCCGGAGTGAACCCAGGGCGGCAGGATCACGCCGAGCATCGTGCTGCCCGCCACATACGGATACTGGTCGAAAGAGATACGAATCCCCTCTTTCTGCGCCTGTTCCAGCATGCCCAGCATTTGGTCGATCAGCCCCCAGTTTTTCTTGCCGCAAACCTTCATATGCGAAATATGCAGCCAGACGCCGGTGGCTGTGGCGATATCAATCAGTTCCTGGGTTGAGTTGATAATATCGTCAGCTTCACTGCGCTGATGCACCACAAAAATCCCGTCATATTTCGCCGTGACCTTACACAGTTCAATCATTTCGGCAGTATCACCAAAGGCGCAAGGCATATAGATAAGACCAGTGGAAAGTCCAAATGCCCCGGCTTTTAACTCCCGCTCAAGGACCTCACACATCTTCGCTACGTCTTCACGGGTCGAAGGACGCCCATCCAGGCCCATCGCTTCCATGCGCACGTTGCCATGAGGAACTAAATACGCGAGGTTTGTCGCCGGATGACGCGATGCCAGCAGATTGAGATAACCGTCTGTATTTTTATATTTCCAGTCAATTTTGTCGGTGTCACCGTCCAGTCCGGCGATATTTTTACGCCAGGCTGGAATATATTCTTCTGGTAGCGGCGCTAAGGCGACGCCATCCTGGCCCAACAGTTCGGTGGTGATACCCTGACGAATTTTTGCCGACAGCGCGGGGTTAATAATGGCTGACAGGTCAGAGTGCGTATGGGTATCAATAAAGCCAGGGCAAATTATTTTTCCGGTTGCATCAATAACCTGCTCATTGACGCCAACCTCAATTTGGCCGATTTCGACAATACGTCCTTCATCAACCATCACATCGGCAATTCTGCCTTCACTGCCCGTCCCATCGATTACATTTCCGTTTTTGAAAATGGTTTTCATCGTTATTCTCCATGGCGGTGCTGCTGAGCTACACCGCCTGTAAGGTAAGAGGTGGTTATCTTTATTTTTATTGGCGATAGAGTGTCTGGATAATGCTGTAATAGCCGCTGGCCGAGCCGGTTAATTGCTCGATCTCGATATACTCATCAATGGTGTGTGCCAGGTTTTCTCGTGAAGGACCAAAGCCGATGGTTTTGATTCCCGCTTCGCCCGCATAGTGGCTGCCGTTGGTACAAAATGAGTACTGCGTAATGGTTGGATTAAAGCCAGCCTCGCGAACGCCCGCCAACGCTGCCTGCACGAATTCGTCGGACTCGTCGAACACCCAGCCTGGGAAAAAACGCTCTCCCTCAATCGTGGCGCCGGTATAGCAAGACTCCTGACCCACCGCGTAGGACACTCGGGCCTTAAACTGCGGATCCTGAGCAATAAGTTCCGCAAGCGCATTTTCTAGCGGAGCAATCACGCTTTCTTTGGTTTCACCCACCAGCAAACGGCGATCGTAGGTTGCGCGACAGTAATCCGGTACCACCGAGGCCCCCGGGTACGGCGAAGATTTAATGTCGGTCAGTTCCAGAATGCCAGGCCCCAGAACCGGATGCGTTGGCGGCGTGATCGTGCGAATTTTGTCGATCAATTGCGCCATTTTGTACACCGCGTTAATCCCCGCCTGCGGGTTAGCGGAGTGCGCGGGTTTACCAAATGTTTCGACCACAATTTCAGCGCGGCCACGTTGACCAATTTTCAGGTTTAACTCGGAAGCTTCACCGATGATCACGTAGTCTGGCTTATAGCGCTCGCTGACCAGGCGAGCGGCAATACCTTCAAAACACTCTTCATGCACGATGCACGCAACGTAGATTTTCCCGGCAAAATTTCGCTGATTGTCCTGACCGAAAAAGCCCACGGCGGAGATCATCGCCGCCACGGCACCTTTCATGTCAGTTGTGCCGCGACCATAAATTTTGCCATCTTCAATATCGCCGCCGTATGGGTTGCGGGACCACTTCTCTTCGTTCACCGGCACGGTATCGATATGACCATCGAGAACCAACGTTTTCCCTGGCTGGTTGCCGACAATACCGCCAACAATGTTGCCGTACTTATCAACGTGGATGTCATCGAATTGGTAATGCTGCATCATTGTTTTTATGGCATTAACCACTTCACCTTCCTGACCGGAATAACTTTTTTGTTGGATCAGCGCCTGACAGTTTTTAATGACTTCTTCAATGCGGTTTGCAGATAACATGGGTTTCTCCGTTATATCTCTTAATCAGGGAATTATTTGTTGATGCCCGGGTACTGTCCGCCCCAGACAATATCCAGATATTGTTGCGGGTCGGTATCCCCTTCGGTGCTGACTAACAGCACGCGAGAGTGCGCATCCAGCCCCAGTTGCTCACGCGTTTGCGCCAGTTCAGGTGAGGTCATCAACAGCGCCAGCAGACCGGTAGTAACCGCACCTGACTCACCCGAAATAATCTGTGGATCGCCTGCCAGCGGGTTGCCCAACATGCGCATGCCTAACGCTGCAACTTCATCAGGGCAGGAAGCAAATGCGTTGGCATAGTCGCGCAGCAGTTTCCAGCCGATACTGTTCGCCTCACCGCAGGCGAGACCGGCCATCACGGTTTGTAAATCACCGCCCACCGCAATGGCATCCCCCTCTTTCGAACGGGCTGAGCGGTAGAGGCAATCTGCAATTAACGCTTCGGCGACGATCACTTTCGGGCGATTCTCACCCCAGGCTGCCGTCACCATTCCCTGAACCATGCCGGCAAACGAGCCGACGCCTGCCTGCACAAAAATGTGAGTCGGCGCAACCTGATGCAGCTGATCTATCGCCTCGAGCATCAGCGTGCCGTAGCCCTGCATAATCCACTGCGGGATCTTTTCGTATCCTTCCCAGGCGGTATCCTGCACGACAATCCAGCCATACTTTTCGGCCTGCTCCGCGGTCATACGAACCGCATCGTCATAGTTCATATCGACGATCTCAGCGGTAGCACCTTCGTTACGGATAGAAGTCAGACGTTGCTGCGAAGAGCCCTTCGGCATATAAACCACGGCGTTTTGCTTCAGTTGGCGCGCCATCCATGCCACGCCGCGACCGTGGTTGCCATCAGTGGTGGTAGCAAACGTGACAGTTTGCAGATCGTGGCGTACCTCTTCGCTGGTCATCACCTCAAACGGCAGTTCACTGATATCCTTACCAACTAATTCAGCGATATGGCACGCCATCGCATAGGAGCCACCCAGCGCTTTGAAGGCTTTCAGGCCAAAACGCTGAGATTCATCTTTGAGGTAGATATTTTTTACGCCCAGTTTTTGTGCAAGCGCCGGTAGCGTATATAGCGGCGTCGGCGCGTAGCCCGGAATAGACCGATGAAAATTCAACGCTTTTACCAGTTCCTGGCGGCTAAACGGTGCCAGCGGCGCGTTCGGATGTTCGGTAAACGGAGTCTGGTTGATAAAAAATGATAAGTTTTCCTGCATCATAAAACCTCATTGTCCTGGTATTTCATTCCCTGTAATCGGTGCAATACAGAGATATTTCCGTTATCGGTATTGGCAATAGAGCAAAATACTTACCAGCTTTTTATGAATTGAGTAAATTCTTATAAATATTTTAATAAAGGCTTTAATTTCAATAAATTAAATGAAATTTAAAATTGACAACCAAAAATATCAATGCATCAGTTTATCGCCTCGTTTTGATAAATTCTCATCATTGATAAATAGTGTGATCGCGGAAGATAAAATAAGAAAAACATTCAAAAACAGCGTGGTAGATTGATTTTTCGCAAATCATTTTTGCATTGTTTCGCCTATTTATCATTTTCCTTGAGAAATGTGACACACCGCCGGAGAAGTACCATGATTTCAGTACTCAGCAATATTCAGGATGATATATGCAATTACGCCGACGCTATTTCTGGCATAACGGGCACGGACGTTGAAATCATTGATGAATCTTTAATGCGCATCGCGGGTACCGGGAAATACCGGCATATGCTCAATGAGAACGTGGCCAAAAATGGCTACATTTATCATCACGTATTGCAGGTGCGAGAAACAGTACTGATCAAAAACCCCGGCGAGCATCCGCTGTGTCAGTTATGTGAAAAACACCACTACTGTTCTGAAATGCTGGATTTGAACGCACCTATTTTTCTCAATAATCGCGTGATTGGCGTGATCGGGATTATTTGCTCAACCCAGGCACAGCGTGACACGTTACTGAGCCAGATTGATAAATTTGTCACCTTTATTGAGCAAATCGCCGTAATGATCTCCAGTAAGGTCTTTGAATGCCTGGAACGTTTACGCGCACAGGAAACGCTTGGCGCATTTCGGCGTCTGATCGATGCCATGGACCGCGGCGTGGTAGCGATTGATGGCAAGGGTCTTATCTGGCATGCCAATCATTCAGCCGATCGCATCCTCAACCGTGAGGTTCAGGGATTACCTCTGACCATTGAAACAACCGGGGACAGCCTGTATGGCGATGAAGAAGCGTGGCTGACGCTTGAAGGTCAGAAACATCATGTACTGTGCAAACAAATTTCGCTCTCCTCACAGGATAACGATCGCTTAACCATGGTTATCTTTCGTGATGCACACGACTACCTGAGTAACCTTACTCCATCCCCTTATGAGTCCGACATACAGGTACGACTAATTGGTCACTCTCCCTCAATGGAACAGCTCAGAAGTACCATAGGTAAAATCGCCAACAGTTACGCCAGCGTGCTCATCACCGGGGAAAGTGGCTCGGGGAAAGAGGTCGTGGCATTTGCCATTCACCAGAGCAGTCCCCGTAAAGCCGCGCCTTTCGTAACAATCAACTGCGCGGCTATCCCAGAACAACTGCTGGAAAGCGAACTGTTTGGTTATGTTCGCGGCGCATTCAGCGGGGCTGATCCTAAAGGGCGAATGGGGAAATTTGAACTGGCCAACGGCGGCAGCCTGTTTCTGGATGAGATTGGCGATATGCCACTGCACCTGCAGGCCAAACTGCTCAGGGTATTGCAGGAAAAGGCTATCACCCGCGTTGGCTCTAATAACACCATCAATATTGATGTGCGCATTATTGCCGCAACTAACAAAAACATTAACGCGATGGTGGAAAATAATCAGTTTCGTGAAGATCTTTTCTATCGCCTGAACGTGGTCCCTCTGGTACTTCCTTCCCTGCGTGAACGCCGGGCTGATATTGCGGTCCTCGCACAGTATTTTGCCGATGAGTTTTCGGTCAGTTACCAGCGACCACCGCAAAAACTGCCTGATGACGTTATTAATCGCCTTTATGCCTGGCACTGGCCGGGCAACATTCGTGAATTACGCAACGTGATCGAATACATTTTTGTGATGCGCGGAGAAGCCGCTGGGATCAACGCCAGCCATCTTCCCCCTTACCTGCTTACCGCCGCTGACGGTAGAAAAACGACGATGACCGCGCAACCCCGACAGCTTGCCAACAAAGGAAAACAGGCGGAAAGGGAGGCTATCGAAAACGTCATCCAGCGATTCGGCTCAAGCGTTGAGGGAAAAAAGCAAGCCGCGACAGAACTGGGGATCAGCATTGCCACGCTCTATAGAAAAATAAAACTGTACGGACTGTAAGTTTTCCTTATTAACTGAGAAGCCCGCACAACGCGGGCTTCTCATCGGTAGAACAGAGCAAATTAAGCCCGAAAATACTTAATCAAACACACCATTAATTACCGCGGTGACAATCGCCGTACTCAGTGCAATCAACACCAGATTGTCGCCCACAACCTGCCATTCATAACCTGGATAATACGGCAATTGGTTCAGCATAGAGGATGGAACACTTTTCTTAGCGATCCCCGGAGGAAGCGGCTTTCCTCGCGCCAGATTTTTGGCGATACCCGGAGGCAGTGACTTATAGCCCGTCAAACCATATCTGACGGCATACTGTCTGGCCACGTTATAGCTGATGTCACTATCAACATGGTCCGGCTTACCATAATTTTTACGTTGTTCTGCCTGCGAATTGCCTTTCTGGCTATTGCCCTTATTCCCGCTATTACCATGATTGCTACTATTTCCATGGTTGCCACTATTACCATTGCCGTTGCCATTACCGGGGTTGGCCAATACTGGGGTGGCGCACATCGTCATCGCGGCAACGGCGACTAAAGCTGTTGCTAAAGCACGAAGTCTGGACATGATGATTCCTTAAAATGTGGATACATATAAAAATGTACGGTATCGCGTGAATGCTGGCTATCGCTACAACTCCGATTTATTGGCAAAAAAGGGAAAGCACATAGCACACATCACGCTATTCGCCTCGCCGCGGTGGAGAAAAGTTAGCCAAAGATGTTGCAGAACTGCTATAAAGTCTTTCTCTTCTGTCGGCTGGTGTTAAACTGGAAAGTGTGATCTTCATCATAACCTGCTTAAACAGAGAAAAGAGACACTGCTATGCAACATATCATTGAGGGCTTCCTCAACTTCCAAAAAGAGATTTTCCCTCAACGCAAGGAACTCTTTCGCAGCCTGGCATCCAGCCAAAATCCTAAAGCGCTTTTCATCTCCTGTTCCGATAGCCGCCTGGTGCCAGAACTCGTTACTCAGCAAGATCCCGGACAGCTTTTCGTTATCCGCAACGCCGGTAATATCGTCCCCTCTTTCGGCCCGGAACCGGGTGGCGTATCCGCAACCATCGAATACGCGGTTGTGGCACTTGGAGTGACGGATATCGTCATCTGCGGACACTCCAACTGCGGCGCGATGAAAGCCATCGCCGATAGCCAGCCTCTGGATCCGATGCCTGCTGTGGCTCACTGGCTGCACTATGCCGATGCCGCGAAAGCCGTGGTCGAGAAAAAAACCTGGGCTAACCCAATCGATAAAGTTAACGCCATGGTGGAAGAGAACGTTATCGCGCAGCTCAACAACATTAAAACGCATCCTTGTGTCGCGGTTGGACTGAGAAATAATGCTCTTCGTCTGCACGGCTGGGTATATGACATCGAAAGCGGTGAAATCCGTACCCTGGATAAAAACAGCAAAACCTACGTTTCCCTTGCTGAAAACCCGCAGGTGCATTTCGAGTAATTCTTCCACTGGAGCAAGGATGCTCTGGATAATTTTTACCTACTTTGGTGCTATGGACAAAAAACATCCTTGTCACTAACATTAAAATAACCGCAGGTGTTACCACGCGGTTTTCGCACATTCATACAACATTGCTACATTGCGACAAGTCTCATGAGCTGCCCCGCAAGTAGCTGTTCATACATGGTGCAAGCGATAAAAAGGAGCAGGTACGAATGCAAGCGAAAATAAAAAGAATAATAAACATGTTATTCTATCATGAGTCGTGGGATATCATGATTATTAAGGATCATGGTACACACTTATTTCCTGATAACACGCTGGAAATATTGAATAAATCTGCTGCGCAGCAGTTAAAAAAGAAATATACGTTTCAGGCCGATCCTTTTCTTATTGAAAAAGACGACAAACTGTATGTTTTTTATGAAGCTTTTAGCTTCCGCAACTCGAAAGGCACGCTCCGCTGCCGCATTCTTGATCGTGAACTAACTGAAATTGATGATGTGAAACTTGAAGGATTTGACGACCTGAGGTGTCATTTGTCATTTCCTTTTCTGATTAATATCAACAATCAACTCTTCATGATCCCGGAATCATCAGAAAGAAAAGAAGTGCTCCTGTTCCAGTCGGTAGAGTTTCCTGCGCGCTGGAAGAAAATTAAAGTTCTACTCTCTGACACCGAAGTCACAGATAACATTTTTCTTTCAATAAATGAGACTTGCTATCTTTTGTCGACCACCATGGATAATAAAATAATTATTCATTCCGCAGAGCATCTTCACGGTCAGTGGCAGCGGATCACCCCTACATTAAAGGTGAGTAATCATCATCATCGAGGAGCTGGTACCCCTTATCTTGTCGATAATAAAATGTACTTCCTCACCCAGGAATGCACGCCCGAAACTTATGGAAAATCTATCTATATCAAAGAACTAGTTACACTTAACGATATTAACTTTGATGAGAATCTGATCGAACAAATCAATTCATCGATCAACCACAGTGACGGTGTTCATACGCTGAATTTCTCAAATAATTACATTGCTTATGATACAAAAATCAATAAGTTCAGTCTGTTGGCTATCTTAAAAAAACTATCATATAAATTTATGGTAAAATACAGAAACATCTACCTTTCCCGGCAACACAACTGATTCACTGGATTCTCAGGTGACATTGGTAGAAAATTGTTCGGGTTTCTAGCATTTTTCTGGAGTCTGTATGGCAATTCTTGTCACAGGTGGTGCAGGTTATATTGGTTCACATACTGTTTTATCACTACTGGAAAGAGGCGATGATGTCGTTGTCATCGATAATCTGGCAAATGCGAGTCGGATATCGCTGGACAGGGTCGCGGAACTTACCGGAAAGGAACCCATTGTCTATATCGCCGATGTTCTCGACAGACAGGCCTTAAAAAACATTTTTACCAACCATCACATCACCGATGTCATTCATTTTGCAGGGCTCAAATCGGTTTCCGAGTCGATAAAAGAACCTCTTGCCTACTATGAAAACAACGTCACCGGAACGCTGGTTTTACTGGATGAGATGCTGGCCGCAGGCGTTAACCGATTCATTTTTAGCTCATCAGCTACGGTATACGGTAATCCGGAAAGCGTGCCGTTGAGCGAGCAATCACGTACGGGCGGTACCACCAATCCCTACGGCACCTCTAAATTAATGGTCGAACAGATTCTGGCCGATTTCTCACGTGCGCAACCTGATTTCCGCATTACCTGCCTGCGCTATTTCAACCCGGTCGGCGCCCATCCATCGGGTCGCATTGGTGAAGATCCTAACGGTATCCCAAACAACCTGGTGCCATACATCTCCCAGGTCGCGATTGGTAAGCTTAAAACCGTATCGGTGTATGGTAATGACTATCCAACCCCTGACGGAACCGGCGTGCGTGATTATATTCACGTCATGGATCTGGCGACTGGTCATTTAGCCGCGCTTGATTGCCAGAACAAAGGCGCTGCCTACAAGGTGATTAATCTCGGTACCGGGGTCGGTTATTCCGTGATTAATTTGATTAAGGCGTTTGAGAAAGCGGCGCAGACCAAAATTCATTATCAGTTTGTCGCCAGAAGACCCGGAGACATTGCCGAATGTTGGTCTGACCCGTCACTGGCATACAAAGAGCTCGGTTGGAAGGCGGTCTACAATCTTGATGAAATGATGCGTGACACCTGGAACTGGCAAAAAAATAACCCGAATGGTTATAACATCTGATATGCCCTGTAACGAGCCTGACGGTCAGGCTCGTTGCCGTAAGGGGCTAGCGTGCAGTAATCGTTGATACGCGATACCAGCCACTGCTCTGCTTCCCTTCGTTGGCAAAGTTAATTCTCGCCGCACCCGACTTATCCAACATCGCAACCTCAATCGCGTACTGCCCTTTTGCCAGTCGACCTGGCATAGATAACGCATAACTGACCTGATACTTACCGGGGAGCCAGCGGCGAATATCCTCCGCGGAATTCCCCTGAGCCACCACCTTATTAGCATTGTCCACAACACGGAATGCCAACATATAAGGCATATAAATCGGAGCGATACCCTCATTGTACCAGGTACTGTCCAATGTCAGCGTTTGTCCGCTGTCCCACACGGACTCATGGCTCAGGGACGCCAGGCGAAATCGATAGCCTAATTTGGTCAGCGCATCGTCGACAATCGGTCGATAGTCGCTGGGTATCGCTCTCGATTTCAGGTTAATGGTACTGGCGTGCTGTTTGACCGCCCAGTCAAAAATACCCTGCACTTCGGCACGCGTATAATGAAAAGTATTCTTCCAGTCTTCCATATATGAACAGATTTCCAGACTGACCGGCGCACGTTTCCAGGCGTCGTTGAACCCTGAATAACTCTGCTGCGCAGCCAGCAATCGCTGCGGGTAATCATCAGTCATATGGTTCCAGGAGTCCGAAAATACGCGCAGGTCCCCCCAACAGTCCGCACGCCATCCTGCCCCACGCTCCACCGCATTCGCCAGACTTTGTCCGCCGCTTATCAGCATGGTTTTTGGCGTCACCGGAAAAGCAGAAAAGTGCATCGCGACGTAGCGATCCAGTTGCGCCGTGGTGTATCGCTCCAGTAATGGCTTCAGGTTCGGGAAGTTGCTGTTATGCCATTCTCCCCATGATCCCACCATGCCAATATCAACAAACGCGAGATTCTCATTACCATCGTAGCGCTTACCAAATGCGTTCAACAGACGCTGGCTGTATTGAATAAACAGAGGATCGTCTAAATCCGGGGCAAATGTCTTTTTATCCGGCGTCCAGGTACCTTTCACGCCTTTTTTAATCAGCCAGTCAGGAATTTGCGAGCCGCTTTCCGGCTCTGCCAGTACCATAAATCGTAGCCCGACATTCATCGCTGGACGATGTGCCGCCGCGTATTTGAAGGCATCATCCACCAACGCAAAATTGTACTGGCCTTCGACTGGCTCCAGGTCCCGCCAGTAAAAACGGTCGTATTCAAATCCGGTATTGGGATAGTCCGCCAGCCCCAGCGTTTCACCGTATCCCTGATGAAAACTTGCCACGCCAATCCCCGGATTGGTCAGCGGGCCAGTTAATGCTTTGGGGGTTACGGTCGTTAATGCGGAGATGACCGTTAACGGAAAGGACATTAACAACAGCGCAGAAACCCATTTACACTTCATCGCAGTAATGCCTCCACAGGTTTGTTAACGCTAGTGGTTTTTCAGACTTAACCACCAATCCCAGATACCTACGTGAAAATTTTGGAACACATCAATACCTAACGCGGATTTGATCATATACAGCGTCAACAATACGCAGCTGGTGACGAACAGCACGGCAATCAGCAGCAAAAAAGTGAGCAACATTCTCGACAGGGTCGATTCCTGGCGGTGCTGGCGGCGTAAATCTCTGCCAAACAAAAAAACCAGATAATAACGCTTACTGAAAAAGGGAAAGCTTCTGCGAATATCGATCTGATGCCGCGAAGCCAGCGTCGAGGCCAGGATCGCATTTTCCACCCCTTCTTTTTGTTCAGGGGTCAACCCCTGCGCAATCGTCTCATCAAGATGAGTATAAAATCGTTCGATGACGGGGGGACGATTTTGAGGACTGGTCAAAATTAACCTATATCTTTATCAATTGAGTGATAGACGTTAACCGTCTTTTTGGCGATTTCATGCCAATTGTAGTTTTGCAAATATACACGATAGTCCACGCTATTTGCTGTTACCCCTTGGCCTAATTTTTCGGCCAGACCGGTTACATCTCCCACCTTAAAATAGGTCTCGGCAGGCAGTTGAACTTCAAGGTTAGCAGGAATATCACTGACGACGGCCGGAAGAGAAAATGACATTGCCTCCAGCAGCGCAATGGGCAATCCTTCATGGTATGAAGGCATCACAAATAGCCTGGCCTGCGAAAACACCGCCTGCAGCTCATCACCACGTAAGAAACCGGTCATCACGACACCAGGCGTGTCGGCGGCAAGCTTTTTGAGGCGAATGCTGTATTCGGTTGGATGATCCGCATCACCAATTAACACTAACGGCATGGTCAAACCACTGTGTTGATAGGCGGCAATGGCATCATGCATCCCTTTTTCTTCCACAAACCGCCCAACCACAACGAGATAATTTTTCGGCTGCAGCCCAAAGCGGGAGAGCGTATTGTCGATGGTGAGCTCTGATAACAACCGCGGCTCGTTTACGCCATTGTGAATTAAATGCGCATCATAGCGACCATGTTTTTTCTGGATCAGTTGATTAATAACTTCAGAAATCACAATCACCTCGTTGGCATATCTCACCGCCCAACGTTCGCCCAGCAGCAATATTTTTTTTGCAACGAAACCCCATTTCTGACGATCGTAATCAGGTCCGTGGTGGGTGAAAACCACCTTCTTACCCATCACGCGTAAGAGTGGGATCACAAGGCCAGGGCCGATAGCATGGACATGCACAATATCCGAATGGTCGATACGTGTCCTAAACGCCGCTAAAACGGAATGGGCAATAGCTTCCAGCGAGCGCTTTTTGGGTGCCCACAGCGCGTAGGTTTCGACTTTTTTATAGACCGATCGTTTGTAATTTACATATGGCGAGCGAGCAATCACGCAAATATCCGCATCGAACTGCTGCTTAATGGCAGGATAAAGATTCTGACAGTGTGTCTCCACACCGCCCAATACATCGGGAATACCACGCGTTCCAAACACCGTTATTTTTTTACTCATTCTATGGCCTGCTCAGCAGTTCTTTATACAGCGCCTGTAAGGTATCCATATGTTTACTCAGCGCATATTTTTCACTCAACCGCGCACGGCCATGTAAGCCCATATTCCGCGCCTTCTCTTGCGAGCCTGCCAGGACGTCCATCGCATTTGCCAACTCCTGCGCATTGCCTGGTTCGAATAAAATCCCTTCGATACCGTCACGAATTTGTTCCGGGATGCCGCCAATGCGCGACCCAATAACCGGCTTGCCTAAAGACATCGCTTCCAATATCGCCATAGAACAGTTTTCATAGCATTCAGAAGGAAGGATCACCGCTCGCGCATGCTTAATAAGCTTGTCGAGGGCTTCTCCTTGTTGCACATAACCTAAAAATTCAACATCAGGGTATTTGGCGGCTAATTCATCATGCAACGGACCGTGCCCCACAACTTTCAGCGGCGCGCTGTTCTGCATTTTTTTATGCGCTTCCAACAACGTTGCCACGCCCTTTTCACGGCTCAGACGGCCAAAGTACAGCATATAGCCCTCATCGCTTACTTCGGCCAGGGGCCGACTGTCATCAACGCCATTAACGATGACATCAATGCGCGAATTTGGCAGCGTACGCAGCAGGATACCTCGTAAAAAAACACTCGGTGAAATAATCACATCCAGCGCCTGATAGTTTTGTGCAATATACTGCCAGGTTGCCTCCAGGGAGAGCAGTAAGCTTTTTGAGGCTGAACCTTCCTGGCAACGATACCTGAAGGCATTGAAAACCGTCCCGGTAATACAGGAATCGCACACTTTGCCGTCGCGCAGCATGGAATACGAGGGGCACACAATCTTATAGTCATGCGCAGTCAGCACCGTTTTGCAGCCAAAATTACGCGCAACTTTAATCAACGCCGGTGTTAACTGATGGTAGATGTTGTGAAAGTGGACAATATCCGGGCGCTCTTTTTCTAATAGCGCCAGCATTTTTTTGCAGGCCTGCGAATTATGAATAAAGTTAACCGCCGTTTTGATACCGCCCAGCAGATTGCTCTCTTTGTGGTAGTCCACATTGCTGACGAAATAATCCGCATAGTCCGAGGGGAGATTATTATCATGATGCATAGAGAAATCAATAACCTGCACTCCGGCCTGTTTCAGCATATCGCGCTCTTGAAAATAAACCGTTTCCGCGCCGCCTTTAATGAAAAAAAACTTGTTAACTAATAATACTTTCATGGCGCCTGCCCCGGTTATTCATGAATGATTTTACTGTTGGGTGGAGTCAACGGATCGCGTACTGGTTTAGTCAACCCTTTAACCAGCCCGGCAGAAAGCACGGCCAGGTTCATTACGCTTTGCAGGCCGTTTAATAACGATCGATTCTGTACGGTTTTCAGGGCAATAAATGCAAGTAAGGGCAGAAATGCAATGTCGAAAAGTTCAAGATTGAAGGTCACCGCCGCAATGAACAAGCCAATCAAGTAAACAGAAAAAATCGCCTCGTTCCTGACCATTTTTAACGCTTTGCCGAAATAAGGTTTTCCCCAGGCACAACGTAAAAGCTCGCCAGGGGCCTGATAGTATCCGCTTTTCCAACGGTGCTTGAGCATCTGAAAGGTCGGCATGGTATGCGAAGTATGAATAAAATAAGGAATATCCAGACGCCGCAGTTTATAGCCCGCTTCGATTAAACGCAGACCCAGCTCAGCCTCTTCATACGCGTGCAAATTACGATTAGTCAGATAACCAACTTTCTCAATCGCAGAGCGACGATATAATCCACCACCGCCTAAATGGTCGCTATCCCCGAGCGGATAGATTTTATTAATGCGTTGCTTACGAGACTTAAATTCATAGTTAACGGCATCATCCATTTCAACGGTTCCCGCAACGCCTGCATATTCTGGTTCAGCCTGCAAAAAGGCGACTGCCTGATCCACAAATCCTTCTTCCAGCTCCATGTCGCCGTCCATCAACAACAGATATTCCCCTTCACTATACAGATAACCTAACTGGTGCCCGACGCCACAACAGCGATCGCCAGGGTCAGTTAAGGACACTACGGTCACCCCTTTATCGATCGCAAGCTGTTGGGTGTTATCCGTTGAGAGACTATCTGCCACAATAATTTTATGTGGATAGTCAATAAGCTGCTTACGGATGCTGTCAATCGTCTTCTCAATACATTTAGATTCATTGAGTGTTTTAATGCTCACTGAAATAAACGGTTTTTGGTCCATACAATTACCCTACGCAGCGAAGGACGGTTCGACGAATCACTAAACTTGCCCCTAGTGATAAATAGAACAGGAATTGTAACATCGGTGTAATCATCAGTATCTGGCTGTAAGGTAAGCTAATTAAGCAACTGATAGCAAAAGCGTTAAACGCCGGTGCAAAACTCAGCAACTGGAGATCCTGCTGGTCCAGTTGTTCAAGTCTCAGTAATGGCTTTGGCTGACAAACTTTCAGGATATAAATGAATAAGCTAACAAAGAGTAATGTACCAATCGCCCCCACTTCCCACAGCAGCATACTCAGGGAAGTCGAGTCGAGAATTAAGTTGTAGATAATATTCAAAAATCCCGGCGACACCGTACTACCACTGTTAGTGGCGTTGAGTCCGTAGCCAAATAACGTTCCTGAAAGCCCCCACAGATCGTTATTTTTCAACCAGAACAGGAACGTCGTAAAGCGCCCTAATTCACCGGTAGACATAATGTAGTTTGGATCAAAGATATAGCTTAAGGAGTCGATAAAAATACTTAACGAGCTTTTCGATGGATCGCCACCGAACGCCGTAGAATAATAGTACGCGAGGATCACAATCGACAGGCTAATGAGCAACAGCATTCCCGCCACAATAACCAATAACGTCTTCAGATTAACCTTACTAACGTCTTTGACGTAGCTCGGTGAGAGCCACACCCACGCCAGGAATATTGGCGATAGCAGGATGACAAACTTCACTTCACCAATTATGCATAACCCGATACCGAGAACAATATGCAGCGCCATGGATTTGAACGTGGTGAGCCCATGCTTATATTCGGAGACTTTTAACAACATAATTAACAGGCAAAACAGCCCCATTGCGGCAGTATTCCCGCCCCCCATGGGGTCACCGCCAAACGTGCCAACCACGGAGTCCCATTTCTCATCTTCGCCGCGCACCGCAACGCGCTGAGGAACGACCAGTAAAACCTGATAAATCATTACCGGGATCTGCGCGTAAAAAATCCAGTACAGATAGCGTGTTACACGATAAATCTGCGACTCCCGGCAAAACCCTAGCAGCAAACAGATCATCACCAGCGACAATGCAATTTCGTTTTTAAATGCCACAATCGCGACGGTGATCCCGCCCTGAATCAACGTCGATGTCCCAGCCAGTACCAGGAACGAGAAATACAACGCCAGAACAATCGTCTCCTGCGCATCCAGTTGCAGCGAGCCATCACGCGTCTGCATCACCAATAATCCCACCATCAATAAGGTGAGGAAAAAAGGTATCCACAGCACTGACTGCATACCGGTAAAGTATTGCACCAAGCCACACAGGATCAGCGTGACAAAAGTATAAACCTGTAAATAGTATCCGGTATTCAGTGTCATATTATCACCGGCTTGTCTTTCAGGAGATTGGCTCGCTTATTCATTTTCAGATAAATGAAGGCGTAGCGAATAAATGTCAGTGAAGAAAACAAGATGACCGACGTTGCATAATCTTTATAAAAATAGGGCGTCACGACAAAAGCGAATAGTACAATCGCCAGCTGTTCCAGTTGGATACGCAGAAAATAGCGATGGGAACCAAAAATAAGTTCTATCACCGTCAGAGGGCTTATCGCCAGCGCAGGGAATAAATAGGGCAACATGTAGCGCGACGTCTCAATGGAGTTAATCCAGTCTTCGCTAAAACCGAGGCGCATCACAATCGGATAGAAAATAAAAACCCCAAGGGTACAGATAACCCCTAGTACCAGCAATAGCATACGTACCCTGGTATATTCCTGATAGTTAAAGGTATTATTTCTGAAGTCGATAGACCACTTGGAGAAAATAGTATTGCGTACCGCGTTGCCGATGATCACCACCGGTGCCAGGCAAAAGCGGCTAACCACGGAAAAATAACCCGCCGTCAGCGCCGAGAACCAAAAGTTAATCAGCATAATCGGCAAATTGCTGCTGGCCATCGCCAGCACTTCCGCACTGCCCACTTTGGTAATGTGATGAATATTCTGTTTGAAAAAATGCCAATTACTGGCGGGTCGCAGATGTCTGGCTGCCACCGAACGAATATCAAACGAATGCAAAATACAGCTTATGGTCAGCGCCATCGTCGCGCAGGCCCACGACCAATAAAACAGCTGTACATAATGCGTAATCAGAACCGAAAGTAATACCACCACTGAAACAGAAATACGCTGGAAAATCAGAAAACGAAAGTTGGCCGTGCGTAGCGACAGGTTTTCCGAGATCAAAACCCACGCCGTTGCCAACGTCAGCAAATAGAGAAACAGGATGTTCTGGTGAAACAGCCACGCGGTGAGCACGGCGTAAGGTAAGGCAATGATCGTGCTTTGGATCAGGCAAAACACAACATTCTGTACCAGTTCGTCATCCTGCTGTTTAGGAATTAACAGCTGTGATGCAAAGGTACACACCTGAGCGCCCACCACGGCGATGCTGTAGTTGAGTGCATAAAGCCCCACCTCAGCCATATCGTACTTGTGTGAAATCAACCAAATAGACAGTGCACCAATCAACTGCGAGATGACTGATGAACCGGCTATTGTGGAAGCGCTCTTCAGTAGACTCATACGCGGCCTGGCGTGGTCATCAGTTGATCGGTACTGAAGTTCAGTGAACGCAGACCTTCTTGCGTCTCAAGATCTTTTTCTTCAACCGCATTGAGTACCGCGCCAATTACCACGCCGTTATTTTCTTCCAGCTTATCCAGCGCGTTGGCGATTTGCCCGGCGGACCCCGTCCCCGCTTTCACGATGAAAATCACCCCATCAACGGCGCGTTTAATCAGTTGAACATCCTGACTCTGATTCACAGCAGCGACATCAATAATAATGCGCTGATAGTGCGATTTCAGTTCACGCATTAAGGGCTCAACGTGCCCCGACGACAGCATCAGTAAAGAAGAGATGGTTGTCTTGCCGTGCGGAATAAAATCGAGATGATCACTGAGCGTAATCCGCGCCTTTTCAAGCTGAACCTCCCCGCGCAACAGTTCCGCCAAACCTGCGGATGTTGCCGACGACAGTTCAGAAGAGAGCCCATCAGTGTTAAAGAAATCCGCATCAATAAGCAGTGTTTTCTGGTCGAAACTAAAAGAGTTAGCTAACAGATTCGCCAACAAAGAACGCCCATCGCCGTGCTCCGTCGACGCCACCGCAAGCGTCTGTAAAGGTCGATTATCCAGCATAATCCGGGTACGGATACCGTGCACAATATCGGCATTCAGCGGGTTCTTCATGATCATGTCCCGCACCTGCGCGCGCCCTGAGGTTCCGCTAAAACGACGGATTTCACCCAGCGGAGCAACATTGAGCCGTTTTTTCATGCGACTGAGGGTACCGATTGAGTTATCCATTGCCGCTTTAACAATGAAATACATGATACTGAACACCACCACCAGCATGACCACCATCAGCAACAGCAAAGATTTATTCGGTTTCGCCGGTTTTAAGGCGGGTACCGCAGGGTCGTATAACACCGCATCAGCATTCACGCCGGACAGAGACAGCTCTTGAGTACGTTGATAAAGCGATTTATACAGGTCTTCCATTTTATCTAACGACAGCTTTTGACTGTTCCAGGCATCCCGTTTTGACGCCATTTTCTGGAAGATCTCTTTCTGCTCAGTCACCTGCTGTTGATAGTTTTTTTCGTCCGCCAGCGCCGCCAGATATTGCTGGCGTAAACCGACTTTCAGCTCACCCAACACTCGTCCAGTCTGGTTTTGGATCGACTGAACATCGGCCTCCGCTTTTAAAATGGCGGGATTTTTTGGCCCGTAGACTTTACGCTGTTCGGACAACGTTCGTTGCGCCTGAATCAACGCAATGCGCAAATCCTGGATCTGAGCATGATTAGAGACCGAAGGCAGCGAGATAACGCTCTCAATGGACTTACCTCCCCCGTTCACCTCGTTATAGACGGATTCAGCGGCAACCCGACGCTGAGTTGCATCGGCCAGGCGATTGGTTACGATACTTAACTGCTCGGTTTCAAAACCATCGATTCCACGGAAGGTCAGCAGCCCGGCATTTTTCAGATAGTTGTCCATCTCGTCTTTTTGCTTAGCTATCGATTTCTGAATCTCTTCCATTTTTTCAAAATTCAGTTCGCGAGCTTTCTCCACCTTCAGACGCTTCTGCTCCACCGTGTAGTTGATGAAAGCCTGCGCGACGCCATTCGCAATGTCAGCCGCAACCTGTGGGGACGTTGATTCATAGGTAATAGACGCCAGGTTCGTCGTACGAATACCAATGACATTCAGATTTTTCGCCAGCGTTTTCAGCGCTTGTTCCATTCTCAGTTGCCGACTTTCATTGCTATCAGCCCCCCGAGCACCGGCTTTTTCCCCGGTAAACTCCGGGTTTTCATCCAGCTTCATATCACGTATGGCTTTCTCCAGCACAATACGTGAATGCATCAACGCATATTGTGTTTCGTAGTAACCACTACGCGTTGAATCGAAACCATCAACCTGTGGAAACGGAGAAACGTTATCAGCTTGCGCCTTAATCAGCACCGTCGCCGTTGAAACATACTTTGAGGACATCATGCTGATTAATGGATACGCGACGACCCCGGCAACGATACCGGCCAGTGCGATTTTCCAGGCGTTCTTTTTCAACTCTTTGGCAAAGCGGGAGAATTCGACACTGCTTTCTCGTTTTTTGCCGTTTTCCACTATAGATAGTTTCATCGTTAGAAGAACCCCATGCCAATAATCACGACATCCCCTGGATGAACAGAGTGCGTTAAATCGACATTCTCAAGCAGCTGATTGCTACCCGACAGACGAATGTTGATATCTTGACGGTCCGCACGGTCTGTAAACCCACCCGCCTGCGCAATAGATTTCTCGACGGTAAGCCCTGGCTCATAGGCGAAGCCATTTGGACTTTTCACCTCGCCTGAAACATAGTATTTGCGGAACTCGGCAATGCTCACCGTCACCATCGGAGTGGTAAAATAATCTCCGGTCAGGCGTTGAGTTAATTCTTTTGTCACTTGATCAACGGTTTTATCTTGTAATTTAAGAGCACCAACAAACGGGAAATTAATTTCCCCACTCTTATCCAAAATAAACCGCATCGTCATATCGGGTTGACCATGAACAGCGATATTGACCGTATCCCCCGCCCCAAGTCGGTAATCCTGCTGAACAGTAGCAGGATCGTCCATTAATCGCGGGCTGGACGTTGTGCATCCGACCAACAGGATACTGAAAAGCAAAACCGCGCACAGTTCTATTATTTTCATTTTAGATCTGAACCTTAGCTTTAAGCATAATCATAGAATTATCATAACCCAACGTTCTAATAACTTCCTGATTGTCGTTGGGACCGATATAAAACGAGTCAGTATCCCTATTCGAATTTAATGTATCTATCTGATATTTAATCTCAAAATTAACCGACGGCGTATAGTCATAGCTCATGGTTACGCTAAACACACCATCTTTATCATGTCGATCCTTGTTCTGTTTTTTATAGTCTTCCGAAGTGAATGAGTAGTCCAATAAAGTAGAAAAACGAGTGCCTAACCAGAAATGCTGGTAAGAAAGGCCATACTGGGTCACTAAAATATATCCCCCAACTTCCGATGGGTCTTTAATGCTTTGCGCAGAGTGGGCCGTGAAAACTGATTGTTGTAATGGCTTCCACTCCGCTTTTATGTCCCAGTTTAGACCATTAAAATCATGCGAGTTTGCGTTGTTTTCAAATGTTTTATACAGCCATGAAATATTCATGTCGACATTGGTTTTCCCCGTCAACTGCGACTTCAGGCCATACAGCAAATAGTACTCATTAGTGTCTTTTTCTGAGTTGTTATCATAGCGACGCTGGTTAGTAATAAAACTATAGCGAAAGCGCGTTCTGGATGTGTACTGGTCAAAAATTTCTGCCACCAAGCTATTTTCGTGCCATTCCTGTTCCTGAATATAATTGTAGAAGTCTTCACTGCTGTCCCGTACATCAGACGTGTTGCCGAAAGTGAGTTTTTTATACAACAACGCCAGTTCCGCTTTCCCACGCCCATCAGGTGCGCCGTAACTGTAACGCAATTCACTGTTGATAAAATTCGTCGTCAGTGGAGATGTAATCCCATACTGCTCGAATTGGCCAGGGAGAAAACCCTCGGTAATACCGCGACCACGGGATTCATGCCCAAGCGTATCCTCCAGATTGAGGGTTAGACCATGCTTGAGCCCGTACCGCCAGGCACCGTTAAAACGGAAAAAATGATCGTTATAGTTATCAGCGGAATCACTGGAGTAGTTACGATAATCTCCGGAATACATCAGTAAATACTTATCCTGACCGCGCTCTCCGATCATACTCAGTACAGGCGCTGCGCTCTGAAACGAGGAACCAATAGCATCGCTGCTATGTGGCTGATAAGAAACGTTATCATTATAACCATAATCCACAGCGACCTTGCCCTGGAAGTCGATTCCCGCAAAGCCAATGTGTGATTTCGGGGTTAAATCAGCCCATGCAGGCTGCGATATCACGATTCCGGTAATCACTATCAATTTAGTATGCATTCTTACCGACAAATCCTTTGAAAATAGTTTTAATGATGATTTTTATATCCAGCCATAACGACCAGTTTTGAATGTACTCAATATCGTACTGAACCCGTTTTTCCATCTTATAAAGCGCATCGATTTCCCCGCGGAAACCGTTGATCTGTGCAAGTCCAGTGATCCCAGGCTTCACTTTATGGCGGATCATGTAATTTTCGACCTGTTTGCGGTACTGCTCATTATGCGTTACCGCATGAGGTCTGGGACCGACAATCGACATACTTCCCTGCAAAACGTTAATAAATTGCGGAAGTTCATCCAGCGAAGTGCGGCGTAAAAAGCTCCCGAATTTGGTTACCCGCGGATCGTTTTTCGTGGCCTGAATAACCGTATCGGAATTCTCCATGACGCGCATAGAACGAAACTTCCAGACCTTAATTTTTTGCCCGCTAAGACCATAGCGGTCCTGTTTGAAAAACACCGGACCGCGGGACGTGAGTTTGATACCAATGGCAATAGCCAGCATCAGCGAGGAAATCATCACCATAATGATGCTGCCAAGAACCAGATCTTCCGCCCGCTTAATAAACGACCCCGCCCCTTCAAACGGTGAACTGAAGATACCGATAGTTTGCAGGTTGTGGATGGAGCGTAACTTGGACATGTTGTTACTATAGGTATAAAAGTCAGGGACAATATAGGTATCTACGGTGGTGTCAGACATCATCGCTAAAAAATGACGAATTCGGTGTAAAGCAACCATCGGTAAAGCGATGTAGATTTCGTCTATATTTCCCTGCCTGGCTTCCTCAACTAAATTGCTCACCGAGCCGCGAAAGGGACTTTTTATTTTCTCCACCACATCGCCGCAACGGGATGGACTGCGCTCATCATAAAATGCCAGGTCTAATTTGATATTGGCATATTCAGTGGTCAATGCGTTTTCCGCCGCCAGACCGTTCTCAGTAAGCCCAATCACAGCAACGCGAATATTTTTCCTGGCGGTGTATTTGAAAAGAAAAAAGCGGATATAGTATAGAAAAGGTAATGGAATGAAGTACCAGTAAATAATGGCTGAATAAAACGGTGAAGGCAGTCTGTCTAAGTAGCCGAGTGATTCAGGCTCAGCCACCGTCATACTGACCAGTTCGTTAAAAAAAATCGCCAGCAGCGTACAAAAAACCAAGCGTTTTTGATTACGCAAACCGATCGTCTTAATCTTTTGCTGGTACATTTTAATGTATTCAGCAAACAGTAAGAAAAAGATCGAGAAGAGAAGACTCAAAATCGCAATGGTGTTAAAGGGCACCAAACCCAGCAGATGGGCGCTAAAAATTAACACCACATTGATAACAATGAAATCGACCAGTTTTAAAAAGACTGGATATCCTTGGCTGCTAATCTTTAGCGATTTTTTAAGCATATCTCAGCCCATTATTTATTGATCTTTAATTGTTTTTTTCTCATTTCATGTTGCTAATTATATCACAAGCTTAAAAAACACAAGGGTAGATTGTCAGCAAATGTAAAAAGAAAGATGATAAGTTGTGACAAGCACCTCACAAGATATCAGCATCAATATGATTTTATTGACTATTAAAATCAAGCTCGATTTATTTTCCACATTAGAAAATATAATTACCTGCAACAAAAATCGCATTGACAGATAACAGTTCATGAACTAATAGCAAGTGCAATTGTATGATGAATACCCGGGTCACTTACTGGGGTAGGCTCATCGGGAGCCTCTCACTTGCCGCCTTCCCACAACGAGAAATCCGTAGCATATATAAGCGTATATAATATCCTTTAGAAAAATAACACGGGAATATATTAACAAGAAAATGATTAGCAAGCTTATTGTGAGCGTGATGCTTACTGATTGGATCTTAGAATTATCGTCATTCTGATGTACAAAAATGAAGAACAATCAAATTCAGCACAAAAAATTTAGTTTAAATAATTGTAGCAACTTCGATGACTGAAGATGACCAACATGACTTTACAGGTATAAAAAACACACTGTAACTGTTCAACCCCAAAATGAATATCACATCTCGCTAATATCAACATTCTGCGAACTTATACATCTAACAACAGTAATTTCAACACAGATCAACCCGCTCATTCAAAACACCCAAAAAGAATAAATGACAACATTGATATTTTGTTAAATGTACCACAACGATAATCCCATACGTTATTTACAATCATGTATACACCGTGTTAAAAAACCTGAAAAGATTACTGAAACACCCTTTCATCACACATAAAAAATTATGTTTACTTATTTTTCGCAAATAAATAATATCCGCAGCGGATGACTTGTTGAGCAATTTACAAACGTTAATCGTTTCTTTTAAATGAAGTCCTGCATCATTTTTTGACATTGATGTACTCCGGCTGAATCTGCGCCTCTGACAAGTACTCTTCTGGGTAAATAATAAATTTAACGGAGTTATGATGAAGAAAATTACACTCACCTGCACCGCGCTGGTTGCTTTGTTTGCGGCTAATGTTGGCGCGGCAGGAAGTACTAATTACGCCACCACCGCGGGAGCAGGTTCTAAAGCCACCGCGACGGTCCATTTTACCGGTGAAATTGTTGCCAGCACCTGCGTAGTGAACACCGCCAATCCAACAAATACAAACGTCGTATTACCGCAAGTCACCAACCAGTTATTTGGCGGCGCAGGCTCTACCACCGGCGATACTCAGTTTACGTTGCAATTCACCAACTGCAGTGGGGCTACAGGAGGAAGCGGCTATGTGGTGGTATTTACTGATAAAACCCCTGGCAGTAACACAAAACTTCTGGAAGCGTTTCGTACAACAGTTGCTGCCACCGATGTCGGCATCGAAGTGGATCATGCCGGTAGCGCCCTCGATTTCTCCGCGGGTCAGAATGAAGTGTCATTGACACCGGACCAAAACGGCGATGCACATATTGATTTGGTCGCCAAATATCAGCAAATAGGCGCAACGCTGCCTGCGGCAGGCACAATTACTGCGGATATGAATTACACCGTCATTTATAAATAACGGACGTTGATTGCTATGGATGGCACTGTTCCCTGAATCTGGAAAGTGCACCTGATGAATAAAGTCTTCTTTTATCTGTTGCTATGCGTGGTTAGCACCGCACACAGCGCGATTAATTTGGGTCAAACACGCGTTATTTATAATGAGAACGATAAAGCAGCGATGTTTGACGTCAACAATAATACAGACAAGCCATATATGGTACAGACATGGCTGGATAAGGGTAATCCAGATGAGACGCCGGCCAATCTGCCAATGATAATTACCCCGCCGATCCTGAAACTCGACGGCCATAAATCCGCCGTGCTACGGGCTATTTACCAGGGCAACGGGCTTCCCCATGATGTTGAATCGGTATTGTGGATTAACGTGCAGGAAATCCCCACCATTGAAAACGAGGAAAATACCTTACAACTGGCGCAACGAATTCGCATCAAACTCTTTTATCGCCCTACGGGGTTGAATATGACGCTACCTGAAGCGGTCGAGAAATTACAGTGGCAATGTCACGGAAATACTCTGCGTGCCGTTAATCCGACACCGTTACATATTTCTCTGACGCAATTGCATATTAACGGCCAAAACGTTGAAGCCGATATGGTGAATCCTCATGGCGAACGCACGTTTACGCTGTCGCAGCAAAAAGTTAGCCACATAGATTTTAACTGGGTAGATGATTACGGCGGCACTAACGCGGTCAATAACGTCCCGATATCGTGTTATTAAGTCAGGGGTTGCAATGATGATAAAAAATAAGCAACCGCAACGGTTTAAGGAAAAGGTCTTTACGCTGTCAACGTTGGTCCTGTGTATGCCTGCTTACGCCAACAGTGCGCCACAATTTAATACCCGTTTTGTGCACGGTGCGCAAAATATTACCTCCGTGGTGCAAATCGCCCGTAATGATGGGCTTAGCGAAGGGACGTTTGAATACGATATTTATATTGATCATAGCTTCGTTGAGACGCGCAATGTTGCCTTCAAAAGACGTCAGCCAGAAGGCAAGCCACAACCCTGCCTAAGCGCTGACGATCTGCGCAGATACGGGATTAAAATCCCGGATGACCGCAGCGATACCTGCATTGAGCTCACAGCGCTGATAGCAAACAGCCGCCTGACGGCAGATGCAAACTACCAGCGTATTGATATTTCAGTGCCGGAAGCTTTTCTGCTCTCGACCACACACGATGCAGTCCCGGAGTCTGCCTATGACGATGGGGTTAATGCCGCTTTTGTCGGCTACAACGTCAATACCACCCGCCTGGCCGAACAGGGTCAGGATCATGACTCCGTTTTTGCCAGTTTTGCCAACGGCATCAACCTGGCGGGATGGCATTTCCGTAACCAGTCCACGTTCAGCTACGCCAGCGGTTCAGGCCGCCAGTGGCAGGCGGTTTCTACGTGGGTGGAGCGCAATATTGTTGCGCTACGTAGCCGCTTGCGCATCGGGCAAACCTACACGGATGACAATGTGTTCGACAGCATCCAGTTTACCGGGGCGCAGCTCACCAGCGATGAAAATATGTTGCCTGATAGCCAACGCGATTTTGCCCCGGTCGTTCGCGGCGTCGCCAACAGCAATGCCACAATCGAAATCCGGCAAAATGGCTACCTGATCTACAGTAAAAACGTCGCGCCGGGCGCGTTTGACATCGACGATATTAATCCCAGCAACCAGAGCGGCGATCTGGATGTTAGCGTTATTGAAGCCGATGGCAGCCGTCGCAATTTCAGCGTGCCTTATTCGGCGGTACCGAACATGCTGCGCGCAGGTAACAGCCGTTTTCAGTTTACGGCCGGGGAATACCGTGACGGTTACAGTGGCGGCTGGCGGCCCCGTTTTGTCCAGGGAACGTTGAGCTATGGCCTCAGCTCTGGAACCACGCTGTACGGCGGTTTACTGACGGCGGAAAGTTACAACGCGATTGCCACTGGGGTCGCTCAGGATCTGCATCAGTTCGGCGCGATCTCCTTTGATATCACCACCGCCCGAGCACAGCTTGCCAGCGGAGAAGCGTCCACGGGGCAAAGTTACCGTTTCCTGTATTCTAAATCGCTGAACCAGTACGGCACGGATTTTCGTCTGGTTGGCTACCGCTACAATACATCCGGCTATTACAGCTTTAGCGACACCATTAACGAGCATAACAGCTGGTCCTCGGGTTATTACGACATCGCCTATGACGACCCCAATCAGCAGTTGCGTTACCCTGGCGAGCAGCACAACAAAAAGCATTACTACACCAGTAACTACAATAATCGCCGCCAACGTTTTGAGGTTTCTGTTAATCAGCGTTTGTGGGATAACGCCTCGCTTTACGTCAGCGCCAGCCAGCAAAACTACTGGCACAACGGGAGTCACGACCGCACGATACAGCTGGGTTACAACGATACGCTGGGGAAAATCAACTGGAGCGTATACGTGCAGGACACCCGCAACCAGTACGACTACCAGGACCGCAGTATCAACCTGACGTTATCCATCCCATTTGATTTCATGGACAGCCACGGCTTTGTCTCTGCCAACGTGATGCATAGCCAGCAGAATGGCGACAGCTACTCCACCAGCTACAGCAACACCGCATTTGACGATCGTCTGAGCTGGGGCGTTCAAGGCAGTACCACCGATCGACAAGATTCCGCTGCCGGCGTTAACGCCGCCTGGCAAGGCGACAAGATGAACGTTCAGGGAGGCTATAGCGCCGGGCGCAACTACCAGAATATGAATATGGGCATCAGCGGCGGGGCGATGCTGCACGCAGGCGGCGTTACGCTTATGCACTCTCCGGGTGACACCATGGTGTTGGTCGAGGCTCAAAATGCCGACGGCGTCCATATCCAGCAACAAAACGGCGTGGCGATAGACGGTAACGGCTATGCGGTCCTGACTGCGGCAGATGCCTGGCATTACAACGTGGTGAGTCTGAATACCGCCGATATTGGCGCCGGTCTGGATATTCCCCAGGCACAGAAAAAAATTGTCCCGACAGAGAAAGCCATCGGCAAAGTCGTGTTTGAAACCTTCAGCGGGCGCAACTATCTGGTGAATGCCGTCATACCTGGCAACATAGCCCCGCCGGTTGGTGCGATCGTTCGGGATGCCAAAGGCCGCAATCACGGCCTGGTCGGTTTGCATGGCGCTCTGTATGCCAGCGGCGTGGAAGATAATTCGCGCCTGGAAGTGCGCTGGGGCTCACATACCAATGAACACTGCTTTATTCAAATGCCGGATAACCATCACCAGCCGGTGAAGAAAATCGGATATACACAAATTACTGCCCAGTGCGTCGGTTCGTAAGGTGCAATCAATGAATCCGTTAAAAATAGTTAAACTCGTGGTGCTGTTTTGTTTGCCGATCTTCAGTAGTACAAGCTATGCGGTTACCTGTACAGCAAACAGCGTCTCTGTACACGTTGATCCGATTAAAATTAGCCGCAGCACCGCCGCCGGAGACACCGTCTGGGTGTCCAATTCACAAACCGTTAGCGTCACCTGCAGCGACACGGACCATATGCCCCAGGGCGAAGCGGCCAGAATCTACATCGATCCCGACCATGAGTTTGCGCATTTTTTGCAGGGAACCAATATGAAACTGGTGGTGAGCATCGATGGTCGTTCTTACGATCAGAGCGCGCAGGCCGTCACCACGCAATATCAGGCAACGCTGCCCCGAACAGGTTCAAACGGCTACTGCAATAGTAACAGCCACAGAAATACCAGTGCCTGCCTGGCACTTCCGCAAACTTTCTCTTTCACCTTTAACCTCAGTCTGGTCGCCACCGGAAAGCTCCCGGATCCTTTGCCCGCACTGGCGGGTCGCACCATCAACAAAGTTTTCGTCGTCGACGGTATTGGCAGCATTAACTCTTGCAGTACGCATTGTTCCGCCAGCAATCCGGCAAAAAACTTTGGCCCCGCGCTGACCGGCCTGAATAACATCAGTTATATCAACTGCGAACCGATCGTCTTGATCGCCTCTGATAAGGGAACGGATACCGTCGAGTTTGGCAGGATCAGCATTACCGAAGCCAAAGCGGGCAAGGATAACAGCCACAGCAAACAGTTTGCCGTTATCGCTGCAGAAGCTGCCGGGAAGCATGAATGTCGCGGCATCAATTACGCGATAACCTTTACCGGCACCACGCACAACAGCGGCACGGTTTTTACCGGTCAGGGTACGCCGGATATCGGCGTTACACTTCAGGATGCTGCACGGCCCGGCGCCGGGGATATTATCAGCGGCAACCGCATCGATTTTACCAGCGGCGCGTTTAACAACCAGAGCGACAGTCGGCGCAAAGAGTTCATGGCGACCCTGTTCTGGCTGAAGAACCCTCCTCAACCAGGCGCATTTAGTATCCCGGTCAATGCGACAGTGACCTTTAAATAACGGGCGCAGGACGACACCGATCGTCCTGCCCTTCTCGCTCCAGACATAAAAACCGCATCCGTACGCTTAACCCGCCTAATGCTTCACTCCGGGATAGCTGTGGGTGCGTACGATGCAGGCGAGCAATGTCGTTGACCAGCGCCAGACCGATTCCTGCCCCAGGAATATTGCCGACGTTATCCAGACGATGAAACGGGAGCAGCGCCTGATGCACCATTTGTTCATCAATGCCCGGCCCGCTATCTTCGACTACCAGCACCACGGCCTCTCCTTCTCGCCGCAGTCGGGCAGTCACCACACCATACGGCGGCGTGTATTTCAGTGCGTTATCCAGCAGATTCCCGCACAGTTCCCCGAGCAAGACTTCGTCGCCCTCAACCCACACCGCGTCCTGATCCCCTTCATAGCCCAGATCGATCCCTTTACTACGCGCTTGCGCCAGTCGGGTAAAACAGCTGGTTTGCACCACCTCATACAGATTAACCGGCGAGAAATGCCTTTCCCCTTGCTCTTTGCGCTTCACCGCAGACAACTGCAACAGCCTTTCAGTCAGTTGAATGGTGTTATCCAGCGTGGTACTCATGGCTTGCAGACTCTCGTACCACTGCTGCGGCTGCTGACTGGCGAGAGCCACCGCCGCCTGAGTTTTCAGCACTGCCAACGGCGTTTTAAGCTGATGGGAAGCATCCGCGCTGAAGCGCTCCTGGCGAGAAATCAGGCCGCGAAGTCGGTCCAGATAGCGGTTAAACGCCACAATCAGTAGACGGGTTTCCGACCACGGCAGCAACTCCGGCAGCGGCGTCAGTAGCCCCGGCTCACGACGCACCATCAGCGATGACAGCTGGCGCATCGGGCGCAGCACCCGGCGCAGCAGCCAGCCAACCAGCACCAGAGTCAGTAGTACCAACAGCCCTTGCGAGACCCACGAGGAAAACAACAGCTGTCGCGCCAGATAACGCCGCGATTGCAGCGTTTCGGCAACATAAATCTCCGCCATGCCAACAATGCCACCTTCGTTGACAGGCTGCAGCAGACGCGCCACACGGATTGCCTCACCGCGATATTCAGTGTGATAAAACCATGCCAGCGCCGGATAAAGCCGCGTGCGCGAGGTAGCAGGCGGCATCGCCGGTAAATCGTCATAACCAGAGATAACCTTCCCCGCCGGATCAACCACTTTGTAATACAGTCGGTCGTTCATATTCAATTCAAAGCTGTCCAGCACCACCCATGGCACATTCACTTCTAACTGTTTATTGCGCACCACCAGCCGCTCGGAGACGGTCCTGGCGGATGAAAGCAGCGTGCGGTCATACGCCTGGGTCGCCGCCTGTAGCGCACTGACATAGCTGTTAAATGCTGACAGGCCCCACAGCAACATTAGCGGCAGGCCCAAAAACATCAGCAGTTGCAGGTATAACGATTGGGGTTTAACCCACTTCATCGCTACGCTCCAGCACATAGCCCAGACCACGCAACGTGGCGATGCGCACATCACTTCCCTGTAGCTTTTTGCGCAAACGATGGATATACAGCTCAATGCTTTCAGGACTGACCTCATCACTCAGGCTGAAGACCTGCTCAAACAACTGCTGGCGTGAAACCGGTCGCAACCGACGGTACATCAGCACCGTCAACAGCGCCTGTTCGCGCGGCGTGAGCGCCAACGGCTGCCCCTGCAAGAGAAAATAGCCTTCATCGTGAAACGCCAGTTCCCCCAGTTGCTGGATGCCTTGTACCTGCCCCGCGCTGCGCCGTAGCAAGGCCCGCAGCCGGGCATCCAGCTCCTCGATCTCAAACGGTTTTGCCAGATAGTCATCGGCTCCGACGTTCAACCCTTTCACCCTATCGGCCACCGCGCTACGCGCCGTCAGCAGCAGGACAGGAAGCGTCTGCCCGCGTTTGCGCAGCCGCTTAACGACTTCCAGGCCATCCAGCCCCGGCATATTGATATCCAGCACCGCCAACGCGTATGTTTCACTATGTAAAAGGTGATCGGCCGCCAGTCCATCAAAAGCGCAGTCAACGGCAAAACCGTTTTGCACCAGCGCTTTCTCCAGCCAGTGAGCTAACTCACGGTTATCTTCCGCTAATAAGAGACGCATATCACATCCTGTAAAGTTTCTGCCGCATTGAAAGGGAATTGAAAGGTTAATGTTTTAACAATCACGCAACCGAACTGCTACACATCGGCTCACATAATCACAAAAATCTTCTTCCGTACCCGAAAATCCGGTTTTCCGGCGTGAGGATAAACAATGAAAAAACAGTTACTTCGTACCCTTACTGCAAGCATTTTACTGATGAGCACCTCTGTACTGGCCGAACAAGCGCCATCGCGCACTGAATGTATCGCCCCTGCTAAACCCGGCGGTGGTTTCGATCTCACCTGTAAGTTGATTCAGGTGAGCATGATGGAAACCGGTGCTATCGAAAAACCGATGCGCGTGACCTACATGCCTGGCGGCGTTGGTGCCGTGGCCTATAACGCGATCGTCGCTCAACGCCCGGCTGAAGCGGGAACCGTGGTGGCCTTCTCCGGCGGCTCCCTGCTGAACCTGTCACAGGGCAAGTTTGGTCGCTACGGTGTGGATGATGTCCGCTGGCTGGCAAGTGTCGGCACCGACTACGGCATGATTGCCGTACGTCAGGATGCGCCATGGAAGACGCTGAAAGATCTGCTTACGGCAATGGAGAAAGACCCTAACAGCGTGGTCATTGGCGCAGGAGCTTCTATCGGTAGCCAGGACTGGATGAAATCGGCGCTACTGGCGCAAAAAGCCAATGTCGATCCGCACAAGATGCGCTATGTGGCTTTTGAAGGCGGTGGCGAACCGGTTACCGCATTGATGGGAAATCACGTGCAGGTAGTTTCCGGCGATCTCAGTGAGATGGTGCCCTACCTCAGCGGCGACAAAATCCGCGTGCTCGCGGTGTTCTCTGATGAACGCCTACCGGGCCAGTTAGCCAACGTGCCAACCGCCAAAGAGCAGGGTTATGACCTCGTGTGGCCTATCATTCGTGGCTTCTACGTTGGGCCAAAAGTCAGCGACGCCGAGTATCAGTGGTGGGTTGATGCCTTTAACAAACTCCAGCAGACCGATGAGTTTAAAAAACAACGCGATCTGCGCGGTCTGTTTGAGTTCAACATGAGCGGCAAACAGCTCGACGACTACGTGAAAAAACAGGTTACGGATTATCGTGAGCAGGCGAAAGCCTTCGGTCTGGCGAAGTAAACGCAGAGGCAAAGATGATGAGCGATCGTATTTTTGCAGGTATCTGGCTGTTGCTCTGCATAGCCGGGCTGTTCGTGGCCTGGCAAATCAGCAGCGAATACAGCTATGAACCCGTAGGGCCGCGTCCCTTCCCGCTGGGCATTATCAGTCTGATGTTGGTATGCGCCGTGGCGCTGCTGTTGCGCCATCCGGATACCATCAGTTGGCCCCGTCGCCACGTGCTGCAAAAGCTGCTGACGATGGTAATTGTTCTGTTGATGTACGCCTGGGGTTTTGAGTGGCTCGGTTTTCCCATCGCCACCGCCATTCTCACCGTGGTGATTGGCATGCTGTTCGGCGCAACCATCCCGGCTGCGGGTATTTCCGGCGCGGTGCTCGGCATTCTGCTGTGGTATGCCTTTGACCGACTGCTTGACGTCACCTTACCACTCGGCGCCTGGCTGGGTTAACGGAGAAACGATGGATACCTGGATTTATCTTTCTCAGGGTTTCGCGGTGGCAATGACGCCGGAAAACCTGGTCATCGCCTTGATAGGCTGTTTTGTGGGCACCATTGTGGGTTTGCTGCCTGGCCTTGGGCCAATCAACGGCGTGGCGATCCTGCTGC
This sequence comes from Citrobacter sp. Cf087, assembly GCF_030334285.1. NCBI lineage: Bacteria > Pseudomonadati > Pseudomonadota > Gammaproteobacteria > Enterobacterales > Enterobacteriaceae > Citrobacter > Citrobacter sp. Cf087. The sequence continues at coordinate 113,849 of NZ_JAOWED010000027.1, forward strand.
CGCTGGCCTTTGCTTTGCATCTGCCCGCAGAATCCGCGCTGATCCTGCTGGCTACGGTCTACATTGGCTGTGAATATGGCGGGCGCATCTCCTCCATCCTGCTGAATGTTCCCGGCGATGCGGCGGCGATTATGACCGCGCTGGATGGTTACCCGATGGCGCAGCAAGGACGCGGCGGCGTGGCGCTCTCTATCTCGGCGGTCAGCTCTTTCTTTGGTTCGCTTATCGCCATCGGCGGCATCATTCTGTTTGCCCCGGCGTTAGCCCAATGGTCGCTGGCCTTCGGTCCGGCAGAATACTTTGCCTTAATGGTTTTCGCCATTGCCTGTCTCGGCAGCATGATGGCGCAAAATCCGCTGAAATCATTTCTGGCAGCGCTTATCGGTCTCGGACTTGCGACCGTCGGCGTAGACGCCAACACCGGGGTTTATCGCTTTACTTTTGACAGTGTCCATCTCTCCGACGGTGTGCAGTTTATCGTAGTGGTGATTGGGCTGTTCTCTGTCTCTGAAATACTGTTAATGCTGGAACATACCAGCAGTGGCCAGACGCTGGTGCGTAAAACGGGCCGCATGTTGTTCAACGCCAAAGAAGGCGCTCAGTGCGTAGGGGCCACCCTGCGTTCATCAGTGATTGGCTTTTTCGTCGGCGTTCTGCCTGGCGCTGGCGCCACCATTGCCAGTGCCATCACCTACATGACCGAGAAAAAGCTCAGCGGCAACAGCGACAGCTTTGGCAAGGGGGATATTCGTGGCGTAGCAGCACCAGAAGCCGCCAACAACGCCTCGGCCTGCGGCTCTTTCATCCCGATGCTGACGCTCGGCGTGCCGGGCTCCGGTACCACGGCGGTGATGATGGGCGCGCTGACGCTGTACAACATCACCCCAGGGCCGGCGATGTTCACTGAACAGCCGGATATCGTCTGGGGGCTGATTGCGGCGCTGCTGATCGCTAACGTAATGCTGCTGGTGATGAACATTCCACTGATCGGTCTGTTTACCCGCATGCTGACCATTCCGCTGTGGTTTTTGGTACCCGCTATTGCGGCAGTCTCCGCGGTAGGTGTGTACGCTGTCCACAGCACTACCTTCGATTTGGTGTTGATGGTCGCCCTCGGCGTGCTGGGCTACATTTTGCGTAAAATGCACTTCCCAATGTCGCCATTGATTCTGGGCTTCGTTCTCGGGGAAATGCTGGAGCAGAACCTGCGCCGGGCGTTGTCTATCAGTAACGGGAGTATGGATATTCTGTGGGCCAGCGGCGTGGCGAAAGTGCTGCTGGTGATGGCGGTACTGGTTATCGTGGTCCCACCAGTGCTGCGCATGATCCGTAAACGCAACAGCAAACCGCAGGTGGATATCGGTTAGTAACGCGCCTTGTCCGGCCTACGATTAATCGCCACTGTAGGCCGGATAAGCGCAGCGCCATCCGGCATTTTCATCTTAATTCCTGAACTGCACTAAGAACGTGCTCAACAAACCGTGTCAGCTTGGGCAACGGACGCAAATCCTGTCGCCACAGCAAATGAATCGGTCGCGGCTGTGGCGTAAATCCTTCCAGAATACGAACCAACTTGCCAGTAGCCAGCTCTTCTGCCAACAGCACCTCCGGTTGCAATAACAGCCCAGCCCCCGCTACCGCCGCCATACGCAGTCCATGACCATCGTTACAGCGCAGGATCGCATCGCGTTTCCATCTGACTTCCCCCGTCACGCCAGGCAGTATCCACTCGTTGCGGGCCGTCCACACGGTATGGGACAGACACAGATGATCCACCAGATCCGCGGGCGTCCGGGGGGTGCCATGGCGGGCAAGATATTCTGGCGAAGCACAAATTGCCATACGGTAGGGACACAGGTATTTCGCCACCACGTCAGTCTGATGGATATCGCCAATGCGGATCGCCAGATCGACACCTTCATTAACCAGATCAACCATCCGGTTGGTTAGATCCAGTTCAATGCGCACCTCTGGCCAGGTCTGTAAAAACGCAGCGGCCAGTGGCGAGATCACGCAAGCGCCAAAAGACGTGGGCGCGCTTATGCGCAGCGTCCCTGCTGGTGCCAGCCGCAGACGCTCTACCGAACGTTCGGCTATCGATACCTGCTCCAGCACGCGACGAGCTTCTTCAAAATAGACGCGTCCGGCATCGGTCAGACTCTGGCGACGCGTATTGCGCTCCAGCAAACGCGTGCCGAGCTGCGCTTCCAGTTGGGCGATATATTTTCCCACCATCACCGCAGACATCTCGAGCCTCGTCGCCGCAGAAGTAAAGCTCCCGCTCTCCACCACGGCGACAAACGTTTCCATGCCGCGTAACTTATCCATATTGCAAACCTCTGGTTAGTAATCATCTAACTTTTAGCCAGTTTATCCGATTTCATTTTCATTAAAGAATAGCGGCTCACACTATTGCGGAGGTGGTTATGAAAATCGTCATTATTGGTGCCAGTGGTACAGTGGGTCGCGCAGTCACAGAAACGTTAAGCCGTAAACATGAGGTGATCCGCGTAGGTCGCACGCAGGGGGATTACCAGGTCGATATCACCTCGCAGGAGAGTGTCGAGGCAATGTTCGAAAAAGTCGGTCGGGTAGATGCGATCGTTTCCGCCACCGGCAATCTGTTCTTTGGACCGCTGTCGACAATGACTGACCAAGACTTTAATCAGGGGCTTCAGGATAAACTGTTAGGCCAGATACGTCTGGCCTTAACCGGGCAGCATTTCCTCAATGATGGCGGTTCGATAACGTTAATTAGCGGCATTATCGCCCACGAGCCCATCGCACAAGGCGCAAATGCGGCAACGATCAATGCCGGTCTGGAAGGATTTGTGCGCGCTGCTGCCTGTGAGCTAGAGCGTGGTCAGCGTATTAACCTGATAAGCCCGACCGTGCTGAGTGAATCCGCTGCAGCCTATGACGGGTTCTTCCCCGGCTTTGAAAGCGTCCCCGCCGTCACGGTCGCCAACGCCTATCGCCGCAGCGTCGAAGGCATCCAGAGCGGGCGCATTTATAAAGTGGGTTACTGTTAACCGCTTTTTCTCGCCTCTTACGTCATCAGTAAGAGGCGAGGAGTCGCATATTTCAGGCACCCGTTTCGTTTCTGATCCGCGCATTGATGTATTCCACGGCCTGCGTGACGTCCATAATGCCGTTAATCGCATTCGTCACGCCTTGCCCGATAATAATCTCTGCCTGTCGCAGGTTAAAAGGCTCACCTTTACTTCCCTGAGACTCCCGTATTCCCGTCATGCCTTTTTCATTCAGTAAATTAAACCACGGGTAGAGATTGAGAACATTTTGATCGTGACATATTCCAGACCAGGCGCTGTTGCCCCCCAATAGAACCAGATGGCGCGAAATTTCATCGGAATAAAGCCAATGAAAAAACTGCTCAACCTGTTTTTTCTTCTTACTGTAGCGAGACATTCCAATAGAGCCACCGCCCAATTGTGGAAGCTGCCCCGGAACGGGAGCATAGCCAATCGTGGGGGCGATAGTCGTATGCGCAACATCGTTAAACAAATTGAGATACATAATCAGCATGGCGAGATTTCCACGCTCAAACTGTTTAACCGCATCACTCCACCACTCGCCAGGGAGATTCACGGCGATAGAAAGCTGGTGCAGATATTCTTCGAGTGCAGCAGCAGCAAGCGAAGCATCAAGTTGTACCGGCTCGCCCTCACGCACCAATCGTCCCCCTAACGCGTAGTAACGCAGCAAGTACTCAGTGGCGATAAGTCCTGAGCTGCCCAACGTCACCGCCGTTCCCATCGGACGCTGTCTGTTTTCTGGCTGATGCAATTGACTAAAGAAAGCGGCAATTTCATCAAATTGTGCGAAATTCTCTGGTAGCGTTAACTCTTTGCCTGTTGATTCATAAAACATCCGTTTAATCGTCGCATCTTCAAACAGATCTCGTCGATAAAACAGAAGCTGCATACTGGCATCAAAGGGAATTGCCCATGCAGTCCCATTCACCTGGCTGAAGTGCTGCTGAATTTGCTCAGAGAAGTTATCCAGCAATAACGGGAGCTCGGGGGAGACCGACTCCAGCGGCAATAATGCTTTTTCTGCAAACCAGGGAAAACATGCCATATCGATTCGCAGTAAATCGTAATAGGGGTGCAGGTGAAGATGAGAGAGAATTTCAAAAACCTCATCATACGGATAAACCGCAAGATTAACCTTAATACCGGTCTGGCGATAAAAGTGAGGTAACAGTTTCTTCAGCGCATCGGTCGAAGGGCTGGGCAAAATTAACATATTCAGCGTCGCCTCCGTCTCATGAGGCGGAGCGTATTGCCCATTCCAGGAAAAACCGCAATTCGCCAGAATACGGTGCTTCTCTTTACTTTTGGGTTGGCGAATACATGAAGCAATAGTTGTCCCCAGGCGGGCATAATCCATCTGATAGCTGGTGATTCCATCAAAAGATGCAGGAAGATTATCACTCAGTTGTACTATCGGCGGGCAGGACTGAGAACTCCCAAACCAGGACGCTTGCGTCAACGCACGCGTCTTCTCACTGTCCTGAACAATAAACAGATCGGGTATCGCCCCCCGGAAAAAGTCAAACGCGACGGTGTTAACTTCACTGGCATGCGCAGGTATAACCGTAAGCTTTGTGTGCGGACTTAACTCCCGGCATACCTTCTGTATCGCTTGAGTAAAGCGTGCGCTGTGGGCAAATTCCAGCGGTTCGCAGAAAACACCAATATGACCCGGCTGCTGCGCCAGTGCCCTTCTTGCGGTTTCTTCCCCTGCGGTCACATAGTCAAGGCTAATATAACAAACTGCACCGGCTGGCTGGCGATACGCAAAAAGCACATTCTCCGGAGAGAGCCTGAGCATATCGTAATAGGGCTGGCTGTTGTCCAGGCAACTCACGGTGACAACAGCCTGGTAAGACTTTGCCGCCAGTGTTTGCAAAATATCCAGTTCCAGATTGGGCAAATCATTAGTCAGGTAAAGATCAACCGGTTCGCTGAGTGAAGGTTGCCAGGCCTGGTGTAATCCCCGATAAAGTTGATAGTAACGCTCCGCATTGATGTCCGGCAGAATCAAGGCCACTCCCTGACTTTTGCTGGCTCTCAATGATTGCGCCTGCGCATTCAACTGATAGCCAACTTCTCGGGCCGCACGTTGAACCGCTTCAATCTTCTCAACGCTTACATTTCCTCTGCCATTGAGCACATTCGAGACAGTCCCATGCGACACACCGGCAATTCTTGCTATGTCTTTGATAGTTGGCATTTTTACATCCTTCCCCTGATGTTTTGATGCTAGCACGGCGCTCATCAGGAAACTATCTCCAGCAAGATAATTTGAACGTTACAATATTAAAAAGTGCATTTTATCAACACACTCATATAACTACCTCTCAACCCCACATAGCACGAAGAAATGAACTAATAATTTCAAAACCATGAAATATAAAAATAAATTATTAAATTCTTGAAGAGGATCACTTATGCAACAAAAGATCGTTGTTGCCTTGAAGCTGCAGGATAATAATTGACACGTTCCAATTACGTTTCATTACATTTTCGTTCAAAAAACAACACTCTGTTTTGATCAAGAGGGAAACATGAATATTCATTTTCTGGGAACCGCAGCATCCGAAGGGATACCCAATCCTTTTTGCCGTTGTGAGCACTGTCAGCAAGCCCGTATTCGTAAAGGCAAAGACATACGCACGCACTCCTCAGCGATCATCGACGATGAACTGTTGATCGATGTCGCGCCTGAATTCAGCCAGCAACTGCTGCGAGATGGCCTGGACGCAACAGAGATCAAATCGCTGCTGTTCACGCATACACATCCCGATCATTTCAACGTCGGCGATCTTTTTAGCCGAATGGAAGGGTACGGATTTGAGATTACTCATCCGTTGCACATTTTTGGTAATGACCGTGCGATTAACGGCGCGGCACAAGTGTTACCAGGCTACAGCGCAGAAAGATTTGCTTTTCATTGCCTGGTTCCCTTCGTAACCGTTGAAACCCGCGGATACCGAATCACTCCACTGCTGGCGAACCATGCCAAATGGGAGCTTTGTTATACCTGGTTTATCGAAAAAGATGGTCAGTCAATTTTCTATGGACATGATTCGGGCTGGTTCCCTGAACTCACCTGGCAATGGTTGAAAGGGAAAAAGATCGATTTAACGGTGCTGGAATGTACCTACGGTTTTAATGGTGATAACCGTACAAATAACCACATGAGTCTGGAAACCGTCTTCGCTGCCAGAGACAGGCTTGCAGAACTGGGCTGCCTTGAGAAAAATAGCCAACTCATCGTCTCGCATGTCTCACACAGCGGCGGTCTACTGCACGACGATCTCGTGGCGGCGTGCGACAAAGAGAACATTCTTGTCGCCTGGGATGGGCTTAACCTGAGCATCAACCAATAAGGATATGCAATATGGACCTTAATAAAACACCACGCCTGCTGGTTATGATGTTCATACAATATTTCATGCAGGGCGCCTGGAATATGACCATGGGACTGGTATTAAGTACCTATGGTATGGCGACCATTATTGGCTCATCTTATGCTTTGCTTGGTCTGGCGACCATTCTTTCGCCACTCTTTATTGGCATGGTAGCCGACCGTTTCTTTTCGTCACAAAAAGTCATGGCGATCCTGCACTTAATTAATGCTGGCGTACTGTTGTTTGTTCCACAATTTATTGAGGCACAAAACACGGGCATGACGTTGACCATGATCTTCCTGGTCGGTCTGCTTTTTTATCCAACAACTGCGCTGGCTAACAGCATCAGTTTCAGCCACATTAACGGGGTGAAATACTTCCCCTTTATTCGTGTATTCGGCACATTTGGCTTTATGGTCATCGGTTTTATTATTGGTGAAATGGGCTATTCTGGAAATACCATCACCTGGTATATTGCGTCAGCCTCCGGTGTCGTGCTCGGCCTTTACTGCTTTACGTTGCCAAACACCCCACCGAAAGCAAAAGGAAGCGTATTTACACTCCGCGATCTGTTATGTCTGGACGCTCTGGCACTCTTCAAGGACCGCAGTTTCTCGGTTTTGATGCTCAGTATTTTTGTCCTGATGATCCCCAAAACAGCTTATTCCGCCTATATCCCGGTCTTTTTAAAAGCGCTTGGATTCGATAACGCCGCGTCAATGATGCAGGTCGGCATCGCCTGTGAAGTCATTTTTATGTTCCTGCTCTCGTTTTTCTTACTGAAAGCCGGCTTCAAAATTACTCTCATGTTGGGCGCCGTTTGCTGGATCATCCGCACACTGTTGTTTGCTCATGCATCACTGGATGCCAACATGATGTTTGTGCTGATCGGTCTGATGTTGCAGGGATTCTGCTGGGACTTTTTCTTTACCGTGGGCGACATTTATGTTGACCGTAAAGCCGCGCCAGAGATTAAAGCACAAGCCCAAAGCTTGCGATTTATCGTCTCCAACGGCGTCGGTTTGCTGTTTGCCTCTACCGTATGCGGTCAAATCTTCAACAGCACCGTGACGGAACAAGGCCCACAGGCGTTACCGCAATGGGAAACATTCTGGCTAGTTTCCGCAGGCGTTGCCGCAGTGGTCAGCGTATTCTTCCTGATATTCTTCCGGGACGATATTTCAAAACGCAAAGCAGACCTCCCATTGAAAAAAGCAAACTCCTGATCGTTAAAGACTCTTTCATTAAGGTAATTGCATGAATAATCTGGCCGCCATCATCAATGAGCAAGGATTGTTGCCTTTAACTACGATCATCAAAATCAGCATTGCATTTATTCTGGGTGGCATTATAGGCCTGGAAAGAGAATCGAAAGGGAAACCGGTTGGCTTCAAAACTTGCGTTATTTTATCCGTAGCCAGCTGTGTGTTAACTGTCGTATCAATACAATCTGCAGAATACTATGCTGAAATTTCGATGAACATCCGTAGCGATCCTATGCGTCTGGCGGCTCAGATTATTAGTGGCGTTGGTTTTCTCGGTGCGGGAGTCATTCTGCACCGACACGACGATGCTATTTCTGGTCTCACTACTGCGGCAATTGTCTGGGCATCTGCTGGGGTGGGAATCACCTGTGGGGCCGGTTTTTATTTTCATGCTTTTTTTGCCACGGCTTTATTTTTATTGGCAATTAAATTAAGCCCGTTCATTATTTTCTTACAAACTAAAAACCAGTTCCCCGGAAAAGTAAAAGTCAGGGTTATTCTTGATGAACGCGATGCGCTCGAAAATCTGATAACCCGCATCCATCAACAGAAAAACATTATTGAAAACATAACGATCAGGGATATTAAGAAGGGTAAAATCGAGGTTAATCTCAAAATCGTAATTCGTAAGAAGATGACCTTGCCCGACTTGTACCACGATCTCACTCATGTTGAACACGTCTGCGCTATTGCTCTTGAACATTAAGATTTTTTATTTCCCTCTTTAAAATCAGGTGGTTACCACCTGATATAACCGCTCTATCCCCGTCTTCGCTTTAAATCCCTACTGTTTGAAATGTTAAATATTTGTTGCTTTTGATCACAAATAACAAACAAACAAACTCATTATGTGCGCGTTTTTCAAAAATGTAGATATTTTTAATTTATGGCTACGAAACGAGCTGCGCCATATCTCCCTGACAATCTACTGAGAGGAACGATTTGATGAACGCACTGACTGCCGTAAAACCAAACGCTGAAGATCCAGCCCAGCACTACAGCGGTTTCACGCTGAAACCGTCAGCCCAATCCCCACGCCTGCTGGAGCTGACTTTTTCCGCTGAAACCACTGAGCAATTTCTGCAGGCCGTCGCGCAGTGGCCGGTGCAGGCGCTGGAATACAAATCCTTCTTGCGCTTCAAAGTGGGCAAGATCCTCGACGACCTGTGCGGCAATCAGTTGCAGCCTCTGCTGCTGAAAACGTTGCTCGATCGTGCCGAAGGCGCACTGCTGATCAATGCCGTTGGCGTGGATGATGTGGCGCAGGCAGAAGAGATGGTCAAGCTGGCGACGGCGGTAGCGCATCTAATCGGACGCTCGAATTTTGATGCGATGAGCGGTCAATATTACGCACGTTTTGTGGTGAAAAACGTCGATAACTCAGACAGCTATCTGCGCCAGCCTCACCGAGTGATGGAATTGCACAACGACGGAACCTATCTCGAAGAAATCACCGATTACGTGCTGATGATGAAGATTGACGAGCAGAACATGACCGGCGGTAACTCGCTGCTGCTGCACCTCGACGACTGGGAACATCTGGATCAGTACTTTACCCATCCGCTGGCGCGTCGCCCTATGCGCTTTGCCGCGCCGCCAAGCAAAAACGTGAGCCAGGAAGTGTTCCATCCGGTATTTGACGTTGACCAGCAGGGTCGTCCGGTGATGCGCTACATCGACCAGTTCGTCCAGCCAAAAGACTATGAAGAAGGCGTCTGGCTGAGTGACCTGTCCGACGCGCTGGAAACCAGCAAAAGTATTATTTCCGTACCGGTTTCAGTGGGTAAATTCCTGCTGATCAACAACCTGTTCTGGCTGCACGGTCGCGATCGTTTCACCTCGCATCCTGACCTGCGCCGCGAACTGATGCGCCAACGTGGTTATTTCGCTTACGCGACAAACCACTACCAGACTCATCAGTAAGCGCGAAGGAAAAAAGCGGATGTATGATTTTGTGATTATTGGCGGCGGCATTATCGGCATGTCGACCGCCATGCAGCTGATTGATGTCTATCCGGACGCCAGAATCGCGCTGTTGGAAAAAGAGTCCGGCCCGGCCTGTCACCAGACGGGCCATAACAGCGGCGTCATTCATGCCGGGGTCTATTACACTCCCGGCAGCCTGAAGGCGCAGTTTTGCCTGGCCGGAAATCGCGCCACAAAAGCCTTTTGCGACCAAAACGGCATCCGCTACGACGTCTGCGGAAAAATGCTGGTTGCCACCTCCCCTCTGGAAATGGAGCGCATGCGCGCGCTATGGGATCGCACCGCCGCTAACGGTTTGGAGCGCGAATGGCTGAATGCGCAGGAGCTTCGCGAGCGTGAACCGAATATCACCGGTCTGGGCGGCATTTTTGTTCCGTCGAGCGGGATCGTCAGCTACCGTGAAGTCACCGCCGCGATGGCGAATATTTTCCAGGCCAAAGGCGGTGAGATTATTTACAACGCCGAGGTCAGCGCGCTGAAAGAGCACGCTACGGGCGTGATTGTCCATACCCGTCAGGGTCAGGAATATGAAGGCGCGACGCTGATTAGTTGTTCTGGCCTGATGGCGGACCGACTGGTGAAAATGCTCGGCGTTGAACCTGGCTTTATCATCTGCCCGTTCCGTGGCGAATATTTCCGCCTGGCGCCAGAACATAATCAGATAGTTAACCATCTGATCTACCCCATCCCCGACCCGGCAATGCCGTTTCTCGGTGTTCATCTGACCCGGATGATTGACGGCAGCGTCACGGTCGGCCCCAACGCGGTGCTGGCATTTAAACGTGAAGGCTACCGTAAGCGTGACTTCTCGCTCAGCGATACGCTGGAGATCCTCGGCTCTTCTGGTATTCGCCGCGTGCTGCAAAACAACCTGCGCTCAGGGCTTGGCGAAATGAAGAATTCGCTGTGCAAAAGCGGTTATCTGCGGCTGGTACAAAAGTACTGTCCGAGCCTGATGCTTAAGGATCTGCAACCGTGGCCTGCGGGCGTGCGGGCACAGGCGGTATCACCTGATGGCAAGCTTATCGACGATTTTCTGTTTGTCACCACGCCACACTCAATTCACACCTGTAACGCGCCTTCTCCGGCGGCAACATCGGCAATCCCTATCGGTGCACATATTGTCAGCAAAGTTCATGCGCTGCTGGAGAACCAGAGTAATCCCGGACGCACGCTGCGTGCGGCACGTAGCGTGGAGACATTACACGCCGCATTTACCCGTTAAACCGATTAAGACAGGAAGCAATCATGCAACTTAACGATCCAACCTTATTTCGCCAGCAGGCACTGATCGACGGCAACTGGCGTGACGCTAACAGCGGCGAGACCATCGCGGTGACCAATCCCGCCAACGGTCAGCAATTGGGTAGCGTACCTAAAATGGGGGCAGATGAAACCCGCGAAGCGATTAACGCCGCAAACCGCGCTCTGCCGGCCTGGCGTGCGCTGACTGCCAAAGAGCGAGCCAATATCCTGCGCCGCTGGTTCAACCTGATGATTGAGCATCAGGACGATCTCGCCCGCCTGATGACCCTGGAACAGGGTAAACCGCTGGCGGAGGCCAAAGGCGAAATCACCTATGCCGCCTCATTTATTGAGTGGTTTGCCGAAGAGGGTAAACGCATCTATGGCGATACGATCCCTGGCCATCAGGCCGATAAGCGTCTGATCGTCATCAAGCAGCCGATCGGCGTTACCGCCGCGATTACGCCGTGGAACTTTCCCTCAGCGATGATCACCCGTAAAGCCGGTCCCGCGCTGGCGGCAGGCTGTACGATGGTGCTTAAACCCGCCAGCCAGACCCCCTACTCCGCACTGGCACTGGCAGAACTGGCTAATCGCGCCGGGATCCCGGCTGGCGTTTTCAGCGTGGTGACCGGTTCTGCGAGCGCGGTCGGTAACGAGCTGACCGGCAACCCGCTGGTGCGCAAACTGTCATTTACCGGCTCAACCGAAATTGGCCGTCAGTTAATGCAGCAGTGCGCCAAAGACATCAAAAAGGTATCGCTGGAACTGGGCGGCAATGCGCCGTTTATCGTCTTTGACGATGCCGATCTTGATAAAGCCGTGGAAGGTGCGCTGGCCTCGAAGTTCCGTAACGCCGGGCAAACCTGCGTCTGCGCCAACCGCCTGTACGTACAGGACGGTGTGTATGAGCGTTTTGCCGAAAAACTCCAGCATGCAGTGAGCAAACTGCATCTCGGCGATGGTCTGCAACCAGAGGTCACCACCGGACCGCTGATCGACGATAAAGCGGTTGCCAAAGTGCAGGAACACATCGCCGATGCTCTGGATAAAGGCGCGCGCATTATCGCGGGCGGTAAACCTCATGCGCTCGGCGGTAACTTCTTCCAGCCCACCATTCTGGTAGATGTGCCTGACAACGCGAAGGTCGCCAAAGAAGAGACGTTTGGCCCATTGGCTCCGCTGTTTCGTTTTAAAGACGAAGCCGACGTCATCGCTCAGGCCAACGACACCGAGTTTGGTCTGGCCGCCTATTTCTACGCCCGAGATTTAAGCCGCGTCTTCCGCGTTGGCGAAGCGCTGGAGTACGGCATCGTCGGGATTAACACCGGCATTATCTCCAACGAAGTCGCCCCGTTTGGGGGAATCAAAGCCTCCGGTCTTGGCCGTGAAGGATCAAAATACGGCATCGAAGACTACTTAGAAATCAAATATATGTGCATCGGCCTTTAATACAATAAATACTGGAGAACACCTGATGAGCACCAACAAAGAACTTATGCAACGTCGCAGCAACGCCGTTCCCCGTGGCGTAGGCCAGATCCACCCTATTTTTGCCGAGCGTGCAGAAAACTGTCGGGTCTGGGACGTTGAAGGCCGTGAATTCCTTGACTTTGCTGGCGGTATTGCAGTGTTGAACACCGGTCACCTGCACCCGCAGATCGTCTCTGCGGTAGAAGCGCAGTTGAAAAAGCTGTCCCATACCTGTTTCCAGGTACTGGCCTATGAGCCATACCTGGAGCTGTGCGAAATCATGAATAAGAAAGTGCCGGGTGATTTCGCCAAGAAAACCCTGCTGGTGACCACCGGTTCTGAAGCGGTAGAAAATGCGGTGAAAATCGCCCGCGCCGCCACCAAACGCACCGGCACAATCGCCTTCAGCGGTGCTTACCACGGCCGTACCCACTACACCTTGTCACTGACCGGGAAAGTGAACCCATACTCTGCCGGAATGGGGCTGATGCCGGGCCACGTGTATCGCGCGCTTTATCCTTGCCCGCTGCACGGCATCAGTGACGACGATGCTATCGCCAGCATTCACCGCATTTTCAAAAACGATGCCGCGCCAGAAGACGTCGCCGCCATCATAATTGAACCCGTCCAGGGCGAAGGTGGTTTTTACGCCGCTTCTCCTGCTTTTATGCAACGTCTGCGCGCTATTTGTGACGAACACGGGATCATGCTGATTGCTGATGAAGTACAGAGCGGTGCGGGCCGCACCGGTACGCTGTTTGCCATGGAGCAGATGGGCGTTGCGCCCGATCTCACCACCTTCGCCAAATCCATCGCCGGAGGCTTCCCGCTGGCAGGCGTGACCGGACGCGCCGACGTCATGGACGCTATTCCACCGGGCGGTCTGGGCGGTACCTATGCAGGTAACCCAATTGCCTGTGCCGCTGCGCTGGCGGTACTAAACATTTTCGAGCAGGAAAATCTGCTGCAAAAAGCCAACGAGCTGGGGCAAACCCTGCGTGAAGGCCTGTTGGCTATCGCGGAAACCCACCGCGAGATTGGCGACGTACGCGGGCTGGGCGCGATGATTGCTATCGAACTGTTCGAAAACGGCGACCACACGAAACCAGACGCCAAACTGACTGCGGAAGTGGTGGCGCGTGCACGTGAGAAAGGACTGATCCTGCTCTCCTGCGGACCTTACTACAACGTGCTGCGCATTCTTGTCCCGCTGACTATTGAAGATGCGCAAATCCGCCAGGGGCTGGACATTATCGCCCAGTGTTTTGCCGAGGCAAAGCAGGGTTAAACCCGTATCAAAACGGGGAGTTTTAAGCCGGATAAGGCGGAGCCGCCATCCGGCAAACAGGGTCAATAACAATAATACGCGTGCCCCGGCGCGGGAATGCCGGGGTGCTCTCCCAAGTGAAATACTTTCGAGAGGTTTAAAGATGGGGCAAGTGTCACAATCACATGATTTAGGGGGCGGGCTGAAATCACGCCACGTCACCATGCTGTCTATTGCCGGGGTAATCGGCGCAAGTCTGTTTGTCGGTTCAAGCGTGGCGATTGCAGAAGCCGGTCCCGCAGTATTATTAGCCTATCTGTTCGCCGGATTGCTGGTGGTGATGATTATGCGCATGTTGGCCGAAATGGCCGTCGCCACACCGGATACCGGTTCTTTTTCCACATACGCCGATAAGGCCATCGGCCCTTGGGCAGGTTACACCATCGGCTGGTTGTACTGGTGGTTCTGGGTGTTGGTTATCCCGCTGGAGGCGAATATCGCCGCCATCATTCTTCACTCCTGGGTGCCTGGTATTCCTATCTGGCTGTTTTCTCTGGTTATCACGCTGGCATTAACCGGCAGTAATTTGCTGAGCGTCAAAAATTATGGTGAGTTCGAGTTCTGGCTGGCGCTGTGCAAAGTGATTGCCATTCTGGCGTTTATAACCCTCGGCGCAGCGGCGATTAGCGGTTTCTACCCTTATGCCGATGTCAGCGGGGTTTCGCGCCTGTGGGATCAGGGCGGCTTTATGCCCAACGGTTTTGGCGCCGTGATCAGCGCAATGTTAATCACCATGTTCTCCTTTATGGGCGCAGAGATAGTTACCATCGCCGCCGCCGAATCCGATACCCCGGATAAACATATCGTTCGCGCCACCAACTCGGTTATCTGGCGTATCTCCATCTTCTATCTGTGCTCTATTTTTGTGGTGGTGGCGCTGATCCCGTGGAACATGCCGGGACTGAAAGAAGTCGGTTCTTACCGCTCGGTACTGGAGCTACTGCATATCCCGCACGCGAAATTGATCATGGATTGCGTCATTTTGCTGTCGGTGACTAGCTGTCTCAACTCCGCGCTGTATACGTCCTCGCGTATGCTCTACTCCCTGAGCCGCCGTGGCGATGCCCCCGCCTTTATGGGTAAAACGAACCGCAGTAAAACGCCTTATGTGGCGGTGTTGCTGTCTACCGGTGCCGCATTCCTCACCGTCATCGTCAACTATTACGCCCCGGCCAAGGTGTTTAAATTCCTGATCGACAGTTCCGGTGCCATCGCACTGCTGGTCTATCTGGTCATTGCCGTTTCTCAACTGCGGATGCGCAAAATCCTGCTGGCGCGAGGCGGTGAAATTAAACTGAAAATGTGGCTCTATCCGTGGCTTACCTGGCTGGTCATCGCGTTTATTATCTTTGTGCTGGTGGTCATGCTGTTTCGCCCGGCACAACAGCTGGAAGTTATCTCTACCGGGTTGTTAGCCATAGGAATTATTTGCACCGTGCCCATTATGTCACGCTGGAAAAAACTGCTATCTTGGCAAAAAGCACCATTGCAAAATACGCATTAAACCTGTTCCCGGCGCAGGCCGGGAAATCCTTTCAGGAGTATGACCATGACCGCCATTCCCCAACCGACGGCCATTGATGGATACCGCTGGCTGAAGAACGACATCATCCGCGGTGTGTATCAGCCTGATGAAAAACTGCGTATGAGCCTGCTGACCTCACGCTATGAGCTTGGCGTGGGACCGCTACGCGAAGCGCTTTCGCAGTTAGTTGCCGAGCGGTTGGTGACGGTAGTAAATCAGAAAGGGTATCGTGTTGCCCCGATGTCAGAGCAGGAGTTGCTCGATATTTTCGATGCCCGCGCCAATATGGAAGCCATGCTGGTCGCGCTGGCCATTGAACGCGGCGACGACGCCTGGGAAGCTGAAATTCTGGCGCGCGCGCATATGCTTAGTAAGCTTGAAGCCATTGATGCCAGCGAACAGATGCTCGACGAGTGGGATCAGCGCCATCAGGCGTTTCACTCGGCGATTGTCGCTGGCTGTGGTTCACAATATCTGCTGCAAATGCGCGAACGACTGTTCGATTTGGCGGCGCGCTACCGGTTTATCTGGCTGCGAAAAACGGTGCTGTCGGTGGAGATGCTGGAAGACAAACACGATCAGCACCAAACGTTGACCGAAGCAATTCTGGCACGCGATGCCGCGCGCGCCAGCGAATTAATGCGCCAGCACCTGCTGACGCCGATTCCGATTATTCAACAGGCGATGTCCGGTAAATTGCTGACGGAATAAGCCTGAATAATATTACTGCTCCGGAATACGTAACACCTGCCCAGGATAGATTTTATCCGGACTTTTCAGCATTGGTTTATTCGCTTCAAATATCTGGTTATACAGGTTGGCATTACCGTAAACCTGTTTAGCAATAGCGCTCAGGGTATCCCCTGATTTCACGGTATAAAACTGGCTTTCGCTCGCGGGCGCAGAGGTTTTAACCTGATCATCTACGCTGGCAATACCGGAGATATTACCAATCGCGATCAGAATTTTTTCTTTCGCCTCCTGACTTAATCCATCACCAGAAACAGTGGCTTTGCCTTCGTTAATTTGCACGTCCACTTTATCCGCATCAGGGATGCCAGTTTTGTTCAGGTGTTCCTGCACTTTTTTTGCCAGATCGGCTGTGTCATGGTTTCCAGTGACCGCATCCCACAGTTTTTCACCCGCATCTTTTACAAAATTGAAGAGTCCCATATCCACCTCGGTAATTAACAATTAACACCCAAAAGTGTAGCAGAGGAGAAAGGGGGCCAAAGAAAACGGCGCCAAAGCGCCGTAGTTGAAAGGAATTAATTACGCGTCTGTATCCAGAAGGCATGGATCAAACCAGGGATGTAGCCCAGCAGCGTCAGAACGATATTGAGGATAAATGCCCAGCCGAACCCCTTCCCCAGCAGCACGCCAAGCGGGGGCAGAATAATAGTAAAAACGATTCTCCAGAAACCCATACACACTCCCTACAAGCAAAAAATTAATCATTGTTTAAAAAGAGATTTTATCTCTAGGAGTAGCCATTCTACCCAACTCCGCCAGCATTCCGCGGCTGTTTTACCCTCCTTTACGCTTTTTACGCTGGCGTACGTTGGTTGGTTTATTTTAGAATATACTTAATTTAGATTATGCTTAAATACATATGACTGAACTTGAACAACTCCAGGCCAGCGCTGAACAAGCTGCCGCCCTGCTAAAAGCGATGAGTAACCCGAAACGGTTGCTGATTTTGTGCATGCTCTGCGGTTCACCCGGTACCAGCGCAGGCGAGTTAGCCCGTGTTACCGGCCTTAGCCCTTCCGCCACTTCCCAGCATCTGGCGCGTATGCGTGAAGAAGGTCTGATAGAAAGCCAGCGCGATGCCCAGCGCATCCTCTACTCCATTAAAAATGCGGCAGTGAATTCGCTGATCGCCACATTAAAAACACTGTATTGCCCATAAGGAGCCATCATGACTATTGGGACGATTTCCCCGCGCGAGGCGCAGACACTGGTCGCGCAAGGTGCAAAACTGATTGATATCCGCGACGCTGACGAGTATCTGCACGAGCATATTCCTGAGGCTCATCTGGCGCCGTTGCCCGCGCTTGAGCAGGGATCGCTGCCTGCGAATTTACGCGCCGAGCAGGTGATTTTTCACTGCCAGTCAGGCAAACGTACACAAAATGCGGCAACAAAACTGAGCGCCATTGCTGCGCCCGCGCAGGTCTGGCTGCTGGAAGGTGGAATTGACGGCTGGAAAGCCGCAGGGTTGCCGGTGACGAAAGACAGTTCACAACCGTTACCGCTGATGCGTCAGGTGCAGATAGCCGCAGGTAGCCTTGCCTTACTCGGTGTTATTCTGGGTTACACCGTCAGCAGTATTTTCTTCCTGCTGAGCGGTTTTGTCGGGGCCGGGCTGATTCTCGCTGGCGTGACCGGCTTTTGCGGCATGGCGCGTCTGCTGGACAAAATGCCCTGGAACCGACGTACTCATTAAGCGGTAATCATTGAAACAGCACTGTACCCGCCGGTTGACGTGATCTATGGTGAGTTCTGCGATAAATGATAAATAAAGGAGCGCAACAATATGTTTAAACCTGGCGATCTGGTTCAACCGCGTATGGGTGGTCCAAAACTGAAAGTTGTTGAAGTCAATGACGATCAAATTGTGGCGGTACAAGCCAGTAATGAAAACGGTGATAAATTCACGCTGAAAGCAGCTGATGTCACGCGATATACCGAAGAGGGTGATTTCGGCGTTTGCTGAAAATAAGCGGTGAGGATCTCCTCACCGCCTTCGTAATTAGATCAAAAAGTCATCAAGAGATTTACCGGTAGCCAGCGCCTGGGCAATTGGCTTCGGTGTGCGACCTTGCCCAGTCCATGTTTTCGTTTCACCATTGAGATCGATAAAACGATATTTCGCCGGGCGCGGTTGGCGTTTTTTAACTGAACGTGTCGTAGCAGGTGTTATGCTCAGCAGCTCCTCCGGGCTGATCCCGTCTGCCTGCATCTGCGCCAGCAAGGCATTAATTTTTGCCTGCTGTTCTGCGCGTTGGCGCTGTAGCTGTTCTTCTTCATCGCGCCGTTCTTTGGTCACTACCCTGAATTTTTCAAGCATATCTTCCAGTACATCAACGGAAAATTCACGAGCCATTGCACGCAGCGAGCGGATATTATTTAAGTTTTTTAACATTGAACTCATATTAACAAAACCTCTTTAACGTAAAACATAAAAATGGTATTACGCTAAATATTGTATGCAACTGATTATTATATTTCCAGTCTAATTTATTCGCAGATCATTAAACAAATAGCCAACTCTGATATTTATAGCATCCATTCTGCTATCGCTCAGACAATATATTCTATGACCCTGATTGCAGCTTTGAATATACCAGCAAGGTATCTCAGTACGTCACTTAAGAAACAGGCCACGGCATCGCGTGGAACCAACGAGTATACATATTGCACATCAGTCAACATTCAGAAAAGGAGCGCAAAAAATCCAGAAAAACAAGCAAAAATAACTCTTTGATCTAAAAGAATTTTAATTAACACAGCAACGAAAACACCAAAGCGAACAAAAAACAAACCATTACAGAGCATTTTATCGACAAAAAGACAATAAATAAAAATTTTAAGCTAGTTGCTAGTTATTATCCAGGCAGATATCCTATTAAAGCGCGAAAGCAGCAAGACAAATCACTAGCAGTTAAGGTATTCAAAACCTTTTTCCCCCTTTTTACAAGGAGCATTAACATGTTCTCTCCGCAGTCACGCTTGCGTCATGCAGTAGCAGACACGTTCGCGATGGTTGTTTATTGTTCTGTCGTGAACATGTTGATCGAAATATTCCTTTCTGGAATGAGCTTCGAACAGTCGCTGTATTCCAGATTAGTCGCTATCCCTGTCAACATACTGATCGCGTGGCCATACGGCATGTACCGTGATTTGTTCATGCGCGCGGCGCGTAAAGCCACGCAGGCAGGATGGGCAAAAAATCTGGCGGATGTGCTGGCTTATGTCACCTTCCAGTCGCCGGTGTATGTGATTATTCTGCTGACGGTTGGCGCAGACTGGCACCAGATTACGGCTGCAGTAAGTTCGAACATCGTGGTATCAATGCTGATGGGCGCTGTCTATGGCTACTTTCTTGATTATTGCCGCCGCTTGTTTAAGGTCAGCAGCTATCATCAGGCTAAAGCCTGACACGCTTCTTC
Source organism: Citrobacter sp. Cf087 (assembly GCF_030334285.1). NCBI lineage: Bacteria > Pseudomonadati > Pseudomonadota > Gammaproteobacteria > Enterobacterales > Enterobacteriaceae > Citrobacter > Citrobacter sp. Cf087. The sequence continues at coordinate 133,284 of NZ_JAOWED010000027.1, forward strand.
GCGACTGGCACTGCCAGTCGCGTTATTAGTTAGAATTAACGTCGCCAAACAACCCACTCAGATAACGCTCCAGCGCAATTCGCGAGCTAAAGCCGTGCGGAATACCATAATGTTCGTGTGTCTCACCGGCTAAATACAGTGGGAATTGCTGATAATGATCGCAGGTTTTAATATCCGTCGCCGGTTCTGCCAGCGAAGAGCTGCGCTCTTTTAGCGTGGGATGGATAATTAATGCGGTACGTCCCATGCGTGCTTCACGGTTAACGTACACATAATTTTCGCCACGACGATAGCCGTACGTTTTCTGCGTCACTACATCAACGGTAAAGCCCACTTTTTCAAGTACGCGCGCCACCTCATCAGGTCGTAAATACATATTATTTTCCTCGTTATCTTTTACTGCGGGCTTACCTTACCTGATTCAGCATTAGCAACGCTTTCAGAAAAGTCCATAAACGGGTGGCGATGGTGGGACGCATATCGTAAGAACCTTATATACCCTAAATAATTCGAGTTGCAGGAAGGCGGCAAGGGAGCGAATCCCCAGGAGCTTACTAAAGTAAGTGACTGGGGTGAACGAACGCAGCCAACGCACATGCAACTTGAAGTATGACGGGTACAGATTTATGTCAGCGCCATCCGCAGTTGGTACGCCGCCTGTTGCGCCATTTCCGCCGAGCTGATATTGGTAAATGACAGCAATATTCCCCCCTTTCCTTCTGACGTTATTCGCCAGCGGCTTAACGCCTGAACGGCTAACCCGGCCTGATTCGCTTTGCGCACCAGCGCAATATCATCTCCGTCCACACTCATCACCAGTTGAATCCCACCTTCCTGAGGAATGACGCTAAATCCTTGTTCGGTCAGGGCGTTTTCCATCCATTGTCGTCGTTCGGCATAATGTTGTCGCATACGTTTTAAGTGTCGCCAGAAGTGGCCGTCTCGCATAAAATCCGCCAGCGTTTGCTGCCATAGAACCGGGACGCTACAGGCCGTTAGCGCCGCTTGTTGGCGAAAGTGTTCAACCTGGGTCAGGGGCACCACCAGCCATGCCGTACGCAAAGCCGGAAACATCGATTTGCTGAACGTTCCGGCATAAATCACCCGCTGGGGCGCATCCAGACTTTTTAGCGGCGGCAACGGCTTACCGTGGTAACGAAATTCACTGTCATAGTCATCTTCGATTACCCACGCCTGCGCACGAGTCGCCCACTCCAGCAACTGGTGGCGACGGTCTAAAGACAGTGCTACTCCCAGTGGGCTTTGATGTGCGGGAGTGAGCAGTACAAAACGCGCCTGCGGGTAGTCGCGGATCCCGGCGCTGACATCCAGACCATCGGCATCCACCGCTACCGGCTTCAACTCAATGCGTTCTTGAGCCACCACAGGCCGAATCAGCGGAAAGCCGGGATCTTCGACCCACATTCCCTCTCCGGGATGCGCCAGAGCGCGCAGGATTAACGTCATTGATGCCGCATAGCCTGAAGTGATAAAAATCTGCTCTGGCTGGCATTCAATGCTGCGTGAGACCCGCAGGTAATCCACAATCGCCTGACGTAACGCCCGCTCGCCACACACATCGCCCACCGCCAGATCAAAACGCGTTTGGGTGCGTAAACGCCGTCCCATCACCCGCGCCCAGACTTCGCGCGGAAAAAGATCGAGTGCGGGTAATCCCATCTGAAAAGTTTGCGGTCTGGGATTTTCTCCGGCAAAAATGGCAGGAGAAGCAGGTGCCCTTTCTGGTCGCAGTTGCTCACTGACAAACGTTCCTGCCTGTCCACGCCGCGCGAGCCAGCCCTGCGCCACCAGCTCTGCATAGGCATTTTCCATCGTCGAGCGTGATACTCCCAGCTCCTGGGCCCAGGTCCGACTGGAGGGCAATCTGGTACCGGGCTTGAGTTCACCTTTCTCAATTGCGTTTTTTAACTGACGGGCGATTTGCTGATAGCGCGGCATTTATGGTCTGCTTTTTTGGCAACAATATGGCTCTCTGTAGCAGTCCATTATAGTGCTACATTGCGGGTCATCCAAACGAGGAGAAATACCATGACCATGTTACGCCAGCCCTATTATGAACTCAGCCCTGAAATCTATAACGCTCTGGTTCAGGCAAGCAAAGCGCTGGAGAATTGCGCGCTGGAACCTACGCTGACGGAACTGATTTACCTGCGGGTCTCGCAAATCAACGGCTGCGCCTTTTGTCTGGAAATGCACAGTAAAGCACTGCGCAAATCCGGAGTTGCGCAGGCCAAACTGGATGCGCTGGCAGGCTGGCGGGTGAGTCACCACTTCAGCGAGCAGGAACGTGCGGCGCTGGCGTGGGCCGAATCGGTCACCCAAATTGCCACTACTCACGCCGAAGATGACGTTTATCTGCCACTACTCGACCATTTCAGCGCGAAAGAGATTAGCGACCTGACATTTGCCATTAGCCTGATGAACTGCTTTAACCGCCTGGCGGTGGGGATGCGCATGTGATTCTGCGCTTCCGGATGGCGGCATAAACGCCTTATCCGGTCTGGTAAGTACTTTCCTGTAGGCCGGATTAGACGCGACGCGCCGCCATCCGGCAACCTGCGATGGTACATATCACTTCCCCAGCCACGCCCATAACCCAGCCCATCATCAATCTAAAATTCCCATATCTTGTATGGTTGAATCTTTTTAAAACTACATCTAGTATCTTTCCTATCAGGACACACACAACCCGACGCCCTCTATCGCGTCGATCTTTTATTTTTAAATGGAAATACGAATCATGCGTATTATTATTTACACTCGCAATAACTGTGTTCAGTGCCATGCCACCAAACGGGCAATGGAAAGCCGTGGTTTTGACTTTGAGATGGTAAACGTCGATTTACAGCCCGATTTGGCTGATAACCTGCGCGATCAAGGGTTTCGCCAGTTACCGGTCGTAGTCGCGGGTGAAACCAGTTGGTCAGGGTTTCGCCCGGACATGATCAACCGTCTGCATCCGGAACACCGTGTGGCCAGCGCATGAGTCAGCTCGTCTACTTCTCCAGCAGCTCCGAAAATACGCACCGCTTTATGCAGCGTCTGGGGCTGCCTGCCATCCGCATTCCGCTTAACGAACGCGAGCCGATCCGGGTAGACGAACCTTACATATTAATCGTGCCGTCCTACGGCGGCGGCGGCACTGCTGGCGCGGTCCCAAGACAGGTGATCCGCTTTTTAAACGATACGCACAACCGGGCGTTAATCCGTGGAGTGATCGCCTCCGGCAATCGTAATTTCGGTGACGCCTACGGTCGCGCGGGTGATGTCATCTCACAAAAATGCGGCGTGCCGTGGCTCTATCGCTTTGAGCTGATGGGCACCCAAAGCGATATCGACAACGTTCGAAAAGGAGTGAGCGAATTTTGGCAACGACAACCGCAGAACGTGTAATGCAGCCAACGCTGGATTATCACGCCCTGAACGCCATGCTGAATCTGTATGATAAAGCCGGGCGCATTCAGTTCGACAAAGACCATCAGGCGGTGGAGGCTTTCTTTGCCGCACACGTCCGCCCCAACTCGGTGGCGTTTGCCAGCCAGCAGGAACGCCTGGAAACGTTGGTGGATGAAGGCTATTACGATGCCAGCGTGTTAGCCCGCTACGATCGCGCGTTCGTGCTGAAGCTATTCGCCCACGCCCACACCAGCGGATTCCGTTTCCAGACGTTCCTCGGCGCATGGAAGTTCTACACCAGCTATACGTTGAAAACGTTCGACGGTAAGCGCTATCTCGAAGACTTTGAGGATCGGGTAACGATGGTGGCACTCACGCTGGCGCAGGGCGATGAAGCACTCGCGATGCAACTGACCGATGAAATGCTCTCCGGGCGCTTTCAACCCGCCACACCAACCTTTTTAAACTGCGGTAAACAGCAACGCGGTGAGCTGGTCTCCTGCTTCCTGTTGCGTATTGAAGACAACATGGAGTCTATTGGTCGGGCGGTCAACTCCGCACTTCAGCTCTCCAAACGCGGCGGCGGCGTGGCATTTTTGCTCTCCAACCTGCGCGAGGCAGGTGCGCCCATTAAACGCATTGAGAACCAGTCCTCTGGGGTGATCCCGGTAATGAAAATGCTGGAAGATGCGTTTTCTTATGCGAATCAACTCGGGGCACGTCAGGGCGCAGGCGCGGTGTATTTGCACGCACACCATCCGGATATTTTACGTTTTCTCGATACCAAGCGCGAAAACGCCGACGAGAAAATCCGCATCAAAACGCTCTCGCTTGGCGTGGTGATCCCAGATGTTACCTTTCGACTGGCGAAAGAAAATGCCCGGATGGCGCTGTTCTCACCGTATGACGTGGAACGGATTTACGGCAAACCGTTCGGTGATATCGCCGTGAGTGAGCGGTATGACGAACTGGTGGCCGACGAACGCGTGCGCAAAAAATACATTAACGCCCGCGAATTCTTCCAGCGGCTGGCCGAGATCCAGTTTGAGTCTGGTTATCCTTACATCATGTTTGAAGATACGGTGAATCGCGCCAATCCGATTGCCGGTCGGATCAATATGAGCAACCTGTGCTCGGAGATTTTGCAGGTTAACAGTGCCTCCACCTACGATGAAAATCTCAATTACGCGCAGATCGGGCACGATATCTCCTGCAATCTCGGCTCCTTGAACATTGCCCATACCATGGATTCACCCGATTTTGGTCGTACCGTGGAAACGGCGGTTCGCAGCTTAACCGCCGTTTCGGACATGAGCCACATCCGCAGTGTGCCTTCGATCGACGCCGGGAACAGCGCGTCGCACGCGATTGGTCTTGGGCAGATGAATCTGCACGGGTATCTGGCGCGGGAAGGGATCGCCTACGGCTCGCCGGAAGGGCTGGATTTCACCAATCTCTATTTCTACACCATCACATGGCATGCGCTGAATACGTCAATGAAGATCGCTCGCGAGCGGGGTCAAACCTTTGCCGGATTCAAACAGTCACGCTACGCCAGCGGCGAGTATTTTAACCAGTATCTGCAGGGCGACTGGCAGCCAAAAACCGACAAGGTCCGCACACTGTTTGCCGCCAGCGGCATTACGCTGCCGACGCGCGAGATGTGGGCGCAACTGCGTGAAGATGTGATGCGCTACGGTATTTATAACCAGAATTTACAGGCGGTTCCGCCCACCGGTTCTATCTCCTACATCAACCATGCCACGTCAAGCATTCACCCGATCGTGTCGAAAGTAGAGATTCGTAAAGAGGGCAAAACCGGGCGCGTTTACTACCCTGCCCCGTTTATGACCAATGAGAATCTGGCCTTGTATCAGGATGCCTACGAGATCGGTCCACAAAAAATCATTGATACTTACGCTGAAGCAACGCGGCATGTCGACCAAGGGCTTTCACTGACGCTCTTTTTCCCCGATACCGCCACCACGCGCGATATCAACAAAGCGCAGATTTACGCCTGGCGTAAGGGCATCAAATCCCTGTACTACATCCGACTACGCCAGCTGGCGCTGGAAGGCACCGAAATCGAAGGCTGCGTGTCATGCGCGCTGTAAGGAGGAGAAAATGACATTATCCCGCGTGAGCGCCATCAACTGGAACAAGATTGAGGATGATAAAGATCTTGAGGTATGGAACCGTCTGACCAGTAACTTCTGGCTCCCGGAAAAGGTCCCGCTCTCCAATGACATTCCGGCCTGGCAAACGTTGAACGCAGCCGAACAGCAGCTAACAATCCGCGTTTTTACCGGGCTGACGCTGCTCGACACCATTCAGAATGTTGCCGGAGCACCAGCGTTAATGACTGATTCGTTAACGCCGCATGAAGAGGCGGTGCTGTCGAATATCAGCTTTATGGAGGCGGTGCACGCCCGTTCCTATAGCTCTATTTTCTCCACCCTTTGCCAGACCAAAGATGTGGATGCAGCTTACGCCTGGAGTGAAGAAAATACCCCACTCCAGCGCAAGGCGCAGATCATTTTGGCACATTACGCCAGCGACGAACCGTTGAAGAAAAAAATAGCCAGCGTGTTTCTGGAATCCTTCCTGTTCTATTCTGGCTTCTGGTTACCGATGTATTTCTCCAGCCGCGGTAAACTGACCAATACCGCCGATCTCATTCGTCTGATCATTCGTGATGAAGCGGTTCATGGGTATTACATTGGTTATAAATATCAAAAAGGTCTGGAGCATATTTCCGAATCAGCACGCGAAGAGTTAAAGCATTTTGCCTTTGACCTGTTGATGGAATTGTATGATAACGAAGGGCGTTATACGGAAGAATTGTATGCAGAGACCGGCTGGGTGGATGACGTCAAAGCCTTCCTTTGTTACAACGCCAATAAGGCATTAATGAATTTGGGATATGAGGCGCTATTTCCGCCTGAAATGGCGGAGGTTAACCCGGCAATCCTTGCCGCGCTGTCGCCCAACGCTGACGAAAACCACGATTTCTTCTCGGGTTCCGGTTCATCCTATGTGATGGGAAAAGCGGTCGAAACCGAAGATGACGACTGGAATTTCTAGCACTCATTTTCACGGGAAATACCGTACATTTTTCGCGGAAATATTTTAACAGGATCACACTTTTGTCGTGCAAATATAATTGTGTGATCTACACTCAATATCAGACGCATTATTCGCCTGCATTCCAGCAATTCAGGCGACTTTTCATTGCCATTTACAAAAAATATTAATCCGCTCACATTCGCGCTCAGCCCTTATATCACGGGAAGTCCCGCCACCTGGCCTTTGGCAATATTCATGCCACAACCAAATTCAGGGTTGTCTCAGATTCTCAGTATGTTAGGGTAGAAAAAGGTCACTATTTCCATCAGGTAATATATCGATACAAACAAATAACAGGAATCATTCTATTGCATGGCAATTAAATTAGAAGTTAAAAATCTCTATAAGATATTTGGAGAGCATCCGCAGAGAGCCTTCAAATATATTGAAAAAGGACTTTCAAAAGAGCAGATTCTGGATAAAACGGGGCTATCGCTTGGCGTTAAGAACGCCAGTCTGGCCATTGAAGAAGGCGAGATATTTGTCATCATGGGATTATCCGGTTCGGGTAAATCCACAATGGTACGCCTTCTCAATCGCCTGATTGAACCCACCCGCGGGCAGGTATTGATTGACGGCGTAGACATCGCCCGGATATCCGATGCTGAGCTTCGCGAGGTGCGCAGAAAAAAGATTGCGATGGTGTTCCAGTCCTTTGCCCTGATGCCGCACATGACGGTGCTGGACAATACGGCATTCGGCATGGAATTAGCCGGTGTTGGTGCGGATGAACGTCGTGAAAAAGCGTTAGATGCGCTACGTCAGGTTGGTCTGGAGAATTATGCTCACGGATACCCGGATGAACTTTCCGGGGGTATGCGCCAGCGTGTAGGCCTCGCCCGCGCATTAGCCATTAACCCTGATATCTTATTAATGGATGAGGCCTTCTCAGCCCTCGATCCATTAATTCGTACTGAGATGCAGGATGAACTGGTAAAACTACAAGCGAAGCATCAACGCACCGTGGTCTTTATATCGCATGATCTCGACGAAGCTATGCGTATTGGCGACAGAATTGCCATTATGCAAAACGGTGAAGTGGTCCAGGTCGGCACGCCGGATGAAATCCTGAATAATCCAGCCAATGATTATGTACGCACCTTCTTCCGTGGCGTTGATATTAGCCAGGTCTTCAGTGCGAAAGATATTTCACGCCGTAGCCCCGAAGGTTTAATTCGTAAAACGCCCGGGGTGGGTCCACGTTCGGCGCTGCAATTATTGCAGGACAAAGATCGCGAATATGGTTACGTGATCGAACGCGGCAATAAATTCGTTGGCGTTGTTTCAATCGACTCCTTAAAAACAGCGTTAAGTCAGGCGCAAGGTATTGAAGCAGCATTGATCGATGAGCCGTTAGCCGTAGATGCACAAACTCCTCTCAGCGAGTTGCTTTCTCATGTCGGCCAGGCCCCGTGCGCGGTGCCGGTTGTTGATGAGGAACAGCAGTATGTGGGCGTCATTTCAAAACGCATGCTGTTACAGGCTTTAGATCGTGAGGGGGTAAACAATGGCTGATCAAACTAATCCGTGGGATACCACACCAGTGGCCGACAGCGCCGCACAAACTGCCGATGCCTGGAGCACGCCATCCGGTGCGCCCACTGATGGCGGTGGCGCGGACTGGCTGACCAGCGCCCCCGCGCCGGCACCAGAGCATTTCAATATTATGGATCCGTTCCATAAAACGCTGATCCCACTGGACAGCTGGGTCACAGAGGGGATCGACTGGGTCGTTACCCATTTCCGTCCGGTCTTCCAGGGCATTCGTGTCCCGGTGGATTACATTCTCAACGGTTTTCAACAGCTGCTGTTAGGTATGCCAGCCCCGGTGGCGATTATCCTGTTCGCGCTGATTGCCTGGCAAATTTCCGGCGTTGGGATGGGCGTTGCTACGCTGATTTCCTTGATTGCCATCGGTGCCATCGGCGCGTGGTCGCAGGCCATGATAACCCTGGCGCTGGTGTTGACCGCGTTGCTGTTCTGCGTGGTGATCGGTCTGCCGATGGGGATCTGGTTGGCGCGCAGTCCACGGGCAGCAAAAATTGTTCGCCCGCTGCTGGACGCCATGCAAACCACACCCGCGTTTGTCTATCTGGTGCCGATTGTCATGTTGTTCGGTATTGGTAACGTCCCGGGCGTAGTGGTGACGATTATCTTCGCCCTGCCGCCAATCGTACGTCTGACTATTCTGGGAATTAACCAGGTGCCAGCCGATCTGATTGAAGCCTCGCGTTCGTTTGGTGCCAGCCCGCGTCAGATGCTGTTTAAAGTGCAGCTCCCGCTGGCAATGCCCACCATTATGGCCGGGGTTAACCAGACGCTGATGCTGGCGCTCTCAATGGTCGTCATCGCGTCGATGATTGCCGTTGGCGGGCTGGGTCAGATGGTTCTGCGCGGAATTGGTCGTCTGGATATGGGGCTTGCCACCGTCGGCGGAGTTGGGATTGTGATCCTCGCTATCATTCTGGATCGCCTGACGCAGGCCGTTGGTCGCGATTCGCGTAGCCGCGGCAACCGTCGCTGGTACACCACTGGTCCCGTTGGGCTTATCACTCGCCCTTTCACGAAGTAATTCACCCGTTGCCCGGTGGCGCATTGCTTACCGGGCCTACACGTCCCTCCAATAATTAAGGAACAACGATGCGACAGAAAGCAATTATTGCCACAGCGTTTGCCACCCTTGTCTCCACCAGCACTTTCGCTGCCGACCTGCCGGGCAAAGGCATCACCGTACAGCCAATCCAGAGCACTATCTCTGAAGAATCCTTCCAGACGCAGTTAGTCGCTCGTGCGCTGGAGAAACTGGGTTACACCGTTAACAAAACCAGCGAAGTTGACTACAACGTCGGCTATACCTCCATTGCCTCTGGCGATGCAACTTTTACCGCCGTGAACTGGCAGCCGCTGCATGATGATATGTACGCCGCGGCGGGCGGAGACAAAAAGTTTTATCGCGAGGGGGTATTCGTTACGGGTGCCGCACAGGGTTATCTGATCGACAAAAAAACCGCTGAGCAGTACAAAATCACCAATATCGCCCAGTTAAAAGATCCGAAGATCGCCAAAATCTTTGACACCAACGGTGACGGAAAAGCCGATATGATGGGCTGTTCACCAGGCTGGGGTTGTGAAGCAGTAATCAACCACCAGAACAAAGCTTTCGATTTGGAAAAAACCGTCGAAGTCAGCCACGGTAACTATGCAGCAATGATGGCTGACACCATTACCCGCTTCAAAGAAGGTAAACCCATTCTTTACTACACCTGGACACCGTACTGGGTCAGCGACGTAATGAAGCCGGGTAAAGATGTGGTCTGGCTGCAGGTGCCGTTCTCTTCCCTGCCAGGCGAGCAGAAAGATATTGATACCAAGCTGCCAAACGGCGCCAACTACGGCTTCCCGGTGAACACGATGCATATTGTCGCCAATAAAGCCTGGGCAGAGAAAAACCCGGCTGCGGCGAAACTGTTTGCCATCATGAAGCTGCCGCTGGCGGATATCAACGCGCAGAACGCAATGATGCACGACGGGAAAGCGTCTGAAGCCGACGTGCAGGGTCACGTTGACGGCTGGATCAAAGCCCACCAGCAGCAGTTTGACGGCTGGGTGAACGAAGCGCTGGCCGCGCAGAAATAACCCACTCGTAGGCCTGATGAGCGTAGCGTCATCAGGCACAATAACCATACCAATGCCGGATGGTGGCGCGATGCGCCTTATCCGGCCTATCCACCCTCCTCCAATCGCACAATCCATCACTCAACAAATCAGCAACATTTAATCACTTCCGTTATGATTGTTTTCTGCAATCCATTATTCAGTTGAAAACCATGACGAAAACAACTCAGGGACTTAGCCCTTCGCTAATCCTGTTAATGTCTATCGCCACCGGCCTCGCCGTCGCCAGTAACTATTATGCGCAGCCGCTGCTCGACACCATCGCACGCAACTTTTCGCTCTCTGCCAGTACCGCAGGGTTTATCGTCACCGCGGCCCAGCTCGGCTACGCCGCCGGCCTGCTGTTCTTAGTGCCGCTCGGCGATATGTTTGAACGCCGGATGCTGATTGTCTCCATGACGCTGTTAGCGGCTGGTGGCATGCTGATCACCGCCAGCAGCCAGTCGCTGGGTATGCTGATCCTTGGTACTGCCCTGACCGGGCTGTTCTCGGTCGTGGCACAGATTTTGGTTCCGCTGGCGGCAACACTTGCCACACCGGACAAGCGCGGTAAGGTCGTCGGCACGATTATGAGCGGCCTGTTGCTAGGTATTCTACTGGCGCGCACCGTGGCGGGATTACTGGCGAATCTTGGCGGCTGGCGCACCGTATTTTGGGTCGCATCAGTATTAATGGCGCTGATGGCGGTTGCACTGTGGCGCGGCCTGCCGAAGATGAAATCCGATACCCATCTCAACTATCCGCAGCTGTTAGGCTCCGTATTCAGCCTGTTTATTCACGATAAATTGCTGCGTACCCGCGCGATGCTGGGCTGCCTGACTTTTGCCAATTTCAGTATTCTGTGGACCTCGATGGCGTTTTTGCTCGCCGCACCGCCGTTTAACTATTCGGAAGGAATGATTGGTCTGTTCGGTCTGGCGGGTGCCGCAGGGGCGTTAGGCGCACGTCCGGCGGGCGGTTTTGCCGATAAAGGTAAATCCCACCTGACCACAACTATGGGGCTGCTATTACTGCTGCTCTCCTGGCTTGCTATTTGGTTTGGGCATGCTTCAGTCCCCATGCTGATTATCGGTATTCTGGTGTTAGACCTCACCGTTCAGGGAGTGCACATCACCAACCAGACGGTTATCTATCGCATTCATCCTGACGCGCGTAATCGCCTGACAGCCGGATACATGACCAGCTATTTTATTGGCGGAGCGGCAGGTTCGCTGATTTCAGCCTCTGCCTGGCAGCATGCCGGGTGGGCTGGCGTTTGTCTGGCAGGTACGACCGTTGCCATACTCAACCTGTTGGTCTGGTGGCGAGGTTTTCACCGTCAGGAAGCCGTAAATTAAGCGTATAACGCATGTTTACCGCTGATTGGGCTCCACAGGGTGTTAAGGAGCCCATCAGTCTGCTAAGGTTATAACTCATTGAACCAAGTTATATTAATTTCGGTAATGAAACCTATAACCCTATGGAAAGCCCTGTACCCCAGTCTGAATCCAGTTCGGCAACGTTAACGGAAGGATTCAAAGACAGCCTGCCAATTGTTATCAGCTATATTCCGGTCGCTTTTGCATTTGGTCTCAATGCCACTCGCCTTGGCTTTACGCCGGTTGAAAGCGTCTTTTTCTCCTGCATTATCTATGCGGGAGCCAGCCAGTTTGTCATTACCACCATGCTCGCCGCAGGCAGTTCGCTGTGGGTCGCCGCGCTGACCGTCATGGCCATGGATGTCCGTCATGTTTTGTACGGCCCTTCCCTGCGTAGTCGGATCGCCCAGCGACTGAGTAAACCCAAAAGCGCGCTGTGGGCTTTTGGCCTTACCGATGAAGTCTTTGCCGCTGCAACGGCGAAACTGGTACGGGATAACCGGCGCTGGAGTGAAAACTGGATGATCGGCATTGCGCTATGCTCCTGGGCCTCCTGGGTGTTTGGTACGGTGCTCGGCGCGTTTTCCGGCAGTGGTTTACTCAAAGATTACCCGGCGGTTGAAGCGGCACTGGGCTTCATGCTCCCGGCGCTGTTTATGAGCTTCCTGCTCGCGTCATTCCAACGAAAACAGGCGCTCTGCGTGACTGCGGCCCTGGCCGGGGCGCTGGCTGGCGTCATGCTGTTTTCCATCCCTGCCGCTATCCTTGCAGGTATTGTCTGTGGATGCCTGACGGCGCTCATCCAGTCATTTTGGCAAGGAGGTCCTGATGAGCTATGAAGTTCTGCTACTTGGCCTGTTGGTCGGCTGCGTAAATTACTGTTTTCGCTATTTGCCGCTCCGTCTTGGGGTCGGCAATGTTCGCCCGACGAAGCGCGGCGCGGCGGGCATATTACTCGACACTATTGGCATTACATCAATTTGCGCCCTGCTGGTGGTGTCTACCGCGCCAGAAGTGATGCACGACGCTCGTCGGTTCGTGCCTACTCTGGTGGGGTTTGTCATACTGGGTGCAAGCTTCTATAAGACCCGCAGCATCATCATTCCAACGTTACTGAGTGCTCTGGGCTATGGATTAGCCTGGAAAATGCTGGTTGTCTTATAGATAAAAACAATCATTTTAAATTAATAATACATTTACTTTATTTGTCACTGTCGTTACTATATCGGCTGAAATTAATGAGGTTATACCCAAATGGATAGTTCGTTTACGCCCATTGAACAAATGCTAAAATTTCGCGCCAGCCGCTACGAAGAGTTCCCTTATCAGGAAGTGCTTCTGACTCGTCTATGCATGCACATGCAGGGCAAGCTGCTGGAAAATCGCAATAAGATGCTGAAAGCTCAAGGGATTAACGAGACGTTGTTTATGGCGTTGATTACGCTGGAGTCTCAGGAAAACCACAGTATTCAGCCTTCTGAACTGAGTTGTGCGCTTGGCTCGTCACGTACTAACGCTACCCGCATCGCGGATGAGTTAGAAAAACGTGGCTGGATCGAACGTCGCGAAAGCGATAACGATCGCCGCTGTCTGCATCTGCAATTGACCGAGAAAGGCCATGCATTTTTGCAAGAGGTGTTACCGCCTCAGCATAATTGCCTGCACCAGCTCTGGTCGTCTCTTAGCACCACCGAAAAAGATCAGCTTGAGCAAATTACCCGTAAACTTCTGACCCGTCTTGATCAGATGGAGCAGGATGGCGCGGTGTTAGAAGCGCTGCGCTAAGGCGTCGACTCGCTCAGAAATCCAGATTTATAAATGAAAAAACCGACAGGCCAGCACGCATACTGCTGGCCTGTCTGATAAACAGGTCGGCTCAGCCGATGTGAATAAAAAGAAGATCGTGGAGAAAAACATGAGCGCAAATGCGGAGACTCAAACCCCGCAGCAACCGGTCAAGAAGAATGGCAAACGTAAAAGTCTGCTTCTCCTTCTGACCTTGCTCTTTATTATCATTGCCGTGGCATATGGGATTTATTGGTTTTTAGTACTGCGTCATTACGAAGATACAGATGATGCGTACGTGGCAGGGAACCAGGTTCAAATCATGGCGCAGGTATCAGGCAGCGTGACGAAAGTCTGGGCTGATAACACTGACTTTGTAAAACAAGGCGATGTGCTGGTCACCCTCGACCAGACAGATGCCAAACAGGCATTTGAAAAAGCCAAAACTGCGCTGGCCTCCAGCGTGCGTCAGACGCACCAGTTGATGATCAACAGCAAGCAGTTACAGGCCAACATTGAAGTGCAGAAAACAGCTCTGACGCAGGCACAAAGCGATTTTAATCGCCGTGTCCCGCTGGGCAATGCCAACCTGATTGGCCGCGAAGAGCTGCAACATGCGCGTGATGCCGTCGCCAGCGCTCAGGCTCAGCTTGATGTCGCAATCCAACAATATAATGCTAACCAGGCAATGATTCTCGGCAGCAAGCTGGAAGATCAACCCGCCGTACAACAGGCCGCCACCGAAGTGCGCGATGCCTGGCTGGCGCTGGAACGTACCAGAATTGTCAGCCCAATGACCGGTTATGTATCCCGTCGCGCCGTACAGCCTGGTGCGCAGATTAGCCCAACCACGCCGTTAATGGCGGTTGTTCCGGCCACCAACCTGTGGGTGGATGCCAACTTCAAAGAAACACAGCTCGCCCACATTCGTATTGGCCAACCCGCGACGGTTGTCAGCGATATTTATGGCGATGACGTGAAATATACCGGTAAAGTTGTCGGCCTCGATATGGGAACGGGCAGCGCCTTCTCCTTGCTGCCAGCACAAAACGCGACCGGTAACTGGATCAAAGTCGTCCAGCGTCTGCCGGTGCGTATCGAACTGGATGCGCAGCAACTGGCACAGCATCCTCTGCGGATCGGTTTGTCTACGCTGGTTACAGTCGATACCTCCAATCGTGACGGACAAATTCTGGCAAGCCAGGTCCGCACCACGCCAGTATCAGAAAGTAATGCACGTGAAATCGACCTTGCTCCGGTCAATAAGATGATCGAAGAGATCGTGCGGGCCAACGCGGGCTAATTCAAAGGTGCGTGTGATGCAACAGCAAAAACCGCTGGAAGGCGCGCAGCTCGTCATAATGACGATCGCGCTGTCCCTGGCGACATTCATGCAGGTGCTGGACTCCACCATTGCTAACGTGGCGATCCCCACTATCGCCGGGAACCTCGGCTCTTCATTGAGCCAGGGAACCTGGGTGATCACCTCATTCGGGGTAGCGAACGCTATCTCTATTCCGATCACCGGCTGGCTGGCAAAACGCTTTGGCGAAGTAAGACTCTTTATGTGGTCAACTATCGCCTTCGTCATTGCGTCATGGGCATGCGGGATGTCCACCAGCCTGAACATGCTGATTTTCTTCCGCGTAATCCAGGGTATTGTCGCCGGTCCATTAATTCCGCTGTCACAGAGCCTGTTGCTGAATAACTATCCACCCGCCAAGCGTTCCATCGCCCTCGCGCTATGGTCGATGACGGTGATTGTTGCCCCGATATGTGGTCCTATTCTGGGGGGCTATATCAGCGACAACTATCACTGGGGCTGGATATTTTTTATCAACGTGCCAATCGGGGCTGCGGTGGTATTGATGACCCTGCAAACCCTGCGCGGCCGGGAAACCAAAACCGAGCAGCGGCGCATTGACGCCATTGGTCTGGCACTGCTGGTCATCGGTATCGGCAGTTTGCAGATTATGCTCGACCGCGGCAAAGAGCTGGACTGGTTCGCCTCGCAGGAGATTATCATCCTGACGGTGGTCGCCGTGGTTGCTATCAGCTTCCTGATCGTCTGGGAGCTTACCGACGAGCACCCGATTGTCGATCTCTCGCTGTTTAAGTCGCGCAACTTTACCATCGGCTGCCTGTGTATTAGCCTGGCCTATATGCTCTACTTCGGCGCAATCGTCCTGCTGCCGCAGCTGTTGCAGGAGGTATACGGCTATACGGCAACCTGGGCTGGTCTGGCGTCCGCGCCGGTAGGGATTATTCCGGTGATCCTGTCGCCAATTATCGGCCGCTTTGCGCACAAGCTGGATATGCGTCGGCTGGTGACGTTCAGTTTTATTATGTACGCCGTCTGTTTCTACTGGCGTGCGTGGACGTTCGAGCCGGGTATGGACTTTGGCGCATCGGCCTGGCCGCAGTTTATTCAGGGGTTCGCAGTAGCCTGCTTCTTTATGCCGCTGACGACCATTACGCTGTCCGGTTTACCGCCTGAGCGTCTGGCGGCTGCATCGAGCTTGTCTAACTTTACGCGAACGCTGGCCGGCTCTATTGGTACATCGATTACAACAACGATGTGGACTAACCGTGAGTCGCTGCACCATGCTCAGCTAACGGAATCTGTTAACCCCTACAATCCAAATGCACAGGCTATGTACGATAAGCTGCAGGATTTAGGGATGACGCACCAGCAGGCGTCAGGATGGATAGCTCAGCAGATCACTAATCAGGGTCTGATTATTTCCGCCAACGAAATCTTCTGGATGTCGGCGGGTATCTTCCTGGTTTTGCTTGGTCTGGTGTGGTTCGCTAAACCACCCTTCGGCGCGGGCGGCGGCGGCGGTGGAGCGCACTAATAGCGATTTGTCGGTACTGAGAATCAAAACCCAATATAGATATTGAATCTATATTGGGTTCAATTCATTGACTCATTCAATATAAATTAATGCTAAACCAGAGCAGTTTTTGATATTTTTCGTTGTCTCTTAGTAAGAG
Source organism: Citrobacter sp. Cf087 (assembly GCF_030334285.1). Taxonomy (NCBI): domain Bacteria; kingdom Pseudomonadati; phylum Pseudomonadota; class Gammaproteobacteria; order Enterobacterales; family Enterobacteriaceae; genus Citrobacter; species Citrobacter sp. Cf087. The sequence goes on from NZ_JAOWED010000027.1 coordinate 149,642, forward strand.
AATCACCTTAGTGATAAACCAATCAATAAGGCGATGTCAATGGACAACATTAATGCTTTAGCACAAAAACATATAGATATACTGGTAAGCGCTGCAATGAGCCCAGACGATAAAACATTGCACAAAGAAGCAACTAAACTACATGGCGTAGTCGAGTGTCTGAAGTACATTTTTACTTTTGGAATTAAGGACTCAGGGGAGAAGCGTCTTAAGTCAGTCATCAATAGTCTCGCGAGCTCTTTGGCTTCAGAGGGTATGTCCCCGCGAAAAACACTGAACAGTATTATTGATAAACCCAACATTTCTATTAGATTCACTATTGATAAGTCAGAAAAATCGCTACAAGGTGAATATGAATTATGTATAAGTAAGGACACGGACGGAGCATACTTACTGAATATTAGTGAAGAAAACGTATCTGAACCATTAGAATTACAATTAAGTGAAGCGCAGTTCATATCAGGGACCAGGTATTTTAGTACCATATATTTTCTGGATACAAACAACCTATCAGAAGCCCAACAAAAATATATTGATACTGGATGCCTCGATCTATCAGGGGAAGATTTAAGCGAACTTGATATGAGCGATTTGGATTTGAGTAATGCTGACCTTTCCGAGGCAAATCTAAGTAGAACAAGTATAGCAACTGAACAACTACTTGATACTAGTTTAATACGTGACAATTTTAGCGAAGATAATCAGCCTGAAGCAGCAGCAAGGTTGAATGAGATAATGTTGTTGGGAAAAAATATCTTCAGTAAAAATAATAAATTATTCGAATCCATTAAGAACATGGCTAAACCAGAGTGTCAACAATTGTTTAGTAAAACCTTGATTGAAGAAAAAAATTCGAACATGATGGTTTCATATTCAATCGCAGGAAGCATTATTGCTAATGAATCAATAGTACATTATACCATGCAGAAATTTTCAGAAGCAGGAATGGGTAACTTAAAGCAGGTTCTCGACAAATTTTCAAAACTCTTTTTTGAACAACCTGCTGTATATAGAGATATCATTCCTGTCGAATCAAGCCTTAGAAAAATAACAACTCTAGCTGCATGGAATGAAGCCGTACAATCCGGTAGTTACTTTGATGCAGATAAACTGGCATTACTTTCGGAAGGACTCCGTAGGACCACAGAATACCAGAATTTCATCAAGGGTCTAAAAAATGATCTGGAATCATTTGGGATCACTGAAAAAGAGAGTTATTTAAAAATACTGGACAAATGCGAGATTATGATGGGCGAATATGACTATGTTACCAATCCCAAAATACCAAAAGAAACCTTAAAAAACGTAAAATTTTTAGAAGACGTAGAAATCTTAGGGCAATATATCTCTTTTCATAGAGAGTTTGCCAATTCAATTGGTGCTATTTTGGAAAGCTAAAGAAGCTAAAGATAAAATTCAACAGAGCTTACAACAACATTCTGACGATGTCATTTAAAGGTGCGATGGCCACGCGTATTGATAAAAAAAGCCAGTTCATCTGAACTGGCTTTTTTATATCGACTGGAGCCTATTATTTGTAGACCAGATGAGAAGCGTGAGCTTCACCATCCAGCATGACAACTAAATATGCAGTTCCTGCAATTTCTCTTTCGGCAGCGCCAGCTCTTCATTGCTGTTCACGCGTACATCACGCTCCAGAATATGACGCGCGATATCCTGTGCTTCGCTAAGAGAGTGCATCTGATACGTACCGCACTGGTAAACGTTCAGCTCAGGGATCTGGTTCTGATCCTGTACTTTCAGCACGTCCGCCATTGCCGCTTTCCACGCATCGGCAACACGCTGCTCGTCCGGCGTACCAATCAGGCTCATGTAGAAACCGGTACGGCATCCCATCGGAGAGATATCAATAATCTCAACGCCATTACCGTTCAGGTGGTTACGCATAAAACCTGCAAACAGGTGCTCCAGCGTATGGATACCTTTCTCAGGCATGACTTCTTTGTTCGGAATGCAGAAACGCAGATCAAACACGGTGATTGCGTCGCCATGCGGGGTATTCATCGTTTTTGCAACCCGGACCGCGGGAGCTTCCATCCGGGTGTGATCGACAGTAAAACTATCTAACAACGGCATTTAGCCACCTCCGATAAATTTTTTAAAAATAATCTGAACTCTTTGTTCCGGGGCGAGTCTGAGTATATGAAAGACGCGCATTTGTTATCATCATCCCTGTTTTCAGAGATGAAATTTTGGCCACTCCCGAGTGGCCTTTTTCTTTTGTATCAAGCGTGCTTTTCCAGCCACACGCTAAACGGCTCAGTATCAGCCGCTTCTATCTCCTGCTGACGACGCTTCGAAGCCTCGGTTTCAGCAATAAATTCAGCTTCCTGCAATATTTCTAATGGCTCTTCACGCAGCAGATTTCGGTAAGCCTCACCCAGCGCTTTGCCCGTACCGCCAATGCCTTCATCAATCATAGACCGTAGGATCCGGGCAGAGAAAGTCAGTTCAGGATTGTCAAAACAGACAACCAGTTCATCACAGACCTTCTGATACTCCTCTCCCCCATCGATGCTGTCCAGCGTTTGTGCCACGCGTTTCAGATCGCGGAACAAATCTTTCCCAACCTTAGGCAGCGGGAACTGGGCTGTTTCACAGCCAATACCTAACGTCAGTCCAGGCTTACGCCCTTCGAGAATCACACGATTCCAGTTTTTACGTGTACACAGCAATTCATCACTGCTCATTTCCGGGGCATCGGCCAGCGCACACCAGACCATAAACAGATCGAGGAAGCGTACCTGCTGCTCGTCCACGCCGATCGGTGAGAACGGGTTGATATCCAGCGAGCGTACTTCGATGTACTCGATACCGCCACGCAGAAGCGCATCAGATGGTGTTTCACCACGACGAGTAACGCGTTTCGGGCGGATAGGCGCATACAGCTCATTTTCAATCTGCAGAACGTTGCTGTTGATTTGCAGACGCTTACCGTCTTTCTCCAGACCGATCGCCGCGTACTCCTCGGAAGGAGTCTTAATCGCACGCTTTAATCCTGCCACATACTCATGCAAATCGTTAAACGTAATTCCGAGATTGCTTTGCGACTTATTGGTATACCCCAAATCACTCAGACGCAGCGATGTCGCGTACGGCAGGTAGTACATCCCGCAGTCGGTTTTTTCAAACGGCAGGGTTGTCGGTTTTCCTTGCAGGAATGAGGAACAAATGGCCGGAGAGGCGCCAAACAGATACGGGATCACCCAACCAAAACGGTAGTAGTTGCGGATCAGACGGAAGTAGCCCGCGGAGATCTTCTCTTTAGCATCTTCGCCTTCGGTTACGCCGCACTTCGCCTGCCAGAAAGCCATTGGCAGCGAGAAGTTGTAGTGTACGCCCGAGATTGTCTGCATCAACGCACCGTAACGGTTTTTAAGGCCTTCACGGTACAGCGTCTTCAGACGACCGGTGTTCGACGTGCCGTACTGCGCCAGTTCGATATCCTGGCCTTCGGCAATATAGCAAGGCATGCTCAACGGCCACATACGCTCGTCGCCCAGGTTTCTGGCGGTATAACGATGCAGGTCGCGCATGAATGTGAGCATTTTCTCAATGTCATCGCCTGGCGGAGTGATAAATTCCAGCAGCGCTTCGGCAAAGTCAGTAGTTATCCATTTATGCGTTAGCGCTGAGCCTAACACCTCAGGATGGCCTGTCGTTGCTAATGACCCATCTGCATTAACACGCAGCGTTTCACGCTCCAGACCACGTTGAATCCCCTTTAACGCCTGAGGATGGTTTTCCAGCCAGGCCAGCGCCTGTGATACGTCCGGGATCAAATTGACCTCCCGCCTGTCAAAATCGTTTTAATTAGCATAATGGTATTGGTTACCCTGAAGGCTATCTCACAACACAATTAGTGCCACCACATAATGCCTTGCGTCGTAACCGCTGCGACAACAACATAGCGCAGCGCCTTGCCAAGGCATAAGAAAAAGAGAACTGGACCCCACGAGATGCGCATCCATCCGGCTAACAGGCACAATAAATCACCTACAACCGGCATCCAGCTTAATAATAGTGTGACAGCGCCATAGCGCTGCAGCCAGCCAGTGGCTTTTTCTTGCCAGCGCGATGTTTTACGCAAAGGAAAGAAACGCCCAAGGATAACGTTAGTTAACCCTCCAAGGCTATTACCCATTGTTGCTGTTAAGACTAAGACCCAGGGATGACTTATCCCGGAGACCAGCAAAGCAACTAAAACGACTTCAGAATTACCGGGTAATAGCGTGGCGCTGAGAAAACTGCTGGCAAACAGTGACAGGAGCGACAGTCCATCACTCACAATAACCGGACATCCACGGCGTCCATTCCCGCAGCGTGCGCCGCCTGTATTCCAAAATCGGCATCTTCAAAAACGACGCAACGCGCCGGAATAACCCCCATACGTTCGGCACAAAGCAAAAACGTATCAGGAGCAGGTTTGTGGCGTTGTACGTGATCGGCTGCGACGACAGCATCAAAATAGCGACGCAGTCCAAGGTGAGCGAGCAGCGCTTCTGCAATTGCGCTTTCACTCCCCGTTCCTACCGCCATAGGCCGACGCCCATGCCAGGCTTTCACGACGTCAACCAACGGCAGAGGCTGGACGCTATCCAGCAACATGCTTTTCACCTTGTCAGTTTTCTCGCGCGCTAAGGCATGGGGGTCAAGATCGGCATGATTCAATTCAATTACCGACTGGGCAATACGCCACGTTGGGGAGCCGTTGAGGGCGACCATGGCTTGTTCATCAAAACGCAGCCCATAATGCCCCAATACCTCATGCCACGCCTTACGGTGCGTTGGCTCAGTATCCAGGATGGTGCCATCCATATCAAAAATCAAACCCGCATAACGTTCGTACATCGTCTTCTCACAAGCCGAATGACCAGACGTTATTTTATCGTAATTGATTGATTTTGTCGCTGACAGCGAATTGAAGGGTGTTCAGAGAGTATGTGGAAATAATTTAAAGGGGGAGATGGTGCATCCGGGAGGATGACTCACTAGCGTTCGCCCTGCGGACCGTTGCTGGAGCAACGTTATCCTTCCTGGTGCTCGCGATTATCTCGCAGACCATGAAACAACAGTTTTGCTGCTATCTCGGAGAAGATGGTGCATCCGGGAGGATTCGAACCTC
>NZ_JAOWED010000028.1:0-617823 GCF_030334285.1 Citrobacter sp. Cf087
CTCAGAAGTGAAACGCCGTAGCGCCGATGGTAGTGTGGGGTCTCCCCATGCGAGAGTAGGGAACTGCCAGGCATCAAATTTAGTGTGCTGATATGGCTCAGTTGGTAGAGCGCACCCTTGGTAAGGGTGAGGTCCCCAGTTCGACTCTGGGTATCAGCACCAGTTTTTCGGTTAAAGTTCGGCACTTAGAAAAGAATTTGTCTGGCGGCTGTAGCGCGGTGGTCCCACCTGACCCCATGCCGAACTCAGAAGTGAAACGCCGTAGCGCCGATGGTAGTGTGGGGTCTCCCCATGCGAGAGTAGGGAACTGCCAGACATCAAATAAAAGCAAAAGGCCATCCGAAAGGATGGCCTTTTGCTTTTATACGCGGAAATAAGCCGGAACTGTATCCGGCATATGGCTTTAATGAATAACCTGCGATAAAAACGCACGAGTGCGTTCAGATTTGGGGTGAGCAAAAAACTCATCCGGTGGTGCCTGTTCCACAATCTCGCCAAGATCCATAAAGATCACCCGGTCAGCTACTGTGCGGGCAAAGCCCATTTCATGGGTTACACATAGCATGGTCATGCCCGATTGTGCCAGACCTATCATGGTATCCAGCACTTCTTTTACCATTTCAGGATCCAACGCTGATGTGGGTTCATCAAATAACATGATTTTGGGTTTCATACACAGCGAGCGTGCAATGGCCACGCGCTGTTGTTGTCCACCAGAGATTTGCCCGGGATATTTATGCGCATGTTCGGCAATGCGGACCCGCTCGAGGTAGTGCATTGCCAGTACTTCAGCCTCTTTTTTCGGCATCTTTTGCACCCAGATAGGCGCCAGTGTGCAGTTTTGTAGGACAGTTAAATGAGGAAAGAGATTAAAGTGCTGAAAGACCATGCCAACTTCTTGTCGGACGCGTTCAATATTGCGGATGTCTTCATTGAGTTCAATCCCATCCACCACAATGCGTCCTTGCTGATGCTCTTCCAGATGGTTAATACAGCGGATAGTTGTCGATTTACCCGAACCGGAAGGCCCGCATAATACGATGCGCTCTCCCTGTTTTACCTTCAGGTTGATGTTTTTCAGGACGTGAAACTGTCCGTACCATTTGTTGACGTTTTCCAGCGTAATCATCGCGTCGGTAGACGGCATTAATAATTGGCTCATAAATTCCTCAGTGCGGTGTACGCCCGGTGTTAAAACGTTTTTCCAGATGTTGGCTGTAACGCGACATACTGAAACAGAAGATCCAGTAAATCAGTGCAGCGAAAACATATCCTTCTGTCGACATACCCAGCCACGCAGGGTCCACAGTTGCTTGCTGCACGCTACTGAAGAGATCAAACAGACCGATGATAATGACCAGACTGGTATCCTTGAACAGGGCGATAATCGTGTTAACCAGGCCAGGGATAACCAGCTTGAGGGCTTGCGGAAGAATGACCAGCCCCTGAGTTTTCCAGTATCCTAACGCCAGTGATTCAGCGGCTTCATACTGACCTTTTGGTAGGGCTTGTAATCCTCCGCGAACCACTTCTGCTACATAGGCCGACTGGAAAAGAATAACGCCGACCAGGGCCCGGATAAGCTTGTCGATACTGGTTCCTTCGGACATAAACAGAGGAAGCATGACCGAGGACATAAACAGAACGGTAATCAACGGCACACCGCGCCAGAACTCAATGAAAATGACGGATAAAACCCGCACGACTGGCATATGGGAACGACGTCCCAGCGCCAGTAAAATGCCCCATGGAAGCGCGCCTGCAATCCCCACGGATGCGATAATTAGCGTCAGTGTTAATCCACCCCACTGCCGGGTTTCTACGCGCTCCAGCCCGAAAAAACCCCCGTACATCAGCCACCAAACCACCACTGGATAAACGACGGCCCAGACGGCGATATAGCGGCCACGATGCGGGATTGTTTTCAAGAACATGGGAACGATAGACAGCAAACCAATTATCAGGGCCAGATTTACACGCCAGCGCTGATCGTGGGGATAAAGTCCATACATGAATTGCCCAAAGCGTTCATGAATGAACACCCAGCAGGCTCCGGCTTTGGTGCAGTCTGCTCGGGTTGAACCTACCCAGTTGGCCTGAAAGAATACCCAGTTCAACAGTGGCGGAAGAAATGACCAAATCAGCCATATGCATAGTAGGGTGAGCAGGCTATTTGACCAACTGGAGAACAGGTTTTTACGCACCCAGAGTAGGCTGCGGTTTGCCGGATTACTGCGCTGGCGTGAGGGGTGAGACAGCAGGGCTTTTGTCATCATGGCTCCTTAGCGCTCAATCAGTGCAATACGGCGGTTATAAATATTCATCAGCAAAGAAATACTCAGACTAATGATCAGGTATACCGACATGGTGATGGCGATCGTTTCAATGGCTTGCCCTGTTTGATTGAGTACCGTGCCGGCAAACAGTGACACCATGTCCGGATAGCCAATGGCGGCCGCAAGAGAAGAGTTCTTGACGATATTCAGGTACTGGCTGGTCAGTGGGGGAATGATGACGCGTAGCGCCTGTGGGATGATTACCTGGCGTAGCGTCACCGGATTTGGCAGACCCAGCGAGCGTGCGGCTTCATGTTGGCCATAAGGAACGGCCTGAATTCCCGCTCGAATAATTTCTGCAATAAATGCCGAGGTGTACACCGAAAGCGCCAGAGTCAGTGCAGCCAGTTCGGGAATAAGCACCATACCGCCACGGAAGTTAAAACCACGAAGCGCGGGAATATCCCAGTGAAGCGCAGCGCCAAACATCCACTGTGAAATCACCGGTAAAAGTACGATCAACGCCAGAGCCGTGGGCCAGGTCCGACGTAGCTGGCCGGTTTTGGTCTGATGCATTCTGTTGAAGCGAAATAATCCGATGGTGACGACGATAGCGATAACGACAGCGGTGCAAAAGGCAAAAAAACCTTCTCCCATTTGTGGGGCCGGTATATAGAGCCCCCGGTTACTCAGGAACATCAAATCCAGTGCGTTAACAGCCTGGCGTGGGCCGGGCAGGTTACGTAATACAGCGAAATACCAGAAGAAGATCTGCAGCAGCGGCGGTATATTGCGGAACGTTTCGATGTAGATCGTCGAGAGTTTTCGCAATAACCAGTTATCTGACAGGCGTGCCAGTCCGAGAAAGAAACCGAGAATTGATGCGAAAACAATACACAATGCAGAAACTAATAGCGTATTGAGCAGGCCGACCACAAAGACACGACCATATGTATCGCCTTGCTCGTAATCAATCAGATGCTGGACAATACCAAATCCGGCACTGCGATCGAGAAAAGAAAACCCCGAGGTAATACCGCTATTGTTCAGGTTATTTATCGTGTTATGAATGAGATAGACCGCAATGCTGATAACCGCAATGACGGCGAGTATTTGAAATAACCAGGCGCGGACCGCAGGGTTAGAAAAGGATAACGATCCTTTTACGGTTGAGCGGCGATGGAACATAAGAAAACCTCAGTAACTATGACTCTGGGCTGAGCGCCGCAGTTGCGGCGCCCGTTACATCACTACGCATTAGCGCACCGGTGGCGCATATTGGATGCCACCGTTATTCCAGAGGTTGTTCTGTCCACGTTTGATCTTCAGCGGACTTTCCGATCCAACGTTACGTTCAAAGATCTCCGAATAGTTACCAACCTGCTTGATAATGTTGTAGGCCCATTTGTTATCAAGTTTCAGATCCTTGCCATAATCCCCTTCTTTACCCAACAGGTGAGCCATATCCGGAGTTGCTGGATTAGCTGCTTTTTCATCGACGTTTTTCGAGTTAACACCCATTTCTTCCGCATTCAACATGGCGAACAGCGTCCAGCGAACAATGGAGAACCACTCATCGTCCCCACGACGTACGACAGGTCCCAGCGGTTCTTTAGAAATAACTTCTGGCAGGACGATCCACTCCGCAGGATTGCTCAGCTTGATGCGTAGGGCATACAACTGAGACTGGTCGGAAGCCAGCGTATCGCAACGTCCAGATTCCAGAGCTTTGGCTGATTCATCCGAGCGGTCAAAGGTGACGGGGGTGTACTTCATATTGTTGGCTTTAAAGTAGTCGGCCACGTTCAGTTCGGTATCGGTTCCCGCCTGAATACAGACCGTTGCGCCATCCAGCTCTTTAGCGCTCTTCAGACCTGCTTTATTGTGGGTAAGAAAACCAATGCCGTCATAATACGTTACGCCAGTGAAGGACATACCCATACCGGCATCACGAGAGGAGGTCCACGTGGTATTACGAGAGAGCATGTCGACTTCACCAGACTGTAATGCAGTAAAGCGTTCCTTGGCGGTGAGCGGGGTATATTTTACTTTGCTATCATCGCCAAATACGGCGGAGGCAACGCCACGACATACATCAACATCAATACCCGAGAACTTGCCGCTTGCATCGGCGTAAGAAAAGCCAGGCAAGCCGTCGCTGATCCCACATTGCACAAACCCTTTTTTCTTTACGGCATCAAGTGTTGCGCCGGCATGCGCCTGATTTGCAACAGCAAGCAGCACGCCGGCCGCAGCCAGGCTGGCGATTATCATCTTTTTCATAGAGCATCCTGTGTGGAGGAATTATTGTTATGGAAACGTTCTGAAAACGTCTTTTACCTGTCTGTGGCTTTGGCCATACTCTTTTAAGCAAAGGTAGTGCCAGTTTTTTGCGCCTGATTATTCGACGCAATATGCAGAGTGTAGACAGGAAAAAATAAATGCAGCGCCCTGAAGTGGTGCAAAATTGAAACGTAAGCCACATTTCAGCGCAAAAAATTTAAAAATCAGACAGGACGCGTGATAACGATTTCTGGCGTTAATATTAATGGCGTGAGAATAATGAAAAGAAACTGTGGTGTAACGAAAAACAGAAAAAATGCTAATTTTAAATCGTGGATGTGTGAGGGAAATCTATAATAATTTTATTATATGTCAGTCGCTATTAAGCAACGTTTTGTCTTATATGTAGATTTTATGCTTAGTGCTCAAAGCGCGGTAATAACCGCGCTTTTGAGATGATTTATTTGGTCAGGGCGACAATCCCAAGTGTCAGTCCGGCAACGGCTGCAGCACCACCGGCGATGGCTCCGGCTGTTTCCCAGTTATCCTGGGTAGTGCCTTTCATACAGGTATTGGTATGAACCAGGCGCCCCTGATCGTCGTATACAGGTACGCAAGGAGAATCGTGTGCACAGCCAGCCAGGAATGCGGTAAGCAATGCAACGGATATTAATCTTTTCATGGTGTTACCTCAAAATAAGCGTTTCGCTAATTAAGCAAAGACAAACGCTAAGCCATCTGCGAACTCGGTGATTATTTTACCACTTCTTAAAAAAGGACTGACATGAGGAATAATCTCAATTCATGTGGATTGTAAAAATAATGGATAAAAAGAAAGGTCGTAGGCGAGTTTAGAGGGATAGTTTAAATGAAATAAATGGCTATCTTACTAATAAATAAAGAGGAGCATCGTAGGTAAAAAAGGCGTCCGTAGACGCCTTTATTTTACAAATTAATCGTTGTGCCGACTAAAACGCCGTCTCACGACAACAAAGAAGACGGGGACGAAGAAGATAGCCAACAATGTTGCGGTCAGCATTCCTCCCATAACACCTGTACCGACCGCATTCTGTGCACCACTACCTGCTCCGTGACTGATAACCAGAGGCATAACCCCCAGAATAAAGGCCAGGGACGTCATCAGGATAGGACGAAGACGCATACGTGATGCCTCCAGCGTCGCTTCAATCAACCCCTTGCCTTCTTTATCCATCAGGTCTTTGGCAAACTCGACGATCAGGATGGCGTTCTTAGCCGAGAGGCCGATAGTGGTTAGTAAGCCAACCTGGAAATACACATCGTTATTCATCCCGCGCAGTGATGCTGCTAACAATGCGCCTACAACACCGAGCGGTACAACCAGCATCACCGAGAAAGGAATAGACCAGCTTTCATACAATGCGGCAAGGCAAAGGAATACTACGATTAACGAGATGGCATACAGCGCAGGCGCCTGGTTACCCGACAGCCTTTCCTGATAAGACATACCCGTCCAGTCATGACCAATACCATTCGGCAGTTTTTCCGCCAGACTTTCCATCAGCGCCATTGCTTCACCAGTGCTTCGCCCTGGTGCCGCTTCGCCCAGTATTTCCATGGATGGCATACCGTTGTAACGTTCCAGTCGCGGTGAACCATAAATCCAATGTGATGCACTGAACGCAGAGAACGGAACCATTTCGCCATTGGAGCTGCGGATATACAGATTATTGATGTCCGCTGGCAGCATGCGGTATTTTGCATCCCCCTGAACGTACACTTTTTTCACACGACCGCGGTCAATAAAGTCATTGACGTAATAGCCGCCCAGTGATGCGGAGATAGTTTCGTTGATATCCGACAGCGATACCCCCAGTGCCTGTGCTTTCTCCTGATCAACATCCAGCTTAAACTGCGGAGTATCTTCCAGTCCGTTAGGACGAACGCGAACCAACAGATCGGGGTGTTTAGCCACCATTCCCAGTAGTTGGTTACGCGCTTGCGTCAACGCAGTATGCCCCAGACCGCCCTGATCGATCAGCTCAAAATCGAAGCCGGTTGCGGTACCCAGTTCAACAATAGCGGGCATATTGAAGGGGAAGACTAACCCATCGCGGATCTGGCTGAACGCGCGTGTGGCGCGTGCAATGACCGCTTCAACACTATTTTCCTCGCCGCTACGTTCATTCCAGGGCTTGAGGCTAACGAATGCCAGACCTGAGTTTTGCCCCTGACCGCTGAAGCTAAAACCGTTAACCGTGAAGACGCTTTCGACGTTAGCTTTCTCATTGGTCAGGTAGTACTGAGTAACTTGATCCAGTACTTTCTGGGTGCGCTCTTGCGTAGCTCCTGCCGGAAGTTGAATCATTGTCATAAACACACCCTGATCCTCCTCTGGCAGGAAGGAGGTCGGCAGGCGCATAAACAGAACCGCCATTCCGATCACGATGATCAGATAGACGACAAGGTAACGCCCTGTTTTACGCACAATACCGCTGACGCTATTGGTATAGTGATTGACGCTGTGATCGAATTTGGCATTAAACCAGCCAAAGAAACCGCTTTTTTTCTCGTGATGCTCAGCCGATACCGGCTTCAACAACGTTGCACAAAGCGCAGGAGTCAGGATCAGCGCTACCAGTACAGAAAGCGCCATGGCGGAAACGATGGTAATGGAGAACTGCCGATAGATAGCCCCAGTTGAACCGCCAAAGAAGGCCATCGGGATAAATACCGCAGACAGCACCATGGCAATACCAACCAGTGCTCCCTGTATTTGTGACATGGACTTTTCCGTCGCCTCTTTAGGCGGCAGATTATCTTCCATCATCACGCGTTCCACGTTTTCCACCACCACTATCGCATCATCGACCAATAGACCGATGGCGAGCACCATGCCGAACATCGTCAGGGTGTTTATCGAGTAGCCAAACGCGGCAAGTACGGCGAATGTGCCCAACAATACGACAGGGACAGCGATGGTTGGAATGAGCGTTGCCCGGATGTTTTGCAGGAACAAATACATGACCAGGAACACCAGCACGATCGCTTCAAACAGCGTTTTTACCACTTCATGAATGGAGATGGTCACAAACGGCGTCGTGTCGTACGGGTAGACCACCTTCATTCCCTGCGGGAAGAATGGTTGCAGTTCAACCAACTTGGCTTTGATAGCGTTCGCGGTATCCAGCGCGTTTGCCCCGGTTGCCAGCTTGATCCCAAGGCCGGATGCAGGCTTACCGTTAATACGCGCCACGACGTTGTAGTTTTCCCCACCCAACTCGATACGCGCGACGTCTTTCAGGTGAACAACCGAACCATCGCTGTTCACGCGTAAAGTCACTTTCCCGAACTCTTCAGGGTCTTTCAGTCGCGTTTGCGCAATGATCGAGGCGTTCAACTGCTGGTTAGGTAATGCAGGCGTCCCCCCTAACTGACCTGCGGCAATCTGATCGTTCTGTACCTTCAACTGATTGATCACATCAACCGGCGTGAGCTGATATTTGTTCAATAAGTTTGCATCCAGCCAGATGCGCATGGCGTACTGTGCACCAAACAGCTGCACGTCACCCACGCCATTCAGACGGCTGATTGAGTCTTTAACATTCGAAGCGACGTAGTCGGAAATGTCATCCTGTGTGGTTTGTGGGTTGTCAGAAACAAAACCTGCGACCATCAAAAAGCTGCTACTCGATTTCTCGACGCTGATCCCTTGCTGCTGAACTTCTTGCGGCAGTAACGGAGTGGCGAGCTGCAGTTTATTTTGCACCTGTACTTGCGCGATATCGGGATCGGTACCGGACTGGAAAGTCAGCGTAATAGTCACACTCCCGGCCGAGTCGCTGGTGGAGGACATATACATCAGGTTATCGATACCATTCATATTCTGTTCGATAACCTGTGTGACTGTATCCTGAACCGTCTGCGCATCTGCACCAGGATAGGTGGCAGAAATGGCGACTGCAGGAGGCGCAATGGTCGGGTACTGTGCCACGGGCAGTTGCATGATTGCCAGAGCACCCGCCATCATCAGAATGATAGCCAGTACCCAGGCAAAGATAGGACGCCTGATAAAAAAGTTAGCCATGTCCGGTTACCTTATTGGGCTTTCGTGGCAGGAGTTTCGGTATCGGCGGTTGCTTTAACCTGAACGCCTGGACGTGCTTTCTGTAAGCCGCTCACGATAACTTTGTCACCCGGTTGCAGGCCTTCGCTGATAAGCCATTTGTCGCCAATGGCTTGTGCAGCAACGACTGCGCGAGACTCAACCTGACTCTTGTCATTGACGACCATTACGGTGGCCTCGCCGCGAGGCGTACGCGTTACCCCCTGCTGCGGAACGAGAATGGCATTTGGCTGAACACCTTCATCAATGCGTGCGCGCACAAACATGCCCGGCAACAGCGTATGCTCTGGGTTAGGGAACACGGCTCTGAGGGTGATTGATCCGGTGCTTTCATCAACCGTCACATCAGAAAACTGCAAAGAGCCTTTTAGCGGGTATGACTGACCATTTTCCATCACCAGTTCGACTGTACTGCTGGCACTGTCTTTATGCAGACTCCCTTGTTCAACAGACTGTTTGAGGCGCATAAAGTCGTTACTGGACTGTGTTACGTCGACGTAAATGGGATCGAGCTGTTGAACGGTAGCAAGCTCTGTAGCCTGGCCATTCGTGACTAATGCGCCTTCGGTGACGTTAGATTTACCGATGCGTCCGCTAATCGGCGATGTCACTTTTGTGTAGGCCAGATTGATACGCGCGCCTTCGACCGCCGCTTTTGCCGCGATCACGGAGGCATCGGCCTGACGAGCATCAGCAATTGCCTGATCGTACTCTTGCTGGCTGATGTACTTGGTGCCAACCAATGGCACATAGCGTTTTACCGTTAAATGCGCGATTGCAGCCGCCGCTTCACTCTTCGCCAGTTCACCTTTGGCGCTGTCATAGTCGGCCTGGTAAGTCGCGGGATCGATCTGATAAAGCGACTGTCCGGCTTCAATATCGCTTCCCTCAGTGAAATTTCGTTTAAGCACTATCCCGCTGACCTGGGGACGGACTTCTGCAATTCGGAATGCCGTTGTGCGCCCGGGTAATTCGGTCGTTACAGCTAAAGGAGCCTTTTCGACGACATGAACAGTCACCTGCGGTTCTGCGGGATGAGCTTGTGTTTCTCCCTGATCGTTACAACCGGCGAGTAATGCAGCGGAGACGATGATGAATGAGGGCAGGAGTGAAAACCTGGCATTTTTCGTCATTTCAATTCCTTAAAAAACCGAACGCTCGTTATTAACCGGGTAACGCTGGGGCGATAACGCGCACAAGAGAAAATAATAGTTGGCTATCCTACAAATTATTAGCTAGCGATGTAAGCAATACTTATTTATGGGTGCGATTCACGGCACGTAAAAGCAAAAAGAGATTAATCGACTGTTGTTTCATTGAGGTGTTAATAGCAATACTATGATGCGTATAAACACAAATTGAAATAAGCATTTGGTTTATGAATATATTTATTGTTGGTATTTGTTTTGTTTATTTGTGTGCAAAGTCAGTAATAATATTTTTTAGGGCTCGTTTAAATAAATGCTAAGTGATACATTTGTTCCGTACCGCAAATATTAGATAAGAAAGTTAATCATTCTCTACCTTACCCTTACCTCAGACAGCTGAAACCATGGCCAGAAAAACGAAAGCTGATGCCCTCAAAACGCGGCAGCACCTGATAGAAACAGCGATTGTACAGTTTGCCGCACGTGGCGTAAGCAATACGACGCTAAACGACATTGCAGACGCCGCCAGCGTGACGCGGGGGGCGCTGTATTGGCATTTTGAAAACAAGACGCAATTGTTTAATGAACTATGGTTACAACAACCGCCATTGCGCGATCTTATTCAGGACCAGCTTATTGGCCGTTGGGGAGATAATCCTTTACAGCGACTGCGTGAAAAGTTAGTTGTGGGGTTGCAATATATTGCGCAGAGTCCTCGCCAGCAGGCATTAATGCAAATTTTATATCATAAATGTGAATTCCATAACGATATGATATCGGAACAGGCTATTCGTGAAAAAATTGGTATCAATCATCTGGGTATGCGCATTGCCTTGCAAAAATGTATGGACGACGGACTTATCGCAACCAGTCTTGATTTAGACGTTATAATAATTATTCTTCATGGGAGTTTTAGTGGCATTGTTAAAAACTGGCTCATTAATCCAATGAGTTATGATCTTTATAAACAAGCGCCAGTATTAGTTGATAATGTATTAAAAATGTTAAGCCCAGATGGTAGCGTAAGGCAATTAGCGCAGAGTGAGAGTCAGGTGGGGTCGTTTTAGCCGCCAGGCCTGACGGCTGTTGAAGTGGGGTTGGTGGCGCTATTCGAGGTCGACGCAGTTGACCAGCTTAAGGGGATTCACTGAGTTCATATTCCGACACTTATCGTGCTCTGTTGTCATCAGCTCTATCCATTGGATGAGCAGCGCATCAAAAAGAAAAACGAATACTGCAAAAACAACCAGCCACCAATACTTGCGAATCATTACCAAACCCTGTGTATTCATGCCCAAGCGTGCAGGGAATATACACGAAATCTGTAACCTGAAAAGCAGACTTACAATGCCTTTACTTTGTTGAAAGATCGCCGCTCTTTGCCGTCAATCGACTCTTTTTAGACAGGTTTTTTGTCTTACGTTTTTTCACCTTGGCAAGCTCAATTTCTGAAAAATGAGAACCGATACTCAGTCTTCTGAGCCCCATTTTTACGTATTCAACATTGATCTCAATCCCGACAAACTTGCGACCCAATTCCACGGCGGTGGCACCGGTGGTGAAGCTGCCGGCAAACGGATCCAGTACCCTGTCATCTGGGTTCGAGGATGCCAGAATTATACGCTCCAGGAGGGCTTTGGGTTTCTGGGTGGGGTGGTTTTCGTATTCGTCCATCAGATAGCGAACGCGTGGGAACTCCCAGACATTTCCCGGCACTTTTTTCTGATTGTATGGCTGCGGTGGATTTTTTCTGTAGTCTATTAGCGCGCGTTGAGCCCCGGTTTTGGCTTCAACCAGAATATCGTCACGATTAAATGTGTAGTTTTTCTGATCTTTTACCATCATCAGGATCGGTTCATACATCGAACCAAAGTAATTTTTGGCCTGTACCCCTGAGCTATCGTATGACCACACGATACGGCTCTTGATAGTAAAGAGCTGGCGGCATTTGAGGTCAATATACGGCATGTTCTCCGTACTGTTCATGATGTACATGGTGCCGTGCGGTTTGAGAATGCGATGGCACTCGTCAATGCACTCAAACAGCCACGCCAGAAAAGCCTCTTCATCCCAGGACTCCACCATCCCGTCAAAATCTTTACCGATGTTATAAGGTGGATCGGCAAAAATGAGATCGACGCTTTCAGAAGACAGCTTTTTCAGTTCGGTCAGTGCATCACCCAGGATTATCTTTTTAGATTCATCGCCAAAATAGACAGGTTCACATCTTGCGTTCATCGCCAAAGCCTCCCGTGTGAAGTTAATAAAAAAGGCGCTTCCCCATGCCGAGTAGCGCCTTTTAAAACAAACATTTAACTGATTAGTATCAGTTCATGCCGTATTTTTTCAGTTTTTTACGCAGCGTACCACGGTTGATGCCCATCATCAGGGCAGCACGGGTCTGGTTACCGCGGGTGTATTGCATCACCATGTCCAACAGGGGCTGTTCTACTTCAGCCAGTACCAGCTCATAGAGATCGTTAACATCCTGACCATTCAATTGAGCAAAATAGTTCTTCAGTGCCTGTTTAACCGAGTCACGCAGGGGCTTTTGAGTTACCTGGTCCTGAGAGTTAACGGTAGAAACGGTCAGTACGTCAGAATTTACGCGTTGTTCGAACATAGTTCTGTCAGCTCTTTATTTCTGTTTACGCAAAATTTTCGAAGTATGCCTCCAACGCCGCCAGCTGTTCGCTGGAATCTTCAATGGCGTTGAATGTGCGCCGAAACTGGTCATCCGGAGCGTGTTCCTGGAGATACCAGGATACGTGTTTACGCGCAATTCGGTACCCTTTTGCCTGACCATAAAAGTCGTGCAGTTCCCGAACGTGCGCACAAAGCAAGCGCTTCACCTCTGCCAGAGGCAGCGGGGGCAGCAGCTCCCCAGTGTCCAGATAATGCTGGATTTCCCGAAAGATCCAGGGTCTTCCCTGAGCTGCACGTCCTATCATCAGGGCATCCGCCCCCGTATAGTCGAGTACAGCTCTGGCTTTATGCGGGTCAGTAATGTCGCCATTCGCGATAATCGGAATGGAAACTTTCTGCTTAACTGCCCGAATACTGTCGTACTCAGCATCTCCATTGAACAAACAGGCGCGGGTGCGTCCATGAATGGTCAGAGCCTGAATGCCACAATCTTCAGCCAGTTGGGCAATCTCTACGCAGTTACGGTGTTCCGGAGCCCAGCCGGTGCGAATCTTGAGTGTGACAGGAACGTCCACTGCATTGACGACCTCGGTTAGTATCGACTTCACTAAATCCGGGTACTGCAAGAGGGCTGAACCTGCGAGCTTACGATTCACTTTTTTAGCCGGACACCCCATATTGATATCAATAATCTGGGCGCCGCTTTCCACGTTAATACGTGCGGCATCGGCCATCTCAACAGGGTCGCTACCGGCAATTTGCACCGTGCGAATTCCTGGCTCATCAACGTGCACCATTCGTAAACGAGACTTGTCACTTTCCCAAACCTGCGGGTTAGAAGACATCATCTCGGATACCGTCAATCCTGCTCCCATCTCATAGCACAGCGTCCTGAATGGTCTGTCAGTGATGCCAGCCATAGGTGCTGCGATCAGGCGATTTCTGAGCTGGTATTGTCCGATGCGCATGAGTTAAGAAATGACCATACTGTGACTGCAAGGCGGCGTATATTACGCATTTTTCGCACGAGATGAAAGGCCAAACTTTGACCAATCCACTGAGGTGGATCAATGAATTGCCGTAAATGTGAACGCATGAAAATATTTAGTCATATAAATCATTGCATTATAAAAATGTGTCGATTTTATATACACATATAATTTTGCGTAACTTCTCATTTTTTCTTCAGCTGCAGAAGGTACTGACAAGATATTCTGCTGAATTAATCAGCAAATCACCTCGCCATTGTGTGATCGCTACCTCATTTTAGTACAGGATCTCGGTATCCCCAGAATAGCTTGCCGTAATCTTGCGTTCATTCAACGGCTGCAGCGGGCGATTGTTTGCAGGCCCAACAATGTAGTGAAATTTATCCAGCTGTTCGGCTGAAAGAGCAACAGGCGTTTTCAGGACAGCCCAGGTGACGCCTTCGGTGCAGGGTGGCGTTGTTAACGAACCACGGTAGCGCCAGTAGGTTTTATCGTCGGGTAAAAGCTGGTTGATATTGACTGGCGAAAAAATGGGCATGCTATTGTCCTTCATGGTTGGAAAGGATTCCCACAGATTTTGAACCGCCTGGTTAGGTTCGTCGATATCAAACATGACCGCTACGATGGCGATGTCTCCGTGTTGGTTTTTGTGGACTAACTGCAGCTCCAGAGGATAGGTTCTACCGTTGAGGGTATGTTCGCTCGGCGCGTGAAAATCTAATTGTTTCAGGTAATAAATCTTGTCATCAATATTAATATAGTTTGCGGTATAGCGACTCATTGTTGCCTGCAGCGTATGGTTGATGCTACGAAATCTTGTTGGGCCGTCGACGTATTGTATGCTGAGCGCAGGAAGGCCGAGTTTATTGGTGGTGGCGGTCTGGATATCAATGGGTGATTGATTTATTCCGGTCTGGCACGTTGCATACGCTTTGCTGATTTCTCCCCACTGCGCAGGGCCGTTCTCTCCGGTATATCCCCATGATGTGGCCAGCGTTGTCAGAGGCATCAAGCATGCTGTTAGTAAAGTTGTTGTAAAACGATAGAAATGCATACGTACACTCAACGAAAACAATATAAAAATTAACAAAATCAATTAAATATTGTATCCCGAGGAGAGGTATCGCGGTGCTGGTCTATTGTCTGAAAATGGCGTGGTCAGATAACCACGCCGGAAGGAATTATTTTTTCTGACCGGTAATGCGGCACCATTCTTCTTTCTCGATAACCGGATCGAGCGTAAAGAGATCGGCATAGGCTTCACAGACGCTTTCCGCCTGGCTGGCAAGAATACCAGAAAGCCCCAGCAAACCGCCCTCAACGGGCAGTACGCTGATTAACGGCGCCAGTTCACGTAATGGGCCCGCGAGGATGTTGGCGACCACCACGTCGGCTTTCATCGCCTCTGGCTGGTCTTTCGGCAGATAAAGCTCCAGACGCTCAGAAACACCATTACGCTGGGCGTTATCACGGCTGGCCTGAATCGCTTGCGGATCGATATCCACGCCAATGGCTTTCGCCGCACCCAGTTTCAGTGCCGCAATGGCAAGAATGCCGGAGCCGCAGCCAAAGTCGATAACCGTTTTACCGTTAAGATCAAGACCGTCCAGCCATTGCAGGCACAGAGAGGTGGTGGGGTGCGTGCCTGTACCAAACGCCAGACCCGGGTCCAGCATCACGTTGACAGCATTCTCATCCGGGACGTCGCGCCAGCTCGGGCAAATCCACAGACGTTCGCCAAAGCGCATCGGGTGGAAGTTATCCATCCATTCGCGTTCCCAGTCTTTGTCTTCGAGCTGTTCGATTTTATGCACGAAGCCTTCACCCAGCAGCGGATGCTGTTCCAGGATGGCAACAACTTCTTTCATGTCGGTTTCTGCATCGAACAAGCCGATAACGTCGGTATCACCCCACAGGCGAGTCTCGCCCGGCAGAGGTTCAAATACCGGCGTATCATGCGTATCCTGGAAAGTAATGGAAACGGAGCCCGCTTCCATCAGCGCATCGCTCAACTCTTCAGCGTTGGCACCGGTCGTGTTCAGTTTCAGTTGGATCCATGGCATGGCAAAACTCTTTATTTATCAGTAGTCAATATGGCGACTTGCGGGACGGCGGAACCGAAACGGTTGCCGATCAGGAAAGCCAGCAAGCTTATCAGTAACGAGGGCACGATTGGATGGAAGCCCAGGAACTGAACGTTAAAGGTGGCGAGTAAAGCATAAAGCACGCCGCCGACAATCATCGCGCTCAATGCGCCTGACGCGTTTGCCCGCTCCCAGTAGAGGCCCAGCACCAGCGGCCACAGGAAGACGGCTTCCAGCCCGCCAAACGCCAGCAGATTCAGCCAGATAATCATCTCTGGTGGTTTCCAGGCGGCCAGCAACAGTAACGCGCCCAGCAATAGGGTAATCACTGCTGACATGCGCTTCAGCCGGGTTTCATTTTTAAGCTGTTCCGGACGAAGGTTCAGGTACAGATCCTTAATGATCGTAGCGGAACTTTGCAGCAATTGGGCATTGATCGTCGACATGATCGCGGCCATGGGAGCCGCAAGGAAGATCCCGGCAGCGATCGGCGGCAAGACTTTGACCATCAGCGTAGGGATAACCAGGTCTGGTACCGTCAGGTCAGGGATTACCGCCCGTCCCAGAGCACCCGCCAGATGCATACCAAACATCAGGATCGCCACCACTATGGTGCCGATGATAATGCCGCGGTGTACCGCTTTACTGTCTTTATAAGAGATGCAGCGTACCGCCGTATGCGGCAGGCCAATTACGCCAAAACACACCAATACCCAAAATGAGGTCATAAACGTGGGTGACAAAATGTCATCAGCGCCCTGCGGCGAGACCAGTTTAGGATCGATAGTCTGCAGGGTTACCACCGCATTGCTAAGGCCACCGGCAGCATGGACGACGCCGACCAGCAAAACGATAGTTCCAATCAGCATCACCATACCCTGCATGGTATCGTTCAGTACACTGGCGCGAAATCCGCCGAACGCCGTATACAATGCGATACTGACGCCAAAAATCAGCAATCCAGTTTCGTAAGGAATGCCCGCTGCGGTTTCAAGCAGACGTGCGCCGCCAATAAACTGTACGGTCATTGCTCCGACAAACGCGACCAGCAGGCTGAGACTCGCCAGCCACACCAGCAGGCGGCTCTGGTAGCGCGCAAACAGCATATCGTTGAGGGTAACAGCATTATAACGACGCGCCAGAATCGCGAATTTCTTACCAAGAATCCCCAATGAGAGCCAGACGGCAGGCAACTGGATCATCGCCAGCAGCACCCATCCCAGTCCGTATTTGTAAGCAGCGCCAGGACCGCCAATAAACGAGCTGGCGCTAATGTAGGTTGCCGTTAGCGTCATCGCTAACACGACCCCGCCCATGGAACGGCTGCCAAGGAAATATTCATTCAGGAAGGTACCGGTCACTCTCTTACGCATGGCGTAAACAGAAAGACCGAAGACCACCAGAAGATAGGCGACCAGCGGTAAAATAACTTCAAGCTGCATCGTCATCCTCCAACGAAATGTCGCGATAGATAAACTTCACCATCGCCCAGCACAGCACGATGAAAACCAGCGGCGTTAGCAGGCAGGCCATTTCGAACCAGTGCGGTAAGCCGGTAAAACCCAGCGTTGAATCAGGTAAGTAAGCGGTCACTAACCATGTAACCAGATATAAAAGGGTTAGCCACAGCGCCCAGCGCGCCTCTTTATGGGCCTGAACAAAACGAGCGTCCATTTTTTGTCCCTTGTGGATAAAGAAAGCGGGGATTGTACCTTATGGCACGTGCGGGAGGGGAGAAAAACAAAAGGCCGGAATTTCCGGCCTTTTTGGTTAACGCATGCTTACTTTTCCTGAAGTCCGAGTTTTTTCTCCAGATAGTGGATATTGGTTCCACCGTGCTGGAAGTGCTCGTCATTCATGATACGGATCTGCAGGTCAACGTTGGTTTTGATACCGTCGATGATCAGTTCCTGCAAGGCGTTTTTCATACGGGCGATAGCGACGTCGCGGTTTTCGCCATAGCAGATCAGCTTACCGATCATTGAGTCATAGTACGGAGGTACGGTGTAGCCTGCGTAAATATGAGACTCCCAACGCACACCAAAACCACCCGGCGCGTGGAAACGCGTGATTTTACCCGGGCTTGGCAGGAAGGTGTTCGGGTCTTCGGCATTGATACGGCATTCTACCGCATGGCCTTTAACCACAACTTCGTCCTGCTTGATGGACAGCGGTTGACCCGCTGCGATGCGCAGTTGCTCTTTGATCAGGTCAACGCCGGTGATCATTTCGGTTACCGGGTGTTCAACCTGAATACGGGTGTTCATCTCAATGAAGTAGAACTCGCCGTTTTCGAACAGGAACTCGAAAGTACCCGCTCCGCGATAGCCGATATCAACACAGGCTTTGGCGCAACGCTCGCCGATGTAGCGACGCAGTTCCGGAGTAATGCCCGGTGCTGGTGCTTCTTCGACAACTTTCTGGTGACGACGCTGCATGGAGCAGTCACGCTCTGCCAGATAAATTGCGTTACCCTGACCGTCTGCCAGCACCTGAATCTCAATGTGGCGTGGGTTTTCCAGGTACTTCTCCATGTAAACCATGTCGTTGTTGAAAGCCGCTTTCGCTTCCGCTTTGGTCATGGAGATGGATTGTGCCAGTTCGGCATCGCTGCGCACGACGCGCATACCGCGACCGCCGCCGCCGCCGGAGGCTTTGATGATAACCGGATAACCGATGCGTTTAGCATGAGCGCGGTTAGCGTCCATGTCATCACCCAGCGGGCCGTCAGAGCCTGGGACTGTTGGTACACCTGCTTTCTTCATCGCGGTGATTGCGGACACTTTGTCACCCATCAGGCGGATGGTGTCGGCTTTCGGGCCGATGAAGATAAAGCCGGAACGTTCTACCTGTTCAGCAAAGTTGGCGTTCTCAGAGAGGAAGCCATAACCCGGGTGAATTGCCACCGCGCCAGTGATTTCAGCAGCGCTAATGATAGCCGGGATGTTCAGATAGCTTTTTACGGATGCTGCCGGGCCAATACAGACCGTCTCATCCGCCAGCAATACGTGTTTTAAATCGCGATCCGCGCTTGAATGCACCGCGACAGTCTTGATGCCCAGTTCTTTACAGGCACGAAGAATACGCAAGGCAATCTCGCCGCGGTTGGCGATAACAATTTTATCCAACATGTTCGCCTCGTTATTCGATGACGACCAGCGGCTCGTCAAATTCTACCGGTTGACCGCTTTCTACCAGAATCGCTTTAACTACGCCGGATTTGTCGGCTTCGATCTGGTTCATCATTTTCATGGCTTCAACGATGCACAGGGTATCGCCCGCATTCACTTTCTGGCCGATTTCGATGAACGCTTTCGCATCCGGGCTCGGGGTGCGGTAGAACGTACCAACCATTGGGGAGCGTACGATGTGACCACTGATTTCCGCTGCTGCCGGAGCTTCCATACTTGGAGAGGCAGTTTGTGCGACAGCGTTAGACAGAGCTGGCTGCTGCATCACTGGTGCAGCATAAGCCTGTTGCATCATCGGAAAACTTGCAGCTGGCGCTGCACGGCTGATGCGTACAGATTCTTCGCCTTCAGAAATTTCCAGTTCGGAGATGCCTGATTCTTCAACCAGCTCGATCAGTTTTTTAATCTTACGAATATCCATGAGTGGGTTCCGTACTCTTTGTTTAGTGAGATTGTGACAAGCGTTTTACCGCCGTCTGTATAGCATTTTTATAACAGTGAGTGACAAGATGCCACGCATCTCAGGCGCTGCACTGGGTGCTGCTGCCATTAAATGAGATTGCCAGACTTGTTAGTCATTGTGCGGCTATCTTCTGCCATTTTCGGGTAAAAGACAAAATATACCTTCAATATGCGATTGTCACCCTTTCAGCGCTTTAAAAACGCTACCGGGGATAGCAAAGTCGCACATTATAACTATTTCGTAGCAATTGGCAGCTAAATACTGGTCTTATCAGGGAAGATAATCAACCGTTAACATGTAAAGAAAATCGGATCGTCCGTGTTTTGCAACGCACTGCACATAACGTGAAACTACCGCCACCACTGGCGAAACTTCTTGTAACGGCACGCTAACAGCACCGCCGCGAGCGCTGCATAAATAATCGGTTGAGGGGAGATAATTTTTACCGACCACAAATAATGTATGGGTGCCAGGATCGCCACAAGATAGACGAAGTTGTGCAGATACTGCCATTTTTTACCCAGCATTCTCTGTGCAGCTTGCGTAGACGTTAAGGTGAGGGCGAATAATATGACCCAGCTAGCAACGCCCAATGTTAAATAAGGTCGCGTAAGTAATTCCCGCCCTAATAACGCCAGATTATTAATGCCCAGCTCCAGTAGTGCGTAGCTGGTTAAATGCAGCGTTGCCCAAGCGAAACACCATAGCCCTAACAGACGACGTGTGCGTATCAATAATGGCTGTTTAGCGTAGCGCGTGAGTGGAGAGACCAGCAAGGTCGCCAGCAAGAATTTCAGAGCTGTCCTACCGGTAAAGTGCTGGATATCTTTGACCGGATCGGCGCTCAGGCCGCCGTGATTTACCGCCCAAAATAGCCAGACAAACGGCAATAAACCGGCAAGATGCAGGCAAACTTTCAGCCCGATAATGTGCTTTGCGGTCAGACGCACTTAAAAATTCTCCTGCAAATTGAGTCCGCGATACAGTGATGCAACCTCTTCGGCATAGCCGTTAAACATCAGCGTGGGCTGACGCTGTACGTCCAGGATACCGCCTGCGCCAATAAAACGCTCAGTGGCCTGGGACCAGCGGGGGTGATCGACATGCGGATTCACGTTGGCATAAAATCCGTATTCATTGGGCGCGGCCAGATTCCAGGTTGTCGGAGGGCGTTCGCGCGTGAGTTTGATACTCACGATCGACTTAATGCCTTTAAATCCATATTTCCACGGCACAATTAAGCGAATGGGCGCGCCATTTTGTGGCGGAAGGGCCTTACCATAAACCCCCACAGTAAGCAGTGTGAGTGGGTGCATTGCTTCATCCAGACGCAGTCCTTCAACATAGGGATATTTTAGCCCGCCGCCAATAAAGCGATCTTTCTGTCCCGGCATATCATCCGGTGCGTACAGCGTTTCGAACGCGACATACTTTGCGTTGCTGGTGGGTTCAACCTGCGCCAGCAGTTTATGTAACGGAAAGCCGATCCACGGCACGACCATTGACCAGGCTTCCACGCAGCGCATCCGATAAATCCGTTCTTCCAGCGGGAAACGGGCGGTCAGCGAATCGTGATCGAGGGTGAGTGGTTTTGCCACCTCGCCACTGATTTGCAACGTCCACGGATCGGTTTTCAGGCTGCCTGCATTGGCTGCCGGATCCGCTTTATCGAGACCGAACTCGTAGAAGTTGTTGTAGCCAGAAACCTTATCCGCAGGCGTTAAAGGAAGTGAATTTTGCCAGGCGGAGGGCTTACTGAAATCAAGCGGCTTACCTGCAGGTGCGGGCGGGCGATCGTTGCCCTTAAACCAGCTCAGAAGATCGGCCTGTGCAGAGAGGGGCAAAGACAAGGCGGCAGCGCTGATCCCTAATGCTTTTAGTACCTGGCGGCGCTGCATAAAAAAAGCCGACTCATCAGTGACGTCGGCTTCTGTAAATGGACGTAATTTCTTCATAACAGACTCCCGGCTTACGCGTCATAACTGACAGGGGACGCGTAGTTAATATGGCAGGGAGTCTGTAGATGTGCCGCGAAATTTGGTTAATTAAGTGTAAATTTCTGCGCCAGGGCCTGTTACTTCACCTTTACTAGCGTACGGCCTTGCACCTGGTTATTGATGATGGCATCGGCGAACTTCGGCGCATCAGCCAGCGTAATTTCCGTTGCCGCCTGGGCATAGAAAGATTCCGGCAGATCCTTAACCAGACGTGCCCAGGCCTCTGCACGGCGTGCCGGCGGGGTCATCACCGAGTCCACTCCTTGCAAACGAACGTTACGCAGAATGAATGGCATCACCGTGGTCGGCAGAGCGAAACCACCCGCCAGGCCGCAGGCGGCAACGCAGCCACCGTAGTTCATCTGCGCCAGAACTTTTGCCAGAACTTTGTCGCCAACGGTATCCACCGCGCCAGCCCACAGCTGTTTTTCCAGCGGACGAGACTCGGCAAACTCATCGCGGCCAAGAATACGGTTAGCGCCCAGGCTTTTCAGGTAGTCGTGGGTGCTTTCACGGCCCGAAACCGCCGCAACCTGATAACCCAGCTTATGCAGTAACGCAACGGCTGTGCTGCCCACGCCGCCGCTGGCGCCGGTGACGACAATTTCACCGTCTTGCGGGCGAATACCTGCATCTTCAAGCGCCATTACGCACAGCATAGCGGTAAAGCCGGCGGTACCGATGACCATGGCTTTACGCCCATCCAGTCCTTTTGGCAGCGCAACCAGCCAGTCGCCTTTCACGCGTGCGCGCTCTGCCAGTCCACCCCAATGATTTTCACCCACGCCCCAGCCGGTCAGTAACACTTCCTGACCCGCATGAAAACGGGGATCTTCGCTTGCACGCACGGTACCGGCGAAATCGATACCAGGAATCATCGGAAAATTACGAATGATTTTACCCTTGCCAGTGATAGCCAGAGCATCTTTATAGTTCAGGCTTGACCAGTGGATATCCACCGTAACATCGCCTTCAGGTAGCTGATTTTCGTCGAGGGGTTGAACGGATGCGAGGGTTTTTCCGTCCTGCTGTTCTAAGATCAAAGCCTGCATAACCTGTCCTCAATTCGTATAGTGGATTGGAAAATTATTAATGAAGACTATACTCGCTAATCAAAACATGATGCCGATTCTGCGCAATAAATTGCCAGATATACCTGATTTGGTAGTATGCCCACACTGTATGTATAAATGGACGGATTTTGCGTTCAGTTTTGCATTTTTGGGTCGCTTTATCACTTTCAGGCCTGTTTCATAACTGTCGGAGTTAACACAAGGATGCGATTAACGACGAAATTTTCAGCTTTTGTCACGCTGCTTACTGGGTTAACGATCTTCGTGACTCTGATCGGCTGTTCGCTGAGTTTCTATAACGCTATTCAATATAAGTTCACCACGCGCGTGCAGGCGGTCGCGACGGCGATTGATACGCATCTGGTCTCCAGAGATGTCGTTGCGTTAACCCCGCAAATCGATGAGCTGATGGTTTCTGTTGATATCGTGCGCATCGAACTGTTGCAGGGCGAACACGTGGTGTATGACCACTCGCGCACCAGTAGCTACCGACCGGCAGGGACGAACAATCTCTACCGCGAGATCACCGTACCGTTGGTCAAGCATCCGGGCATGTCATTGCGTCTGGTTTATCAGGATCCGATGGGTAACTATTTCCATTCGCTGCTGACCACCGCACCGCTCACGATAGCCATTGCTTTCATTATTCTGATGCTCTTTTTGTCTGTGCGCTGGCTTCAGCGCCAGCTTTCGGGTCAGGAGCTGCTGGAGATTCGTTCCACACGTATTCTGAACGGCGAACGTGGGCCGAACGTGCGGGGAACGGTCTATGAATGGCCTGCGCGCACCAGCAGTGCGCTCGATATGCTGCTGACTGAAATTCAAAATGCTCGCGAGCAACGCAGCCGCCTGGATACGCTGATTCGTTCCTATGTCGCGCAGGACACAAAAACTGGGCTAAGCAACCGCCTGTTCTTTGATAACCAACTGGCCACGCTGCTGGAAGATCAGGAAAAAGTAGGCTCGCATGGCGTCGTGATGATGGTACGCCTGCCGGACTTTACGCTGCTGCGCGATAGCTGGGGAATCACCCTCGCGGAAGAACAAATCTCGACGCTGATCAATTTGTTGTCGACTTTTATGACGCGCTATCCGGGCGCGTTGCTGGCGCGCTACCACCGTAGCGATTTTGCCATCCTGCTGCCACACCGCACGTTGAAAGAGGCGGAAAGTATTGCCGGGCAATTATTAAAAGCGGTAGATGCACTTCCGGCTAATAAAATGATCGATCGTGCCGATATGGTTCATATTGGCATTTGCGTTTGCCGCAGCGGTCAGTCGCCGGAGCAAGTGATGGATCATGCTGAAGCAGCCACGCGGAATTCGGTATTGCAGGGCGGAAATAGCTGGTCGGTCTATGATGACTCGCTGCCGGAAAAAGGTCGGGGCAACGTACGCTGGCGAACGCTGATCGAACAGATGCTCAGCCGGGGCGGGCCGAGAATTTATCAAAAGCCTGCAGTAACCCGTGAAGGGCGGGTGCACCATCGGGAGCTGATGTGCCGTATTTTTGATGGTAACGAAGAGGTCATTTCGGCGGAATATATGCCGATGGTCCTTCAATTTGGCCTGGCTGAAGAGTATGACCGTTTGCAGATAAGCCGTCTGACCCTGCTTTTGGGTTACTGGCCGCAGGAAAATCTGGCGATGCAGATAACGGTTGAATCGCTTATTCGCCCACGTTTTCAGCGCTGGCTGCGTGATACGCTGATGCAGTGCGAAAAATCATTACGCAAACGCATAATTATTGAACTTGCTGAGGCAGATGTCTGTCAACATATCAGCCGGTTACAGCCCGTCATCAGATTGATGAATGCGCTGGGCGTGCGTATTGCCGTTACGCAGGCGGGGTTAACGCTGGTGAGCACCAGTTGGATTAAAGAGCTTAACGTTGAGTTATTGAAGCTGCATCCAAGTCTGGTGAGGAACATTGATAAGCGAACGGAAAATCAGCTTCTGGTTCAAAGCCTGGTGGAGGCCTGTTCGGGAACACCCACGCAGGTTTACGCTACGGGCGTACGTTCGCGTAGTGAGTGGCATACGCTGACAGAACGCGGAGTTGCGGGTGGGCAAGGGGATTTTTTTGCTGCATCACAACCACTTGACACTAACGTGAAAAAATATTCGCAAAGATACTCGGTTTAACCTGCCGTTTAATTTGTTTTCACGTAGAATAACGCGCGCTGTGCCTTCTGGGGGTGTGCTTGCCTGCTCGCCAGGTTGTAACAGCAAACATGCAGGTGAATGACCTTTGACAGGTTGCAAACAAAAGCGAGGAGTGCTGCTGATTTATTCAGCCCTGATGGACTCAGGCCGGTTTTGTAACAAAGGAAACGAACTGCACTAATTTTCACCGTAGCAGATGATTTTTGCGCCTTGTCGCTGCTGCGTGTGGTTGGTAAAGTAAGCGGATTTTGTTTTCCGCCCCAGCTTTCAGGATTATCCCTTAGTATGTTGAAAAAATTTCGTGGCATGTTTTCCAATGACCTGTCCATTGACCTGGGTACCGCGAATACCCTTATTTATGTAAAAGGACAAGGCATCGTATTGAATGAGCCTTCTGTTGTGGCCATTCGTCAGGATCGTGCCGGTTCGCCGAAAAGCGTGGCTGCAGTAGGTCATGATGCGAAGCAGATGCTGGGTCGTACGCCGGGCAATATCGCTGCAATTCGCCCAATGAAAGACGGCGTTATCGCTGACTTCTTCGTGACTGAAAAAATGCTCCAGCACTTTATCAAGCAAGTGCACAGCAATAGCTTCATGCGCCCAAGCCCGCGCGTACTGGTGTGTGTACCGGTTGGAGCAACTCAGGTTGAACGCCGTGCGATCCGTGAATCAGCTCAGGGCGCAGGTGCTCGTGAAGTCTTCCTGATCGAAGAGCCGATGGCGGCTGCGATCGGTGCGGGTCTGCCAGTTTCTGAAGCAACCGGTTCAATGGTTGTTGATATCGGTGGTGGTACCACTGAAGTTGCCGTTATCTCCCTGAACGGCGTGGTTTACTCCTCTTCTGTTCGTATTGGCGGCGACCGCTTTGATGAAGCCATCATTAATTATGTTCGTCGTAACTACGGTTCTCTGATCGGTGAAGCGACCGCAGAACGTATTAAACACGAGATCGGTTCCGCTTATCCGGGCGACGAAGTGCGCGAAATCGAAGTTCGCGGTCGTAACCTGGCTGAAGGCGTTCCGCGCGGCTTTACCCTGAACTCCAACGAGATTCTGGAAGCCCTGCAGGAACCGCTGACCGGTATCGTTAGCGCGGTAATGGTTGCACTGGAACAGTGCCCGCCGGAACTGGCGTCTGACATCTCCGAACGCGGTATGGTGCTGACCGGTGGCGGTGCGCTGCTGCGTAACCTTGACCGTCTGTTAATGGAAGAAACCGGTATTCCAGTTGTTGTTGCTGAAGATCCGCTGACCTGCGTGGCGCGCGGCGGCGGCAAGGCGCTGGAAATGATCGACATGCACGGCGGCGACCTGTTCAGCGAAGAGTAATCGGATGCAGGTTGGGTAGCCCCCGCGGGTTGCCCTTCCGCTCTGATACGAGAATACGCATAGACTATGAAGCCAATTTTTAGCCGTGGCCCTTCGCTACAGATTCGCCTTATTCTGGCGGTGCTGGTGGCGCTCGGCGTTATTATTGCCGACAGCCGCTTGGGTACGTTTAGTCAAATCCGAACGTACATGGATACCGCCGTCAGTCCTTTCTACTTTATCTCAAATGGTCCTCGTGAATTACTTGACGGCGTGTCGCAAACGCTGGCTTCGCGTGACCAACTCGAACTTGAAAACCGGGCATTGCGTCAGGAACTGCTGCTGAAAAATAGCGAACTGCTGATGCTGGGGCAATACAAACAGGAGAACGCGCGTTTGCGCGAGCTGCTGGGATCGCCATTGCGTCAGGACGAACAAAAGATGGTGACGCAAGTCATCTCAACGGTTAATGACCCTTACAGCGATCAGGTGGTGATCGACAAAGGGAGCGTTAACGGCGTCTACGAAGGTCAGCCGGTTATTAGTGACAAAGGCGTTGTGGGTCAGGTCGTGGCGGTGGCTAAACTGACGAGCCGCGTGCTGCTGATTTGCGATGCGACGCATGCGCTGCCCATTCAGGTTCTGCGTAACGATATTCGCGTGATCGCTGCGGGTAACGGCTGCACTGACGATCTTCAGCTCGAACACCTGCCGGCCAATACCGACATTCGCGTTGGCGATGTGCTGGTCACCTCGGGTCTGGGCGGACGTTTCCCTGAAGGTTATCCGGTTGCTGTTGTTTCTTCCGTTAAGCTGGACACTCAGCGCGCTTATACCGTGATTCAGGCTCGCCCGACCGCGGGTCTGCAGCGTTTGCGCTATCTGTTGCTGTTGTGGGGGGCCGATCGTAATGGCGCGAACCCGATGACGCCGGAAGAAGTACACCGCGTTGCCAATGAACGTCTGATGCAAATGATGCCGCAAGTTCTGCCAGCACCAGATGCCATGGGGCCGCCTGCGCCAGTGCCAACTCCTGCAACAGGTGTGACTTCTGCGCCTGTGGATACCACGCCGCCACAACCTGCTCCGCGTAAGCCGGGAGGACAGTAAGTGGCAAGCTATCGTAGCCAGGGACGTTGGGTGATTTGGCTCTCGTTCCTTATTGCACTGTTGCTGCAAGTCATGCCCTGGCCGGATGACATTCTGGTTTTCCGGCCAAACTGGGTACTGCTCATCTTGTTGTATTGGATCCTGGCGCTGCCGCATCGCGTAAATGTGGGCACGGGATTTGTGGTGGGTGCCATACTGGATCTCATCAGCGGCTCCACGCTTGGCGTGCGCGCATTGTCGATGAGTATCATTGCTTATCTGGTCGCGCTGAAATTCCAGCTATTCCGAAACCTCGCGCTCTGGCAACAGGCGCTGGTGGTCATGTTGTTATCACTGGTCGTGGATATTATTGTTTTCTGGGCCGAGTTTTTAGTGATCAACGTCTCTTTCAGACCTGAAGTGTTCTGGAGTAGTGTAGTGAATGGCGTGCTTTGGCCATGGCTATTCTTACTGATGCGTAAAGTCCGTCAGCAGTTTGCGGTGCAATAAGGTTGATATGAATACTCTGTATCTTGCTTCAGGTTCTCCACGTCGTCAGGAGTTGCTCGCTCAGCTTGGTGTTACGTTTGAACGACTGATCCCTGGGATTGAAGAACAGCGGCACCCGCAGGAAAGTGCGCAGCAGTACGTTTCCCGTCTGGCGCGCGAAAAAGCGCAGGCTGGTGTAGCGCTGGCACCGCGCGATTTGCCGGTATTGGGTGCGGATACCATCGTTATCCTTAATGGCGAAGTGCTGGAAAAACCGCACGACGCTGCCCACGCCGCAGCAATGCTGCGCAAACTGTCGGGCAAAACGCATCAAGTTATGACGGCCGTGGCACTGGCCGATTGCCAGCACAGTCTGGACTGCCTGGTAGTGAC
The DNA here is from genome assembly GCF_030334285.1 of Citrobacter sp. Cf087. Classification (NCBI taxonomy): domain Bacteria; kingdom Pseudomonadati; phylum Pseudomonadota; class Gammaproteobacteria; order Enterobacterales; family Enterobacteriaceae; genus Citrobacter; species Citrobacter sp. Cf087. The sequence goes on from NZ_JAOWED010000028.1 coordinate 27,701, forward strand.
GGAAGTGACATTCAGAGCACTAACCGATGAGGACATCGCGGGTTATGTTGCCAGCGGTGAACCAATGGATAAAGCAGGTGCATACGGTATTCAAGGGTTGGGTGGCTGTTTTGTCAGGAAGATAAATGGCAGCTATCACGCCGTAGTCGGCTTACCGCTGGTAGAAACGTATGAGTTGCTGACCAATTTTAACGCACTGCGTGAGAAAAGGGATAAACATGACGGCTGAATTGTTGGTAAACGTAACGCCATCGGAAACTCGGGTGGCTTACATTGATGGCGGTATTCTGCAGGAAATTCATATTGAACGTGAGGCGCGACGCGGAATCGTAGGCAATATCTACAAAGGTCGTGTAAGTCGTGTACTTCCGGGTATGCAGGCGGCTTTTGTAGATATTGGACTGGATAAAGCCGCATTTCTTCACGCTTCTGACATCATGCCGCACACCGAATGCGTGGCGGGTGAAGAACAAAAACAGTTCACCGTACGCGACATTTCTGAACTGGTGCGCCAGGGTCAGGATCTGATGGTGCAGGTGGTAAAAGATCCTTTGGGAACGAAGGGCGCACGCCTGACGACGGACATCACGCTTCCTTCCCGTTATCTCGTTTTTATGCCGGGGGCCTCGCACGTTGGCGTATCCCAACGTATCGAAAGCGAAACGGAACGCGAACGTCTGAAAAAAGTGGTGGCGGATTACTGCGATGAGCAGGGTGGTTTCATCATTCGCACGGCGGCAGAAGGCGTATGCGAAGAGGATCTGGCCTCGGATGCTGCCTACCTGAAGCGCGTCTGGACAAAAGTCATGGAGCGTAAAAAGCGCCCGCAAACACGATACCAGATGTACGGTGAACTGGCACTGGCACAGCGCGTGTTGCGTGACTTTGCTGATGCGCAGCTTGACCGCATCCGCGTCGACTCCCGTCTGACCTATGAGGCGTTACTGGAATTTACGGCGGAATATATCCCCGAGATGACCAGCAAGCTGGAACATTACAGCGGGCGCCAGCCTATTTTTGATCTCTTTGACGTAGAGAATGAAATCCAGCGCGCGCTGGAACGCAAAGTTGAGCTGAAGTCCGGCGGTTATCTGATTATCGATCAAACTGAAGCGATGACCACCGTCGACATCAATACCGGCGCGTTTGTTGGGCATCGTAATCTCGACGACACTATCTTTAATACTAATATTGAAGCAACGCAGGCCATTGCTCGTCAGCTGCGTCTGCGTAACCTCGGCGGCATTATCATTATCGATTTTATCGACATGAATAATGAAGATCACCGTCGCCGGGTACTGCACTCCCTGGAGCAGGCTCTGAGCAAGGATCGTGTAAAAACCAGCATTAACGGTTTTTCACAGCTGGGCCTGGTGGAGATGACGCGCAAACGCACACGTGAAAGCGTGGAACATGTATTGTGCAACGAGTGTCCAACCTGCCATGGGCGTGGTACGGTGAAAACGGTGGAAACCGTATGTTATGAAATCATGCGCGAAATCGTGCGGGTACACCATGCATATGACTCCGATCGTTTCCTGGTTTATGCCTCTCCGGCAGTGGCTGAAACCCTGAAAGGTGAAGAGTCACATGCGCTGGCGGAGGTTGAGATCTTTGTCGGCAAACAGGTCAAAGTACAAATCGAACCGCTGTATAACCAGGAGCAGTTCGACGTCGTCATGATGTAAATCGTGTAGTGGCACCCGCGCATGTAGGCCGGATAAGGCGCAAGCGCCGTCATCCGGCAATATTCACTCAAGGGGTGTGAGTCATATTTTTTGGTAGACAAGGAGAGGTGCGTGAGGCGATTGCCGGGGATATTACTGCTCACTGGAGCCGCATTCGTTGTCATCGCAGCGCTGCTGGTCAGTGGACTGCGCCTTGCGTTACCTCATCTTGATAGCTGGCGTCCAGCCATTCTTGGCAAGATTGAATCCGCTACAGGTCTACCTGTTTCCGCCAGTCAGCTTTCTGCCAGCTGGCAAAATTTCGGTCCTACGCTTGAAGCGCGTAATATCCATGCGCAGCTAAAAGATGGGGGAGAATTTTCGGTAAAACGCGTCACGCTGGCGCTGGATGTCTGGCAAAGTTTGCTGCACATGCGTTGGCAGTTTCGCGATCTCACCTTTTGGCAACTGCAGTTGCGCACCAATACTCCTATCCAGCGTAGTGAAGGCGGAGATGGCATTGAAACCGACCATCTCAGCAATCTCTTCCTGCGTCAGTTTGATCATTTCGATCTACGCGACAGTCATATCAGCTTTATAACCCTCTCAGGTCAACGTGCTGAACTGGCGATCCCACAGCTTACCTGGCTGAATGGTAAAAATCGGCATCGCGCCGAAGGTCAGGTCAGCCTCTCCAGCCTGACCGGACAGCACGGCGTTATGCAGGTGCGTATGGATCTGCGTGATGACGAAGGGCTGTTGAATAATGGTCGAGTCTGGCTGCAGGCAGACGACATCGACGTCAAACCATGGCTGGGCAAATGGATGCAGGATAATGTCGCGCTACAAACCGCGCGTTTTAGCCTGGAAGCATGGATGACGATCAGCAAAGGCGTCGTTTCTGGTGGCGATGTCTGGCTGAAAAAAGGTGGAGCAAGTTGGCTGGGTGAAAATCGTACGCACACGCTCTCCGTCGATAATCTGACGGCGCACATCAGCCGTGAAGAGGCGGGCTGGCAATTCTCTATTCCCGATACTCGTATTACCATGGATGATAAACCCTGGCCGAGCGGCGCATTAACGCTGGCCTGGATCCCTGAGCAGGAAGTCGGTGGTGAGAATAACAAGCGCAGCGACGAGCTTCGCATTCGTGCCAGCAATCTGGATCTGGCCGGATTAGAAGGTCTGCGCCCGATGGCGTCCCGGTTATCGCCTGCGCTGGGTGATATTTGGCGCGCCACGCAGCCGAGCGGCAAAATAGATGTGCTGGCGCTGGATATCCCGTTACAGGCGACAGAAAAAACCCGCATCCTGTCATCGTGGACCAATCTGGCCTGGAAACAGTGGAAGTTGTTACCGGGGGCTGAGCATTTCTCCGGTACGCTTGCGGGCAGTGTTGAAAATGGGGCGCTCACCGCCTCCATGAAGCAAGCCAAAATGCCGTATGAAACTGTCTTCCGCGCGCCGCTGGAAATAGAGAACGGCGTGGCGACGCTAAGCTGGCTGAAAAATGATAAAGGTTTTCAGTTAGATGGGCGCAACATCGATGTTAAAGCGAAAGCGGTACGCGCGCGCGGTGGTTTTCGCTATCTGCAGCCCACTGGAGATGAACCGTGGTTAGGCATTCTGGCTGGCATTAGCACCGACGACGGCTCTCAGGCCTGGCGCTATTTCCCGGAAAACTTGATGGGCAAAGAGCTGGTTGACTACCTCAGCGGCGCTATTCAGGGCGGCGAAGCGGATAACGCCACGCTGGTGTATGGCGGTAACCCGCATCTGTTCCCGTATCTGCACAACGAAGGGCAATTTCAGGTTCTGGTGCCGCTACGTAACGCGAAATTTGCTTTCCAGCCCGACTGGCCTGCGCTAACCGATCTCAATATTGAACTGAACTTCATTAACGATGGTCTGTGGATGAAGACGGATAGCGTCAATTTAGGCGGCGTGAAGGCCAGTAACCTGACGGCTAATATTCCCGACTATGCTAAAGAAAAACTGCTGATTGACGCCGATATCAACGGGCCGGGCAAGGCGGTCGGACCTTATTTTGATGAGACGCCGCTTAAGGACTCCCTCGGCGCCACGCTTGAGCAGTTGCAGATTGACGGCGATGTGAATGCTCGCTTACATCTGGATATTCCGCTAGACGGCTCGCTGGTTACCGCCAAAGGCGATGTCAACCTGCGTAATAACAGCCTGTTTATTAAACCGCTCGACAGCACGCTGAAGAATTTGAATGGTAAATTCAGCTTTATCAACGGCGATCTGAAGAGCGAGCCGATGACGGCGAACTGGTTTAATCAGCCGCTGAACGTCGACTTCTCCACCACCGAAGGGGCGAAAGCCTATCAGGTAGCCGTGAACCTGCAAGGCGACTGGCAGCCAACCCGCATGGGGATTTTACCAGCGCAGGTCAACGATGCCTTAAGCGGCAACATGGCGTGGAATGGCAAGGTGGGTATCGATCTTCCGTATCATGCCGGACCGACCTACGACATTGAGCTAAAAGGCGACCTGAAGAATGTAAGTAGTCACTTACCTGCTCCGCTGAATAAGGCAGCCGGTGAGGCGTTACCGGTGAACGTTAAGGCCAACGGCAATCTGCGCAGTTTTGAACTGACCGGCAACGCGGGCAGTAAGAACCACTTTAACAGCCGCTGGCTGCTGAATCAGAAACTGACGCTTGACCGCGCAATCTGGACGTCGGAAAGCCGCACCGTGCCCGCGTTACCCGATCAGCAAGGTATTGAGCTTAACCTTCCCCCTATGGATGGCGCGCAATGGCTGGCGTTGTTCCAGAAAGGCGCAGCAGATAACGTTGGCACCAACGCCAACTTCCCGCAGCGCATCACGGTGCGTACGCCATCGTTATCCCTGGGCGGTCAGCAGTGGAATAACTTGAGTATCGTGTCTGAGCCTGCGAGCAATGGCTCCATCGTGCAGGCGCAGGGACGTGAAATAAATGCCACGCTGGCTATGCGCAATAATGCGCCGTGGCTGGCCAATATTAAGTATCTTTATTACAACCCCAGCGCGGCGAAAGCGTCGCCGACGAAAGCACCACTGAATAGTACTCCAGCCTCGCCGTTTTCCGCCGTGGACAACGTCAGCTTCCGCGGCTGGCCGGATGTTCAGTTACGCTGTGCCGAGTGCTGGATGTGGGGACAGAAATATGGGCGTATTGATGCCGATGTGGCGATTAAAGGCGACACGCTAACGCTGAGTAACGGTCTGTTGGATACAGGCTTTGCCAGACTGACCACCGATGGTGTGTGGGTGAACGCGCCGGGCAAAGAACGAACGTCACTGAAGGGTAAACTGAGCGGCAGTAAAATTGACTCCGCTGCCAGTTTCTTTGGCGTATCGACCCCGATTCGTAACTCTTCGTTCAACGTGGAGTATGACCTGCACTGGCGTAACCCGCCATGGGATCCAGATGAAGCTTCGCTGAATGGGATTTTGCGTACCCGGTTGGGCAAAGGTGAGCTTACTGAACTCAGCACTGGACATGCGGGGCAACTCTTGCGACTGCTGAGCTTTGATGCGTTGCTGCGTAAACTGCGTTTTGATTTTAGCGATACTTTCAGCGAAGGTTTCTATTTCGACTCGATTCGCAGCACGGCCTGGATCAAAGATGGCGTGATGCATACCGATGACACGCTGGTGGACGGTCTGGAGGCAGACATTGCGATGAAAGGCTCGGTGAACCTGGTACGCCGGGAGCTGGATATGGAAGCCATTGTCGCGCCGGAAATTTCTGCCACCGTAGGCGTTGCCGCTGCGTTTGCTGTCAATCCGATTGTCGGCGCGGCGGTGTTTGCTGCCAGTAAGGTTCTGGGACCATTGTGGAGCAAAGTGTCGATTCTGCGCTATCGCATCACCGGTCCGGTCGATAAGCCGCAGATTAACGAAGTTCTGCGTCAGCCGCGCAAAGAAAGCCAGCAATAATTTGACGGGGGCGAGTAATTGCCCCAATCTCAACATAGATCCTCTACCGCAGTCCGTAGGCCGGATAAGGCGTTCACGCCGCCATCCGGCATTGAAGTGCCTGATGGCGACGCTGGCGCGTTTTATCAGGCCTACAACAGTAACTAATGAGTAGCAAAACGATGAGTCTGAACCTGGTAAGTGAACAATTGCTAGCGGCAAATGGCCTGAAACATCAGGATCTGTTTGCCATCCTGGGCCAACTGGCCGAACGCCGTCTTGATTACGGCGATCTCTATTTTCAGTCGAGCTATCACGAATCCTGGGTTTTAGAAGACCGCATCATTAAAGATGGTTCTTACAATATCGATCAGGGCGTTGGCGTGCGCGCCATCAGCGGCGAAAAAACAGGGTTTGCCTATGCAGACCAGATTAGCCTGCTGGCGCTGGAGCAGAGTGCTCATGCTGCCCGTACTATCGTGCGTGACAGCGGTGACGGCAAAGTAAAAACGCTGGGAGCTGTGGAGCATCAGGCGCTTTACACCTCGGTTGATCCCCTGCAGAGCATGAGCCGCGAAGAGAAACTGGATATTCTGCGCCGCGTAGACAGCGTGGCGCGTGCCGCCGACAAGCGCGTCCAGGAAGTAACCGCCAGCCTGACCGGTGTTTATGAACTGATCCTGGTAGCAGCGACCGACGGTACGCTGGCCGCTGACGTTCGCCCGCTGGTACGCCTGTCCGTAAGCGTACAGGTGGAAGAGGACGGTAAGCGCGAGCGCGGCGCCAGCGGTGGCGGCGGTCGTTTTGGCTATGACTATTTCCTGGGCGACCTTGATGGTGAAGTTCGTGCTGACGCATGGGCGAAAGAAGCCGTACGCATGGCGCTGGTTAATCTCTCTGCGGTAGCTGCGCCTGCTGGTACGCTGCCAGTAGTACTCGGCGCTGGCTGGCCTGGCGTTCTGCTGCATGAAGCGGTCGGTCATGGTCTGGAAGGCGACTTTAACCGCCGTGGTACCTCGGTATTCAGCGGTCACATGGGGGAGCTGGTAGCGTCAGAACTGTGCACCGTGGTGGATGACGGCACAATGGCGGACCGTCGTGGCTCTGTGGCTATTGATGATGAAGGCACGCCGGGTCAGTACAACGTGCTGATCGAAAACGGTATTCTGAAAGGCTACATGCAGGACAAACTGAATGCGCGCCTGATGGGCGTTGCGCCAACGGGTAACGGTCGCCGCGAATCTTACGCGCACCTGCCGATGCCACGTATGACCAACACCTATATGCTGCCGGGGAAATCTACGCCGCAGGAAATCATCGAATCCGTTGAATACGGTATTTATGCGCCTAACTTCGGCGGCGGCCAGGTGGATATCACCTCCGGGAAATTTGTGTTCTCTACGTCTGAAGCATATCTGATTGAAAACGGTAAAGTCACCAAACCGGTGAAAGGCGCGACGCTGATTGGGTCTGGTATCGAAGCGATGCAGCAGATTTCGATGGTGGGTAACGACCTGAAACTGGATAACGGGGTGGGCGTGTGCGGTAAAGAAGGGCAGAGCCTGCCGGTGGGCGTGGGCCAGCCGACGCTGAAGGTGGATAACCTGACCGTGGGTGGCACCGCATAACATCATGATGTATGCCCGATAAGCACCAGTGCCATCGGGCATCTTTCCGGATGCGGCGTCAATGCCTTATCCGGCCTACACTTTTTTTATTTCTCTTTTCCCCGACCGTACATTCCCTGAAACAGCTGCGCTACATCGACAAAATAGTCTGTCAGATAGTTAATCACCACCTGCACCTTGAGCGGCAATTTGTCTTTTTCGGTATACAGCGCGTAGACCGGACGCGGATCCGACTGGTAGCGGGGAAGCAGAATCTCCACTTCGCCACGATTGATCTCATTGATCACCCACATCAGCGGTACATAGGCAATGCCCGCGCCTGCGGCCAGCCAGCGTACCAATGTCATCGGATCGTTAGTCACAAAACGACCCTCTGGGATCAGGCGGGTGGAAATTCCTTCCGGAGCGATAAGCTCGAATTCATTATCCGGGCGCACGCTGTATTCCAGCCACGAGTGGTTGCTGAGATCGGCAGGTTTCTCCGGGGTGCCAAACTGTGCGAGATAGCTTTTCGCCGCGCAGACCACCATCGGCATAGCCCCCAAACGGCGTGAAAACAGGCTGGAGTCCTGCAACGCGCCGACGCGGATAACCACGTCCAGACCATCAGCGATTAAATCCGGGGCCGGGATGCCGGTCACCAGATTTACCGTCAATCCCGGATACTCTTTCAGCATCGTGGCGGTTAATCCGGCGAGGACATTTTGTGCCATAGTTGAAGAACAGCCAATGCGCAGAGTGCCGATGGGCGTGTTGTTAAAGGCATAGAGTTGCTCGTGAACATCCTGCGCTTCGTGCAGCATTCTCCGGCAGCCCTGATAATAAATTTTACCGGCTTCAGTTAGCCCAATGCTACGCGTGCTGCGGTTTAGCAGCTTGACCTGTAGCTCATCTTCCAGTTTTGAGACCGTCTGGCTTATCGATGAAACGCTCATTTGTAGCTGTCTTGCGGCGGCGGTGAAGGAGCCCATTTCGACAACTTTGGCGAACACCGACATACGTTTTAATCGTTCCATTGTTCACTCTGGCTTAAAAGTGATTTAGATCACATAATATAGATAACAGCATAACAGTTACGTTAATATATTATTATTCAAATAACGGCTATGTCGCTCTCGCCTGGCTCATCCTTGCCCTTCTCTGCGGTGACATACGCTAGAAAATCTATCATCTGCACTCTCTTACGTTACCAAGGTCAAAATGAGTCTGTTTCCCGTTATCGTGGTGTTTGGTCTGTCCTTCCCACCGATTTTTTTCGAATTACTTTTGTCACTGGCGATTTTCTGGCTGGTGCGCCGGGTGCTTGTTCCGACTGGCATCTATGATTTTGTCTGGCATCCGGCTCTGTTTAACACCGCGCTGTATTGCTGTCTGTTCTATTTAATAACGCGCCTGTTCGTTTGAGGTTGAAGTGAAAACACTAACAAGAAAACTCTCCCGCACGGCCATTACCGTGATACTGGTCATTCTGGCCTTCATCGCTATTTTTCGCGCATGGGTGTTCTACACCGAGTCGCCGTGGACGCGTGATGCGCGTTTCAGCGCCGATGTCGTCGCGATTGCGCCGGATGTTGCGGGCCTTATTACCAACGTTAACATCCATGATAACCAACTGGTGAAAAAGGATCAGATCCTGTTCACTATCGACCAGCCACGCTATAAGAAAGCCCTCGAGCAGGCCGAAGCTGACGTGGCCTATTATCAGGTACTGGCGCAGGAAAAACGCCAGGAGGCCGGTCGTCGTAACCGACTGGGCGTGCAGGCTATGTCTCGTGAAGAGATTGACCAATCAAACAACGTCCTGCAAACCGTATTACACCAGCTTGCGAAGGCACAAGCGACCCGCGACCTGGCGAAATTAGATCTGGAACGTACCGTTATCCGCGCGCCAGCAGACGGCTGGGTGACTAACCTGAACGTCTATAGCGGCGAATTTATCACGCGCGGTTCCACGGCGGTGGCGTTGGTCAAACAGCATTCTTTCTATGTGCTGGCGTATATGGAAGAAACCAAACTGGAAGGCGTCCGCCCTGGGTATCGCGCTGAAATCACCCCGCTTGGCAGTAATAATGTGCTGAAGGGCACGGTTGATAGTGTGGCGGCTGGCGTAACGAATGCCAGCAGCACGCGGGACGCCAAGGGTATGGCGACCATTGATTCCAATCTTGAATGGGTGCGTCTGGCGCAGCGTGTGCCGGTGCGAATTCGTCTTGATGAGCAGCAGGGAACCTTGTGGCCTGCCGGGACGACGGCGACCGTCGTCATTACCGGCAAGCAGGATCGCGATGCCAGCCAGGAATCTTTCTTCCGTAAAATGGCGCACCGCCTGCGCGAATTTGGTTAATCGCGATGGGTATTTTCTCCATTGCCAACCAGCATATCCGCTTTGCGGTAAAACTGGCCTGCGCGATTGTACTGGCGCTGTTCGTTGGCTTTCACTTCCAGCTTGAGACCCCGCGCTGGGCGGTGCTGACCGCGGCCATTGTGGCGGCAGGTCCAGCCTTTGCCGCTGGCGGAGAACCTTATTCAGGTGCTATCCGCTATCGAGGCATGTTGCGTATTGTCGGGACATTTATCGGCTGTATTGCCGCCCTGATCATTATCATCAGCATGATCCGCGCCCCGCTATTGATGATCCTGGTGTGTTGTATCTGGGCCGGTTTTTGTACCTGGATCTCGTCGTTAGTGAAGATCGAAAACTCTTATGCCTGGGGGCTTTCAGGCTATACGGCGCTGATCATCGTCATTACTATCCAGGCTGAACCGCTGCTGACGCCGCAATTTGCGCTCGAACGCTGTAGTGAAATTGTGATGGGTATTGTCTGTGCCATTGTTGCCGACCTGCTCTTTTCGCCCCGTTCGGTGAAACAGGAGATTGATGTCGAACTGGATAGCCTGCTGGTGGCGCAATATCAGCTTATGCAGCTGTGCATTAAGCATGGCGACAGTGAGGAAGTGGACAAAGCCTGGGGAGATTTAGTCCGGCGTACGGCGGCGCTGGAAGGCATGCGTAGTAACCTGAATATGGAGTCCTCGCGCTGGGTGCGGGCTAACCGCAGACTCAAGGCATTGAATACGCTGTCGCTTACGCTTATCACACAATCCTGCGAAACCTATCTTATTCAGAATACCCGACCAGAACTGATCACCGATACCTTCCGCGAGTTATTCGATACGCCGGTTGAAACGGTACAGGATGTCCATAAACAGCTGAAGCGGATGCGTCGGGTGATTGCATGGACCGGTGAACGTGACACACCTGTCACAATTTACACCTGGGCCGGGGCGGCAACGCGCTATCTGTTACTTAAACGTGGAGTTGTCAGCAACACCAAAATTAGCGCTATCGAAGAAGAGATCCTGCAAGGTGAACCGGTGGTGAAAGTGGAATCTGCCGAGCGTCACCATGCGATGGTTAACTTTTGGCGCACCACGCTTTCTTGTGTGCTGGGAACCTTATTCTGGCTGTGGACCGGCTGGACATCCGGCAGCGGCGCAATGGTGATGATTGCGGTCGTCACCTCGCTGGCAATGCGTTTGCCCAACCCGCGCATGGTGGCGATAGACTTTATCTACGGTACGTTGGCGGCGTTACCGCTCGGGGCACTCTATTTCCTGGTGATTATCCCTAATACGCAGCAAAGCATGTTGTTGCTGTGCCTGAGCCTGGCAGTGCTGGGATTCTTTCTGGGGATTGAAGTACAGAAACGACGGCTGGGTTCGATGGGGGCGCTGGCCAGCACCATTAATATCATCGTGCTGGATAACCCGATGACCTTCCACTTTAGCCAGTTCCTTGACAGTGCGCTGGGGCAGATTGTTGGCTGCATGTTGGCGTTTATCGTCATTATGTTGGTGCGTGATAACTCTCGTGACAGAACGGGTCGTGTGTTGCTCAACCAGTTTGTCTCGGCGGCGGTTTCAGCGATGACCACCAACGTGGTTCGTCGCAAAGAAAACCATCTCCCGGCGCTTTATCAGCAGCTGTTTTTGCTGATGAACAAATTTCCGGGCGACCTGGCGAAGTTTCGCCTGGCGCTGACAATGATCATCGCGCATCAGCGCCTGCGCGATGCGCCGGTGCCGGTAAACGAAGATCTCTCCGCATTCCATCGCCAGCTTCGACGCACTGCCGATCGCGTGATTTCCGCAGGAAATGACGACAAGCGCCGACGCTACTTTAGCCAGTTGCTGGAAGAGCTTGAGATCTATCAGGAGAAATTAATCATCTGGCAAGCACCACCACAGGTGACCGAGCCGGTAAAACGACTCAGTGGGATGTTGCACAAATATCAGCATGCGCTGGTCAGTAATTAAGAGTTGAAAACCGACGCTAAAAGCGTCGGTTTTTTTATGGCTATACTTACCTGAAAATGCGAGAGACCCCCACATATTGGCGGTCTGTCGAGTGGCTGGCGTTGGGATGGTGGCTATAGATGAATATCTATACATTTGATTTTGACGAGATAGAAGACCAGGGTGATTTCTATCGCGAGTTTACGCGCACGTTCGGTCTCGCCAGGGAAAAGGTGGTTGATTTAGATTCTCTGTGGGAGGTGGTTATCGGGGAAGTTTTACCGTTGCCGCTGGAGATTGAATTTGTCCATTTACCGGACAAGCTGCGCAGGCGATACGGCGCGCTGATTTTACTGTTCGATGAAGCGGAAGAAGAGCTGGAAGGGCAGTTGCGTTTTAACGTTCGTCACTCAATGTAAGACATAAAAAAGCCCCCGGCAGGCGGGGGCAAGTCGTCGGACTTAGACGACGAGGGTTTATTTGTAGAGTTCTGCAGTAGCGTGCCAGTGAGCACCTTCACGGAGTTCGGTGACGCGATAGCTGCTGGCGCCTGCTTTTTCAGCCTTAGCGGCGATGGCTTGACGCATGTCCATTGGTGAACTACCGATTTGAGATACGGAGATGCTACCCATAGATTGCAGATTCTGTGCTTCTTGTGAGTTCACCTGAGTAACCGCGGCGCTTGCACCGAAGGAGAGAACAGAAAGAAGGCTTAAGGTTGCAATAGTAGTTTTGATTTTCATGATATTTACCTCGTCGAATTCTTTTATAGGGGTCTACGTTTCGTGACCCTCATCACAAAATCAAGTATACACTAATAACCTAATAAATTAATACCACGCTAATTGTTTCCATGGGTAGTAAGTGTTAAGAAAAATATTTTTTATAACCAAATGGAATTAAAAAGAGCGTTTCGAACATTTTAAAAGAAATAAATTAAATAAAATCAATTGGATATGATTTTTTGCAAAATGTGCGTTTTTAAGCCTTCATATTCACTATGTGAATGGTTTTTGACGGTTAAACGCACCATTTGTTAAATGCATAGCAGTTAAAAATAGACGGAAGGGGGTAGAAAGAGAGTGTTTTCCCCCGCCGCGAGGCGACGGGGAGGCGGTATTACAGTTCTTGTTCAAACAGTTCCAGAATGGCTTCGTACAGATCTTTTACCGTAAAACCCTTAGCTGGGGTGGTGAAGATGGTATCGTCACCGGCAATCGTACCCAGGATACCTTCCGCTTTCCCCAATGAGTCCAGCAGACGTGCAATCAACTGAGCAGCGCCAGGACTGGTATGAATAACCACGACCGCATCGTTATAGTCGATATCCAGCACCAGATTTTTCAGCGGACTGGAGGTCGTAGGCACGCCCAGCTCCGCCGGAAGGCAGTACACCATTTCCATTTTCGCATTGCGGGTACGCACGGCGCCAAATTTGGTCAGCATGCGTGAAACCTTGGACTGATTGATATTATCAAAGCCCTGATCCTGCAACGCGAGGACGATTTCGCCTTGAGAGCTGAACTTTTCTTCTTTAAGCAGCGCTTTAAACGCCTTTACTAATTCTTCTTGTTTTGCCGAGCTTCGCATAAGTCACCCGTAATATGGCGGTAGAAACAACATTATTGTGCATACAGATGAATTTTTATGCAAACAGTCTGCCTTGTTCAAGGCTGAAATAATGTTATGAAAGAGCGGAATTTTATCAAATTTCGTTATCAAGAAACATGCCTGTGTCACGGCTCGCAAATAAGGTTAAAAGTAAATTAAATGTTATCAAATTGATGTTGTTTTGAGAGGTGGGTAGGGTATATTGTCAGCACCTGTTGGAAAGTTGCTCTACTGTGCGGGTGGTTTTGAATTACGTAACTTAGGTTTTATTTTACGTAAGTTAAATGCATAAAAGCCAAATTTGCGTGACTACGCATTCTTGACGCGTGGTTGTTGTATTCGTTGGATTTGTGAATTAAGGTCGCCGCCGCGGAGCAATAGACACTTTGCTTATCAATATAATAAGGAGTTTAGGATGAAAGTTGCAGTCCTCGGCGCTGCTGGTGGTATCGGTCAGGCGCTAGCATTACTGTTAAAAACCCAACTGCCTTCAGGTTCAGAACTCTCCCTGTACGACATCGCTCCAGTAACGCCTGGTGTGGCCGTTGATTTGAGCCATATCCCTACTGCTGTGAAAATCAAAGGCTTCAGTGGCGAAGACGCTACCCCTGCACTGGAAGGTGCTGATGTAGTACTGATCTCCGCGGGCGTCGCACGTAAACCGGGTATGGATCGTTCCGACCTGTTCAACGTTAACGCCGGTATCGTGAAGAATCTGGTGCAGCAGGTTGCTAAAACCTGTCCGAAAGCATGTATCGGTATCATCACCAACCCGGTGAACACGACAGTTGCTATCGCTGCAGAAGTCCTGAAAAAAGCAGGCGTATACGATAAGAACAAACTGTTTGGCGTGACCACGCTGGACATCATCCGCTCCAACACCTTTGTTGCGGAACTGAAAGGCAAGCAGCCTGGCGACGTTGAAGTCCCGGTTATTGGCGGCCACTCTGGCGTGACCATTCTGCCGCTGCTGTCACAAATTCCTGGCGTAAGCTTCACCGAGCAAGAAGCAGCTGACCTGACCAAACGTATCCAGAATGCGGGTACTGAAGTTGTGGAAGCTAAAGCCGGTGGCGGATCTGCAACCCTGTCTATGGGTCAGGCCGCAGCACGTTTCGGACTGTCACTGGTTCGCGCACTGAGCGGCGAAAAAGGTGTGGTTGAATGTGCTTACGTTGAAGGCGATGGCCAGTATGCTCGCTTCTTCTCTCAGCCGCTGCTGCTAGGCAAAAACGGCGTAGAAGAGCGTCAGTCTATCGGCAAGCTGAGCGCGTTTGAACAAGCTGCGCTGGAAGGTATGCTGGATACGCTGAAGAAAGATATCACTCTGGGCGAAGAGTTCGTTAAGTAACTCTTTTCGGTAGGCCTGATAAGACGTTTTGCGTCGCCATCAGGCATACAGATGCCGGATGCGGTGTAAACACCTTATCCGGCCTACAAGCCCATTGAAATGTAAAAAAAACCGGATGATTTCCGGTTTTTTTATATCCGTATTAGTTGGTCGCCGGATATTCCTGAATCGTGACCTGCAGCGTCAACTGCTTGTCATCTCGCATCACGACCACGGAGATAACTGAACCTGGTCGAATCTCTGCCACCTGGTCCATCGTTTCCAGTGCAGATACCGCCGGTTTGTTATTGACCGAGATAATCAGATCGTTAACCTGAATACCTGCCTGCGCTGCCGGACCGTCCGGGGCTACTTCGTTAACCACAATCCCCTGAATTTGATCCATCCCGCCGCCCTGGGCGTGCAGTGGCGCAATTTCTCGGCCGCTGATGCCGATATAGCCGCGAATCACGCGCCCGTCACGAATCAGCTTATCCATGATTTTGGTTGCCAGTTGAAAAGGAATAGCAAAGCCGATCCCTTCCGGGGTTTCGCCATCGTTGCTCTTATCAAATGACAGGGTATTAATACCCATCAACTCGCCCAGCGAGTTGACCAGCGCGCCGCCGGAGTTACCGTGGTTGATGGAGGCATCGGTTTGCAGGAAGTTTTGCCGCCCCGTCGGGTTCAGGCCAATACGACCGGTGGCACTGATAATCCCCTGGGTGATGGTTTGCCCGAGGTTGTACGGGTTCCCGATGGCGAGAACCACATCGCCAATGTGCGGTACGCGTTTGTTATTAATCGGAATTGTCGGCAGTCCACCAGTGGCGTTGATTTTCAGCACCGCAAGGTCGGTTAACGTATCAGACCCCACAAGCAGCGCTTCAAATACGCGACCGTCCTGCAATGCGACGATGATTTGGTCTGCATCGTTAATGACGTGCTTATTGGTAATGATATAGCCGCGCTGATCCATGATAACGCCTGAGCCGAGCGTGCGGATCTCAAGCTGGTTATGCGCTGTGCTGTTCATACTGCGGTTATAAACGTTAACGACGGCAGGTGCTGCACGGCGAACCGCCGGGTTATAGCTGGCGGGCGTTTCATCTGCACTGTCGAACTGCGGTGCGGTAAGCGTATTAATTTTGCGCAGCGAGGGCATCGCGGCCAGCAGAATAGCGCCGACGATTAAACCAATCGCGACCGAACGTAAAAGCTTCACAAACATGATGGCGGCGTCATTAATAAAGGGAACGGCTGCAGCATATCACGAGTTTACCGGACATCACACGAGGGGCTGATGTCCGGTTGCATGCGTTAACGCAGGAGCAGGTAAATACTCTCGTTACCGCGCACCACCTGCAGGGCAATGATCGACGGTTTCGCTTCCAGCACTTTACGCATTTCAGCGATCGAGTTTACGCGATCGCGGTTAACGCCAATAATAACGTCATCTTTATGCAGTCCGGCCTGTGCGGCAGGGCTGCTTTTTTCTACGTTATCAATTCTGATGCCTTTGGTACCGTCTTTTAACTGACCGTCGCTGAGCGTGGCCCCTTGCAACGCAGGCGCAATCATCTCTGCGCTGGCGGACGATGATGTGCTGGTATCGAGGGTGACTTCAACCTCCAGCGGTTTACCGTTACGTAGCAGGCCCAGTTTGACTTTGGTCCCTGGTTCGGTTGTCGCAATACGTGAACGAAGTTCGGCGAAGCTGTTAAGCGGTTTACCGTTGAGACTGGTAATGACGTCACCTGATTTCACCCCCGCTTTTGCGGAGCCGGAGTTAGGCAGAACCTCACTGACAAACGCGCCACGCTGTACGTCCAGTTTGAACGCTTTGGCGATATCGGAAGTCATCTCGGTGCCTTTGATGCCCAACAGACCGCGTTTGATTTCACCAAACTGCATCAACTGCTGTGCCAGCGTGCGCGCCATGTTGCTCGGGATTGCAAAACCAATACCGATGCTGCCGCCACCGGGGGCCAGAATCGCGGTGTTAATACCGATCAGCTCACCGTTGAGGTTAAGCAATGCGCCGCCGGAGTTACCGCGGTTGATAGAGGCGTCAGTCTGAATAAAGTTTTCCAGACCTTCCAGGTTCAACCCACTGCGACCCAAAGCCGATACAATGCCGGAGGTGGCTGTTTGACCCAAACCGAACGGGTTACCCACAGCCACCGCGAAATCACCCACGCGGAGTTTATCAGAGTCAGCAATGGCAATTTGCGTCAGGTTGCTGGGGTGTTGAATTTGTAGCAGTGCGATATCGCTCTGATCGTCGCTGCCAATAAGCTTTGCGTCGAACTCACGACCATCATTAAGCTGAACGCTGATTTTTTGCGCCTGATTAATAACGTGGTTATTGGTCAGGACGTAGCCTTTGGCGGCATCAATAATGACACCTGAACCCAGTCCTTCAAAAGGTTGTGAAGGTTGATCGGGAAGTTCATCACCAAAAAACTTTTTGAACTCTTCCGGGACTTTCTGCCCCTGAGTGGCGGTGCCTTCGACCCTTACACTCACCACGGCTGGCAACACTTTCTCCAGCATCGGGGCGAGGCTGGGGAGCGCAGCCTGACCGGGAACCTGGCCGGGAATCGACGCAACGGCCGGGAATGGCGCCGAGAGAGTTAACCCGACACTTAACGCTAATGCACTCAACAGCTGGGTTTGTTTTTTCATGGATCCTGCTCTCGTACCTTGAGTAAACGGAAGATGATTCAAAACAGTTTGATGTTATTGAATTTTCGGTTTGGTCACAATGAGGCTAACGACTAAATAATAGCTGGGACGGGAAGAGAAGCGGAGGGCGCAATTGCTGCGCCCAATAAATTTCTTAACGATGTGCGGTTAGTCGCGCTTTGCACCACTACGCAGCAGGCCAGATGCCCCTTCAGAATAGTCACGTGGCATCTGAACCGGCGCCTGATCGTTGCCTGCTTCAGACTCTGCCAGACGATTACGGAACGGGTTGTTTTCCGGCGACATACCCGGCAGCAGGTTGCTGGAGCTTTTCGCCATATGCTGGTAAATCTGACGATAATCGTCCGCCATGTTATCCAGCAATTCAGCGCTGCGGGCAAAGTGGCTCACCAGTTCTTCACGGTACTCTTCCAGCTCAGCTTTATTTTTTTCCAGTTCGTACTGCAATGCCTGCTGTTGGCGTAATTTCCGATTACCAAAACGCATGGCTACAGCACCAATAATGATACCGACGACTAACCCAATTAGCGCATATTCCCAGGTCATGAACATCTCCCGTTGTCTTGTGTTTCCGTAGGGTGTTGGCTTTAGGCTCCATGCCTGCGCCTGATTATGCCACTATAACCGCTAATCCCGTAGAAGTGGAATCCCGTGTTTATATCACGTAATGTAGAACGGCCTTTTTTTCGTCAACCGTGAGCGACGGCACATCGATTCTCAAGGAATAACAATAACATCATGCAAAGCCTTTCCCCGACATCGCGTTACCAGCAAGCCCTCAACGACGGCAGTCATCAGCCCGACAATGTACAACAAGAAGCCGTGAATCGACTGGAAACAATTTTCCAGGCACTTACGACACCAGCGCGACCTGCGCCGCAGGAGAGCGGACTGATGGCGCGTTTTGGCAAATTGCTGGGCAAGCGTGAGTCGCCGATCAACACACCGGTGCGTGGTTTATATATGTGGGGCGGAGTTGGGCGCGGAAAAACCTGGCTGATGGATCTGTTCTACCATAGTCTGCCGGGCGAACGTAAACAGCGTTTGCACTTTCACCGTTTTATGCTGCGTGTGCATGAAGAGCTTACTGCCTTACAGGGGCAGAGCGATCCGCTGGAAATCATCGCCGATCGCTTTAAGGCCGAAACGGACGTGCTGTGCTTTGACGAATTTTTTGTTTCTGATATTACCGACGCCATGCTACTCGGCGGCCTGATGAAGGCACTGTTTGCCCGTGGCATTACGCTGGTGGCGACCTCCAATATTCCGCCAGACGAGCTGTATCGCAACGGTTTACAACGCGCGCGTTTTCTTCCTGCCATTGATGCTATCAAACAGCATTGCGACATCATGAATGTTGATGCTGGCGTCGATTATCGTCTGCGCACCTTAACGCAGGCGCATTTGTGGCTGTCGCCACTGAATGAGGAAACCCGCCAACAGATGGATAAACTCTGGCTGGCATTAGCGGGAACCAAAGGTGAACATGCGCCGACGCTGGAGATCAATCATCGTCCGATGCAGACGCTGGCCGTCGAAAACCAAACGCTGGCGGTGTCATTTACCACACTCTGTGTCGATGCGCGTAGCCAGCATGACTACATTGCGCTGTCGCGTTTGTTTCACACGGTACTGTTGTCTGATGTGCCGGTCATGACTCCGCTGATGGAGAGTGAAGCGCGGCGCTTTATCGCATTGGTGGATGAGTTCTACGAACGCCACGTCAAGCTGGTGGTCAGCGCGGCATCGCCACTCTATGAAATTTATCAGGGCGAGCGTCTGAAGTTTGAATTTCAGCGCTGTTTGTCGCGTTTGCAGGAGATGCAAAGCGAAGAGTATCTGAAGCGGGAACATTTAGCCGGTTAAACCTGCCGCAAATCACATAAAGGGGTCGATCTTTGACCCTGACTTCTCTATAATCTTGCGACCCCACGTTACGAGAGAGTTTTTTTCCCAAAACTTTCTATGCGCCGGCATAGGCTATTCGAAGGGGTAGGTTTGCTGGACAATGTCGTGTGAACCTCAACTGACAAAACGTTTGGGTGTTCACCAACGTGTAACTTATTTATTTGGGTAAGCTTTTAATGAAAACTTTTACAGCTAAACCAGAAACCGTAAAACGCGACTGGTATGTTGTTGACGCGACCGGTAAAACTCTGGGCCGTCTGGCTTCCGAACTGGCTCTGCGCCTGCGCGGTAAGCACAAAGCGGAATACACTCCGCACGTAGATACCGGTGATTACATCATCGTTCTGAACGCTGACAAAGTTGCTGTAACCGGCAACAAGCGTACTGACAAAGTGTACTATCACCACACCGGCCACATCGGTGGTATCAAACAAGCGACCTTTGAAGAGATGATTGCTCGCCGTCCTGAGCGTGTGCTTGAAATCGCGGTTAAAGGCATGCTGCCAAAAGGCCCGCTGGGTCGTGCTATGTTCCGTAAACTGAAAGTTTACGCTGGCAACGAGCACAACCACGCGGCACAGCAACCGCAAGTTCTTGACATCTAATCGGGATTATAGGCAATGGCTGAAAATCAATACTACGGCACTGGTCGCCGCAAAAGTTCCGCAGCTCGCGTTTTCATCAAACCGGGCAGTGGTAAAATCGTAATCAACCAACGTTCTCTGGAACAGTACTTCGGTCGTGAAACTGCCCGCATGGTAGTTCGTCAGCCGCTGGAACTGGTCGACATGGTTGAGAAACTGGATCTGTACATCACTGTTAAAGGTGGTGGTATCTCTGGTCAGGCTGGTGCGATCCGTCACGGTATCACCCGCGCTCTGATGGAGTACGACGAGTCCCTGCGTGGCGAACTGCGTAAAGCTGGCTTCGTTACCCGTGATGCTCGTCAGGTTGAACGTAAGAAAGTCGGTCTGCGTAAAGCACGTCGTCGTCCTCAGTTCTCCAAACGTTAATTGTACTCTGCTTCGGCAGACGACAATTTGCGAAAAAACCCGCTTTGGCGGGTTTTTTTATCGTTATTTCTCGCCTCAGATCCACGGTAATCCGCTGATTGCCACCTCTTTTTCCCCATTTCAAGAATCGACTCACCACAAAGGTCACAAAATCTGGTAAACTATCATCCAATTTTCTGCCCAAATGTCCGGTATCGTTCATTTTTTGTTTGTATTTTGAACAGCAATGACTTTCCCGAGTCTGGGTGACATCACTTCTGGCTGGCCACTGAGTGGCTGGTAGCAGTAAAAATTCTGAATATACCTGGAGGTTTTCATGGCTGTCGCTGCCAACAAACGTTCGGTAATGACGCTGTTTTCTGGTCCTACTGACATCTATAGCCATCAGGTCCGCATTGTGCTGGCTGAGAAAGGTGTTAGTTTCGAGATTGAGCACGTGGAGAAGGACAATCCACCTCAGGATCTGATCGACCTCAACCCGAATCAGAGCGTACCGACACTGGTGGATCGTGAGCTGACCCTGTGGGAATCTCGCATCATTATGGAATACCTGGATGAGCGCTTCCCGCATCCGCCGCTGATGCCGGTTTACCCGGTTGCGCGTGGTGAAAGCCGCCTGTACATGCAGCGTATTGAAAAAGACTGGTACACGCTGATGAATGTCATCGTGAACGGTTCTGCATCTGAAGCTGAAGTCGCGCGTAAGCGTCTGCGCGAAGAACTGCTGGCAATTGCGCCAGTATTTGGCCAGAAACCTTACTTCCTGAGCGATGAGTTCAGCCTGGTAGACTGCTACCTGGCGCCGCTGCTGTGGCGTTTACCGCAGCTGGGTATTGAATTCAACGGTGCAGGTTCGAAAGAACTGAAAGGGTACATGACTCGCGTCTTCGAACGTGACTCTTTCCTGGCTTCTCTGACTGAGCCTGAACGTGAAATGCGTCTGGGCCGGGGTTAACCTGTATGGATTTGCCACAGCTAACACCACGCCGTCCGTATCTGCTGCGCGCGTTCTATGAGTGGCTGCTAGACAACCAGCTCACGCCGCATCTGGTGGTGGATGTGACGCTCCAGGACGTGCAGGTTCCAATGGAATATGCGCGTGACGGGCAAATTGTTCTGAATATTGCACCGCGTGCGGTGGGCAACCTGGAACTGGCTAACGATGAAGTGCGCTTTAACGCGCGCTTCGGTGGTGTGCCGCGTCAGGTGTCTGTGCCGTTGGCTGCTGTTCTGGCAATTTATGCACGTGAAAATGGCGCCGGTACGATGTTCGAACCGGAAGCCGCCTACGACGAAGATGTCGCCAGCTTAAATGATGACGACAACGACGCGTCTGGTTTTGAGAGTGAAACAGTCATGTCGGTCATTGATGGCGATAAGCCTGACAATGGCGACGACAACGATCCTGATGACACTCCGCCGCCACCTCGCGGTGGGCGTCCGGCGCTGCGCGTAGTGAAATAAATAGTGAAATAAAAAAACAGGCCCTTTCGGGCCTGTTCTGTTTTCTGGCTTCGGGATCAGTAAAACAGCGCGATGGTGGCTACCATATTCACCACAAATCCTACTGCCATCGGGATTGCTGTACGTTTTACTACTTCAAAGGGCGATACGCCGGCAATACCTGATGTCACGACAATTACAGCGGTTATGGGTGACACCGCGCGGGCAAGCGTAGTGGCAAAATGCATCGGCATAATCATCACTACTGCAGGAATATGCAGCCCGGCGGCAATATCCGGAATGAGGCTGGCAAAAGACATAAACGGTGCGTTGCCTGACCCCATGACAATCGCACAGGCGGCGATGACCACCGCCATGATGATCATCACACCGATGCCGCCAAGACCGGAATGCTCTGCGCCTTTTATTACGGCGTCGACAGTCCCGATAGTCGTCAACCCTTTCGCAAAGATTTCACCGGCGACCACCAGCGTGACAACGTTGGCAAACTGCGTCCCCATGCCGTCAAAAAAAGCCTGCACATCATCCATCGTTTCGCGCAGATTATGTTTATGCAGGAATTCAACAAACATAGTCAGCGTCATGCTCATCAACATCACCACCACCAGATTCAACTCTGCTTTCATTAGTCCCATTTGCGCAAGGGCAAGCGAGCCCAGCATCAGGATCAGCGGCATGACGGGTAGAATGGCGTAATAGAGCGGAGGTACGTTTTCCAGCATCTTTTGTTCAGCAAATCCGTTGCTTTCCGGTGCGGCTTTTTTATCAAACTGACGCTGAACGAAAAAATGCGCAATGGCGACGGCGACAATGACACACGATGCGACGGGCAACTGATATTGAAAGAAATAAGTGGCGATTTTCATACCCGCGACCTGCGCGGCAAAAATAGAATTGGTTTCCAGAATGCCCCATTCAATCGACATCGAAGTGGCAATGACCGCCACTGCAGATAAACGGCTCACGCCAAGACTGACCAGCGTTGGGAACAGCGTCACCATCAGCAACATACCTAACCCGGATGCGCTGGTAATGAACTGCGCCATGATCTGACCAATAACATAGGTGGCGGCAAGCACAACATAGGGTGAGCGGATTAGCTTGAGCGGGCGGCTTAACAGGCTAACCATCGCTCTGCTGGCTCCCATTCTGTCCATATAACGGGCATAACCACCCACCGCCATGATTGATAACCCCAGTCCGGCCGCGCGGTTGGAGAGCATACGCAAAATTTCGTTGTAAATATCGACCAGTAGATAGCCACTGCTCTTATCGTCAGCGACCAACACGCCGTAGCCCAGCCAGACACCGCAGGTCATCAGGAAGATCCCGGCGGCGGCCAGCACGACCTGCGGTTTGTAGTTTTTGAGGATCAGGTAACCCATCGTTAATAAAACGATGACAGAGATAATGATGCCGAACATTGTTTCACTCCATGCCAGAGAAGAAGATAAATCCGGTAATAACGCTGTTATCCCAACGGATGTTATATTTTTCTGGGCATTTTTTATGGAGTGAATATCTTATTTTTAATTCGAGGATTTAATTATTTATCGTTATAAAATAGATGGTTATGATAAATTATCATGTTGATGTTCATAAATTTCATGAAGATGATATAACTTTATTAAATTAAAAATAGGCGGAAGATACTCGCTTAAAATAATATTGCTGTTACGTATGTTATCAATAAGCCAGCGGGGGCGGATCGACCATCATTTCACCCTGCTTTCGATCCTGTGTTAGGATAAACCCGCTGTTGTTTGTCACCACGACTTAGCTGAATGGACCCTATGAACGCATTTGATTCGCAAGCTGAAGACTCTCCATCCACCATTGGCCGTAGCTTACGCAATCGCCCGCTTGCGCGTAAAAAACTGTCTGAAATGGTTGAGGAAGAACTGGAGCAGATGATTCGTCGTCGGGAATTTGGCGAGGGCGAACAGTTGCCGTCTGAGCGGGAGCTGATGACCTTCTTTAACGTGGGCCGTCCTTCTGTACGAGAAGCGCTGGCCGCGTTAAAACGCAAAGGTCTGGTACAAATCAACAACGGCGAGCGCGCCCGCGTTTCGCGTCCTTCAGCTGATACCATCATCAGCGAGCTGTCTGGTATGGCGAAAGATTTCCTCGCACATCCCGGCGGCATTGCCCACTTCGAGCAGTTGCGACTGTTCTTTGAATCAAGCCTGGTTCGATACGCCGCCGAACATGCGACGGATGAGCAAATCGACAGGCTGGCGAAAGCGCTGGAGATCAACAGCCAGTCGCTCGATGACAATACGTTGTTCATCCGTTCGGACGTTGATTTTCACCGCGTACTGGCGGAGATCCCGGGCAATCCCATCTTTATGGCGATCCATGTTGCGCTGTTAGACTGGTTAATTGCTGCCCGTCCGGCCGTTGCCGATCAAGAATTGTATGAACACAATAACGTGAGTTATCAGCAGCATATCGCTATTGTCGATGCGATTCGTCAGCGCGATCCTGAAGAAGCAGACCGTGCACTGCAAGAACATCTCAATAGCGTTTCCGCAACCTGGCACGCCTTCAGCAAAAGTAAAAAATTGCGTAAGTAATCGCGATCCTGACGATCTTTTAAACCCAAAATCATTCAAGTTGCATCAAGGCGGCAAGAGAGCGAGTCCCCTGGAGCATAGATAACTATGTGACAGGGGTGAGCGAACGCAGCCAACGCAGAGGCGGCTCGAAGGATGAAGTGTTTAGTGAGGTAGATCGCACTATAAGCGTTCTCTATTGTATTGCTGCTTATTTGATCTGGTATAACAGGTATAAAGGTATGCAGTCAGATAACACTAATCATCGTCAGAGGTCGTTATGGCAAGAAATTTAAAAGGCGTAATGCCAGCGTTGTTAACTCCATTCGATAACCAACAGAAACTGGACATCGAGAGCCTGCGCCGTCTGGTGCGTTTCAACATTGGGCAGGGGATCGATGGGCTCTACGTTGGTGGCTCAACGGGTGAGGCCTTTGTCCAAAACCGCGCTGAAAGAGAGCAGGTGCTGGAAATCGTTGCTGAAGAAGCGAAAGGCAAAGTGACGTTAATTGCCCATGTTGGCACGGTCAGTACGGAAGAAAGCCAGCAACTGGCGAGCGCCGCGCATCGTTACGGCTTTGATGCTGTCTCCGCTGTCACGCCGTTTTACTATCCGTTCAGCTTTGAAGAGCACTGCGATCACTACCGCGCAATTATTGATTCAGCGAATGGATTGCCGATGGTGGTCTATAACATCCCGGCGCTGAGCGGCGTAAAACTGACGCTGGATCAGATCAACACGCTGGTGACGTTGCCGGGCGTTGGCGCACTGAAGCAAACTTCGGGCGATCTCTATCAGATGGAACAGATCCGCCGCGCTCATCCCGATCTGGTGCTTTATAACGGTTATGACGAGATCTTCGCTTCTGGACTGCTAGCAGGCGCAGATGGAGGTATCGGTAGCACTTACAACATCATGGGATGGCGTTATCAGGGAATTGTGAAAGCGCTCAAAGAAGGTGACATTCGCACGGCGCAAAAGCTGCAAACCGAGTGCAATAAGGTTATCGATCTGCTTATTAAGGTTGGCGTGTTCCGCGGCCTGAAAACAGTACTGCACTATATGGATGTGGTTTCTGTTCCACTGTGCCGTAAACCCTTTGCTCCGGTAGATGAACGCTATCTGCCGGAACTGAAAGCGCTGGCAAACCAACTGCTGGCGGAAAAGGCGTAATCGCGGGTCGCCGGGGGCGCTTCGCTTGCCCGGCCTGGATTTTTCGACCGTAAGCCGGGTAAGGCAAAGCCACCACCCGGCACAACAACAAAGATCGTCGGGAGAGTAAAATGAGTACTTCTACCCAGAGCATCCCGTGGTATCGCCATCTCAATCGGGCACAATGGCGGGCATTCTCCGCCGCCTGGCTGGGATATTTGCTTGATGGTTTTGATTTTGTGTTAATCGCCCTGGTGCTGACAGAAGTGCAGGGCGAATTCGGACTGACGACGGTGCAGGCCGCCAGCCTGATCTCGGCCGCCTTTATCTCCCGTTGGTTTGGCGGGTTAATGCTGGGGGCGATGGGCGACCGTTACGGACGCCGTCTGGCAATGGTCACCAGCATCATTCTGTTCTCCGTGGGGACGCTGGCCTGCGGCTTCGCACCGGGGTACACCACCATGTTTATCGCCCGTCTGGTTATCGGTATGGGAATGGCGGGTGAGTACGGCTCCAGTGCAACCTATGTTATTGAAAGTTGGCCTAAACACCTGCGAAATAAAGCCAGTGGCTTCCTGATTTCCGGTTTCTCTGTTGGCGCGGTGATCGCCGCGCAGGTCTATAGCCTGGTGGTTCCGATCTGGGGGTGGCGCGCGCTGTTCTTCATCGGCATTCTGCCAATTATCTTCGCCCTCTGGCTGCGTAAAAATATTCCGGAAGCGGAAGACTGGAAAGAGAAACACGAAGGCAAAGCGCCAGTGCGCACGATGGTGGATATTCTCTACCGGGGCGAGCATCGGGTAATTAATATTCTGATGACGATCGCCGCTGCAACCGCGCTGTGGTTCTGCTTTGCTGGCGACCTGCAAAATGCGGCTATCGTGGCGGTCCTCGGCCTGATATGTGCGTTTATTTTCATTAGCTTTATGGTGCAAAGCAGCGGGAAGCGCTGGCCGACGGGCGTCATGCTGATGGTGGTCGTACTATTCGCCTTCCTGTACTCGTGGCCGATTCAGGCACTGTTGCCAACCTATCTGAAAACCGAACTGCTGTACGATCCTTCCACGGTGGCCAGAGTGCTCTTCTTTAGCGGTTTTGGTGCGGCGGTCGGTTGTTGCGTCGGCGGTTTTCTTGGCGACTGGCTGGGCACGCGTAAAGCCTATGTCTGCAGTTTGCTGGCCTCGCAGTTGCTGATTATTCCGGTGTTTGCGATAGGCGGTTCAAACGTCTGGGTACTGGGTTTGCTGCTGTTTTTCCAGCAAATGCTCGGCCAGGGGATCTCCGGGATCTTACCAAAATTGATTGGCGGCTATTTCGATACCGACCAGCGTGCGGCGGGCCTGGGCTTCACCTATAACGTGGGCGCACTGGGTGGGGCTCTGGCACCGATTATCGGCGCGCTGATTGCCCAACGTCTGGATCTGGGCACCGCGCTGGGATCGCTCTCTTTCGGTCTGACATTTGTGGTGATCCTGCTGATTGGCCTCGATATGCCGTCCCGCGTACAGCGCTGGCTGCGTCCTGAAGCGTTGCGTACGCATGATGCCATTGATGGTCGACCGTTTAGCGGGGCTGTACCGTTCGGCGGTGACAAAAGCACCATGGTGAAATCCAAAAGTTAATCCCATTGCCCGGTGTTGAACCGGGCAATTAGCGTAAGGGAAGAAGTATGTCGTTACTTGAGCAACGGGATAAAAAGCGTATCACCGCGATGCAGAAGGCGGTGTCATGACCACATTGGCAATTGATATCGGCGGTACCAAACTGGCTGCCGCGCTGTTAGACAGTAATCTGCAAATTCGCGAGCGGCGTGAATTGCCGACGCCCGCCAGCAAAACGCCGGAGGCGCTGCGCGCTGCGCTGCAAGCACTGGTTGCACCGCTACAGGGGCGTGCTAATCGGGTGGCGATTGCCTCGACGGGGATTATCCGTGAGGGGGCTTTACTGGCGCTGAATCCGCATAACCTTGGCGGGTTGATGCATTTTCCGCTGACACAAACGCTGGAACAAATCACCGGCCTGCCGACGCTGGCAGTCAATGACGCACAGGCTGCGGCCTGGGCGGAATACCACGCTATGGCGGATGAGATAAGCGACATGGTGTTTATCACCGTGTCGACAGGCGTCGGCGGCGGCGTGATCAGCAACGGCAAATTACTCACCGGGTCTGGTGGTCTGGCTGGACACTTAGGACATACGCTGGCGGATCTCAATGGACCGGCCTGCGGCTGCGGGCGTGTGGGCTGCGTCGAGGCGATTGCTTCCGGTCGAGGGATCGCGGCTGCAGCCGAAGGTACACTTGCTGGATGCGATGCCAAAACCATTTTTAGCCGCGCCGGGCAAGGAGATGAGCAGGCAAGCAGGTTGATCCATCGCTCGGCGCGTACTTTGGCAAGGCTTGTCGCCGATGTGAAGGCCACGACCGATTGCCAGATTGTGGTGATCGGCGGCAGCGTTGGGCTGGCTGAAGGGTATCTGGCGCTGGTGGAACATTATCTGGCACAAGAGCCTTTGGTCTATCACGTGGAATTACTGGCAGCGCATTACCGCCATGACGCTGGATTACTGGGGGCCGCGTTGTTGGCCCAGGGAGAATGATGATGATATCAGATGAGTTGCGTTCACTGCCCTCTGCCGGATTACATCCGGTCTTGCAGCAGGCATTAACGCTTGCCATTGCGGCGAATCCTCAGGAGAAGACCCCAGGGCGCTACGCGTTGCAGGGCGATACTATTTTTATGAATGTCATGCAGTTTGCGACGCAGAGCCCAGAGCAAAAGAAAGCGGAACTGCATCAGCAGTACATTGATATTCAGGTGCTGTTGTCCGGCGAAGAACGTATTCTGTTCGGGATGACCGATTCTGCTCGCCAGTGCGATGAGATGCATGTTGAGGACGACTATCAGCTGTGCAGCGAGATTGCCGATGAGCAGGCGATCGTACTGAAGCCGGGAAGATTTGCGATTTTTATGCCGGGCGAGCCGCATAAACCGGGCTGTATGGTGGGAGGGCCGGGGGAAATCAAAAAGGTCGTGATCAAGGTGCGCGCCAGCTTATTACAAGCCTGACGATGAGAGACCGTGTCGGATGGCAAGGCTTGCGCCATCCGACACTGGATAGAACAACTTAGCGCTTAAACGTCACTGCTTCCGGCTGCGTCAGATGCAGCGTGGTCTGGCTTGGCACTGTCTCAGCAATGACTCGCCCGTGACGAATGGAATAACGGGCAGGCGTCTGGCGACGAACCGCGTCAAACCCATTTTCTGCCGCTAAAATCACCAGATTTCCGGAGTTTCCCACGTTCAGACCGTAATCCTGCAGGTGCAAGGTTTTCGCACTGTGGGTGGTAACCAGGTTCAGCCCATCGTTGATCTGTCCGTATCCCATCAACTGACACACATGTAATCCCATATGCAGTACCTGCAGCATATTGGCGGTGCCCAGCGGATACCACGGGTCGAAGACGTCATCATGGCCGAAGCAGACGTTGATCTCTGCTTCCAGCATCTCTTTGACGCGCGTTACGCCGCGACGTTTAGGATACGTATCAAAGCGCCCTTGCAGGTGAATATTTACCAGTGGGTTCGCGACAAAGTTAATGCCGGACATTTTCAACAGGCGAAAGAGGCGGGAAGCATACGCGCCGTTATAGGAATGCATTGCCGTGGTATGGCTGGCGGTCACGCGTTCGCCCATATTGTCACGATGCGCCAGCGCCGCGACGGTTTCAACAAAGCGTGACTGCTCATCGTCAATTTCGTCGCAGTGCACATCGATAAGCCGATCGTATTTCTGCGCCAGAGCGAAAATTTTGTGCAGCGACTCAACGCCATATTCACGCGTAAATTCAAAGTGGGGGATCGCGCCAATGACGTCTGCGCCCAAACGCACGGCTTCCTCTAATAGCGCTTCACCGTTGGGGTAAGAAAGAATGCCCTCTTGCGGGAAGGCGACAATTTGCAGCTCTACCCACGGCGCGACTTCTTGCTTCACCTCCAGCATGGCTTTCAGTGCAGTCAGCGTTGGATCGGAAACGTCAACGTGCGTGCGGACATACTGGATGCCGTTGGCCATCTGCCACTTCAGCGTCTGCATGGCGCGCGCTTTGACGTCTTCGTGCGTGAGCATTGCCTTACGTTCGGCCCAACGCTCAATGCCTTCAAATAACGTTCCAGACTGGTTCCAGCTCGGCTCGCCTGCAGTTTGCGTGGTGTCCAGATGGATATGTGGCTCAACGAACGGTGGAATGGCCAGGCCGCCTTCGGCATCAAGCACTTCGCCCTGCGGTAACGTGGCGGTGTCCTGTGGCTCAATCCGGCTGAAGCGCCCGTTTTCAATCGTGAGCTGCCACAATCCTTCGCGTCCCTGTAAACGTGCCTGACGAAGGGTGATGTTATTATTCTGCATGGCTGACCTCTGGTGATTTAGCAAGGCTGCGATTGAAAAGTGGATTCAGCAGGATATAGCTGAATACGCCGCCAAGTACGGCGTTGACGGGCACAATACCGGGAATATAGTGACCTGCGGCAATGCCCAATGCAACGGACAGGATCGCTATCCAGTTTACGGAAATAAATTGCGCTTTGCTGAAGTCGGCATAGCGACGATGGTTCAGCAGATAGTCGGCGATGATCACCCCGCCAATCGGGGGAATTGCTGCCGACAGAAAAGTCAGCCAACCGACAAAGTTATTGTAAAGCCATAGCGCGCACAATGTGCCGATAATACCGTTAGCCACCGACAGCGTACGGCTGGAAAGGCCGGTAATATTGGCAAATCCCAGACCTGAGGCATACAGCGCATTGTCGTTAGTCGTCCAGATGTTCAGACCGAGCACTACAATCGCGGGCAGCAGCAGTCCCTGGGCAATCATCACGTCAGAGATATCCGCCTGTCCAACCGCAGCCGCGCCCGCAGCGCCGAAGATGAACATCAAGGAGTTGCCAAGGAAAAACGCCACCATGGCAATCAGCACCGCGCCTTTGGCGTTGCGACCAAAGCGCACGAAGTCGGCGGTTAATGTTCCTGCGCTGACAAACGAACCGACCACCAGCGCCAGGGCGGTGGAGAAATTCAGCGGCGTCTGCGGCACTATCGCTTTTAAATGGTCTAAACCGCCGACATCACTCACCGCCAGCCAGACGGAGTAGCTGCCAAGAACGACGATGGCAGGCACGGCGATGATAGATAAAACGGTCAGCGCCGAGATGCCAAAAAAGATGGTCAGGGTCATCAACAGACCGGAAACCGCAATCAGGATATTGACGTCAATTCCTGTCGCTTTGCCCACCGGGATAGCAAACATAGCCACACCCACGCCAAACCAGCCTACCTGCGTACCGCCTAACAACAGTGAGGGAAGCCATGAACCTTTCAAACCAAATGAGTAACGCGCCAGAAGGTGGGTTGAGAGCCCTGTTTTTGCGCCGATAAAACCGAGAAATGCAGTGTAAATACCGAGGAGAAGATTACCGAAGAGAACTGCCAGGAAGAAATCATTATAGGAAAGACCGGTACCGAGTGTGCCACCGGTCCACATACTGGCGGAAAAAAATGTAAGCCCCAACATGACAAATGTTAGTGGAACCACGCCTTTCCGCGCCGCCAGAGGGACGGGGCCCTGGCTATAATTGTTGTCCTGCGACACAACGCCTCCATGAATTTTGCCCAAAAAATCCGCCGCATAATATACAGTTCTCAGAATAAAGCAAACGATTACGTATAATCTTTACATGGTTATTATTTATGGTGTTGATGATTGCGTTGATTTTCGGGCATCGGCATTTTTAACCGACAAGAGGCGGACATACACCGACCAGGGTTGTGTGAAAGATTTAGCCAGTTGCGCCAAATGGTAAGATTCTGCAGACACTGTCTGCGGAATTTCAATGTACTGAATATACAGCTGTATTTGTGAGCGGTTTTCGAAAAATGATACCGCATGTATTTAGTGGAGGAATATTGGCTCCCCATCGATCAGCGTCAGGGGAGCCAGATGTATTACACTTCCAGGTAATTCAGAATCCCGTCTGCCGCTTTACGACCTTCGGCAATCGCGGTGACCACCAGATCCGAACCGCGTACGATGTCGCCGCCTGCGAAGATTTTCGGGTTGCTGGTCTGGAAAGCGTTGTCGCTACGTTCCGGGGCAATAATGCGCCCCTGTGAATCCAGCTCGACGCTGTGCTCTTTCAACCATTCCATGCTATGTGGGCGGAAACCAAACGCCAGGACCACGGCATCAGCCGGAACAACGTGCTCGGAGCCAGCGACGATCTCCGCACGGCGACGTCCCTTCGCATCCGGTTCGCCCATTTCAGTGCGCGCCATTTTCACGCCGCACACTTTCCCGTTGGCATTCACTTCCACACCTAAAGGCTGGACGTTGAACTGGAACTCGACGCCTTCTTCGCGCGCGTTTTTCACTTCGCGTTTCGAACCCGGCATGTTCTCTTCATCGCGACGATAGGCGCAGATAACGTGCGATGCTTCCTGACGTACGGAGGTGCGCACGCAGTCCATCGCGGTATCGCCACCGCCGAGCACGACGACACGTTTGCCTTCCATGCTGATATATGGCTCATTGCTGCTTTCGCCAAAGCCCATCAACTGTTTGGTATTGGCAATCAGGAACGGCAGGGCATCAAACACGCCATCAGCGTCTTCGTTTTCCAGCCCGCCGCGCATCGACTGATAGGTTCCTACGCCAAGGAACACGGCGTCGTAATCCTTCAGCAAATCATTGAGCTGTACGTCACGGCCTACTTCCACGTTGAGTTTGAACTCAATGCCCATGCCGGTGAAGATTTCACGGCGACGGGTCATGACCTCTTTTTCCAGCTTGAAGGCTGGGATACCGAAGGTCAGCAAGCCGCCGATTTCCGGGTGACGGTCAAATACCACCGCCTTTACGCCGTTGCGGGTCAGCACATCAGCACAGGCCAGGCCCGCTGGCCCCGCACCGATAATCGCCACGCGCTTGTCCGTCTGGCGAACGCCGGTCATATCCGGACGCCAGCCCATCTCGAACGCTTTATCGTTGATATAGCGCTCGATGTTGCCAATGGTTACCGCGCCAAACTCATCGTTCAACGTACAGGATCCTTCACACAGTCGATCCTGCGGGCATACACGGCCACAGACTTCCGGCAAGGTGTTGGTCTGGTGCGAAAGCTCTGCCGCTTCAAAAATACGTCCCTCATTCGCCAACTTCAGCCAGTTCGGGATGTAGTTATGCACCGGACACTTCCACTCGCAGTACGGGTTACCGCAGGACAGGCAGCGATCTGCCTGTGCTTTGGCCTGACCTTCAGAAAACGGCTCGTAGATCTCGATAAATTCGATCTTACGGATCTTCAGCGGCTTCTTCGGCGGATCAACACGCTGCAGGTCGATAAATTGGTATACGTTCTGACTCATTGCTGCTACCCCTTACTGCGCCTGCACACGCAGCTCTGCTGCGCTACGACTACGGTGACCCAACAGTGCTTTCACATCACTGGATTTTGGTTTTACCAGCGCGAATTTCGCCGAGAATGCTGGCCAGTTCGCCAGGATCTCTTCGCCGTGAGAAGAACCGGTATGCTGTACGTGCTCGGTAATCAGGCCACGCAGGTGCTCTTCGTGGATCGCCAGCGAGTCCACGCTCAGCACTTCGACCAGTTCCGGGTTTACGCGTTTGCGGAATTCACCGTCTTCGTCGAGCACGTAGGCGAATCCGCCGGTCATGCCCGCGCCGAAGTTAACGCCGGTTTTGCCGAGAATACAGACGATGCCGCCGGTCATGTATTCACAGCCGTTGTCGCCAATACCTTCAACCACGGTGATTGCGCCAGAGTTACGCACTGCAAAGCGCTCACCCGCACGACCCGCAGCAAACAGGCGACCACCGGTGGCGCCATACAGGCAGGTGTTACCGATGATGCTCGCCTCATGGCTACGGAAAGCAGAGCCAACCGGAGGACGTACCGCCAGCAGGCCGCCCGCCATGCCTTTACCGACATAGTCGTTGGCATCGCCGGTCAGATACAACTCCACGCCGCCCGCGTTCCATACGCCAAAGCTCTGGCCTGCAGTACCGCTGAAGTGCGCTTTGATCGGGTCAGACGCCAGCCCCTGATCGCCATGCGTCTGAGCGATATAGCCCGACAGCGATGCGCCGACGGAACGGTCGGTGTTGCGGATATCGAACCAGAAGGTTTTGCTCTGGCGCTCGTCGACGAACGGCTTCGCCTGCTGTAACAGCTGGGCGTTCAGCACGCCATTATCAAACGGCGGGTTGTTCTCGGTGCAATGCAGCGCTTTACCCGGATGCGGTTCGGCGGTTTCCAGCAGACGAGACAGCTCCAGCTTTTGCTGCTTGGCGGTAAACCCTTCCAGCTCTTTGAGCAGGTCGGTGCGACCAATCAGATCCACCAGGCGGGTAACGCCCAGCGAGGCCATCAGCTCGCGCACTTCACGGGCGATAAATTCAAAGTAGTTGGTCACTTTGAACGGCAGGCCGTGATAGTGATTCTTACGCAGTTTCTCATCCTGAGTTGCAACACCGGTTGCGCAGTTGTTCAGGTGGCAAATACGCAGATATTTACAGCCCAGCGCCACCATCGGGCCGGTACCGAAGCCAAAGCTTTCTGCACCCAGAATTGCCGCTTTAATGATATCGACGCCGGTTTTCAGACCGCCATCGACCTGCAGACGAATCTTGTGACGCAGACCGTTAGCCACCAGCGCCTGCTGGGTTTCCACCAGGCCGAGTTCCCACGGGCAGCCCGCATATTTCACTGATGAGAGCGGGCTTGCGCCAGTGCCGCCATCGTAGCCAGCAATGGTGATCAGATCCGCATAGGCTTTCGCTACGCCAGTGGCGATGGTACCAACGCCTGGTTCGGAAACCAGCTTCACCGAGATCATCGCCTTCGGGTTGACCTGTTTCAGGTCGAAAATCAGCTGCGCTAAATCCTCGATAGAGTAGATATCGTGGTGCGGCGGCGGGGAGATCAGCGTCACACCCGGTACGGAATAGCGTAGTTTGGCGATGTACGGGGTGACTTTATCACCCGGTAACTGACCACCTTCGCCAGGTTTCGCGCCCTGAGCGACTTTAATCTGAATGACATCGGCATTGACCAGGTATGCCGGGGTTACGCCAAAGCGACCGGAAGCAACCTGCTTAATCCGTGACACTTTATTGGTGCCATAGCGCGCCGGGTCTTCGCCGCCTTCACCGGAGTTCGAATTGCCGCCGATGCTGTTCATGGCTTCGGCCAGCGCTTCGTGTGCTTCCGGGCTTAATGCGCCGATAGACATGGCGGCGGTATCAAAGCGTTTAAACAGTTCGGTCGCGGGTTCTACTTCGCTAATGCTTACGGCTTCATCGCCAGGCGTAATCGCCAGCAGATCGCGCAGCGTGGCCGCCGGACGCTCATTAACCAGCTTGGCGTATTCCTGATAGTCGCTGTACTCGCCGCTTTGTACCGCCTGCTGCAGAGTGCGTACCACGTCCGGGTTGTAGGCGTGGTATTCGCCGCCGTGGACGTACTTCAGCAAACCGCCCTGGCTGATAGGTTTACGCGCCAGCCATGCATGTTTGGAGAGGTTCAGCAGATCCTGCTGGAAGTCGGTAAACCCTGCACCGCTAATACGGCTGACCACGCCCTGGAAGCACAACGCAACCACATCATCGTGCAGACCAACGGCTTCAAACAGCTTCGAGCAGCGGTAGGAGGCAATGGTCGAGATGCCCATTTTGGACATGATTTTGTACAGACCTTTGTTGATGCCGTTACGGTAGTTCAGCATCACGGTCCGGTAATCTTTGGCAATCGCCTGAGTGTCGATCAGACGTCCCAATGTTTCATACGCGAGATACGGATAGATTGCCGTCGCGCCAAAGCCGAGCAGGACGGCAAAATGGTGCGGATCGCGGGCACTGGCGGTTTCAACGATGATGTTGGCGTCGCAGCGCAGGCTTTGTTCTACCAGACGCGTTTGCACTGCGCCCACGGCCATCGGCGCCGGAACCGGCAGACGATTTTTAGCGATGTTGCGGTCAGAGAGTACCAGTAGTACCGTGCCGTTGCGCACCATCTGTTCCGCCTTATCGCACAATGCTTTGACGGTCTCTTCGAGCGTAGTTTCGGTCGCGTCGAAGGTGATATCCAGACGGTCAGCGCGATAATGCTCCTCTTTCATGGTGGTGAGCTGGGTGAAATCGGAGTACAGCAGGATCGGCGATTTAAAGCTCAGGCGGTGTGCCTGACCTTCAGCTTCGCAGAAGACGTTCATCTCACGACCGATGCTGGTGGCCAGCGACATGACGTGCGCTTCACGCAGCGGGTCGATCGGCGGGTTGGTGACCTGCGCGAACTGCTGGCGGAAGTAGTCATAAATGATGCGCGGCTGGCTGGAGAGTACGGCAAACGGGGTATCGTCACCCATTGAACCGACCGCTTCCTGGCCGTTTTCACCGAGCACGCGGATCACGGAATCCAGCTCTTCAGCGCTGTAGTTAAACTGTTTCTGATAGCTGGCGAGGGTGTCATCGTCCAGTTCACGGCTGCCGACCTGATCGTCAGCCAGGTCTTCGAACGGTACCAGGCGGCGGACGTTTTTCTCCATCCACTCTTTGTATGGGTGACGACTTTTCAGGTCATCATCGGTTTCGGCGGAGTGGAGAATGCGCCCGCTGCGAGTATCGATAACCATCAGCTCGCCAGGGCCGACGCGGCCTTTCTCTACCACTTCATCCGGCTGATAATCCCAGATCCCGACTTCAGAGGCGCAGGTAATCAGCTTGTCTTTGGTGATGACGTAGCGTGCCGGACGCAAGCCGTTACGGTCAAGGTTACAGGCGGCAAAGCGGCCGTCGGACATGACGATGCCTGCCGGACCATCCCATGGTTCCATGTGCATGGAGTTGAAGTCAAAGAACGCGCGCAGCTCCGGATCCATATCAGGGTTGTTCTGCCATGCCGGTGGAACCAGTAAGCGCATGGCGCGGATGATGTCCATCCCGCCTGCCAGCAGCAGTTCTAGCATGTTGTCCATCGAGCTGGAGTCAGAGCCGGTTTCGTTAACAAACGGCGCGGCGTCGTGCAGATCCGGGATCAACGGGGTCTGGAACTTATAGGTACGGGCTCGCGCCCATTGGCGGTTGCCGGTGATGGTGTTGATTTCACCGTTGTGCGCCAGATAGCGGAACGGCTGCGCCAGCGGCCAGCGCGGTACGGTGTTGGTGGAGAAGCGCTGATGGAACAGGCAGATGGCCGATTCCAGACGCAGGTCTGCCAGGTCCAGGTAGAAGCGCGGCAGATCCGCCGGCATACACAGACCTTTATAGATATTGACCAGATTCGACAAGCTACAGACGTAGAAATCTTTGTCTTGCAGGAGGCGTTTTTCAATACGACGACGCGCGATGAACAGGCGACGCTCCATATCACGCGGACGCCAGCCCGCAGGGGCGTTAACAAAAATTTGCTCGATACGAGGCAGGGAGGAGAGCGCAATTTCACCGAGAACACCTTCGTTGGTCGGCACGTCGCGCCAGCCGACAATCGACAGGGTTTCCTGCTGTAATTCTTCTTCAACAATGCGACGAGAAGCCGCAGCCAGCTCAGGGTCTTTATTTAAAAAGATCATGCCGACGGCGTAGTTTTTGGCTAAACGCCAGCCGCGCTCTTGCGCCACGATGCGGAAAAAGCGGTCAGGTTTTTGTAACAGCAGGCCGCAACCATCGCCGGTTTTTCCATCGGCAAGAATTGCGCCACGGTGCTGCATACGGGCCAGTGCGTGTATGGCGGTACGCACTACCTTGTGGCTAGGTTCGCCTTCTATGTGGGCGATCAGGCCGAAACCACAGTTATCCCTCTCAAGGGATTTATCGTACAACATATCAGTGAACCTCCCCAGGCTCTGAGGGATTCCCATCTGGACCGTTGCGCACGGGCACACCAAGAGCATGGCGACGGGGTTTGCGTGTCATACGCTTACCTCGCATTCGCCCTCTTTATCCTTTTCGCACAGGTCAAACAAGTTTGAGGACTTGCTTCAGAGGGAATCTCAATTACTGCATAAATATGATGAGCAGACTGCTCATCCAGAAAGCTTCCAGCGGATTTCCAAGTTATCGGGAATCCACACACAGGTCAAATGGCAATCTTATTTATGCAAAAATGTGCTATAGGGCAATTAACTTTATGAAAATATTGAAATAAAAGGATTTTTTACATTGATTTAACCTAAGGGGAATCCCCCAGGAAGTGTGATCTGTCTCACTGTCAGAAAGGCTGGATATCCCTCGTCCTCCCTTTATTTATCGAGATGACTGGCATTTTATGCTGGTTTTTAGAGTTCAGGCGTCTTAAAGATACTGTTTTTACGCTGAGAGTATAAGAAGATAAAAAAAACCGCTGAATATAAGGAAAAGTAATTAGATTTTGAGTGAATGAAATTTCAATTATTTTGATTTGTTATGCAATAAATAAAGGCTCGCCAGGGCGATTGATCCAGGTCATCGCCGACTGGGGCAAAAAATGGCAGGCTTTGGCCTCTTTTCAAGGCGCGGTCTACCAGATTATGCAGTTACAGAAATTAGTCAATATGTTTGGTGGGGATCTTTCTCGCCGTTATGGACAAAAGGTTCATAAACTCACGCTGCACGGCGGCTTTAGCTGTCCAAATCGCGATGGCACCATCGGACGTGGCGGATGTACTTTCTGTAATGTCGCCTCGTTTGCCGATGAAACTCAGCAGCATCATTCCATTGCCGAGCAGCTTGAACATCAGGCGCAGTTGGTCAATCGCGCCAGACGCTATCTGGCCTATTTTCAGGCCTATACCAGCACCTTTGCTGAAGTACAGGTGCTGCGGTCGATGTATCAGCAGGCGGTCAGCCAGGCCAGTATCGTCGGGTTATGCGTTGGGACGCGCCCCGACTGCGTGCCGGATGCGGTACTCGATCTGCTTTGCGAGTATAAAGACCTGGGTTATGAGGTATGGCTGGAACTTGGTCTGCAAACCGCACATGACAAAACCCTGCACCGTATTAACCGCGGTCATGATTTTGCCTGCTACCAGAACACCACGCGACTGGCGCGTGAACGCGGGCTGAAAGTCTGTTCGCACCTGATTGTCGGTCTGCCGGGAGAAGGGCAGGCAGAATGCCTACAAACCATGGAGCGTGTGGTGGAGACGGGTGTTGACGGTATTAAGCTGCATCCGCTGCATATTGTGAAAGGCAGTACGATGGCGAAAGCCTGGGAAGCCGGGCGGCTGAACGGAATTGAACTGGACGATTATACGGTTACCGCCGGGGAGATGATCCGCCATACGCCGCCAGAGGTGATTTATCATCGCATTTCCGCCAGCGCGCGTCGCCCAACGCTGTTAGCACCGCTATGGTGTGAAAATCGCTGGACTGGGATGGTTGAACTGGATAAGTACCTTAACGAGCACGGCGTGCAAGGCTCGGCGCTAGGTACGCCATGGGTGCAGCCGGGGATCTAACCCTCCGTAGGCCGGATAAGGTAAAACCGACATCCGGCAATCTGCGCCTGCTTGCCTGATGGCGCTTCGCTTATTAGGCCTACGATTAACCTTCTACGGTCATTTCACTGATAACCTCCGCATTTCTTGCACATTCTCAAACGTCACGCCAAGAATTGAGTATTATTGTGCCAAGTTGTCGTGAAGGAACCCTCTATGAAGCAAATCCGTATGCTGGCGCAATATTACGTCGACCTAATGATGAAGTTGGGTCTGGTGCGCTTTTCGCTGCTGTTGGCGCTGGCTCTGGTCGTGTTGGCAATTGTGGTGCAGATGGCTGTCACCATGGTGCTGCATGGCCAGGTAGAAAGCATTGATGTTATCCGTTCTATCTTTTTTGGTCTGTTAATTACCCCTTGGGCTGTCTATTTCCTGTCAGTGGTGGTGGAGCAACTGGAAGAGTCCCGGCAACGCCTGTCACGACTGGTACAAAAGCTGGAAGAGATGCGCGAGCGCGATCTCAAGCTCAATGTGCAATTGAAAGATAATATAGCCCAGCTCAATCAGGAAATTGTTGAGCGCGAAAAAGCCGAAGCGGAGCGCCAGGAAACGTTCGAGCAACTGAAGGTTGAAATCAAAGAGCGCGAAGAAACGCAGATCCAGCTCGAGCAACAGTCTTCCTTTTTACGCTCTTTCCTTGATGCCTCGCCGGATCTGGTTTTTTATCGCAATGAAGATAAAGAATTTTCCGGCTGTAACCGTGCCATGGAGCTGCTGACTGGCAAAAGCGAAAAGCAACTGGTGAACTTAAAACCGGCTGACGTTTACTCTCCTGAAGCGGCTGAAAAGGTAATTGAAACCGACGAGAAGGTATTCCGTCATAACGTCTCACTCACCTACGAACAGTGGCTGGACTACCCGGACGGGCGCAAAGCCTGCTTTGAAATTCGTAAAGTGCCGTACTATGACCGCGTAGGTAAGCGACATGGCCTGATGGGCTTTGGGCGCGATATTACCGAGCGTAAGCGCTATCAGGACGCGCTTGAACGTGCCAGCCGTGATAAGACCACCTTCATTTCCACCATCAGCCACGAGCTGCGCACTCCGCTTAACGGCATTGTCGGCTTAAGCCGCATCCTGTTGGATACAGACCTGACCGCTGAGCAGGAAAAATACCTGAAAACCATCCATGTCTCTGCCGTGACGCTGGGGAATATTTTCAACGATATCATAGATATGGATAAGATGGAGCGACGTAAAGTCCAGCTCGATAACCAGCCTGTTGATTTCACCAGCTTTATGGCGGATCTGGAAAACCTTTCTGGCCTGCAGGCGCAGCAAAAAGGGCTGCGTTTTGTACTTGAGCCAACGTTACCGCTACCGCATAAGGTCATTACCGACGGCACGCGTTTGCGCCAGATTCTGTGGAATCTGATCAGCAACGCCGTGAAGTTCACTCAGCAGGGACAGGTGACCGTGCGGGCGCGCTATGACCAGGGCGATATGCTGCATTTCGAGGTTGAAGATTCTGGGATCGGCATTCCGCAGGATGAGCAGGATAAAATCTTCGCCATGTATTATCAGGTGAAGGACAGCAACGGCGGTAAACCGGCCACAGGAACCGGGATTGGTTTGGCCGTGTCGAAGCGTCTGGCGAAAAATATGGGCGGCGATATTACGGTTTCCAGCCAGGCAGGTAAAGGCTCCATCTTTACGCTGACCGTACATGCGCCTGCGGTAGCGGAAGAGATTGAAGACGCCTTTGAAGACGATGACATGCCGCTGCCAGCCCTGAATGTGCTGCTGGTGGAAGACATTGAACTGAACGTTATTGTTGCGCGTTCCGTGCTGGAAAAATTAGGCAACAGCGTGGATGTCGCGATGACCGGGAAAGCCGCGCTGGAAATGTTTACGCCGGGTGAATATGACCTGGTGCTGCTGGATATTCAGCTACCGGATATGACCGGTCTCGATATCTCGCGGGAGCTCACGCAAAAATACGCTCGTGAGGACCTTCCGCCGCTGGTTGCACTCACCGCTAACGTACTGAAAGATAAAAAAGAGTATTTGGACGCGGGGATGGATGACGTGCTGAGTAAGCCGCTGTCGGTTCCGGCGCTAACCGCCATGATCAAAAAATACTGGGATACCAGAAACGAAGAGGAGAGCACTGTGACATCTGAAGAAAGCAGTAAATCGCAAGCGCTGTTAGATATTCCTATGTTGGAACAATACCTCGAGCTGGTGGGACCGAAGTTAATTACCGACGGGCTGGCGGTGTTTGAGAAGATGATGCCGGGATATTTGAGCGTGCTGGAGTCAAACTTGACCGCACGGGATAAAAAAGGCGTGGTTGAGGAAGGTCATAAAATTAAAGGCGCAGCAGGTTCTGTGGGGCTGCGTCACCTGCAACAGTTAGGTCAGCAAATCCAGTCTCCGGACCTTCCCGCCTGGGAAGATAACGTTGCTGAATGGATTGAAGAGATGAAGCAGGAGTGGCAGCACGACGTGGCGGTATTAAAAGCCTGGGTGGCGAGCGTGGAAAAAAAATGACCCCGGCTTGACCGGGGTGCGCGAATACTGCGCCAACACCAGGGAAATCGTGGCTGCGCCGTAAATTATTATCATTGTTTACAAGGGCGCAGCCCTAATTTTCAGGCCGCACGCAGTTAAGATAGCAAATCTTAAATAATTTGTTACATGAATCAGTTAAATGTGTGAAGCGTAGCATTTAAATCATAATAACTAATATGTTTCAGCCAGTTGAGAAAGGAGTATCACGATGAAAAAAGTGGGTGTAGTGCTCAGTGGATGCGGCGTGTATGACGGTGCAGAGATCCATGAAACTGTTCTCACGCTTCTGGCCATTGCCCGCAACGGCGCTCAGGCCGTCTGCTTTGCTCCGGATAAACAGCAAGCGGATGTGATTAATCATCTGACCGGCGAGCCGATGCTGGAAACGCGTAATGTACTGATTGAAGCCGCACGTCTAACACGCGGTGAAATTCGCCCGCTCGCTCAGGCAGTCTCAGCGGAACTGGATGCGTTGATCGTGCCGGGTGGGTTTGGTGCGGCCAAAAATCTGAGCAATTTTGCCAGTCAGGGCAGCGAATGCCGGGTTGATAGCGACTTAGCCGCGCTGGCGGTGGCCATGCATCAGGCGGGTAAGCCGCTAGGATTTATGTGCATTGCGCCCGCTATGTTACCTAAAATTTTTGATTTCCCGCTGCGTCTGACCATCGGTACTGATATCGATACGGCAGAGGTGCTGGAAGAGATGGGCGCTGAACATGTGCCTTGTCCGGTTGATGACATTGTCGTCGATGAAGACAATAAAATCGTTACCACGCCCGCCTATATGCTGGCGCAGGACATTGCTCAGGCTGCGAGTGGCATCGATAAACTGGTATCGCGTGTGCTGGTGCTGGCTGAATGAGAACAGGAGTTACCGCCTTTCTGCGGCGTATCTTTCTGCGGGCGGTCATTGTCCTCGGCGTATTCTGGGGCGGGGGCATCGCACTTTTCTGCGTGATGCCTGTACCTTTCTCTGCGGTGATGGTTGAACGGCAACTGGGCGCATGGCTGTCCGGTGATTTTGGTTATGTGGCGCACTCAGACTGGGTGAGCATGGACGAGATCTCACCGTGGATGGGGCTGGCTGTCATTGCCGCGGAGGACCAGAAGTTTCCCGAGCACTGGGGATTCGATGTCTCCGCCATAGAGAACGCGCTGGCGCACAATGAACGCAATGAAAACCGTATTCGCGGGGCGTCGACGTTATCGCAACAGACGGCGAAAAATCTCTTTCTGT
This sequence comes from Citrobacter sp. Cf087, assembly GCF_030334285.1. Classification (NCBI taxonomy): domain Bacteria; kingdom Pseudomonadati; phylum Pseudomonadota; class Gammaproteobacteria; order Enterobacterales; family Enterobacteriaceae; genus Citrobacter; species Citrobacter sp. Cf087. The sequence continues at coordinate 70,258 of NZ_JAOWED010000028.1, forward strand.
GGGATGGGCGTAGCTGGGTACGTAAAGGTCTTGAAGCCGGGCTAACGCTGGGTATGGAAACCGTCTGGAGCAAGAAACGTATTCTGACCGTTTATCTGAATATCGCTGAGTTTGGCGATGGGGTTTTCGGCGTAGAGGCGGCGGCGCAGCGCTATTTCCATAAACCTGCCAGTCGGTTGAGTCTGTCTGAAGCGGCCTTGCTGGCGGCGGTATTACCCAATCCTTTGCGTTTTAAAGCGAATGCGCCTTCTGGTTATGTGCGTAGCCGTCAGGCGTGGATCATGCGTCAAATGCGCCAGTTAGGCGGTGAGTCGTTTATGCGGGAAAATAAGCTGTATTAATTGCTGCTGTCGCTGTTTTTGTAGGCCTGATTTAAGTGCAGCGCATCAGACACAATACGACACAATGGCATTGCCGGATACGGCGTAAACGCCTTATCCGACCTACTGGCTACGTGTTAAAACTACTTGATTAATCTTCATCAAAACCTGAATTAAACAGGGCAACCACTGCGGCAAGGGCTTCAACTTCCTGCGGACCCGTGGCTTCAACTTCTATCTGACGCCCTTTGGCTGAATCCAGCATCAGCAGAGCGATAACGCTGTTGGCCTCGGCTTCCGTTCCTTCATCATTACGCAGCAAAACTTCTGCTTCGAAACCCTGCATCAATTCAAACAGTTTCATAGCTGGACGGGCATGCATGCCCAGCTTATTAGTGATTTCAACGGTTTGCTTCACGGTCATGATTTACGTTTTTCCAGCGTACGATGGCGTGACTGCACGTTTTTACCGCGTGAGCGGAAGTAGTCTGCCAGCTGCTCTGCAATATACACCGAACGGTGCTTCCCGCCGGTACAACCGATGGCTACGGTGAGGTAGCTGCGGTTGTTGGTCTCCAGCATGGGTAACCATAGCTCAAGATAGCTGCGCGTCTGGTAGATAAAATTGTGTACTTCTGTGTGCCTGTCGAGGAACGCGGCGACGGGGCGGTCAAGACCGGTCATTGGGCGCAGCTTCGGATCCCAGTGCGGGTTAGGCAGGAAGCGCACGTCAAAGACGTAATCCGCATCAATCGGGATACCGTGTTTGAAGCCAAAGGATTCGAAAACCATCGTCAATTCACGTTCACGTTTGCCCAACAGTCGGGTACGCAACATTTCCGCCAGTTCGTGCACGGACATTTCGGAGGTATCAACGATCAGGTCAGCGCGAGAGCGCAAAGGCTCAAGCAAATCGCTTTCCTTATCGATAGCGCTTTCCAGAGACAAGTTCTTGCTGGAGAGTGGGTGCAGGCGACGCGTGTCACTGTAGCGACGAATCAGCGTGTTACGGTCAGCATCAAGGAACAGCAGCTGTGGTGAGAAGCCTTCAGGCAGATTGTTCATTGCCTGCTCGAAAATCTCCGGGGACTCAGGCATGTTGCGCACATCAATGCTGACGGCCGCAGAAATCTGGCGATCGGCCAGAGTACGAGCCAGATCGGGCAACAGCACTACGGGAAGGTTATCCACGCAGTAAAAACCCATATCTTCCAGCGCACGCAGAGCGACAGATTTACCTGACCCTGAACGGCCGCTGACGATCATCAGTACCATGTACTGTTTCTCCTCACAACGACAAAAAAGGATGCCATTGGGTTGTTATGCTTCATCCTGTCCACCTTCGGTGTCCGTGATGATTTGATACAACTCCTGGTCACTCTGTGCGGCGCGCAGACGACGACAGATGGTTTTATCCGCCAGACGTTTTGCGACCAGTGACAACGTATGCAAATGCGTCTTGGTTTGGTCCGCCGGAACCAGCAGGGCGAACAGCAGATCGACTGGCTGATTATCAATAGCGTCGAAGGCGATAGGCGTTTCAAGTTGCACAAACACACCAACCGCGCGCATCGTGTCTTCTTCCAGCTTTCCATGCGGGATAGCAATACCATTACCGATGCCGGTACTGCCCATTTTCTCACGCGTCAGAATGGCCTCAAATACCACCTGAGAAGGCAAGCTGAGCTGTTTTGCCGCCAGTTCACTGATGATTTCCAGTGCGCGTTTCTTGCTTTGGCAGTGAACACCTGCGCGTGTACATTCCTGGTTAAGAACAGTGCTCAGTTGTAGAGTCGTATCGTTATTTGTCATAATTTCACCTAAGCGCTAACTGTACAAATGGCCCGTTGTGCTACACAACAGGCCGTCCTGCACCCGCTAACTGCCCGGACAAGTTAGTGCTGTTTCAGTTTATCTTTATGTTTTGTTAACTGCCGAGCCAGTTTATCAATTAAACCGTCAATGGCTGCGTACATATCCTGACCTTCCGCGCTGGCATGAATTTCGCCACCGTTCACATGCAGCGTTGCATCCGAGATATGTGTAACCTTCTCCACTTTCAACACAATATAGACCTGATTAATCCGGTCGAAATATTGTTCAAGCTTGGCAAATTTTGTATTAACAAAATCGCGCAGGGCTTCAGTGATTTCGACGTTGTTTCCAGTGATGTTGAGCTGCATAGTGTCTTCCTTATCGGTTGGGTCAGACCAGCTGTTTGCGCTGGTTAGACGGCGGAATGGATAAAGACTCTCGGTACTTCGCAACGGTGCGGCGTGCCACCATGATACCCTGTTCTGACAGCATAGAGGTTAACTTGCTGTCACTCAGTGGTTTCGCGGGGTTTTCCGCAGCAATTAATTTCTTCACCAGCGCACGGATCGCCGTGGATGAGGCTTCGCCTCCACCTTCAGTGTTAACGTGACTGGAAAAGAAATACTTCAATTCAAAAATGCCGCGCGGACTGTGCAGATACTTTTGCGTGGTCACACGGGAAATGGTCGATTCGTGCATCTCGACGGCCTGGGCGATATCCGCCAGCACCATCGGTTTCATAAACTCTTCACCTTGCTCAAAGAAGGCTTGCTGTTGCTCCACGATGCAGCGACTTACGCGCAGCAGTGTATCATTGCGGCTTTCCAGGCTTTTAATCAGCCACTTCGCATCCTGTAGATTGCTACGTATAAACTGACTGTCGGCATCGTTGCGCGCGCTATTGCACATAGCGGCGTAGTGCTGGTTGATCTGCAGTCGTGGGATGCTGTCGCTGTTGAGTTCGACCACCCAGCGATCGTTATGCTTACGCACCAGCACATCCGGAATAACGTATTCTGGTTCACCAGTCTGGATCGACTGCCCAGGCCTTGGATCCAGTGACTGAATAAGATTGACGGCTTCTTTTAGCACGTCTTCTTTCAGTCGGGTCACGCGCATCAGCGTGCGGAAGTCATGGTTGGCTAACAGATCGAGATGATCGCTGATGATCAGACGCGCTTCTTCCAGCCACGGTGTGGCTTTATCAAACTGCGAAAGTTGGATTAGTAAGCAGTCGCGGAGATCTTTGGCGGCCACGCCTACGGGATCAAAGCGCTGAACGCGTTTAAGCACGGCTTCGATTTCGTCCATACCGACGTCGTCATCGCCCATGCTTTCGAGAATATCGTCCAGGGTCACGGTGAGATAACCGGTTTCGTCTACCGCATCCACAATGGATGTCGCAATGGCGCGATCGGTATCCGAGAACGGGGTCAGCTCCACTTGCCACATCAGGTAATCCTGTAGTGATTGCGTGGTCTCACCCTGATACACAGGCAGCTCGTCGTCGATGTAATCTCCGCTGGTGCCCGAAGGCGTCCCGGCGGTGTAAATCTCATCCCAACTGGCATCAAGCGGCAGCTCCTCAGGCATCTCTTTTTGTTCGAGAGCATCGGCGGTGTCGAGGGTTTCGCTGTCCTGTTTTTCCTGGGTATCAATTTCGTCGTGAAGATCGGTTTGCTCGAGCAGTGGGTTACTTTCCAGCGCTTGCTGAAGTTCTTGCTGAAGTTCCAGCGTGGACAGCTGCAACAGACGGATAGCCTGTTGTAGCTGAGGCGTCATCGCCAGTTGTTGGCTAAGCCTGAGTTGCAAACCTTGCTTCATGTTCAGAGTTGTTTTCTCCTGCGGTGACGTGAAGTCTTCTACCCTATCAGAGTCTGAAGTCTTCCCCAAGGTATACGCGCTTAACGTGCTCATCCTGCAGTATTTCTGTTGGCGTGCCGTGCGCGATCAGGTGCCCCTGACTCACGATATAGGCGCGCTCACACACAGCCAGCGTTTCGCGGACGTTATGGTCGGTAATCAGCACGCCAAGGCCGCTGTCGCGCAGGTGTTCGATGATCCGTTTGATATCAATAACGGAAATCGGGTCAACACCGGCAAACGGTTCATCCAGCAGGATAAATTTCGGATTAGCGGCCAGTGCGCGGGCGATCTCCACGCGGCGTCGTTCACCACCGGAGAGCGACTGCCCCATACTGTCACGCAGGTGCTCGATGTGGAATTCTTCCATCAGCTCGTTGGCGCGATCTTCCCGCTGCTCGCTGGTCAGATCGTCACGAATTTGCAGTACCGCCATCAGGTTATCAAACACGCTCAGGCGACGGAAAATCGATGCTTCCTGCGGTAAGTAGCCGATGCCGCGACGCGCGCGCGCATGCAGAGGCAGCAGGCTGATGTCTTCGTCATCAATGATAATGTTACCCGCATCGCGCGGGACAATGCCGACCACCATGTAAAAGGTTGTTGTCTTGCCTGCACCGTTAGGACCGAGCAGACCGACGATCTCCCCGGAGTTGACGGTCAGACTGACATCTTCCACCACACGACGGCCTTTATAGGCTTTTGCAAGGTTCTTTGCAGTTAATGTTGCCATAACGAATCAGTTACCTTTTTTCTCTGCCGGAGCCTTGTTTTTGTCCTGCAACTGCGACGGAACCAGAACGGTGGTGACGCGTTTGCCTTTATCGCTGAAGGCCTGCATTTTCTGCTCTTTTACCAGATAGGTGATCTTATCGCCCGTGATGTTGCTATCGAGCTGTTCCAGATACGCCTTGCCGGTTAGCACGACAAAGTCTTTCGCCAGTTCATAGTGCATCTGCGAGGCGCGGCCTTTAACCGGTTTACCGTTGTCCTGCATCTGGTAAAACGTCGCTGGATTGCCATAGCCGTCAATCACTTCTTTGCCGTCTTCGCCGCCAGGACGGGTCACGACGACTTTATCGGCGTTAATTTTGATGGTGCCCTGAGTCACAATCACGTTGCCAGTAAACGTTACCACGTTGCCCTGCATATCCAGGGACTGCTGGTCCGACTCAATGTGAATCGGCTGCTCGGTATCGCCGGTGACGGCAAATGCCGGAATGCTGGCGGCCAGAAGTGAGCTGGCAAGTACAAGATTAAGGCTGAGTTTGTTTGTTTTGGATTTCATATGAGGTTCTAACCTTTTCAATCAGCTCGGCGTTCTTGCTGCGTAAGTTGCCGCGCATCTTCAGTCCGCTGGAGTTAAATGTTGTGCCATACAACGTCACCAGATCATCGGAAGTGACATCTTGTGTCACCAGGTTAATCTGCGCGTTATCGGTCGTAATTCTGCGTAGTTGAGAGTCAGGCACCAGGGCGTTAACCTCAACATGGCCGTACAGATACAGCATCCGATCGTTGGTCAATTTGGCTTTATCGGCCTTGATCGTCCAGGTCGGTACTTTATCCTTATCAAATGTGGTTAATACTGGTTGAGTAAACCACGAAACCGCTTGTTCCGAATAATATTCAACGTGTTGTGCGATCAAGTGATAGCTCAGCGCGCCTTCCGGACTATACACGACGGTATCAGTATGTTCGCTCTTATAGGTTGGCTCGTTGTTATTGACGACGACCTGAGCGGTGTCCTCTTTGTCTGCCAGATTAATACCAATCATCACAAGGACAGCCAGCGACAGTAGAATGATAACCCAACGTCTGGTTTTGCTCATATCGATTGCCCTTTGGCCTCGTCCAGTTTGCCCTGCGCCAGGAGTAATAAATCGCAGACTTCACGCACAGCGCCACGTCCCCCATTAATACGGGTGACATAATCGGCCCGCGGGATCAGCAAAGGGTGGGCATCTGCCACCGCGACACTCAATCCCACTTGTGCCATCACCGGCCAGTCGATCAGGTCATCGCCAACGTAGGCGACATTCTCCGGTGCGATCGCCAGTTTGCTAAGGAGATCGCCAAAGGCAACCAGTTTGTCTGACTGCCCCTGATACAGGTGGGTGATCCCCAAAGTGGCACAGCGATCTTCTACAAGTTTAGCCTTTCGTCCGGTAATAATGGCAACCTCAATACCGGAAGTGAGCGCACAGCGAATTCCGTAACCATCGCGGACGTTAAAAGCCTTCAGCTCTTCACCGTTGTTGCCCATATAAATCAGACCATCAGACAGTACGCCATCCACATCCAGGATCAGCAAACGGATGTTTTCTGCCCGGGTGATAACGTCTGCGCTGACGGGTCCATAACAGGTCGCAAGCGACGCACCTGCTTTACTCATTTTCGTTATCCTTGAGTTTCTTACACTACACCTGCACGTAGCAGATCATGCATATGTAACACACCGAGTAACTGGTCGCCATCAGCAACCATTACCGAGGTGATATGGCGGGACTGCATTAAGTTCAGGGCATCGACGGCAAGAATACCCGGACGCACGCGAATGCCTCCAGGGGTCATCACATCGGCAATGCCTAACTGGCGTACATCAACGCCCATATCGAAGACACGACGTAAATCACCATCGGTGAAAATACCGTCAATCTTCATGGCATCATCGCAAATGACGGTCATGCCGAGATTTTTACGCGTGATCTCAATTAAGGCGTCACGCAGGCTGGCGTTTTTGGTTACATGCGGGATCTCGTCGCCCGTATGCATAATATCGTTAACGCGCAGTAAAAGCTTACGGCCCAGTGCACCACCGGGATGAGACAACGCAAAATCTTCCGCGGTAAAGCCGCGCGCTTTTAATAATGCCACCGCAAGGGCATCGCCCATCACCAGTGTTGCTGTCGTGCTGCTGGTCGGCGCCAGGCCTAACGGACAAGCTTCCTTGGGCACTTTAACACACAGATGCACATCTGCTGCACGCGCCATACTGCTTTCCGGACGACCGGTCATGCAGATAAGCGGTACATGAAGACGTTTTAATACCGGGATCAGCGCCGCTATCTCATTGGATTCACCGGAGTTAGAGATGGCGATGACCACATCCTGCGGCGAGACCATACCCAGATCGCCATGTGCGGCTTCGCCTGGGTGTACAAAAAATGAGGGGGTGCCGGTGCTGGCAAATGTGGCTGCCATTTTCCGCCCGATATGGCCGGATTTCCCCATTCCCATCACCACGACTTTGCCCGGGCAACTGAATATTTTCTCGCATGCCAGGGTAAAATTTTGGTTGATGTACTGATCAAGCTCCGCCAGGCCTTCACGTTCAATTGCCAGGACTTCCTTGCCTGCTTGCTGAAAGTCAAAACCCGGTTGCAACTCTAAGTGCGACATAATGCGTTTCCAGTTATCCAACGAGAAGTGGCGATAACCAATACAGCATCGCCAGCCATATGATAAAACCGCCGGTCAGCAGCGCGCCCGCGCCGCGACCAATCTGGCGCGGACGTCGCCAGCAGAGTAATGCAAAAATAACGCTCACCAGCAGCATGACGCTGTAGTCCCGGACGAAGGCCATCGGATTGACTTCGCCCGGCGTAATCAACGCCGGTAGCCCGAGGACGATAACAATATTAAAAATGTTCGCGCCGATAATGTTACCGACGGCAATATCGTTTTCACCTTTACGCAGACCCGCAATCGCCGTTGCCAGTTCCGGCAGGCTGGTACCAATGGCGACCACCGTCAACCCGATGGTGAGTTCGCTCATGGCGAAATAGTTCGCCAGTACGGTAGCGTTATCTACCACCATACGCGTAGCCATAGGCATAATAATCAGCGCAATACCCAACCACAAAAATGCGACGGGTAACCCGCCTTCGCGCGGCAGCTCAGCTATCTGCTCGCGTGTCAGGCTGTCATTGCCTTGTCGCTCGGCCAGACGAGCGATTTTAACAATGAATAGCAGCCATAGCACGGCCAGGAGCAGAAGAAAGAAACCGTCGCTGCGGCTCAACTGCCCGTCATACAGGACGGATGCAGCTAAAATACTTACCAGCAACATTAGCGGTAATTCACGACGCAGAACATCAGAATGCACGGTAAAAGGATGAATCAGCGCCGACAGGCCTAAAATAAGCAGAATGTTGGTGATGTTAGAACCTATGGCGGTCCCGACAGCCAGATCGAGTTGCCCATTCATCGATGCGGCAACGGATACAATGATCTCGGGTAACGACGTACCAATGCTGACCACGGTCATTCCGATGATAATGGGTGGAATACCGACGTTTCGACATAAAATGGATGCGGCAAATACCAGACGGTCGGCACCGTAGACCACCAGAAGTAAACCAATTATTAACAGCGCCGTCGCTAAAAGCATCTAAAGTCCTTTCTTCAGGTATACTCGCCGGTCCTCTTGAAGGATCTTCTGGAAGCCGTAACGAAGTCTTAATTTTGACTTTATGCGGCTAAAAAGTAAAACAAATGCCAGCTTTCGCTAACCAGGACAGGCAATAATCTGTAAATATGTTGAGTTCAGGGCTAAATTGAGCGCCAAACTCTTCGATCAACAAGGCAATAGTAAAGGATGAATCAATGGGGCAGTCTGTGGCGAATCTAGTCGATATGCGCGATGTCAGCTTTTCCCGGGGCGACCGCTGCATCTTTGATAATATTTCCCTGACGGTACCGCGCGGTAAGGTGACGGCAATCATGGGGCCATCAGGCATCGGCAAAACGACGCTGTTGCGTCTGATTGGCGGACAGATCTCACCGGATAAGGGCGAGATTCTGTTTGACGGTGAGAACGTCCCGGCCATGTCCCGTTCGCGTTTATTTACCGTGCGTAAGCGCATGAGTATGCTGTTTCAGTCAGGTGCGCTATTTACCGACATGAATGTGTTTGACAACGTTGCGTACCCTCTGCGCGAGCATACGACGTTGCCAGCGCCGTTGCTGAAGAGCACGGTGATGATGAAGCTCGAGGCGGTCGGCCTGCGGGGTGCGGCCAAATTAATGCCTTCTGAATTATCCGGTGGGATGGCGCGCCGCGCTGCGTTAGCGCGTGCTATCGCGCTGGAGCCTGACCTCATTATGTTTGATGAGCCGTTCGTCGGTCAGGATCCCATCACCATGGGCGTGCTGGTGAAGTTGATTTCAGAACTGAACAGTGCGCTGGGTGTCACCTGTGTGGTGGTATCCCATGATGTGCCTGAAGTACTGAGTATTGCGGATTACGCCTATATAATGGCGGACAAAAAAATAGTGGCCTACGGTAGTGCTCAGGCACTACAAGAAAATGCCGATCCGCGCGTACGCCAGTTCCTTGACGGCATTGCCGATGGACCGGTTCCGTTCCGTTACCCGGCGGGTGACTACCATATCGATTTACTCTAAACAGGGAGTTAAGCCACCCATGTTGTTAAATGCGCTGGCATCACTCGGACATCGAGGAATAAAAACCCTCAGGACGTTCGGGCGAGCCGGATTAATGTTGTTCAATGCGGTTGTCGGCAAACCGGAGTTTCGCAAACATGCGCCGCTGCTGATACGCCAGCTTTATAATGTCGGTGTCTTATCGATGCTGATCATTATTGTGTCAGGCGTATTCATCGGTATGGTGTTGGGATTGCAGGGATACCTGGTGCTGACGACCTACAGTGCGGAAACCAGCCTCGGTATGTTGGTGGCGCTGTCATTGTTACGTGAGCTGGGGCCGGTTGTTGCGGCGCTGCTGTTTGCCGGGCGGGCCGGATCGGCCTTAACTGCAGAGATTGGCCTGATGAGAGCGACCGAGCAGCTTTCCAGCCTGGAAATGATGGCCGTCGATCCACTGCGCCGGGTGATCTCTCCGCGTTTTTGGGCCGGTGTCATTTCATTGCCGCTGCTAACGATTATATTTGTCGCCGTGGGGATCTGGGGTGGTTCACTGGTTGGCGTAAGCTGGAAGGGTATTGATGCGGGCTTTTTCTGGTCGGCTATGCAAAATGCCGTCGACTGGCGTCTGGACCTGGTCAACTGTCTGATTAAGAGCGTGGTGTTCGCCATTACGGTCACCTGGATTGCATTGTTCAATGGTTATGATGCGATCCCGACCTCTGCCGGGATTAGCCGGGCAACGACACGCACCGTTGTGCACGCCTCTCTTGCCGTTCTGGGGCTGGATTTTGTGCTGACCGCACTGATGTTTGGGAATTGAGTTCATGCAAACGAAAAAAAATGAAATTTGGGTCGGGTTATTCCTGCTGGTTGCGCTGCTGGCTGCGCTGTTTGTCTGCCTGAAGGCGGCGAACGTTACCTCAATGCGTACTGAACCGACTTACACGATTTATGCGACCTTTGATAATATCGGCGGCCTGAGAGAGCGTTCTCCGGTGCGGATTGGCGGGGTGGTAGTTGGACGCGTATCGGACATCTCGTTAGATCCGAAAACGTACCTGCCGCGCGTGACGCTGGAAATCGAATCGCGTTTTAACCATATTCCTGACACCAGTTCTCTGAGCATCCGTACTTCCGGTCTGCTGGGCGAACAGTATCTGGCATTGAACGTGGGTTTTGAAGATCCTGAGCTGGGAACGTCTATCCTCAAAGATGGCGGTACGATTCAGGACACGAAATCCGCGATGGTGCTGGAAGATATGATTGGTCAGTTCCTTTACAACAGCAACAGCAAAGGTGATGACAATAAGAATTCTGGCGATGCGCCAGCCGCAACTGAAGGCAATAATGAAGCCACTACGCCTGCGGGCGCAACGAAATAATATCAGGAGAATCGACGTATGTTTAAACGATTGATGATGGTGGCTATGCTGGTGATTGCTCCACTTAGCGCGGCAACCGCAGCAGACCAGACTAACCCGTACAAACTGATGGATGAGGCGGCGCAAAAGACCTTTGACCGTCTGAAGAACGAGCAACCAAAAATCCGTTCCAACCCCGATTACCTGCGTCAGGTCGTCGATCAGGAACTGCTGCCTTATGTGCAGGTTAAGTATGCCGGCGCGCTGGTGCTGGGCCGCTACTACAAAGATGCGACTCCTGCCCAACGTGAAGCCTATTTTGCTGCATTCCGTGAATATCTGAAGCAGGCTTACGGCCAGGCACTGGCGATGTACCACGGCCAGACCTATCAGATTGCCCCTGAGCAGCCGTTGGGTGATGCGACCATCGTACCTATCCGCGTAACCATCATCGATCCAAACGGTCGTCCTCCGGTACGTCTGGATTTCCAGTGGCGTAAAAACTCCCAGACCGGTAACTGGCAGGCGTATGACATGATCGCCGAAGGCGTAAGTATGATCACCACCAAACAAAATGAGTGGAGCGACCTGCTGCGTACCAAAGGTATTGATGGCCTGACGGCACAGCTGAAATCTATTTCTCAGCAGAAAATCACTCTGGAAGAGAAAAAATAATGACGCAGTCACTCACCTGGACGCGCGAAGGCGACAAGCTGGTGCTGGTGGGAGAACTGGATCAGGACGTGTTAAATCCCTTATGGGATGCGCGAATTGAGGCGATGAAAGGGGTATCCTGCATCGATCTGAACCAGGTATCCCGGGTAGATACCGGCGGTCTGGCGTTACTGTTGCATCTGATTAATCAAGGCAAGCAGCAGGGAAACAGCGTTTCGCTCACTGGTGTTAACGATAAAGTGTACACGCTGGCGCAGCTTTACAATTTGCCTGACGACGTCCTTCCGCGTTAATTTTTCCAGGCCGGATAAGGTCTTGTGCCGCTATCCGGCAAAACCCCTGAGGGGGATCTGCCACTAAAGCCTTGTCTGATTTATCAGCGAGGCTTTTTGCTTATTTATGACAGCGCCACTTTGCTCTAAGATGTTGGGCTGTTTTCACTATCTGACGAATGAAGAGCCCATGGAAAATAATGAAATTCAGAGCGTGCTGATGAATGCACTCTCCCTCCAGGAAGTCCACGTTTCTGGCGACGGCAGTCACTTTCAGGTTATTGCCGTGGGTGAGATGTTTGAAGGCATGAGCCGGGTCAAGAAGCAGCAATCGGTCTATGGCCCGTTGATGGAGTACATTGCGGACAACCGCATTCATGCCGTGTCGATTAAGGCGTTTACCCCAGCGGAATGGGCGCGCGATCGCAAACTTAACGGTTTTTGAGCTACGGGTGATGTGCCGGTAGCGAAGATAAATTCTAAACAGAGAACAGAATAATGGATAAATTTCGTGTTCAGGGGCCAACCAAGCTCCAGGGCGAAGTCACAATTTCAGGCGCTAAAAACGCCGCACTGCCGATCCTGTTTGCGGCGCTGCTGGCTGAAGAACCTGTAGAGATCCAAAACGTCCCGAAACTGAAGGACGTTGACACATCAATGAAGCTGTTGAGCCAGTTGGGTGCGAAAGTTGAGCGTAATGGTTCCGTGCACATTGATGCGCGTGATGTGAACGTCTTCTGTGCGCCGTACGATCTGGTGAAAACCATGCGTGCATCCATTTGGGCGCTCGGGCCGCTGGTTGCCCGCTTTGGTCAGGGCCAGGTTTCGCTGCCGGGCGGCTGCACCATCGGCGCGCGTCCGGTGGACCTGCACATTACCGGTCTGGAGCAGTTAGGCGCGACTATCAAGCTGGAAGAAGGCTATGTGAAAGCGTCCGTTGATGGCCGTCTGAAAGGCGCGCATATTGTCATGGACAAAGTGAGCGTCGGTGCGACTGTCACCATCATGTGTGCAGCAACGCTTGCCGAAGGCACCACCATCATCGAAAACGCTGCGCGCGAGCCGGAGATTGTGGATACCGCGAACTTCCTGATTGCGCTGGGCGCGAAGATCACTGGCCAGGGCACCGATCGTATTACCATCGAAGGCGTTGAGCGTCTCGGCGGCGGTGTGTATCGCGTTCTGCCAGACCGCATCGAAACCGGTACCTTCCTGGTGGCGGCGGCAATTTCTCGTGGCAAAATTATCTGCCGTAATGCACAACCGGACACACTGGATGCCGTTCTGGCGAAACTGCGTGATGCGGGTGCGGATATCGAAGTCGGCGACGACTGGATCAGCCTTGATATGCACGGCAAACGTCCGAAAGCGGTTAATGTGCGTACTGCGCCGCATCCGGCGTTCCCTACCGATATGCAGGCCCAGTTCACGCTGCTGAACCTGGTGGCAGAAGGGACCGGCTTCATCACGGAAACCGTGTTTGAGAACCGCTTTATGCACGTGCCTGAGCTGAGCCGTATGGGCGCTCACGCAGAAATCGAAAGCAATACCGTGATTTGCCACGGCGTGGAAACACTCTCAGGCGCACAGGTTATGGCGACCGATCTGCGTGCATCTGCAAGTTTAGTGCTGGCAGGTTGTATTGCTGAAGGTACAACAGTGGTCGATCGTATTTATCACATCGATCGCGGCTATGAGCGCATCGAAGATAAACTGCGTGCGCTGGGCGCAAACATTGAGCGCGTGAAAGGCGAGTAATCGTCAACGTCTCTTGTAACCCCCAGTTCAGTTGGCCGGGGGTTACAGCTCAATGTTCATTCCGGATTCTTTTTCTCTCTGCGACTCCTCATCATCCGCGTTCTGTCGATGAACTCATGCGTTTTGGCATCGTGATAGCGTGACGGCCAAATCACCCAGGGATCAGTTCCCAGTGCCCGGGCGATAATCAACTCACCTTTTGGCCATGGTCTCGTTAACGCATTTGCCAGCGTTGATGAACTCAATCCATTTTTACGTGATTCAGCGGCCATTGAGGTCCCTTTCTTGCGCAGTCCGGCGATGATGTCGGCCGGATGCCAGTCAATCAGCTTGTTTTCCATAAATTCATCTCTCCTTTGGTTAACGACTTACGGTTCCACGATCGGTTGTGGCGACACTATAACGCCCGAAGAACGAATGTTCTAAAATGTTCATGTAAAGTGTCTGTATATTCAGAATATGCCAAGGTTCTGCGTGATTATCCGGAGGAGAGTGGGGGGGTTACTAGAACTTATAAAAAAATCCCGTGCAGAGCACGGGATGAGGGAGGATGCTGTAGGGAATTAACGGTCGCGCTGTACGGCGATATGTGCCAGACCAATCAGCGCTTCTCTCCACGGCGTATCAGGCAGCACCTGCAACGCAGCGATGGCCTTATCTGCCTCTTCTTCTGCACGTTGGCGCGTCCACTCCAGGGAACCACAGGCGTTCATCGCTTCCAGAACCGGCTCCAGAAGGTGACGACCATTACCTTGCTCAATGGCCTGGCGGATCATTTGCGCTTGTTCTGGAGTACCGTGGCGCATGGCATGCAGCAGCGGCAGCGTAGGTTTACCCTCGTTGAGGTCATCACCGACGTTTTTACCCAACTGCTCGCCATCTGCGCTGTAATCCAGCAAATCGTCAATTAACTGGAAAGCTGTACCGAGATAACGGCCATAATCCTGCAACCCTTTTTCTTGTTCTTCGCTACAGCCAGCCAGAATGCCTGAACATTGGGCTGCCGCTTCAAACAACCGCGCCGTCTTACTGTAGATGACGCGCATATAGTTTTCTTCGGTGATGTCTGGGTCGTTGACGTTCATCAGCTGCAAGACTTCACCTTCGGCGATGACGTTGACTGCTTTCGACATGACTTCCAGCACTTTCAACGAGCCAAGGCTGGTCATCATCTGAAATGCGCGGGTATAGATAAAATCGCCAACCAGCACGCTGGCCGCATTACCAAACGCCGCATTTGCCGTAGCTTTCCCACGGCGCATGTCTGACTCATCCACAACATCATCGTGCAGCAGGGTCGCTGTGTGGATAAACTCGATGAGGGCCGCAATCGTAACGTGCGCATTTTCCTGGTAACCAACGGCCCGCGCTGCGAGGACGGCGATCATTGGGCGAATGCGTTTTCCGCCACCGCTAACGATGTAGTACCCCAGTTGATTGATCAACTGAACGTCAGAATTGAGCTGTTCAAGGATTGTCGCATTGACCCCCGCCATATCTTGCGCGGTTAACTCATTGATTTTTTCTAAATTCATCGCAAAAGCCGGGCTTCTCGCCCCGATTACCTTACTGTATGAGAAGGTAACGTCGGGTTTAGGGTTATAAATATATGCTGATTGTACTGAAAAAACGCCGTAGATAAACGTTACCGTACGTGTTGTGTTTTTTTTCTTCATGTATTGACGGTAGCACTTGTCAAAGGCTCGCGTTTTGCGTAATATTCGCGCCCTATTGTGAATATTTATAGCGCACTCTGAATCATCAAAAAGGTGTGCGCGGAAGCGGAGTTTTTTATGTACGCGGTTTTCCAAAGTGGTGGTAAACAACACCGAGTAAGCGAAGGTCAGACCGTTCGCCTGGAAAAGCTGGACATCGCAACTGGCGAATCTGTTGAATTCGCAGAAGTTCTGATGATCGCAAACGGTGAAGAAGTCAAAATCGGCGTTCCTTTCGTTGATGGCGGCGTTATCAAAGCTGAAGTTGTTGCTCACGGTCGTGGCGAGAAAGTTAAAATTGTTAAGTTTCGTCGTCGTAAACACTACCGTAAGCAGCAGGGCCATCGTCAGTGGTTCACTGATGTGAAAATCACTGGCATCAGCGCTTAAGTTAAGGGGAGCAGATTAAATGGCACATAAAAAGGCTGGCGGCTCGACTCGTAACGGTCGCGATTCAGAAGCTAAACGTCTGGGCGTAAAACGCTTCGGCGGTGAAACAGTTCTGGCTGGTAGCATCATCGTTCGTCAACGTGGTACTAAATTCCACGCTGGCTCTAACGTTGGTTGCGGCAAAGACCACACTCTGTTTGCTAAAGCAGACGGTAAAGTGAAATTTGAAGTGAAAGGCCCGAAAAACCGTAAATTCATCAGCATCGTTGCTGAATAAGTTTTTCGCGTCCCGGTAACGGATAAAAGCCCCGCAACACGTTGCGGGGCTTTTTACATTCGACGGCCGGTAAATACGCTCGTCACGCCGTGACAACCCGGAAACGAGCCCTTGCAGGGAATACGGCATGAAGCAACAGGCAGGCATTGGTATTCTGTTAGCACTCACAACGGCAGTATGTTGGGGGGCTTTGCCAATAGCAATGAAGCAAGTGCTGGAGGTGATGGAGCCTCCTACCGTGGTGTTCTACCGTTTTTTAATGGCAAGCGTTGGCCTTGGCGCTATTCTTGCGGTTAAAAAAAAGCTCCCTCCATTGCGTATTTTTCGCAAAGCGCGTTGGCTGGTGTTGCTGGCTATCGCAACCGGTGGGCTGTTCGGTAACTTCATTCTGTTTAGTTCATCCTTGCAGTATTTGAGCCCAACGGCTTCGCAGGTTATCGGTCAGTTGTCACCGGTTGGTATGATGATCGCCAGCGTCTTTATCCTGAAAGAAAAGATGCGCGGCACGCAGGTGATTGGCGCCATTATGCTTCTGAGCGGCCTGGTCCTGTTTTTTAATACCAGTCTGATCGAAATTTTTACCCGACTCACCGATTACACCTGGGGCGTTATCTTTGGTGTCGGTGCGGCGATGGTTTGGGTGAGCTATGGGGTCGCGCAAAAGGTGTTATTGCGCCGCCTGGCATCACCGCAGATCCTGTTTTTACTGTACACTTTATGTACGATTGCGTTGTTGCCGCTGGCTAAACCCGGTGTCATCACGCAGCTCAGCGACTGGCAACTGGCATGCCTGGTATTCTGCGGCCTGAATACGCTGGTAGGATACGGCGCTCTTGCGGAAGCGATGGCGCGTTGGCAGGCGGCGCAGGTGAGCGCTATTATCACGCTCACACCGCTGTTTACGTTGTTATTTTCAGATTTATTATCACTGGCCTGGCCCGATTTCTTCGCCAGACCGATGCTAAACCTATTAGGTTATCTCGGTGCGTTTATCGTGGTTGCGGGCGCGATGTATTCCGCCATTGGTCATCGATTTTGGGGCGGTTTACGTAAGCATGAAACGGTGGTTTCGCAACCCCGCTCAGGCGAATGATTTACGGAGAGTAAAATGAAGTTTGTTGATGAAGCATCGATTCTGGTCGTTGCAGGTGATGGCGGTAATGGTTGCGTCAGCTTCCGCCGCGAAAAGTACATCCCAAAAGGCGGTCCGGACGGTGGTGATGGTGGTGACGGTGGTGACGTTTGGCTGGAAGCCGACGAAAACCTGAACACACTAATCGATTACCGTTTTGAAAAATCATTCCGTGCGGAACGTGGTCAGAATGGCGCGAGCCGTGATTGCACCGGTAAGCGTGGCAAAGACGTCACGATTAAAGTGCCTGTTGGTACGCGTGTTATCGATCAGGGCACGGGCGAAACCATGGGCGACATGACCAAACACGGTCAGCGTCTGATGGTCGCTAAAGGCGGCTGGCATGGTCTGGGCAACACCCGTTTCAAATCATCGGTTAACCGTACTCCGCGTCAGAAAACAATGGGTACGCCGGGTGATAAGCGCGATCTGATGCTGGAGCTGATGCTGCTGGCAGACGTGGGTATGCTGGGTATGCCAAACGCCGGGAAATCGACGTTTATCCGTGCAGTATCTGCGGCGAAGCCGAAAGTCGCTGATTATCCGTTCACCACCCTGGTGCCGAGCCTGGGCGTGGTGCGTATGGACAACGAAAAGAGCTTCGTGGTTGCCGACATTCCGGGTCTGATTGAAGGTGCGGCTGAAGGCGCAGGCCTGGGTATCCGCTTCCTGAAGCATCTGGAACGTTGCCGCGTGTTGCTGCACCTCATCGATATCGATCCGATTGACGGTTCCGATCCGGTAGAAAACGCCCGTATCATTATTGGCGAACTGGAAAAATACAGTCAGGATCTGGCATCTAAACCGCGCTGGTTAGTGTTCAACAAAATTGATTTGATGGACAAGGCTGAAGCGGAAGAGAAAGCGAAAGCGATCGCCGAAGCGCTGGGCTGGGAAGGTAAATATTACCTGATCTCTGCCGCCAGCCAGTTGGGCGTGAAGGATCTTTGCTGGGATGTGATGACCTTTATCATCGAGAACCCGATTGTTCAGGCTGAAGAAGCGAAACAGCCAGAGAAAGTTGAGTTCATGTGGGATGATTATCACCGCCAGCAGCTCGCTGAAGTCGAAGACGAAGCGGAAGATGACTGGGATGACGATTGGGACGAAGAAGACGACGAAGGCGTCGAGTTCATCTACAAGCGTTAATCGCATGAAAAACCCCGGCCAAGTTGCCGGGGTTATTGTTTTCAGGTTTCTCTGTAGGCCGGATAAGGCACGTTAGTGCCACCATCCGGCAATCAAACTACCCATCTAATTGTTCTGATAAATATCCTTGTACAACCGGCTCTCGAAGCGCACCAACGGAATACGGCGATTACGCTGGTCAGCCGGCTCTACCGCATAACCAGACAAATACTGCACGAATGCCATGCGTTGGCCGCTTGCCGTGGTAATGAAGCCGGCAAGGTTATAGACTCCTTGCAGCGAACCTGTCTTCGCCGATACTTTGCCATCCACACCAGCCTGATGCAGACCCGCACGGTATTGCAGGGAGCCGTCGTGCCCCGCCAGAGGCAGCATAGTGATAAAGTTCAGCTCGTTATCGTGTTGAGCGATATATTGCAGCACCTGCATCATGGTTGCCGGGGCAATCAGGTTATGCCGGGA
The DNA here is from genome assembly GCF_030334285.1 of Citrobacter sp. Cf087. Classification (NCBI taxonomy): domain Bacteria; kingdom Pseudomonadati; phylum Pseudomonadota; class Gammaproteobacteria; order Enterobacterales; family Enterobacteriaceae; genus Citrobacter; species Citrobacter sp. Cf087. The sequence goes on from NZ_JAOWED010000028.1 coordinate 88,838, forward strand.
GAGGCCTGAACCGTCGGCAATAATGGTGTTGCCGATATCAACGCCCGCCTGCTGACGCAAAATCTGGCGTACGGCATCAGAACCCGCCCGCCAGGTGCCTGGCACGTTAAATCGGACATGACCAATCATACGGAAAACGGTATCGGCAATCATGTTGTCCGATTTTTTCAGCATAATCTTAAGCAGGTCATGCAGTGGCGCTGACTGCTTACTGGCGACCACCGTTCCCGGCTCGTTGACCAGCGTCTGGCGCAGCAGCGTACCGCTGTAGGTGATACCTGCTTGTTTTAGCTCATCTTTGATAATCGCCCCGGCATAGCTGGCTCCGTCCTGAATGGCGAACGCCAGCGGCAGCGGATCGGCTCGTTGGGGCAGGCATCCGGTCAGCGTATAGCGGTTGAGATCGCCGGGAACCACATCCAGTTCACAATATTGCGCTTCCGCAGAACCTCGGGCGAGAGTACGCACCTGACTGAACATGGTGACCGGGTAATAAGAGGCCACGCGAATAAAGGCGAGATCGTTGGGTTTTTGCGCGCTGTAGAGTGAAACCGAGAAACAGTTTCTATCGACAATAGCCGCTGCGGGCGGTGCGCTAAAACACTGCGTCATGTCGTTCCAGGGCCAACCGGGCGCTTTATCATGACTGGCGAAAATAGAGGTGTCGATCAGGACATTTCCGGCAATTTGCGTCACGCCTGATTTTTTCAGGGTTGCCACCATATTGCGAATATCCTGGCGTTTTAGCGTCGGATCAGCACCAAATCGTGCCACTAAGTCACCTTTCAATACGCCGCCTTCCACGTTGCCTTTAGTCTCAAGCGTAGTGGTAAAACGAAAGTCAGGCCCGAGCTGAATCAATGCCGCCAGCGCGGTGATCACTTTCTGGGTACTGGCCGGCAGCGCCATCTGCTGGCTATGAAAATCAATAGCGGGTGCAGGTGCGCCAACCTTCTGTACCATAAGGGCGAGGTTGGCCCCGGCAGGGAGCTGATTGATATACTCGTCGACGTTCGCAGCCTGAACACTGAACGCTATACTGGCAGTCAATCCGATGGTAAATCTGGAAAATCGCATAATCTCGCGCTAACAACCTGGAAACAGGCCGTCATACTACGGCGCAACGCCCCAAAAAGTAAACGATGACCCATAAGGAACTCCAGGGTAAAATGATCATCAAATAGAGAATTGTAGCTGACCTGGGACCTTGAGCCCCGGGTCGGTATTTTTTTGCTTCTGACTCTGGCATGACATTCGCCAGGGTGGGCTTAGCAGCCGGGGTGAGAGCAACTGCCCCCTACAGGAATGTTCAAGAGGTATAACAAATGCAAGCTATCCCGATGACCTTACGTGGTGCTGAAAAACTGCGCGAAGAGCTGGATTTTCTGAAATCTGTGCGCCGTCCTGAAATTATTGCCGCTATCGCTGAAGCGCGTGAGCACGGTGACCTGAAAGAGAACGCGGAGTATCACGCGGCGCGCGAACAGCAGGGTTTCTGCGAAGGACGCATTAAAGATATCGAGGCTAAACTGTCCAACGCGCAGGTAATCGACGTTACTAAAATGCCGAACAATGGCCGCGTTGTTTTCGGCGCGACGGTTACCGTGTTGAATCTCGATAACGATGAAGAGCAGACCTGGCGTATTGTCGGCGATGATGAAGCCGATTTTAAACAGAACCTGATTTCAGTGAACTCGCCTATCGCTCGTGGCCTTATCGGTAAAGAGCAGGATGACGTCGTGGTTATCAAAACGCCGGGCGGCGAAGTGGAATATGAAGTGACGAAGGTAGAATACCTGTAATTCGCATCTTGGTTAAGATGTTGATACATTGTAAAGAAAGGAAAAAGGCCGCATAGCGGCCTTTTATCAACGAAGAGAGCGTGGCATTTTGCTCTCCTGCTAGCGGAAAACCCCGCGTTTTACACAAACTTCGTGTTCAACTTTGGGATATTCTTAGCGTGGCAGCGAGATTTTACGTTCTTTAGTCGGGCGATACAGTACCAGCGTTTTGCCGATGACCTGCACATTACAGGCGCCGGTTTCGCGTACGATAGCTTCCACGATCAAGGTTTTAGTATCGCGATCTTCCGAGGCGATTTTCACCTTGATAAGTTCATGGTGCTCTAACGCTTGTTCAATCTCGGCCAGTACCCCTTCGGTCAAACCATTGTTGCCAAGCATAACTACAGGCTTGAGCGGATGTGCCAGACCTTTCAGGTGCTGTTTTTGTTTAGTACTCAGATTCATCGTATATTTTTGCTTACGTTGGGATTGAAAACGGGTCATTCTACCGCCATCTCCCATATATCACCAAATAGCTGTGTAGAAATTTACACCATTGGTTACGATGAACTGCCCTTTGGGAATGTGAAATGACAGGTAAAAAGCGTTCTGCCAGCTCGAGTCGCTGGCTTCAGGAACACTTTAGCGATAAATATGTTCAACAGGCGCAGAAAAAGGGGTTACGTTCCCGTGCCTGGTTTAAACTTGATGAAATACAGCAAAGTGACAAAATTTTTAAACCGGGGATGACGATAGTTGATCTCGGTGCTGCACCCGGTGGCTGGTCGCAATATGCAGTTACGCAGATCGGCAACACCGGCCGCATTATCGCTTGCGATCTTTTACCTATGGATCCAATCGTTGGTGTGGACTTCCTTCAGGGCGACTTTCGTGATGAATTAGTCCTGAAAGCGTTACTTGAACGCGTAGGTGACAGTAAAGTACAAGTTGTCATGTCTGATATGGCGCCAAATATGTGTGGAACACCGGCGGTGGATATTCCCCGGGCCATGTATCTGGTAGAGCTGGCGCTTGGAATGGCTCGTGATGTATTAGCGCCAGGTGGTAGTTTTGTAGTGAAGGTGTTCCAGGGCGAAGGCTTCGATGAGTATCTAAGAGAGATTCGCTCCCTGTTTACGAAGGTCAAAGTTCGTAAGCCGGACTCTTCTCGCGCCCGTTCGCGTGAAGTGTATATTGTAGCGACCGGGCGTAAACCATAACCGGCAGATTTCAAACGAAAGTTTGAAAGAAACTGGATATAGAGTATCCTGACGCTGTTTTTAACACAGTTGTAATATGAGGTTAATCCCTTGAGTGACATGGCGAAAAACCTAATTCTCTGGCTGGTCATTGCCGTTGTGCTGATGTCAGTATTCCAGAGCTTTGGGCCCAGCGAGTCTAATGGCCGTAAGGTTGATTACTCTACCTTCCTGCAAGAGGTCAATCAGGACCAGGTTCGTGAAGCGAAGATCAACGGACGTGAGATTAACGTTACCAAGAAAGATAGTAACCGTTACACGACCTACATCCCGGTTAACGATCCGAAGCTGCTTGATAACCTGCTGACCAAAAACGTCAAGGTTGTTGGCGAACCACCTGAAGAGCCGAGCCTGCTGGCTTCTATCTTCATTTCCTGGTTCCCAATGCTGCTGCTGATTGGTGTCTGGATCTTCTTCATGCGTCAGATGCAGGGCGGTGGTGGCAAAGGTGCCATGTCGTTCGGCAAGAGCAAAGCGCGCATGCTGACGGAAGATCAGATCAAAACGACTTTTGCTGACGTTGCGGGTTGTGACGAAGCAAAAGAAGAAGTCGCTGAGCTGGTTGAGTATCTGCGCGAACCGAGCCGTTTCCAGAAACTGGGCGGTAAAATCCCGAAAGGCGTCCTGATGGTCGGTCCTCCGGGTACGGGTAAAACCCTGCTGGCGAAAGCTATCGCAGGTGAAGCGAAGGTTCCATTCTTCACAATTTCCGGTTCTGATTTCGTGGAAATGTTCGTGGGTGTCGGTGCATCTCGTGTGCGTGACATGTTCGAACAAGCCAAAAAAGCGGCACCGTGCATCATCTTCATCGATGAAATCGACGCCGTAGGCCGCCAGCGTGGCGCAGGTCTGGGCGGTGGTCACGATGAACGTGAACAGACGCTGAACCAGATGCTGGTTGAGATGGACGGCTTCGAAGGTAACGAAGGTATTATCGTTATCGCAGCGACTAACCGTCCGGACGTTCTTGACCCTGCGCTGCTTCGTCCAGGCCGTTTCGACCGTCAGGTTGTGGTTGGTCTGCCGGACGTTCGCGGTCGTGAACAGATCCTGAAAGTGCATATGCGTCGCGTGCCGCTGTCTCCGGATATCGATGCGGCAATCATTGCACGTGGTACGCCTGGCTTCTCCGGTGCGGACCTCGCGAACCTGGTCAACGAAGCGGCACTGTTTGCTGCTCGTGGCAACAAGCGCGTAGTGTCGATGGTTGAGTTCGAAAAAGCGAAAGACAAAATCATGATGGGTGCGGAACGTCGCTCCATGGTGATGACGGAAGCGCAGAAAGAATCTACCGCGTATCACGAAGCTGGCCACGCGATTATCGGTCGCCTGGTGCCGGAACACGATCCGGTGCACAAAGTGACGATTATCCCGCGCGGTCGTGCGCTGGGTGTGACCTTCTTCCTGCCTGAAGGCGATGCAATCAGCGCCAGCCGTCAGAAACTGGAAAGTCAGATCTCCACATTGTACGGTGGCCGTCTGGCGGAAGAGATCATCTACGGTGCTGAACATGTTTCTACCGGTGCGTCGAACGACATTAAAGTCGCGACTAACCTGGCGCGTAACATGGTTACTCAGTGGGGCTTCTCCGATAAACTCGGTCCGTTGCTGTACGCTGAAGAAGAAGGCGAAGTGTTCCTGGGACGTTCTGTGGCGAAAGCGAAACACATGTCCGATGAAACCGCTCGCATTATCGATCAGGAAGTTAAACTGCTGATTGAGCGTAACTATGACCGTGCACGTCGTTTGCTGAACGAAAACATGGACATTCTGCACTCAATGAAAGATGCGCTCATGAAATATGAGACTATCGATGCGCCGCAGATTGACGATCTGATGGCTCGCCGCGATGTGCGTCCGCCTGCGGGTTGGGAAGAACCGGGTTCTTCTAACAACAACTCTGGCAGCACCGGCAAGCCGAGTGCACCGCGTCCGGTTGATGAACCGCGTGCGCCGGACTCTGGCACTATGTCAGAGCAGCTGGGCGACAAATAAGTTATCGTTGATGATGACCGTGTTTTAATTGAAAACCCTGGGGCTTGCTCCGGGGTTTTTCTTATCTGCATATTCAAGATTTTACCAGGGATAAAACTATGAAACTCTTTGCTCAGGGTTCTTCACTGGATCTCAGCCATCCGCACGTCATGGGGATTTTGAACGTCACGCCAGACTCATTTTCCGATGGTGGAGCGCACAACTCTTTGGTTGAGGCGGTAAAACACGCAAACCTGATGATTAACGCCGGGGCGACTATCATTGATGTGGGTGGTGAGTCCACGCGTCCGGGCGCGGCTGATGTGAGTGTTGAAGAAGAGTTGCAGCGAGTGATCCCTGTGGTAGAGGCGATTGCTCAGCGTTTTGAAGTGTGGATTTCGGTTGATACCTCAAAGCCCGAAGTGATCCGCGAATGCGCCAGGGTTGGCGCGCATATCATCAATGACATTCGCTCACTCTCGGAGCCTGGAGCGTTGGAAGCCGCAGCGGAGACCGGATTGCCAGTTTGCCTGATGCATATGCAGGGGCAGCCGAAAACCATGCAGGAAGCGCCAAAGTATGAGGATGTTTTTGCTGAGGTAGATCGTTACTTTGTTGAGCAAATAGCACGTTGCGAGCGGGCTGGAATCACAAAAGATAAATTGTTGCTCGACCCCGGGTTCGGATTCGGTAAAAATCTCACTCACAACTACACATTACTGGCACGTCTGGCGGAGTTTCATCATTTTAATCTGCCGCTGCTGGTTGGGATGTCACGAAAATCAATGGTCGGTCAGTTACTGAATGTGGGGCCATCTGAACGCCTGAGCGGTAGTCTTGCGTGCGCGGTGATTGCCGCAATGCAGGGGGCGCAGATCGTTCGTGTCCATGACGTCAAAGAAACCGTAGAAGCGATGCGTGTGGTGGAAGCCACATTGTCTGCAAAGGAAAAAAAACGCTATGAGTAATCGTAAATATTTTGGCACTGATGGGATCCGCGGTCGCGTAGGTGATGCCCCAATTACTCCTGACTTTGTGCTCAAGCTGGGCTGGGCTGCAGGGAAAGTGCTGGCTCGTCATGGTTCACGTAAAATTATTATCGGTAAAGATACGCGTATTTCCGGCTATATGCTGGAGTCCGCGCTGGAAGCGGGCCTGGCAGCCGCCGGACTCTCAGCCTCATTCACAGGGCCAATGCCAACACCTGCCGTTGCTTATCTGACGCGTGCTTTCCGTGCTGAGGCCGGGATTGTTATCTCCGCTTCGCACAACCCATTCTATGACAATGGGATTAAATTCTTCTCCATCGATGGGACCAAACTGCCGGATGCGGTTGAAGAAGCTATCGAAGCCGAAATGGAAAAAGCGATCACCTGCGTGGACTCGGCTGAACTGGGTAAAGCTACCCGTATCGTTGATGCTGCCGGTCGCTATATCGAGTTTTGCAAAGGCACCTTCCCGAACGAACTGAGTCTGAGTGAGCTTAAAATTGTGGTGGATTGCGCTAACGGTGCAACGTACCACATTGCACCAAATGTACTGCGTGAGCTGGGTGCAAACGTGATTGCCATTGGCTGTGAGCCAAACGGTGTGAACATCAATGAAGAAGTCGGCGCCACTGACGTCCGTGCCCTGCAGGCGCGCGTGATTGCGGAAAAAGCCGATCTGGGTATTGCACTGGACGGCGATGGCGACCGCGTCATTATGGTTGACCACGAAGGCAATAAGGTTGATGGCGATCAGATCATGTACATCATCGCCCGTGAAGCCCTGCGTCAGGGACAGCTGCGTGGTGGTGCGGTAGGTACGTTGATGAGCAACATGGGCCTCGAGCTGGCGCTGAAACAGCTGGGTATTCCTTTTGCTCGGGCGAAAGTTGGCGACCGCTATGTGCTGGAAAAAATGCAGGAAAAAGGCTGGCGTATCGGTGCCGAAAACTCTGGTCATGTGATCCTGCTGGACAAAACCACCACTGGTGACGGCATCGTGGCGGGGCTGCAGGTGCTGGCGGCGATGGTGCGCAACCATATGAGTTTGCACGACCTGTGCAGCGGCATGAAAATGTTCCCACAGCTGCTGGTTAACGTACGTTACACCGCAGGTAGCGGCGATCCGCTGGAACATGAAAACGTGAAAGCGGTGATGGCGGAAGTGGAAGCGGCGCTGGGTAACCGTGGACGCGTCCTGCTGCGTAAGTCTGGTACCGAACCGTTAATTCGTGTGATGGTTGAAGGTGAAGACGAAGCGCAGGTGACTGAATTCGCCCACCGTATTGCCGATGCTGTGAAAGCGGCGTAATCCCGAAGAAAGTGAGAGCCGGAGTCTGAGACTCCGGCTTTTTTTTACTATACGGCAAGCGGCTGTTTACGTCGGCGCTGCCAGAAATAACCACCGACCATCAGTAGTACAAGGACTGCCAGCCACGGCAGAACCGCCAGCAAATGCCCAGACCGGGCAAAGGTTAGCGCAATCATCAGTAGCCAACCGCCCAGCATCGGAATCGCGGTGCGCTTAACAATATCCACAGGCGAGACGCCTGCAATCCCTGCGATAGCAATGATGACGCCGGCAATCGGCGATAACGTACGACCAATACCCGCCGATATCTGGATAGGCAACATCATGACTGCGATATCGCTACCGATATGACGGCTGATGTCCGGCACCATGGGGGCGAAGGAGAAAAATGCCGCATTCCCGGAGCCCATCAGCGCTGAAATTGCGAAGGTGATTAGGGTCATCAGCAGGATAATAGAGGCTGCGCTGAGGCCAAATTCGCCAGAAAGCGACAGCAGCGCGTCGACGGCACCAATGGCTTTCAGCCCGGCGGAAAAAACTTCACCGGCGATAATCAGCGTCACGACGGTGGCAAAAACGCTGCCCATGCTGTCGAAAACCTTTTGTACGCCAGCCATCACCTCGCGCGCTTTGCGATGACGGCAGTACTCACAAACCAGCGTAATAGCGAGGCTTATCAGTACGGCGGTATCCAGCGTAATCTTAAGCGAGCTAAATACTAAATCGCTACACACCAACATCAATACCAGCGGCAGCATAGGCAGAAACAGCCAGGCGATAGGTGCGTCGGCTTCATCAGTTGCCGTTAATGTCTGCATCTGCTGAGCTGCATTGTCGCCACTTTCCCGACGGTCAAAAAAGCGCTGCACAACAATATGCAACAGGGCGATGAAAAGAATGACGGGCACAACGATCGGCAACTGATCCTGCACAAAATAGTTCACCACCTCAATACCTGCGGTTTTGGCGGCGAGAACCGAGTTGCCGGATCCTGGGCCAAACTCAACCGCACAGGTACTGGCGATAACTGCGGCAACTGCGGCGCGGCTACAGCCAAGACGGGTAAGCAATGGGTAAAGCGTCGCCATCAACAGCAGACCCAATCCGGTGGCGCTGCTGATAAACAGCGACAGGAATTGGCCTAATAGCAGTGCCAGTCCCAGCAGCAGATAAGGCGAGTTCAGCCGTTGTAGAGGACGAGATGTTACCCGAACCAGTACCTGGCTTGCGCCAATGGCTGACATGTACGTGGCGAAACCACCAATCAGCATAATTTGCAGCCCGAGGCCGCCGAGACGCACACTCAGGGTATCGCGGATAAACTCAAAGGCGTCAAAGGGGCCAAATCCGGTGCTCTTTTTCACCAGGCCACTGAGTGAGGTCATTCCGCTAAAATGCGCGATAAGCAACAGCACAATCCCGGTCAATAACAGTACCGACTGGGGGTGATATTTTTTGAGGATCAGACGTCCGGCAAAAATGATGGCGATTAGCGCCAGTAGTAATGACATTCTTGCCCCCTTACTCGAAGTTGCCGGTAACCAGGCACTCTCCATCCCGCAGCAACGGTTTACCCGCGGCAAACAGATGGGCCAGCGAGAGGTCATCATTGAGTACACAGATATCGGCACGTTCTCCGGCGCAGAGCATGCCCCCGGAAATACCCAGCGAGCGTGCAACGTTTGCCGTCAACATTGCGATGGCCTGCGGCACCGGAATACCGACATCAATCAGGCGAGGAAGTAGGTTAAGATTGCCTGCGACCGGTGCCGCGCTTAAACCTTCAACGATACCCTGAGCGTTAAAGCGCGGAACGCTGCCATTGCCGTCAGAACTGATCGTGATGCGCTCCGCCGGAACCTGTGCTTCGAGTGCGTGGAGAATCGCTTGCTCCTGAGGCATAAAACGACTGCCACCGGACGTAACATCGATATGGCCGCCGCGATGGGCGAAAGCAATAGCCTGTTCGAACAAGGGCTCTGTTCTTGCAACATGGGTCGGTGAAATATGGTGAATCGGAATACCCGCATCACACAACTCAATAAGTTGCGACATCCCTTCCGGCAGATTCCCCAGGTGCACATGCAGCAAGCCTTTTTTCCCTGCCAGCAGGGAAGCGACGCGAATATCGCTCACTATCCTCAGCAACTCCTGGAAAGAGGGGTAAGAGCCGCGGTGATCGGCGAGGGCGATTTTTACACCAAGAATTGCCGGAATGAAGGCCATATCATCGCGGATGGATCGCGTAATGGTTGGGCTGGGAACGGCGTAGGCTCCCGTATGCATAAACGCGCGTAATCCCTCAAGGTTGAGAGACTGCATTTTAGCGTAGAGGTCTTTGGGCGAACGAGAAATGGCATCGGTGCCTAACACGCCAACCACCGTGGTAATACCCGCCTGAATCAGATCGCGCAGCTTGACGGCGGGTGTCCGACTGGCAAATCCGGCTTCGCCACCGCCACCGGTAAGATGAACATGCTGATCGATGATGCCAGGGATAACCCATTTACCCCGACAATCGATGACCTCGTTGACGCCATCAAACAGTGAAATATCTTTTTCTACCGCCACAATTCGGTCGGCATGAATGAGCAGGGAGCAGAGGCCTAAATCCTCAGGAGAAAAAACACGGGCATTGGTCAATAAAGTAAACATAGCGGTCCTGTCAAACGTCGAAGGTGAGAGTCGGCAGGTGAAACGGAATATTGTTGTTATGATGCCCACCATAAAGCCATTACTATAACTATGACTATTACCGATTTGTTATTGGAGGATGCGGTTATGGCATGGCGGAGAGCACAACGTGGATTGTAAGTGGCTGGAAGATTTTCTGGCCTTGAGCCAGCATGGAAACTACTCTCAGGCCGCGGCGCAGCGGCATATTACTCAACCTGCGCTGAGTCGGCGTATAAAGGCGCTGGAAGAGGTGCTGGGCGTGCCTTTGTTTGATCGGACAACGACCCCCGTCACGCTGACGCGCTATGGTGAACGCTTTGAACCTTATGCCCGGCACGTCCTCAGTACGTTAACAGAGGCACGCCATGAGCTGTCGGCGATGACGCCAGCAACGGATAACACGCTGGTGATGGTCAGCCTGCATACGCTGTCGGTGAATATCCTGCCGGATATGATCAACTACCTGCGACAGAGTGAGCCGCAGTTAAACTTTACGGTAAACGCCAGTATCCAGGGGATAGACAACCACTTCAATGCCCTGATAAACCGGCAAATTGATATGCTGGTGACTTACGATTTACCCTCTTCACAACCAGGGTTGGAGATTGCCGGAGGGTTAAAACGTTCACTATGGCGGTATGAGCGATTTATTCCTGTGATTTCTGCACAGTTGGTGGATACGCTGGACGATCCGCATACCCCGATCCCCTGGCTATGTTACAGCGACTATACCTTTGTCAGACGTATTATTGAGCTGGCAGAACAACGAGTGCGACCACGGTTGAAAAAAGTGTTTGAGAGTGGTTTAAGCGAAACGATACGAGAAATGGTGTTGCGCCATATGGGAATGGCCTGGTTACCTGAATCGATGGTGGCGGAAGAGTTGGTTAATCAGCAAATTATTCACTGCTGGCCACAAAATGCAGATCTGATTTGTGAAATCCCTGTTGTGGTATGGGCGAATCTTGACGAACAACGCGCCGTCATGCAGAGATGCTGGGAGAAATTGCTGCGTTTTTGATTGATGTGGCGATTTTTTCCGCAGTTGATACAATGCTAACAAATTGCCCTTGCGAAGGTTATTCGCTTTGGTTAGTATTCACACCCGCTTCAGTGGGAAACAGTAAATATTCCCGCTTTAATGGTCGAAGCATTGTACGCGGCAACTCCGCAAGGAACAGGTTGATTATGCACGAAGCTCTTTTAGTAGTTTTCCTTATTGTGGCAATTGGCCTGGTAGGCTTGATCATGCTGCAGCAAGGCAAAGGCGCTGATATGGGAGCCTCTTTTGGCGCAGGCGCTTCTGGTACTCTGTTTGGTTCAAGTGGTTCTGGTAACTTCATGACCCGTATGACAGCTGTATTGGGAACCTTGTTCTTCATCATCAGTCTGGTGCTGGGTAACATGAACAGCAACAAGACCAATAAAGGAAGTGAGTGGGAAAATCTGAGCGCACCGGCGAAAACCGAGCAAACTCAGCCAGCTGCTCCGGCTCAGCCGACCAGCGATATCCCACGCTAAGTATTCTGTACCGAGGTGGTGGAATTGGTAGACACGCTACCTTGAGGTGGTAGTGCCCTAACGGGCTTGTGGGTTCGAGTCCCATCCTCGGTACCAAATTCCAAAAAAAAGACGCTGCAAAGCGTCTTTTTTTTCGTCTGCTATTTGTGGCTGTCCTGTAGGTCGGATAAGGCGTTTACGCCGCCATCCGACATTATTACAACGCCTGATGGCGCTACACTTATCAGGCCTACGGGGCCGCAGAGCTATATTCCGCACATAAAAAAGGCCGCTTTCGCGGCCTTAAGATGGTGTATCTTTACTTCGCCTTATTTTCCAGATTCTCAACCTGCGGCAGGCCGGTTGTGGAAGAAGCGGTCAGTAGACCAGACTGCGCATAGCCGAACAGCTTCTCGCGGGTATCGGTGATATCCAGATTACGCATGGTCAACTGACCGATACGGTCGTCCGGAGAGAATACGGAATCGCCTTTTTCCATCGTCAGACGTTCTGGTTTATAAGTCAGATTGTCAGATACGGTGTTGAGGATCGAGTAGTCATTACCACGGCGCAGTTCCAGCGTCACTTCACCGGTAATCTGGCTGGCAACCCAACGCTGCAGACCGTCACGCAGCATCAGCGCCTGAGAGTCGAACCAGCGGCCCTGATACAGCAGACGACCAAGCTGGCGACCATGTGCGTGATACTGCTCGATGGTATCCTCGTTGTGAATACCGGTCAGCAGACGCTCGTATGCGATATGTAACAATGCCATCCCCGGGGCTTCGTAGATGCCACGGCTCTTCGCTTCAATGATGCGGTTTTCAATCTGATCGCTCATACCCAGACCGTGACGACCGCCGATACGGTTGGCTTCCAGCATCATCTCAACGTCGTCGCTGAAGGTTTTACCGTTCAGTGCAACCGGATGACCCTGTTCAAAACGCACAGTCACTTCTTCTGCCGGGATCTTCACGCTCTCATCCCAGAACTTCACGCCCATAATTGGGTTGACGATTTTGACGCTTGAGTTCAGGAATTCCAGATCTTTTGCTTCGTGGGTCGCCCCGAGCATATTGGAGTCTGTTGAGTACGCTTTCTCAACGGACATCTTGTAGTCGAAACCACAGGCAATCATAAATTCGGACATCTCATGGCGACCGCCGAGTTCATCGATAAAATCGGTATCCAGCCATGGTTTATAAATCTGCAGTTCGGCGTTGGTCAGCAGACCGTAACGATAGAAACGTTCAATATCGTTACCTTTATAGGTGCTACCGTCACCCCAGATATTTACGCCATCTTCTTTCATGGCGGCAACCAGCATGGTGCCGGTCACGGCACGGCCCAGCGGGGTGGTATTGAAGTAGGTCAGTCCGCCAGTGGTGTTGTGGAATGCACCGCACTGAATGGCAGCGATCCCTTCGGCAACGAGCTGCTTACGGCAATCTACCAGGCGAGCATTCTCAGCACCATATTCCATTGCACGGCGAGGAATGGCGTCATAGTCATCCTCATCCGGCTGGCCCAAATTCGCAGTATATGCATATGGGACAGCCCCTTTTTGTCGCATCCACAGCAGTGCTGCACTGGTGTCCAGGCCGCCGGAAAAAGCGATACCAATACGTTGACCTACCGGGAGATGCTTGAGAATCGTCGTCATAAAATAAAACCCTGCTTGATAGACTGGTGAAGAGGTCGCTTATTATGCTAATTGCATTTTTATGCAAAATAAATGAGTTTTCATTTAATCATCTTTTCTGGATGACAGGAAGAGTTTAGTGATAATTTCGTTAAATAACGGCGTGGGTGGCATATTTATCTTGCTGGGCTAGCGCTGGGCAGCATTCATTGATTTGCATAGTCGTAACAAGGTTGACATAACGCATAGTGAATCAATATACTGTGCGCAGATTTTACGTCCCGTCCTCGGTACCAAATCCCAGCAGTATTTGCATTTTTTACCCAAAACGAGTAAAATTTGCCACGTTTCAGGCGCGGGGTGGAGCAGCCTGGTAGCTCGTCGGGCTCATAACCCGAAGGTCGTCGGTTCAAATCCGGCCCCCGCAACCACTTTCCCTTAGAGTTCTTTTTCAAATATACTGTGAAGACTTAGGCCTTCGTAGCTGGATTTGAAAAAAATTCTTTCGGAAGGTTCTCCGAACCGCAGGTGCGGTTATAGGGTTCAGTTATCTAAAGCCCCGATTTATCGGGGTTTTTTGTTATCTGACTACAGAATAACTGGGCTTTAGGCCCTTTTTTTATGTCTTGGGGGTGGGCTTGTCCACATTAGAGCAAAAATTAACAGAGATGATTACAGCGCCAGTTGAAGCCCTGGGCTACGAACTGGTCGGCATCGAATTTATTCGTGGTCGCACATCCACACTGCGCATCTATATTGATAGTGAAGATGGCATCAATGTTGATGATTGTGCTGATGTGAGCCATCAGGTAAGCGCCGTGATGGATGTCGAAGACCCAATCACCGTTGCCTATAACCTGGAAGTCTCCTCTCCGGGTCTCGACCGTCCTCTGTTCACAGCTGAACACTACGTGCGTTTCCTGGGTGAAGAAGTCACGCTGGTTCTTCGTATGGCGGTACAAAACCGTCGTAAATGGCAGGGCGTTATCAAAGCGGTGGACGGTGAGATGATCACGGTCACAGTCGAAGGCAAAGATGAAGTGTTCGCGCTGAGTAATATCCAGAAGGCGAACCTGGTTCCCCACTTTTAACAGTCTGGATTGAGGTGAAAAGCCCGCGATGAACAAAGAAATTTTGGCTGTTGTTGAAGCCGTATCCAACGAAAAAGCGCTGCCACGCGAGAAAATTTTTGAAGCACTGGAAAGTGCGCTGGCTACAGCAACAAAGAAAAAATATGAGCAAGAGATCGACGTTCGCGTAGAAATCGATCGTAAAAGCGGTGATTTCGATACCTTCCGTCGTTGGGTAATCGTAGAAGAAGTTACTCAGCCGACCAAAGAAATTACGCTGGAAGCGGCACGCTTCGAAGACGAAAGTCTGAACGTGGGCGAATATGTTGAAGATCAGATTGAATCTGTCACCTTTGACCGTATCACCACCCAGACCGCGAAACAGGTTATCGTACAGAAAGTACGTGAAGCTGAACGCGCAATGGTTGTCGATCAGTTCCGCGAACACGAAGGCGAAATCGTCACCGGTGTGGTAAAGAAAGTAAACCGCGACAACATTTCTCTGGATCTGGGCAGCAATGCTGAAGCTGTTATCCTGCGTGAAGACATGCTCCCGCGTGAAAACTTCCGCCCAGGTGACCGTATTCGTGGTGTTCTGTACTCTGTACGCCCGGAAGCGCGCGGTGCGCAGCTGTTTGTAACCCGTTCCAAACCGGAAATGCTGATTGAGCTGTTCCGCATTGAAGTACCGGAAATTGGCGAAGAAGTTATCGAAATTAAAGCGGCTGCCCGTGATCCGGGATCGCGTGCGAAAATCGCCGTTAAGACCAACGACAAGCGTATTGATCCGGTCGGCGCCTGTGTTGGTATGCGCGGTGCGCGCGTTCAGGCGGTTTCTACCGAACTGGGCGGCGAGCGTATCGATATCGTCCTGTGGGATGATAACCCGGCGCAGTTCGTGATTAACGCAATGGCGCCAGCAGACGTTGCTTCTATCGTGGTGGATGAAGACAAGCACACCATGGATATCGCGGTTGAAGCCGGTAACCTGGCTCAGGCGATTGGACGTAATGGTCAGAACGTCCGCCTGGCTTCACAACTGAGCGGTTGGGAACTCAACGTGATGACCGTTGATGACCTGCAGGCGAAGCATCAGGCTGAAGCACATGCAGCCATCGATACCTTCACCAAATATCTCGATATCGATGAAGATTTCGCGACCGTTCTGGTGGAAGAAGGTTTTGCGACGCTGGAAGAACTGGCCTACGTGCCAATGAAAGAGCTGCTGGAAATTGACGGCCTGGATGAACAGACCGTTGAAGCGCTGCGCGAGCGTGCTAAAAACGCACTGACCACTCTGGCACTGGCCCAGGAAGAAAGCCTCGGTGATAACAAACCGGCTGACGATCTGCTGAATCTGGAAGGATTGGATCGTGAGATGGCCTTCAAACTGGCGGCCCGTGGTGTTTGTACGCTGGAAGATCTCGCTGAACAGGGCATTGATGATCTGGCTGATATCGAAGGGTTGACCGACGAAAAAGCCGGTGAGCTGATTATGGCTGCCCGTAATATTTGCTGGTTCGGCGACGAAGCGTAATAAACTGTAGCAGGAAGGAACAGTATGACAGATGTAACCGTAAAAACGCTGGCTGCAGAGATACAGACTTCCGTGGATCGCCTGGTACAGCAATTTGCTGATGCCGGTATCCCGAAGTCTGCTGACGACTCTGTGTCCGCACAAGAGAAACAAACCTTACTGGCGCATTTGAACCGTGAAAACGGCTCAGCGCCGGATAAGTTGACATTGCAGCGTAAAACGCGCAGTACTCTCAATATTCCAAGTACCGGTGGAAAAAGCAAATCGGTACAAATCGAAGTCCGCAAGACACGCACCTTTGTGAAACGCGATCCGCAAGAGGCTGAACGCCTTGCCGCGGAAGAGCAGGCGCAGCGTGAAGCGGAAGAGCAAGCCCGTCGTGAGGCAGAAGAAGCTGCCAAACGCGAGGCGCAACAAAAAGCCGAACGTGAGGCCGCAGAACAAGCTAAGCGTGAAGCCGCTGATAAAGCGAAACGTGAAGCTGCGGAAAAAGACAAAGTGAGCAATCAACAGACCGACGATATGACTAAAACCGCCCAGGCCGAAAAAGCCCGCCGTGAAAATGAAGCCGCAGAACTGAAGCGTAAAGCGGAAGAAGAAGCACGTCGCAAGCTTGAAGAAGAAGCGCGCCGCGTAGCGGAAGAAGCTCGCCGTATGGCGGAAGAAAACGAGAAAAATGGTGTGAATAACGTTGAACCTGTCGAAGACACCAGCGATTATCACGTCACCACTTCTCAGCATGCTCGCCAGGCTGAAGACGAGAACGATCGTGAAGTCGAAGGCGGTCGTGGTCGTACTCGCAGCACTAAAGCAGCGCGTCCGGCGAAGAAAGGCAACAAACACGCTGAATCTAAAGCTGACCGTGAGGAAGCACGTGCAGCGGTTCGCGGCGGTAAAGGCGGTAAGCAGCGTAAAGGTTCCGCTCTGCAGCAGGGCTTCCAGAAGCCAGCTCAGGCCGTTAACCGTGACGTTGTGATCGGCGAAACCATCACCGTTGGCGATCTGGCGAACAAAATGGCAGTTAAAGGCTCTCAGGTCATCAAAGCGATGATGAAACTGGGCGCAATGGCTACCATTAACCAGGTCATCGACCAGGAAACCGCACAGCTGGTTGCCGAAGAGATGGGCCACAAAGTTATCCTGCGTCGTGAAAACGAGCTGGAAGAAGCGGTAATGAGCGACCGTGACACCGGTGCTGCGGCTGAACCGCGCGCACCAGTTGTGACCATCATGGGTCACGTTGACCACGGTAAAACCTCTCTGCTGGACTACATTCGTTCTACGAAAGTGGCCTCTGGCGAAGCAGGCGGCATTACTCAGCACATCGGTGCGTACCACGTTGAAACTGACAACGGTATGATCACCTTCCTGGATACCCCGGGTCACGCCGCGTTTACCTCCATGCGTGCTCGTGGTGCTCAGGCAACGGATATCGTTGTTCTGGTTGTTGCAGCAGACGACGGCGTGATGCCGCAGACCATCGAAGCTATCCAGCACGCGAAAGCGGCGGGTGTACCGGTGGTGGTTGCAGTCAACAAAATCGATAAGCCGGAAGCGGATCCGGATCGCGTTAAAAACGAACTGTCCCAGTACGGCATCATGCCGGAAGAGTGGGGCGGCGAGAGCCAATTCGTTCACGTTTCTGCGAAAGCGGGTACCGGTATCGACGAGCTGCTGGACGCTATCCTGCTGCAGGCCGAAGTACTGGAACTGAAAGCTGTGCGTAAAGGTATGGCGAGCGGTGCGGTTATCGAATCCTTCCTGGATAAAGGTCGTGGTCCGGTTGCTACCGTACTGGTGCGTGAAGGTACGCTGCACAAAGGCGACATCGTACTGTGTGGCTTCGAATACGGTCGCGTTCGTGCTATGCGTAACGAACTGGGTCAGGAAGTACTGGAAGCAGGTCCGTCCATTCCGGTGGAAATCCTCGGTCTGTCCGGTGTTCCGGCTGCAGGTGACGAAGTTACTGTCGTTCGTGACGAGAAGAAAGCCCGTGAAGTTGCACTGTATCGTCAGGGCAAATTCCGTGAAGTTAAACTGGCTCGTCAGCAGAAATCTAAACTCGAGAACATGTTCGCTAACATGACCGAAGGCGAAGTTCACGAAGTGAACGTCGTCCTGAAGGCTGACGTTCAGGGTTCTGTAGAAGCGATTTCCGACTCTTTACTGAAACTGTCTACCGACGAAGTCAAAGTGAAGATCATCGGTTCTGGCGTAGGTGGTATCACCGAAACCGACGCGACCCTGGCTGCGGCATCCAACGCGATTCTGGTTGGCTTCAACGTCCGTGCTGATGCCTCTGCACGTAAAGTTATCGAATCTGAAAGCCTGGATCTGCGTTACTACTCCGTCATCTATCATCTGATCGACGAAGTGAAAGCAGCGATGAGCGGCATGCTGTCTCCGGAGCTGAAACAGCAGATCATTGGTCTGGCTGAAGTTCGTGATGTGTTCAAATCACCGAAATTCGGCGCTATCGCAGGCTGTATGGTTACCGAAGGCACGATTAAACGTCACAACCCAATCCGCGTTCTGCGCGACAACGTGGTTATCTATGAAGGCGAGCTGGAATCCCTGCGTCGCTTCAAAGATGACGTTAACGAAGTCCGTAACGGCATGGAATGTGGTATCGGCGTTAAGAACTACAACGACGTTCGCGTTGGCGATATGATCGAAGTGTTCGAGATTATCGAGATCCAACGTACTATCGCTTAATCTTCGTCGTCTTTTGGGCCGCAATTTGCAGCCCAAAATCCTTAGAAGATGATTAGGTGTAGGCCGGGTAAGCGAAGCGCCACCCGGCAAGAAATTTAAAAAGGGGCTGATAGCCCCTTTTTTGTCTTTATTCTGGAGAATTTATTATGGCGAAAGAATTTGGTCGCCCGCAGCGTGTCGCGCAAGAGATGCAGAAAGAGATCGCACTTATCCTGCAACGCGAAATCAAAGACCCGCGTGTTGGTATGATGACCACCGTATCGGGTGTTGAGATGTCTCGTGATCTGGCATATGCCAAAGTATTCGTGACTTTCCTCAACGATCAGGACGAAGCTGCTGTGAAAAACGGCATCAAGGCACTGCAGGAAGCCTCTGGTTTTATCCGCTCTCTGCTGGGTAAAGCCATGCGTCTGCGTATCGTGCCTGAGCTGACCTTCTTCTACGACAACTCGTTGGTTGAAGGGATGCGCATGTCCAATCTGGTGACCAGCGTGGTGAAACATGACGATGAGCGTCGTGTGAACCCAGCGGACGACAGCAAGGAGGACTGATGAGTCGTCCTCGTCGTCGTGGTCGCGATATTCACGGTGTCCTGCTGCTGGATAAGCCGCAGGGCATGTCCAGCAATGATGTACTGCAAAAAGTAAAGCGCATCTACAATGCCAACCGCGCGGGACATACCGGCGCACTGGATCCGCTGGCGACAGGCATGCTGCCAATCTGCCTCGGTGAAGCGACTAAGTTTTCACAGTATTTGCTGGATTCTGACAAACGCTATCGCGTGGTTGCCCGTCTGGGCCAGCGTACAGACACTTCCGATGCCGATGGGCAAATCGTGCAGGAACGTCCGGTAACCTTCACCGCAGAACAACTGGCGAGCGCGCTGGAAACTTTCCGCGGCGATATCGAGCAGATCCCGTCAATGTATTCGGCGCTGAAGTATCAGGGTAAGAAGCTGTACGAATATGCGCGTCAGGGTATTGAAGTGCCGCGTGAAGCGCGACCGATTACCGTCTATGAGCTGCTGTTTATCCGTCACGAAGGTAACGAACTGGAGCTGGAAGTTCACTGTTCCAAAGGCACCTATATTCGCACCATTGTTGACGATCTGGGTGAGAAGTTGGGCTGCGGCGCGCACGTCACGTATCTGCGTCGTTTGACGGTCAGCAAGTATCCGGTGGATCGAATGGTGACGCTGGAACATCTGCGTGAGCTGGTTGAACAGGCCGAGCAGCAGAACATTCCGGCGGCACAGCTGCTTGATCCTTTGCTGATGCCAATGGACAGTCCAGCATCGGACTATCCTGTTGTTAATTTGCCTTTAACATCCTCGGTTTACTTTAAAAATGGTAACCCGGTACGGACGTCAGGCGCGCCGCTGGAAGGGCTGGTCCGCGTGACGGAAGGCGATGACGGCAAGTTTATCGGCATGGGGGAGATGGACGATGAAGGTCGTGTCGCCCCCCGTCGCCTGGTGGTTGAGTATCCTGCATAGCGCTCTCTGTCTTGCGATAAAAGGGCGCTGCGAGTAGAATACTGCCGCTTAACGTCGCGTAAATTGTTTAACAATCTACGCGACGTATACACAAAATCATTCGAGCTGCATCAAGGCGGCAAGTCTGAGAATCCTCAGGAGCTTACTTAGGTAAGTGACTGAGGTGAGCGGACGCAGCCAACGCAGAGTCAGTTTGAAGGATAAAGTGTATACACTGGGATAGCTGAATTAGAGATCGGCATCCTTTCATTCTTAACACTTTGGAGTTTTAAAATGTCTCTAAGTACTGAAGCTACCGCTAAAATCGTTTCTGAGTTTGGTCGTGATGCAAACGACACCGGTTCTACCGATGTTCAGGTTGCACTGTTGACTGCACAGATTAACCACCTGCAGGGCCACTTTGCAGAGCACAAAAAAGATCACCACAGCCGTCGTGGTCTGCTGCGCATGGTTTCTCAGCGTCGTAAACTGCTCGACTACCTGAAACGTAAAGATGTTGCACGTTACACCGCGCTGATCGAGCGTCTGGGTCTGCGTCGCTAATTCTTTCGAGTTTCAGAAAGAGGGGGCCTTCATGGCCCCTTTTTTCCAGCAGATGGCAGCAATTCGCTGGAAACTAATGTATTGTTGCTATGAATGATCTTCCGTTGCAGAGGTTCGCGCGGCTAATGAGAGGCTTTACTCATGCTTATGGGTTAGGGTTGTCATTAGTCGCGAGGATGCGCAGAAGATCGGGTATTAACGATGGCGCAAAATGTGCCGTCAAAAAAATAGAGAAAGGATATTATTTTGCTTAATCCGATCGTTCGTAAATTCCAGTACGGTCAGCATACCGTTACGCTGGAAACCGGCATGATGGCGCGTCAGGCGACTGCCGCTGTTATGGTTAGCATGGATGACACCGCGGTATTCGTTACCGTTGTTGGCCAGAAAAAAGCGAAACCAGGCCAGGACTTTTTCCCGCTGACCGTTAACTATCAGGAGCGTACCTACGCTGCTGGCCGTATCCCGGGTAGCTTCTTCCGTCGTGAAGGCCGTCCGAGCGAAGGCGAAACCCTGATCGCGCGTCTGATTGACCGCCCGGTTCGCCCGCTGTTCCCGGAAGGCTTCGTGAACGAAGTTCAGGTTATCGCGACCGTTGTTTCCGTTAACCCGCAGGTTAACCCGGACATCGTGGCAATGATTGGTGCATCTGCTGCGCTGACTCTGTCTGGTATTCCATTCAACGGCCCGATCGGTGCTGCACGTGTTGGTTACATCAATGACCAGTACGTACTGAACCCGACTCAGGACGAACTGAAAGAAAGCAAGCTGGACCTGGTTGTTGCGGGTACTGAAGCAGCCGTACTGATGGTTGAATCCGAAGCAGAACTGCTGAGCGAAGATCAGATGCTGGGTGCTGTTGTGTTCGGTCACGAACAGCAGCAGGTTGTGATTCAGGCTATCAACGAGCTGGCGAAAGAAGCTGGCAAACCGCGTTGGGACTGGCAGCCAGAAGCCGTCAACGAAGCGCTGAACGCACGCGTTGCCGCACTGGCAGAAGCTCGCCTGAGCGATGCTTACCGCATCACCGACAAACAAGAGCGTTATGCTCAGGTTGACGTAATCAAATCTGAAACCATCGCGACTCTGGTGGCTGAAGACGAAACCCTGGACGCTAACGAACTGGGTGAAATCCTGCACGCTATCGAGAAAAACGTTGTTCGTAGCCGCGTACTGGCAGGCGAGCCGCGCATCGATGGCCGTGAAAAAGACATGATCCGTGGTCTGGACGTGCGTACTGGCGTTCTGCCGCGTACCCACGGCTCCGCACTGTTCACCCGTGGCGAAACTCAGGCGCTGGTTACTGCGACCCTGGGCACCACTCGTGATGCGCAGAACCTTGACGAACTGATGGGCGAGCGCACTGACAACTTCCTGTTCCACTACAACTTCCCTCCGTACTGCGTAGGTGAAACCGGTATGGTCGGTTCTCCGAAGCGTCGTGAGATTGGTCACGGCCGTCTGGCGAAACGTGGCGTACTGGCAGTAATGCCGGAACTGGATAAATTCCCGTACACCGTGCGTGTGGTTTCTGAAATCACCGAATCTAACGGTTCTTCTTCCATGGCTTCCGTATGTGGTGCTTCCCTGGCGCTGATGGACGCAGGCGTGCCGATCAAAGCCGCTGTTGCGGGTATCGCGATGGGTCTGGTGAAAGAAGGCGACAACTTTGTTGTTCTGTCTGACATCCTGGGCGACGAAGACCACCTGGGCGATATGGACTTCAAAGTGGCGGGTTCCCGCGACGGTATCTCTGCACTGCAGATGGATATCAAAATTGAAGGTATCACCAAAGAGATCATGCAGGTTGCTCTGAACCAGGCTAAAGGTGCGCGTCTGCACATCCTGGGTGTGATGGAACAAGCGATCAACGCACCGCGTGGCGATATCTCTGAATTTGCTCCGCGTATCCACACCATCAAGATCAGCCCGGACAAGATCAAAGACGTTATCGGTAAAGGCGGTTCTGTTATCCGTGCTCTGACCGAAGAAACCGGCACCACCATTGAAATCGAAGATGATGGTACCGTGAAGATTGCTGCGACCGACGGCGAAAAAGCGAAATATGCTATCCGTCGTATCGAAGAGATCACCGC
This sequence comes from Citrobacter sp. Cf087, assembly GCF_030334285.1. Taxonomy (NCBI): domain Bacteria; kingdom Pseudomonadati; phylum Pseudomonadota; class Gammaproteobacteria; order Enterobacterales; family Enterobacteriaceae; genus Citrobacter; species Citrobacter sp. Cf087. The sequence goes on from NZ_JAOWED010000028.1 coordinate 111,427, forward strand.
AGAGATCGAAGTAGGCCGTATCTACAATGGTAAAGTGACCCGTATCGTTGACTTTGGCGCATTCGTTGCCATCGGTGGCGGTAAAGAAGGTCTGGTACACATCTCTCAGATCGCTGATAAGCGCGTTGAGAAAGTGACCGACTACCTGCAGATGGGCCAGGAAGTACCGGTCAAAGTTCTGGAAGTTGATCGCCAGGGCCGTGTACGTCTGAGCATTAAAGAAGCAACTGAGCAGTCTCAGCCTGCAGGCGAACCGGAAGCTCCGGCAAGCCAGGGCTAGTAAGGTTGCCATTGCCCTCCGTGAAAGCGGAGGGCCTTTAACCCGGCAGGATGCCTTGTTAGCAACCGGGGAACCTGGACGTTCATTCAATCGTTGTCTTCGGGAGTGGGAAATGAAGCCTTTTTTGCGCTGGTGTTTCGTTGCGACAGCACTCACGCTGGCTGGATGCAGTAATTCCGCCTGGCGAAAGAGTGAAGTCCTCGCAGTACCATTGCAACCGACTTTGCAGCAGGAAGTGATTCTGGCACGTATGGAACAAATTCTTGCCAGTCGGGCTTTAACCGATGACGAACGCGCACAGCTTTTATATGAGCGCGGAGTGTTGTATGATAGTCTCGGTCTGAGGGCACTGGCGCGAAATGATTTTTCACAAGCGCTGGCAATCCGACCAGATATGCCTGAAGTATTCAATTACTTAGGTATATATTTAACGCAGGCAGGCAATTTTGATGCTGCCTATGAAGCGTTTGATTCTGTACTTGAGCTTGATCCAACTTACAACTACGCGCACTTAAATCGCGGTATCGCATTGTATTACGGCGGTCGCGACAAGTTAGCGCAAGATGATCTGCTAGCGTTTTATCAAGACGATCCCAATGATCCTTTCCGTAGTCTGTGGCTTTATCTCGCCGAGCAGAAGCTCGATGAGAAGCAGGCGAAAGAAGCGTTGAAGCAACGCTTTGAGAAATCGGATAAAGAGCAATGGGGATGGAACATTGTCGAGTTCTACCTGGGCAACATTAGCGAAGCAACGCTGATGGAACGCCTGAAGGCGGACGCAACGGATAACACCTCGCTCGCTGAGCATCTCAGTGAAACCAACTTCTATTTAGGTAAGTACTACCTAAGTCTGGGGGATTTGGACAACGCTACGGCATTGTTCAAACTGGCGGTGGCTAACAACGTTCATAACTTTGTTGAGCACCGATACGCATTGTTGGAATTATCGCTCCTGGGCCAGGACCAAGATGACCTGGCAGAATCGGACCAGCAATAGCTGACGTACACATCAGCCCGTAATCTTTTTTGATTGCCATCACCTTCACGGGTGAGGGCGTTGTTGTTCGTTAATACACCTACTTTGAGCCGGTTCACACTTTTCAATGAAAATTGCAGATCAATTTCATGATGAGTTATGTAGACTGGCCGCCATTAATTTTGAGGCACACGTACTACATGGCTGAATTCGAAACCACTTTTGCAGATCTGGGCCTGAAGGCTCCTATCCTTGAAGCCCTTAACGATCTGGGTTACGAAAAACCATCTCCAATCCAGGCAGAGTGCATTCCGCATCTGCTGGGCGGCCGCGATGTTCTGGGTATGGCCCAGACAGGTAGCGGCAAAACTGCAGCGTTCTCTTTACCGCTGCTCAACAATCTTGATCCTGAGCTGAAGGCACCTCAGATTCTGGTGCTGGCACCGACCCGCGAACTGGCGGTTCAGGTAGCAGAAGCCATGACGGATTTCTCTAAACACATGCGCGGCGTGAACGTGGTTGCCCTGTACGGCGGCCAGCGTTATGACGTGCAATTACGTGCCCTGCGTCAGGGACCACAGATCGTCGTCGGTACGCCGGGCCGTCTGCTGGATCACCTGAAGCGCGGTACTCTGGACCTCTCCAAACTGAGCGGTCTGGTACTGGACGAAGCTGACGAAATGCTGCGTATGGGCTTCATCGAAGACGTTGAAACCATCATGGCGCAGATCCCGGAAGGTCATCAGACCGCTCTGTTCTCTGCAACCATGCCGGAAGCGATTCGTCGTATTACCCGTCGCTTTATGAAAGAGCCGCAGGAAGTACGCATTCAGTCCAGCGTTACCACGCGTCCTGACATCAGCCAGAGCTACTGGACTGTGTGGGGCATGCGTAAAAATGAAGCGCTGGTGCGTTTCCTGGAAGCAGAAGATTTTGATGCGGCGATTATCTTCGTTCGTACCAAAAATGCGACCCTGGAAGTGGCAGAAGCGCTGGAGCGTAGCGGTTATAGCAGCGCTGCACTGAACGGCGACATGAACCAGTCCCTGCGTGAGCAGACTCTGGAACGTCTGAAAGATGGCCGCCTGGATATCCTGATTGCTACCGACGTTGCGGCCCGTGGCCTGGACGTTGAGCGTATCAGCCTGGTTGTTAACTACGACATCCCGATGGATTCCGAGTCTTACGTTCACCGTATCGGCCGTACCGGTCGTGCGGGTCGTGCTGGCCGTGCGCTGCTGTTCGTTGAGAACCGTGAGCGTCGTCTGCTGCGTAACATCGAACGCACCATGAAGCTGACGATTCCGGAAGTAGAACTGCCGAACGCAGAACTGCTGGGCAAACGCCGTCTGGAAAAATTCGCCGCTAAAGTACAGCAGCAGCTGGAAAGCAGCGATCTGGATCAGTACCGTGCTCTGCTGGCGAAAATGCAGCCGGAAGAAGAGCTGGATATCGAAACGCTGGCAGCCGCACTGCTGAAAATGGCTCAGGGCGAACGTCCGCTGATCCTGCCGCCAGATGCACCAATGCGTCCGAAACGCGAATTCCGCGATCGTGATGACCGTGGTCCGCGCGATCGTAACGATCGTGGCCCTCGTGACCGTAATGACCGTGGTGGTGAAGATCGTCCGCGTCGTGAACGTCGTGACGTTGGTGACATGCAGCTGTACCGCATTGAAGTGGGCCGTGATGACGGTGTTGAAGTTCGTCATATCGTTGGCGCGATTGCTAACGAAGGCGATATCAGCAGCCGTTACATCGGTAACATCAAGCTGTTTGCTTCCCACTCCACCATCGAGCTGCCGAAAGGTATGCCGGGCGACGTGCTGCAGCACTTTACCCGTACTCGCATCCTGAACAAGCCGATGAACATGCAGTTGGTTGGCGATGCAGTTCCGCACACCGGTGGTGAGCGTCGTGGCGGTGGCCGTTTCAGCGGCGAGCGTCGTGAAGGCGGTCGTGGCGAAGGTCGTAATTTCAGCGGTGAGCGTCGTGAAGGCGGTCGTGGCGATGGTCGTCGTTTCAGCGGCGAACGTCGTGAAGGCAACCGTGGTCCGCGTCGTGACGATTCTTCTGCCCCGCGTCGTGATGACTCCGCTGGTCGTCGTCGTTTCGGCGGTGACGCATAAGTTTCGCTGCGTAAAGTAATATATACAGCCCCGATCTCAACAATCGGGGCTTTTTTTATTTCATTTGTACTCGTGTACTGGTACAGTGCAGCACATTGAGATGTAGTCACAATATAAATGACTGGAGAGATGGCTAAATGGCAACACTAACCACCACCCAAACGTCACCTTCGCTGCTCGGCGGCGTGGTGATTATCGGCGGCACCATTATTGGCGCGGGGATGTTTTCTCTGCCAGTGGTCATGTCCGGGGCGTGGTTTTTCTGGTCAATGGCGGCGCTGATCTTCACCTGGTTCTGCATGCTGCATTCCGGGCTGATGATCCTTGAAGCTAACCTCAATTACCGCATTGGTTCCAGCTTTGACACCATCACGAAAGATCTGCTGGGTAAAGGCTGGAACGTAGTGAACGGCATCTCGATCGCCTTCGTTCTCTATATCCTGACCTACGCCTATATCTCAGCGAGCGGGTCGATTCTGCATCACACTTTCTCCGAGATGTCGCTGAATGTTCCGGCGCGCGCGGCAGGTCTTGGCTTTGCGCTGCTGGTGGCATTTGTGGTGTGGTTAAGCACCAAAGCGGTTAGCCGCATGACGGCGATTGTGCTGGGCGCAAAGGTGATTACCTTTTTCCTGACCTTCGGCAGTCTGCTGGGACATGTTACGCCCACTACGCTGTTTAACGTGGCACAAAGCAACGCTTCGTATACACCGTATCTGCTGATGACGCTGCCGTTTTGTCTGGCTTCATTCGGCTATCACGGCAACGTCCCGAGCCTGATGAAGTACTACGGCAAAGATCCGAAGACCATCGTTAAGTGTCTGGTGTACGGCACGTTGCTGGCGCTGGTGCTATATACCGTATGGTTGCTGGGAACGATGGGCAACATTCCGCGTCCAGAGTTTATCGGTATCGCGCAACAGGGCGGTAACATTGATGTGCTGGTACAGGCGCTGAGCGGCGTACTAAACAGCCGCAGTCTGGATCTGCTGCTGGTGGTGTTCTCCAACTTTGCGGTGGCGAGTTCATTCCTCGGCGTTACGCTCGGTCTGTTTGACTATCTGGCGGATCTGTTTGGCTTTGATGACTCAGCAGTGGGACGTTTCAAAACGGCATTGCTGACGTTTGTCCCGCCAATTATCGGTGGCCTGCTATGGCCGAACGGTTTCCTGTATGCCATTGGCTATGCAGGACTCGCGGCAACCATATGGGCTGCCATTGTTCCGGCGCTGCTGGCCCGTAAATCCCGCGAGCGTTTCGGTAGCCCGAAATTCCGTGTCTGGGGCGGTAAGCCGATGATTGCGCTGATCCTGGTGTTCGGTATCGGCAACGCGGTTATCCATATTCTGTCGAGCGTGGATCTGTTACCGGTCTATCAGTAAAACCGTTGCCCGGTAGCGCTACGCTTATCCGGCCTACAGTACCGTGTAGGCCGGATAAGGCGTAGCCGCCATCCGGCACAAAGCGCGCTACCCCAACAATTCCTGCTTCACATCCATCGCCAAATCAAACGAATGAAGACGTGCCTGATGATCAAAAATCTGGCCGTTAACCATAATTTCATCGGCCTGGGTTTCACGCAAAATGGCATCAAGACCGTGACGCACTTTTGCCTTATCACCAACCAGCGACATGCTCAGCGCCTGTTGTACGCCGTACTGTTCAGAAGCGGACCACAGCTGATGCATATTCTCTACCGGCGGTGGTAGCTGGCCGGTTTCGCCACGACGCAGTTTCATAAACGCCTGCTGCATCGAGGTGAAAAGAAACTCGGCGTCGCGATTGCTGTCAGCGGCAATGATGTTGATGCACACCATCGCATACGGCTTTGCCAGCCGCGCTGAGGGTTTGAACTGGGTGCGATACAGATGCAGCGCCTGATGCAGCATATCCGGAGCAAAATGCGAGGCGAAGGCAAACGGCAGGCCGAGCTGGGCCGCCAGCTGTGCGCTGTACAGGCTGGAGCCTAATAACCAGACCGGGATCTGTTCGCCGTAGCCGGGAACCGGGCGTACATGGGGATTAGGATCGTGGGCGTCGAACCAGTCCACCAGTTCAGCGACGTCGCGTGGGAAGTTATCTATATCACCGCTCATATGGCGGCGCAGCGCACGCATCGTTGGCTGATCGCTCCCCGGCGCGCGGCCAAGCCCAAGATCGATGCGTCCCGGATACAGCGTATTCAGGGTACCGAACTGTTCGGCGATCACCAGCGGCGAATGGTTGGGCAGCATAACGCCGCCAGACCCGAGATGCAGCGTGGTGGTATTGGCGGCCAGATAGCCAATCAGCACTGAAGTTGCGGCGCTGGCGATACCGACCATGTTGTGATGTTCTGCCAGCCAGTAGCGGTGGTAGCCGCGCTTTTCGGCCAGTCGGGCGAGATCAAGCGAGTGCGTGAAGGCCTCTTTTGCCGAAGAACCTTCAGGGATCGGCGCCAGATCCAGCACCGAGAACGGAATAGTTTTGTCAGTCATAACGGCTCACTTTGTTACCGGTTAATCTTTTAATACTGCATTAAAATTTGATTACCGTTGTTAACAAAGTGAGCTTTATGAGACTGACGGCAAAAACAATGCCCGATGGCGCTGCGCTTATCGGGCCTACGGGATCGCTATTTGTAGGCCGGATAAGGCAATTTGCCGCCATCCGGCTAGGCCTGCAGCTCCAGACCAGCCAGTCGCTTCCAGTAGCCGTTGCAGTCACTGTGGGCGGCAAGCGGTAATGGAGCACTGCCATTTTCATTGGCACGGAAGGCGTCAAGCATGGCGAATGTCTCTGTCCCCAGCGGGGAAAGGCGCACAATATCAACCAGCCCCTGCATGGATGTCAGCTCGTTACCGAGGTTGTAGACATAGCCGCTCATGGTCTGGATCCCGTTGAGCACAAAGACCTGCTGATTCTCCTGCGACAGCACATCGCGTCCGTTCGGGTATTTGATGCAGCAGGTTTCACATTCGTCTTTTGGACGATCTTCAGAGCGTGCGGTAAAGCATCGGGCGGAGTATGCCAGCGGCAGATGCCCATAGCTCAGTACCTCGACTTCAAACTGATTGCGAATACCCAGCTCATCACACTGGTTGAGCAGGTTTACCAGCCAGTCGCGGGATAACTCTACCGGCATACACCAGCGCACCATGCCCTGCTTGAGCAGAATACGCAGCGTGACGGCGTTGTAGCAGTTGAGCGCGTGCCCGGCGACAAACGGCAGCTTACGCTCGGCGCACATATTCACCACGCCGAGATCGCTGGCTTCCAACAGGAAGTCGCCGTTTTCGACATAGCGCTTCAGCTCTCCCAGTTCAGAGGAAGCCTGCACCAGCGCCAGCGTCGACAGCACCACCTGCTTACCGCTACCGGCGAGAGACTTCGCCATATCCAGCCAGTCGCCCACTTTGGTCGCACGGCGTTTGCTGCATACCGCTTCGCCAAGATAGATAACGTCAGCATGACTGGCGGCGGCCTGCTGGTAAAAATCTTCCAGCGTTTCTTTCGACCAGTAGTAGAGCACGGGTCCTAATGAATATTTCATTGCTTTTCTCACTGCCATTTACGGTGATACGCGCCAAGCGTGGTCTGCGTGCCTTCGGACATTGAACCGAGCGTTTCCATCCACGCGGCCTGCGGGACGTAGTTTTGCGGGTCGGCCATACAGCGGTCGATTGCCTGACGCCACACTTTCGCCACCTGGCTAACGTAAGCCGGGCTGCGCTGGCGACCTTCGATTTTCACCGAGGCAATATTGGCAGCCAGCAGTTCCGGCAGCAGTTCGAGCGTGTTGAGGCTGGTGGGTTCTTCCAGCGCATGGTAGCGCTCGCCATCCACCAGGTAGCGCCCTTTACACAGCGTTGGATAACCGGCGTTTTCTCCATCCTGATAGCGGTCGATCAGCACTTCATTAAGACGGGATTCCAGCCCTTGTTGGGTCTGCTGCCAGCGCACAAAACGGGCAGGGGAGCAGGCACCGACGGTATTAGGAGATTCGCCCGTCAGGTAAGACGAAAGATAGCAACGGCCTTCCGCCATAATGCACAAGCTGCCAAAGGCGAACACTTCCAGGGGAACTGGTGTGACGCGAGCAAGCTGCTTCACCTGATGAATAGACAGCACGCGCGGCAGAACCACGCGGGCGACGTCAAAGTTGCGATGGTAGAAATTAATCGCCTCTTCATTGGTTGCAGATGCCTGAACAGAGACATGGCGCTCAATATGCGGGTAGCGCTCTGCGGCATACTCAAGCATGGCGAGGTCGGCGAGGATCAGCGCGTCTGCACCCAGTTGCGCTGCCATATCAACGGCACGCTGCCAGCGTGCGTAACCATCCGGGTGCGCAAAGGTGTTAATCGCAATGTGCAGCTTACGGCGATGTTGATGAACGAAACTCACCGCTTCCTGCAATTTTTTCTCGGTAAAATTAAGGCCGGCGAAATGACGGGCGTTGGTATCATCTTTCAGCCCGATGTAGACAGCATCAGCGCCGTTCTCGATGGCCGCCTTAAGCGCCGGGAGGTTTCCGGCAGGGCAGAGCAGCTCCATAATTTATCCTGAACGTTGCGCCATGTAGGGCGCAGAAATGTTAACGAAGAGGGATTTTAGTTAACCTTGCTGAGACAATTTTTGATTTGAGGCAGTTAAAGTCGTATTGGTGACACCAATAAAGAGGTAACAATTTCGTAGCGAATTGTTGATTTATGCCGCTATGTCGTTTATTTGATATGGCAAAATAGCAGGACTATTGAAACAGGGAGTAAAGCTCGTGTTGGATAAACTGCGTTCACGCTTAGTACATTTAGGTCCTTCTCTGATGAGTGTACCGGTTAAACTGACGCCCTTTGCGCTGAAGCGCCAGGTTCTGGAGCAGGTCCTGAGCTGGCAGTTTAGTCAGGCGCTGGCCGATGGGGAGCTGGAGTTTCTCGAAGGTCGCTGGCTGAGCATTCATGTGCGTGACATTGACCTCAAATGGTATACCTCTGTTGAGAACGATAAACTTATCGTCAGCCAGAATGCAGATGCGGATGTGAGTTTTAGCGCCGATGCCAGCGATCTCCTGATGATCGTGGCCCGCAAGCAGGATCCGGATACGCTTTTCTTCCAGCGTCGCCTGGTGATTGAAGGTGATACAGAATTAGGGCTATACGTAAAAAATCTGATGGATGCCATCGAACTGGAGCAGATGCCTAAAGCGTTGTGCGTCATGCTGATGCAGTTGGCGGATTTTGTTGAGGCGGGGATGAAAACGTCGCCAGAAACCAAACAGACCTCGGTAGGTGAGCCATGCTGATTCGAGTTGAGATTCCCATTGATGCCCCTGGTATTGATGCGTTGCTGCGCCGTTCATTTGAGAGCGATGCGGAAGCAAAATTAGTGCACGACCTGCGTGAAGATGGTTTCTTAACGCTGGGTTTGGTTGCTACCGATGATGAAGGTCAGGTAGTGGGTTACGTCGCGTTCAGCCCTGTCGATGTTCAGGGTGAAGATCTGCAATGGGTCGGCATGGCGCCGCTCGCGGTGGATGAAAACTACCGGGGGCAAGGCCTGGCGCGTCAACTGGTCTATGAAGGACTCGATTCCCTGAACGAGTTTGGCTACGCCGCGGTGGTTACGCTGGGCGATCCGGCACTGTACAGCCGCTTTGGCTTTGAGCTGGCAGCGCATCATGACCTGCGTTGTCGCTGGCCGGGCACCGAAAGCGCGTTCCAGGTTCATCGCCTGGCGGACGATGCGCTGGAGGGCGTGACGGGCCTGGTGGAATACCACGACCACTTCAATCGTTTTTAACATCCGGGGCTTGCAGGCTGCTCAGTAGAGCCTCAAGCCCTTCGCCTTCTACAAGGCGCTCTTTCTGACGCTTTGTGAGCTGTTTGACGCGATACTCTATGCGCAGGGCCAGCGAACGGTCGCCAATCTGCGCCGCAAATGCCAACGTGAGTTCCCCCTTTCCACGTAGCGCCTTCGCGCCTTTCCCACTTTGATGCTGCTTATAGCGGCGCTGCACATCGGTGGTTATTCCGGTGTATAAGGCGTTGTCAGCGGTACGGATCAGGTACAGATACCAGGGTGTCATTGTCACCATCGACATGATAATTTTCAGGCCTACAGTATAAAAGAGAACAGAAATGGAAACACTGACTGCAGTGTCTCGCTGGCTGGCAAAACAGCACGTCGTGACCTGGTGCGTACACCACGAAGGTGAATTGTGGTGCGCCAATGCGTTTTACCTGTTTGATGCGCAGAAGATGGCATTCTATGTGCTGACCGAAGATAAAACGCGCCATGCGCAGATGTCGGGACCGTGTGCACCGATTGCCGGCACGGTAAATGGTCAGCCCAAAACGGTCGCCCTGATTCGTGGCGTGCAGTTTAAGGGGGAGATTCGCCGTCTTGAAGGGCAGGAGAGTGAAGCCGCGCGTAACGCCTACAACCGCCGTTTCCCCGTCGCCAGAATGTTGCCAGCGCCCGTGTGGGAGATTCGACTGGATGAAGTCAAATTCACGGACAACACGCTGGGCTTCGGTAAAAAGATGCACTGGCTACGTGATCTATAGTTAAAAGAGTGATTGAAGCGTCAGGGGAAAATAAACGATGAGTCAGGTGTTAATAACCGGTGCAACGGGTCTGGTGGGTGGACATTTATTGCGGATGCTACTGAATGAACCCCGGATCAATGCCATTACGGCGCCGACGCGTCGACCGCTGGCTGATATGGTTGGCATCTATAATCCCCACGATCCGCAGCTAACCGATGCTCTGGCGCAGGTTACCGATCCGGTCGATATTGTCTTTTGTTGTCTGGGAACGACCCGACGTGAAGCGGGCAGCAAAGAAGCATTTATCCACGCTGACTATACGCTGGTAGTGGATACAGCTCTGACGGGGCGTCGGCTGGGGGCACAGCATATGCTGGTGGTGAGTTCGATGGGCGCTAATGCCAATTCACCGTTTTTTTATAACCGGGTTAAAGGTGAAATGGAGCAGGCGCTGATTGCGCAGAATTGGCCTCGGCTGACCATTGCCCGGCCTTCAATGCTACTGGGTGATAGGGACAAACAGCGGGCGAATGAGATGTTTTTAGCGCCGTTGTTCAGGCTGCTGCCGGGTAACTGGAAGTCGATTGAAGCGCGCGATGTTGCGCGGACAATGTTGGCAGAAGCGCTGGCGCCTGGGCATGAAGGGGTTTCGATCCTGACCTCTTCCGAGTTACGCGAAAGGGCTAAATAAAATGCCGGATGGCGCTGACGCTTATCCGACCTACAAACGATAATGTCCTGTAGGCCGGATAAGACGCTCAGGCGTCGCTATCCGGCATCAGTATTACTTAATAAACGTAAAGGCCGTCGTGACGCGTTTCACGCCGCTTACCCGGCTGGCGATGTCTGCCGCCGCCTTCGCTTCGCGTTCGGTCACCAGACCTAACAGGAACACTTCTCCATTCTCGGTCGTGACTTTCACGTTAGAGGATTTCACCTGATCGCTGGTCAGTAACTGGGAACGTACTTTGGTGGTTATCCAGGTATCGTTGGACGCATCGCCCAGACCGATTGGCTGGCCCTGACGGATCTCATTAAAGACCTCAGTCGTACCTTCTACGCCCATCGCAATCTGTTTTGCTCGTGCAGACAGTTCGCTATTTGGCGACTGACCGACCAGCAGCACTTTACCCTGATATGCGCTCACGTTGATTCGCGCTTCTTTCTTGATCTGGGCATCTTTCGACAACGCCGTATTGACGCGTAATTCCAGGGTTCCATCATCTACCTGGGTGCCGACGCTGCGAGGATCCGTCGCGGCTTTGGTGCCGACAGCAGCAGTTCCGACAACGGCAGCAGCGACACAGCCTTGCAGCAGCAGTGCAGCGATAATCACAGCAAGCGGCGAAAATGCCTTCATGTGTACTCCTTAATCATCCTGGTGAGGGAAAAGCGTGTTATCGATGAGATCGCAAAGGCAGTTGACCGTCAGCATGTGCATTTCCTGAACGCGGGCGCTGTGGTGTGAGGGGATACGGATTTCAACATCCTGCGGCCCCAGTAATCCGGCCAGTTCCCCTCCGTCATACCCGGTCAGCGCGACGATTGTCATGTCGCGTGTCACGGCGGCTTCAACGGCTTTTACGATATCGCGGCTATTACCACGCGTAGAGATTGCCAGCAGAACATCTCCTGCATGTCCCAGCGCACGGACTTGTTTTGCATAAACTTCGTCGTGCAGGCGATCGTTGGCAATCGCAGTTAAGACCACATTATCAGTGTTTAGTGCAATCGCAGGTAAACTTGGGCGTTCTGTTTCAAAACGATTGATCATGCTGGCAGCAAAATGCTGTGCGTTGGCAGCGGACGTCCCATTACCACAACAGAGAATTTTGTTGCCATTGAGCAGGGACTGAACCAGCGTCATGGCGGCACGGGAGATCGCATCCGGAAGTGCTTCAGCCGCAGCTATCTGAGTTTGAATGCTTTCTGTAAAGCAGACTTTAATTCTATCTAACACGCTAATCCTTAAGAACCAGGCTCTGAATCTTCAACTATGAGCGGTCGTTGAACGCGTCCTTAAACCACTCAACATCATTTCCGGTGAAGGCTAACACATCGAACCGGCAATCCACAGTATCAAAACTCCCATTGTGGCGCGCAAGCCACAAGCGGGCGGTCTGTAATAATTTGTGTTGTTTGCTCCGGGTCACACTCGCCGCTGCGCCGCCAAACTGGGCCGAGCGCCGATAGCGGACTTCAACAAAGACGGTGGTGCTGCCTTCACGCATTATCAGGTCGATTTCGCCGCCACGTTCACGCACGTTGGCGGCGATAAAATGCAGTCCCTTGCTTTGCAGCCAGTCACGCGCGGTGGATTCCCACGCGTCACCGGTCTGTTTACTCGTTAACTGGCGGGGACGACTTGTCCTTGCTGGTATTTGAGCCATGATAACTTCCTGTTAATCACACAATCCGGCGTTGCGGTTAAGGCCCCGGTGTTGCCGTTAATTTCGAAACCCTGTACCTGACGCATTTGCGAGAAGTGGTTGGCAAGTGACCAGGCATCGACGCCCATCGCATACATACGTGCCAGTGAGTAGTCGTTACGAACCGCGCCAAGCGCCTGCTGCATGAGAGGAGCGTTAGCACCTGCAAGCATCGGTATTTCGCTGTACTGCAAGCCTTCCATCTCCAGACGGAAATCCGGGCCAGCAGTTCCCTGCGCGCTACGGGAGCTGGCGTACAGCGTCGCTCCGCTCTGGCTGCCGTTGCGCATAGCGATCATCGGCTTAATAAAGGCAATTTCTTCCGGCGTCGCCAGAATATACACGGCATCAACACGGCCGCTGCCGCCGGTGATCTGCGCATCGGTGGGCGCAGCCGGAATCGTCAGGCCGCCAATCGTCACGCCAGGTTGCGCAGGTACAGAGGAGGCCACCGGGCTGCCCGTCAGGGAAATTCCCGAGCCGCCGTTGACGCCCATTTTCAGCTCGGCGGTGGAGCCAAACTTCTGCTGCAACACTACGCCGCCGCCCAGCTTTTGCCATTCCTGTGCAAAGGCGTTGGCAACGCGATCGCCTAATGAACTCCGAGGGATCAACAACAGCGGCGTCTGTTTTCCTTGATCGCGGATGTGACGCGCGGCGTCGCGTGCTTCATCTTCTGGCGACAAAGCGAAGTAGCAGACGTTCGGCAGGTTTTTCACCGACTCCGGCTGATTAAGTGCCAGCACGTTTAATGGCGTATTGCTTTTCATCAGCTCTTCAACATTGTTCTTCAGCAGTGGGCCAACCACGATGCTGGCGCCATCCTGTTGAACCTGAGTCAGAATTTGGTTCAGAGGCTGTGATGAAGTGTCGTAGATTTTCAGCTCTGCTGATGGATTCGCCGGTGCGCTGGCGGTTGTTGGCTGAGCGGGTGCTGTGGGCTGGGCAGCAGGTGTTTCTGGCTGAGCTGGCGTCTCGTTGGTCAGATCGCTTACTGACGCCTGAGAAGGGCTGGCAACGCCGTCAGTCGTTTGCGGCTGTTCTGTGGTCGTCGCAGCTGTTGTATCCGCAGCAGGCGCAGCTACCGCAGGGGCCGCTACGGGTTGAGTACCCATATTTTTCGCCGCTTCAAAGCCTTGCTGAATAGTCCGGCCAAATACAGCGGCCTGACCGTTCAGCGGCAGCAGCAGCGCAATTTTGCTGGTGGAGGCGGGCTTAAAGCTCTGGACGTTAACCAACTGCGTTGGCAGTATTTTTGCGCCCGGGTTTTGCGGATAACGTTTCTGCCAGTCCGCAATACCGGCTTTCATCATGTCTGGATCGTTACGGTTATCGAACCAGACGCGCTGGAGATCCAACCAGCCTTGCAGCACGTTTTCATCCGCATTGATGACCAGTGCCTGTGCTTGCTCCTGGGTCATGGATGACAGCGCCTGCCAGGTGGCATCGATGTTTTTCTGCTTAGCATTCGCGGCCAGCAGCGGTTCCTGGGCGATCAGGGCGCGCAGTAGTGTCAACGATGGGCGACCCTGGTTGACGTCGATTTGCGCCTGCCAGTATCTGGCCTGCTGGTTTTGATCGAAATCGGCAGGAGTGAGTTTATCCAGCAGGGCCTGAGCGCCAGCGATATCTTTCTGCGCGAGCTTGATCTCGACGGCCAGCAGAGACTGCTCACGACGCTGAGTGTCGTTTAGTTTCTGCGGCAGCTGGTTCAACAGCTCGATAGCCTGCTGGCTCTTGCCTTCTTTCAGCAGTGCACGAATGGCGAGTAATTGCCAGTTGGTCTTGCTATCATCTGAGCTTTGCTGCATTTGTTGCAGATAAAAGCCGGAATCAGCCTGCGCAGTGCCCTGCATATGGGCTGCACTCTGGTCTGGCGCCTGGGTGCCACAGCCTGCGAAAATCAGTGCTGCCAGAATGACTGGTAGCGCGCGCGCGGCTTTCAAACGAGAAAATGTTGAGGGTACCATACTGTATCCAGTGATATTTTTTTACTCAATGCTCAATATTAAATCGGCAATACGGACGACACAATGAAACAACACGAATCGGCGGATAATTCTCAAGGCCAACTCTTTATTGTACCTACTCCTATAGGAAATTTGGCTGATATTACCCAACGAGCGCTCGAAGTTTTACAAGCCGTTGATTTGATTGCCGCTGAAGACACACGTCATACAGGATTATTGTTACAACACTTCGCGATTAACGCCCGTTTGTTCGCGTTACACGATCACAATGAGCAACAAAAAGCGGAAACGCTGGTGGCGAAACTCAAAGAAGGGCAAAACATTGCGCTGGTTTCCGATGCCGGAACGCCGCTGATTAACGATCCTGGCTACCATCTGGTGCGCACCTGTCGCGAAGCGGGGATCCGCGTTGTTCCGCTGCCAGGTCCTTGTGCGGCGATTGCTGCCCTGAGCGCTGCTGGTTTGCCTTCAGACCGCTTTTGCTATGAAGGTTTTCTGCCTGCCAAATCGAAAGGGCGTCGTGATGCGATGAAAGCCATTGAGGCAGAGCCGCGTACGCTTATTTTTTATGAATCTACCCACCGCTTGCTGGATAGCCTGGAAGACATGGTTGCCGTCTGGGGCGAATCCCGTTACGTGGTGCTGGCGCGCGAGCTGACCAAAACCTGGGAAACCATTCACGGCGCACCGGTCGGCGAACTGCTTGCGTGGGTCAAGGAAGATGAAAACCGTCGTAAAGGTGAAATGGTGCTGATTGTCGAAGGGCATAAAGCGCAGGAAGACGATCTCCCTGCCGATGCGCTGCGTACGTTGGCTTTATTACAGGCAGAGCTGCCGCTGAAAAAGGCCGCCGCGTTGGCCGCTGAAATCCACGGCGTGAAAAAGAATGCACTGTATAAGCACGCACTGGAACAACAGGGAGAGTAAGCCCGATTGTTGATGGCCAAACCGACAAGGGTATGGCCATAAGCTAACACAGAGCTTAAGACTGAGCGGCAGTTTCACTGATTAATAAGCGGTTTGCTGACCCGCATACAGTGATTTTGCTACGCACCACTTCTTTCATCGCATCCATACCGACCCGCATGTAATAGCGAGGATCGTTGCCCTGCGGATTCTCCGCAAACCACGCCTTGACCGCATCGGCAAAAGCGATTTTCAGTTCAGTAGCGACGTTAACTTTGCAAACGCCAAGCTCGATCGTGCGGCGGACGTATTCGTCAGGAACATCGCTTGCGCCATGTAAAACCAGGGGAACGTCGACGACCTCACGAATTTCACCCAGCCGCTGGAAATCGATCTTGGGCGTTTTGGTATATAAACCGTGTGCTGTGCCGATGGCAACTGCAAGGCTATCTACGCCAGTACGCTCAACAAACCGTTTAGCTTCTTGTGGATCGGTGAGGAAGGCGCTTTCTGCATCCACGCTCATATCATCTTCTACGCCACCGAGGCGACCCAGCTCAGCTTCCACGCTGCAATCTTTGGCATGGCAAAAATCCACAACGGATTTCACCAGCTTCACGTTTTCTTCAAACGGAAAGTGGCTGCCGTCGATCATTGCGCTGCGCACTCCTGCATTCACTTTACGACGGATATCGTCCAGCGACTCATGGTGATCAAGGTGCAGCGCCAGCGGTATACCGTAGCTGGTGGAATAAGCGCTGCACAGCGCGTAGATCTCTTCCAGCGCGATATGCTTAAAGGTGCCCGGTGTTCCGGCAAGGATCACCGGCGATTGCATTTCATAGCACACCTCAAGGATCGCCTGGATCGTCTCGGCGTTATGAATGTTAAAGGCGGGTACGGCATAACCCTTTTTTTGGGCATCCAGCAGGAGGTATTTCGTGGAAATAATGCTCATAAAACGATCCTTTTAGGCGTTCCAGGGATGAATAACAACGCCCTGTACAACGCGGTTCACAGTGCCGCTGGCAGAAGGCGTATCCGGTGTATTGCCGATATTGATGGATTGCGTCAAAGCAAAGACCTGGGCGTAGATCAGGAAGCAGAATGCCAATTCCATATCGATGAAAGAGCGTGCTGGTGGCAGCAGAATATGTGGGCCAGCTTCAATCGCCTCATGGGTTTGTGCGGCAATCGCGACAACCCGCAATGCCTGCCGATCGCGGCGTAACTCTGCCAGCAGATCGAGATCGTATTGACGTGTATAGGGATGGCTGGAAACAAAGACCACTACCAGCGTTTCATTATCAACCAGCGACTTTGGACCGTGACGAAAGCCTGTAGGGGAGTCATAGAATGCGGCCAGTTTGCCTGCTGTCAGTTCCAGGACTTTCAGTGCCGATTCCCGCGCAGCTCCCTGTAATCCACCGCTACCGAGGTAAACGATCCGTTTCCAGGGTTCATTGCCAAATACGCCGTCGCTGAAATCACCCAGTGAAGTCAGAATCGCCTGGCACCGATCGGCCACGTCGCGGAAGGTCTGACTGTTGATTTTTTCCGGGGCGAATACCGCCAGGCAGCTGGCCATCATGGTGGTAATGCTGCTGGTCATGGCGAAACCACGGTCATGTGTCTCTGCGGGCATCAACAGAGCAAAGGCATTGTCGCTTGCGACTGCGTTTTGATAGAGGCTACCTGCTTCGTTGCAGGTGATTGGCAGGTGATAGCACTCAGGTACAAACTGATTAGCCAGTTCCACTGCCGCAACACTTTCAGGGCTGTTTCCTGAGCGAGCGAAAGAAATGAGCAGCAGCGGATGTGCGGGATTCAGGTAATCCATCGGATTAGTGACCAGATCGGTGGTTGGCACAGCGCTGATGTTTTTACCGGTATAGCTTGCCAGCCAGGGGGCGATGATGTCGCCAATGAATGCTGATGTTCCGGCCCCAGTCAGTATGATCCGCAGATCGTTTTTGCGCAGTAATGGTGCGAGAAAGCTGTCAATGGCAGAGCGAATGTTGTCGATATTCGTAAGGGAACGGATCCAACTGGCAGGTTGTTGACGGATCTCTTCTTCGGTCCAGGTGCCCGTTACCGCGGTAACAGGGGTATAGGTTTCTGGCATAACTTAAGTCCTTAGTCTTGTAAATTCCACATAAGACGCTGGCGAGAATGTCGCTATCTTTCGTTTCGTTTCACTTGTTCATCTTGTCGATTGATTAAAATCTATAGGAAAGAAATCGAAAGAGCAATGATCCAAAATGAAATAAAACGAAATTTGTGATCGTGAGAACGAAAGGGGCGATTATCTTATTGATCTATAAGAAGTACGCTTGTTGAATGATGGTTAGGTATTTACTCAAGCGAAAGGAAAAGAAAGGCCTTGCGATCGAAGACCGCAGGCCAACACGAGACAAAATGAAAGGTCAAAGGGGGAGAGCCTGACCCTGAATCCAGATCTGTTGTAAATGCAGCCCGCTATTAAGCGCGATCGCGTCGGCACGTTTTCCCACTGCTAACGATCCCAGGTGGCGATCGATACCCAACAGACGTGCGGGGTGGAGAGAGGCCATATGAATTGCCTCTTCTGCCGTTATCCCGGTGAGCTCGACCATATTACGTACGGCGGCATCAACCGAGAGCGTGCTACCAGCCAGACCACCGGAAGCGGTACGCACAATACCACTGTGCATTTCCACTTCCTCACCGCAGAGCGTATAGCGCCCGTCTGGCATTCCTGCAGCCTGCATGGCATCGGTGATCAGCACCAGCCTGTCTTTGGCGCAACAGCAGCAGAGCTTCATGGCCGCTGGGTGGACATGGTGTCCGTCAGCGATAAGTTCCAGCCAGGCGCGAGGGTCGGTTAACCCTGCGCCAACCATTCCTGGATCCCGATGATGTAAGCCGGTCATACCGTTATAGCAGTGCACCAGTCCGTCAGCACCGGCGTCAAAGGCCGCGCGGGTTTGTTCCCAGGTAGCAGCGCTGTGTCCCAGCATCACCCGTACGTTGCGCTGCTTCAGATGTTCGATGGCCTGTAATGCACCGGGTTTTTCTGGTGCCAGCGCAACGACGCGCAATGTTTGCTGGGAAATCGCAATCAGTTCATCCAGTTCACTGAGTTCCAGTTCCCTGAAAAGCTCAGGCGGGTGCGCCCCTTTGTTCTGCGGCGTAAAGTACGGGCCTTCAAGATAACTGCCCAGCACCTGTGCGCCGGGTCCTCCGGAATGGTAACGATGGGCGATACGCTCAAGCGCCTTGCGAATATCTGGTAGTGGAGCGGTGACGGTAGTGGGTAGCCAGTTGGCTACCCCTTCACGTGCTTTGTGCATCGCCAGTTTGTCGAGCGTATCTGGTGCTTCATCCATCACATCGACGCCCGCACCGCCGTGCACGTGGATATCAATGTAAGCCGGACAAAGCAGGTCTGCATCGTGGACCATAACGCCAGAGGGGATTGGCTCTATTTCTGCAATGATGCCGTCTTCAATGTGTATTTGATGATCGTCCAGCCAGCCCCGTTCGGTCAGTAGACGTCTGGCGCGAAGTAGCTGTCTCATATCCCTTCCTCAACGGGCTTTTCCTCACGACAGCGTCCCAGTTCGTCCACCAGGCTAGTTAAACCACGATGCCCGCACTCCAGCGCCTGCAAGCGAAATGCTTCGCTGGTCAGGCCATCGCGCTCCAGCACCATTTCCAGCAGTAGTTGCAGATTAGTGCCAGTGATCACCTCGGTGCCTTGCCTTTGCATGGCCAGGGTGGAAGCGACGCGAAATGGTGTCCCGCCTAACAGGTCTGTCAGAAACACGATGTCTTGCTGCGCATCCAGTTCACTCACCGCCTGTTCAAGCTGCGATGTGAGTAAGGCGGTGGTTGAGGTTTCCGGAAAGTCGATGGCGATGAACTGTGATTGTTCACCCAGAATCTGTTTCATCGCATTTTCCATTCCGCTGGCAAACCCGCCATGACCCGTCAAAATAATACCTAACATCTACAACCCCTTATGTTTACAGGAAGTGACAGAACTTACCTACGACGCCGAGCACCACGGTAATGGCGATAAGGCGCAGAGGACTCCAGCCACGGCGGACCAGCCAGAACATGGTTAATGTGTAGACCAGCGGTAAAAAAGCAGGCATCAGCTTGTCTATCACATCTGTTTGCAGTTTCACCACTGCATCGCCAGCAGTGATTTCCAGCGTAGTGCTCAGGCGAACATAGGTCGCTACCAGCGCGCCGATCACCGTCATCCCAACGATGGATGCCGCATGTCCAACCTTTTTGGTGTTAGCTTTAATCAGCGGGATGGCAGCAACGCCCATTCGATAAGCATAGTGTGCCAGCCCAAAGCGCAGACCAAGATGAACCACGTTGAACATAACAATAAAGACAACAGCGCCAAGAATAGAGCCTTGCAGCGCCAGGCTGGCCCCGATACCGCCGCAAATAGGCAGTAACGTTAACCAGAACATGGCATCACCGATACCGCCAAGTGGCGCACCCACGGCAATCTTGGTGCTTTGAATACTGTTCACATCCTGCTTGGAGCGTTCCATCGCCAGGATAATCCCGATAACAAACGTGACCAGGAATGGGTGCGTGTTGAAGAAGCCCATATGGCCTTTCATCGAACGCGCCAGATCGCGCTTATTGGTGTGGATCTTTTTCAGAGCAGGTAACAGGCCGTACAGCCATCCTGATGCCTGCATACGTTCGTAGTTAAAAGAGGCCTGCAACAGCATTGAACGCCAGGCAACACGGTTGATATCTTTTTTCGTCAGCTCGGCACCGATATTCTGGTCTTCGTAGACGTTTTCATTGGTGCCAGACAGCAGCGTTTCTTCGGTTTCGGAAACGTTCGGCAGAGCCGTTTGATTAGATGCCATCTTCGAATTCCTCTTTTTGTGCTGCGGGAGCTGTAGGTTCAGGTGATTTACGCAGAAAATCGATCAGCGCCATTGCCAGTGCTGCGGCGGCGATTGCCAGCACAGGGAGTTTGAGCCAGGCTGCGGCGACAAAACCCAGGATGAAGTAGGGGATATAGACGTTTTTCATCATGATTTTCAGCAGTACGGCGAAGCCGATAGCTGGCATGATGCCGCCTGCCACGCCGAGGCCGTCAATCAGACGCGTCGGCAGAACATCTATCGCGGTTTTGGCATGTTCCGCGCCAAAGTAAATTGGCAGGAACGCGCATAAAAAGTAGAAGGTCCCCAGCGCGAGCAACGCCAGATAGTTGACCCGCTCAATCCCGGCTGTATCGGCATTCGCTGCCATGCGATCGCAGCGAGCCATCACCCCGGACATCACAGAGAACAGGAAGGTAATCCCCATCTGTACTGCTACGGCGAACGGTACCGCCACACCTACGGCAACTTCAGGTTTCACTCCGGTCGTTATGGCAAACGTGGTTCCCACGATAGTGCCGATAATCACGTTTGGCGGCTGAGCTCCTGCCAGTGGGGCCAGACCCATCCACACCAGTTCCAGCGTACCACCTGTTAAAATACCGGTATGCAGATCGCCCAGAATCAGGCCGACCAGCGGCCCGAGAACAACCGGGCGGTGCATGTGCGTTAACCCGTTGAACATATCCAGGCCTGCAATAAAGGCGAGAATACCCAACGCAAAAGCCTGCAACAGACTGATTTCCATTGTGAATCCCTCAGAGAAGTTTATAGAGGTCCTGGGCGGGTTCTGTTGGAACGCCCTGAACGAAGCATTCCACTCCAGCGGCTTTGAGCCCGTTGAACGCCGTAATATCGGCAGCGTCTACAGAAACCGTTTTGGCGATTTGTTGTTTGCCGTTGGCGTAGTGCATATTGCCAACGTTGATACGGTTAACAGGAACACCGCCTTCGACCAGACGGAAGAAATCCGCAGGCGATTTGCAGACCAGCAGAATTTTCTGGCGATCGGCGGCACGGTGAATATTGTCGATCACTTTTTGTAGTGACCAGAAGCGTACGGCGATCCCTTCTGCCAGTACCATTTCCATCAGGTTTTGCTGCACTGGATCTTCAGCCACCTCATCATTAGCGACCAGCACCAGGTTTGCCCCCGCAAACCCGACCCATTGCACACCAACCTGACCGTGAATCAGACGTTCATCAATGCGACTTAATACAATGTTTGGCATGGTATTTTTCTCTTTTTTGTTATGCGTTACGAGCTGGAGCACCCAGGCAGGCGCAGTGATATTGCTGCAGTATGTCCTGAATATGGTTAATGATGAGTTCTCGCGGCGTGGCGCTGAGATCTCCCTCGCGCACTTTTACGTACTGCAAGGGTAAATACTGGCTAATCAGCGGCAGTGGAATGGGGTCATCCGCCAGGTTACGTACCAGACGTTCGAATGCCTCATCAATCTGGCTGTCCGGCCAGTAGTAACGAACCCGATCGGAGTAGCTGTATCCGCGAGCCAGACGGCGTGCGTTGCCATCACCGTGATAGTGGCTCTGCCAGTACTCTGGTCGATCAAGCATTACGCTTTCCAGCACATGTCGCAGGCCTGAACAAGCTTTTGCAGGCAGTAATTCTTCTTCAATGGCGGCTAATGAAAACAGCGCTTCGCGCAGAGCGAAGGTCAGCGCAGGTCCCACTTTCAGAATAGCGAAGTGGTCTATCACCAGTTGACGCAAGGACTGTGGCGTTTGGTAATCGGTAGAGTGCGCTTCAAACACGAGTGTGTCGTAGTCTTCCACCATTTTGCTGAGTGCCACAGCTTTCTGTGGTTGATAATCAATGATGTGTGTGTGGTCGAATTCAACGCCAGGTTGCACCACCAGGGCGATAATACGCGGCCAGATACCTTCCAGACCGTGCTTTTCAAAGGCGTGATAGTGAGCCTGAAGCGTTGCGCGTGCGGCATCGGGCGTTGTTACCGCCAGGTCGGTTAACGTTTCGTGAGCGCCACCTGGAACCGGCACTTCTGTGCCAATCACATAGACCAGGTCAGACTCGCCAAAATGTGCCATACAGGTTTCTTCGGCGACTTTTGCCAGACGTGCGGCGCGCTCAGCGACAATTTCATCCGTCAGTGGCACCGGGTCGTTAGCACAAGACATGCTGCAATCGAGGTGGATTTTTTTAAAGCCTGCGGCGACATAGCTCTTGATCAGATCGTCTGCATTGGCCATTGCCTGTTCCGCAGGCAGATTTTGCCAACGGTTTGGCCCGAGATGGTCTCCGCCGAGAATCAGCATATCCTGAGAAAAATCAAGCGAGTCGGCTAAACGGCAGACAAAACTGCGAAAATCGGCTGGTGTCATACCCGTATAGCCGCCAAACTGGTCAACCTGATTAGAGGTTGCTTCGATCAACAGCGGTGTATGGTTTGCATGGGCGTAGCGTATTGCGGCTTCCAATACGATTGGATGCGCGGAACAAACGGCATAAATCCCGTTTGCCTTCCCCCGTTTATGCTGCTCGACCATTTTAGTTAGATGTTTCACTTTCCTCTCCAGGTCAGATTACTGCGACATCAATCTTTCGTTTTGTTTCATTTAATACTGCATCATGGTGTTATAAAAATAAAACGAAAGATAATAGTTTTCCGATCTGTTTCACAAAAGAAACACAATGAAAGGTTTCAGCGTAAGTTCGTCCGGCTCTTCCCTGCTTGCGGGGCTTGCATTCGCGCAAAAGAAAGGCGTTAATAGACAAAACGAAATAAAACGAAAGGTTTAACTAAAGGATTTCTTATGAGTAACACCGAGTCCTCTGCAGACAAGCGCGTTATTGGCACCAGCGAAAGACGTGAGCAGATCATCCAGCGGTTACGGCAGCAGGGAAGCGTTCAGGTTAACGATCTTTCCTTATTTTTTGGCGTCTCCACGGTCACTATTCGCAACGACCTCGCCTTTCTGGAAAAGCAGGGGATTGCGGTACGTGCCTATGGCGGAGCGCTAATATGCGAGAGCAATGCGCCTGTTGTGGAGCCTTCTGTAGAAGATAAGAGTTCACTTAATACGGCAGTAAAACGCAGTATTGCCAGAGCCGCCGCAGAGTTAATTCAACCGGGACACCGCGTGATCCTTGACTCCGGCACCACGACCTATGAAATTGCCCGCCTGATGCGCCAGCATACCAATGTCATTGCTATGACTAACGGTATGAATGTCGCCAATGCGCTACTGGAAGCCGAAGGGGTTGAGCTGCTGATGACCGGCGGTCATTTGCGTCGTCAGTCACAATCGTTTTATGGCGATCAGGCTGAGCAGTCGCTACAAAATTATCACTTCGACATGCTGTTTCTTGGCGTTGATGCTATCGATTTAGAGCGTGGTGTTAGCACGCACAACGAAGATGAGGCGCGTCTCAACCGCCGGATGTGTGAAGTGGCTGAACGTATCATTGTCGTTACCGACTCGACGAAGTTTAACCGCTCCAGCCTGCATAAGATTATTGATACCCAGAGGATCCACACCATCATTGTTGATGAAGGCATCCCAGAGGAGAGCTTGCAGGAACTACGCCGCAGCGGTGTTGAAGTGATCATTGTTGAGTAGTCCCGCTCTAAAATTCAAAAATGTGATCCCATTCAATTAAACAAAAACAAACCATAAGCGAGCTTTTTTAGTAGCTCGCTTTCGTTTTTTTGCATGCTTCCCGTCTCTTTCTCGCATCTTACTCGCTTTTGACCTTTTCATTTTTTCGGTTTTCTTCGTTTCGATTTGCTAAAACGAAAGAAAATAGTCAATTTTTGTTAAATTCAACGCTGGGCCAGTGCGCACAAATTCACCTTATTGCTTCTGATGTAATATATTCAAAAGAAAACGAAAGTGCTAAAGCGCTAAAACAAAACAACATGAATATTTGATGGAGCAATAGAAATGCTGGATAACTTAAGACGTCGCGAGCAAATAATTGATCTGCTATGCGATCAGGGTAGCGTTCGTGTCGAGCCACTGAGCGTCCATTTTGGTGTGTCATCGGTTACGATCCGCAACGACTTACGTTATCTGGAACAGAAGGGATGTGTCATGCGCTCCTACGGCGGGGCGGTTCTCAATCAGCACTTTGCCCTTGACCGGCCTTTGCAGGATAAGGACCGGCTGAATCGCGATGTGAAAACGCGTATTGCCGAAAAAGCGGCCAGCTTTGTGAAAGATGGTGACACGTTAATCCTCGATTCCGGTTCGACCACCACGCTCATTCCTCCTATGTTAAAAAATCGCCGCGATCTGGTGGTGATGACCAATGCGCTCAACATTGCATGGGAACTGGCGAATTTTGAGCGCGTAGACGTCATGATTCTGGGAGGGAATGTCAGGCAAAGCGTCTATTCATTGTATGGCCCTTCAGCAGAACACCAGCTTAGGCAATACCGGTTTGATAAGCTTTTCTTAGGCGTTGACGGATTCTGCCTGGAAGCGGGAATTACCACGCCACATCCGGGAGAAGCACATCTGAATCAGGTAATGTGTGAAGTTGCGCAGGAGGTCACGGTAGTCGCTGACTCCAGCAAGTTTGGCCGCAAAAGTTTCTGTATGATTAGCGAAATCAGCGGGATTGACCGGGTGATTACCGACAGCGGGATCCCAGAAAATTACCACCGGACGTTAATCCAGCTTGGGGTGGATGTGGTGATTGCGGATGAATAACTGAAACTGCTGGCGAGTTTCCCCCGCCAGCAGTTTTTTAGTGGGTCTGCGTACCCTGTTCAACCAGCAGCAATGCGGCACCGCGAACCCCGCTGGATGCGCCATGGATGGCCGGGAATACGCGGGCAGGTTCTAATCCCGGGAACAAATAACGTGACATGGCCTGCGGCAGCAACGTATAAATTTCTTCGATGTTGGAAACCCCACCGCCGAGAACAAAAGCATCGACATCCAGAATCAACTGCAATTGCGCCAGCGTACAACCCAACATATCAATCCATGCTTCTATGGTAGTAACGGCGCTGGCATTGCCATGACGATAATGCTCCAGCAGGGTCTCCATTTTGAGTTGTTCTCCGCTGAAGTGTTTGTGGAGCCACAGTAAACCGGGGCCGGATTGATAGCGTTCCAGACACCCTTGTAAGCCACAACCGCACTTCAGTTCCGGTAAATGATAACGACGCATAAACGTTGCCGGAAGCGGTAAATGGCCAAACTCACTGGCCATTCGGTTGCGACCCCGATACAGCTGACCGTCAATGACTAACCCTCCACCCATGCCGGTGCCAATAATGGCACCAAAAATTCTGGAGAACTGGCGAGCCTGCTGGGTATGGGCTTCCGAGAGTGCAAAACAGCAGCAATCATTGTCCAGTTCAACCGAACGATTGAGGCGGTGGGCCAGATCGTTCATCACCTGGCGTCCAGTAAGGCAAGGCACGTTAGATGACAGTAATTTTCCGGTATGTCTGTCCATAAGACCGGGCATGCCGATGCCAATTTTTCCTTGCGTTCCAGTCGCCCAGTCGGCGGTATCAATAAGTGAAGTAAAGGTCGAAAGAAAGAGTTCATAATCCTGGACTGGCGTGGCGACGCGCTTGCGCCAGCAAACCTGCATTTCCTTATCAAAAGCGACAATTTCAGTTTTGGTTCCACCAATATCAACACCGTAAAACATGCCTCATCTCCTCCGGCTTCACAGCGTAACCAGACTGTTTTCCTTGCGAGCGCGTTCTGCGGCAAAGACCATTAAGTGACTTTCCAGTGACTCATCCGGGCCAGAAAGGATCATATTTTGATCGTTGGCCATCACTGCATGGATAAAGCGATCCATCAGGTAGTAATCGCCACCACCATGTCCCCCCATCTGGGTTTGTGTTCCAGCGGCGATCTCCTCGATCTGATGCACAGTTTCTTTGTCTGTCAGGAAATCAAACACCCGGATCTGCTCGCCATCACCTTCCAGATAACCTCTGGTGCCAAACAGGCGCGTTTTTCGATCTTCCATTTTGGTAAACGCGGTCATGGTAAAGGTCACTGTCTGCTGGTGGGCAAAACGTAAGTTAACAACCTGATGATCCACCACATCATTATCACAACGATAAACGCAGCGACCATAAGGCCCATCGCGCAGCGCCTGGCGGACATTTTCTTCGCTGGGATCTGCAGTCAGCACCCGACGGAAGTGGGGAGTGCATTTGTGGTTTTCACCCAGATAAATTTTGCAGGCAGACCAGGGGCAGGTTGCTTCAACCTGACAATCAAGGCAGCGGTCGGCGGCGCCAGCAGGCTGATTCTCTTTCACAAAGTGGCTCAGGCTGCCAAATGATCCTACGTCCTTGCAGTTGTCGCCCATGATGTAGCGGATCCAGTCCAAATCATGACAGGATTTCTGTAATAACATAAATGACGATTCTGCTTCATTGCGCCAGTTACCACGTACAAACGAGTGCGCCTGATGCCAGTAACCTACGGGTTCGAGATGCTGCATGCTGACAATATCGCCAATTACGCCATCATCAAGCAGTGATTTCAGCTTTTGCGTATAGCGGGTGTACCGCAGGACGTGCGCGACGGCCAGTAATACGTTGTTGCGTTTAACCGCATCAATAATGATCCGGCAATCTTCTGGCGTAGGGGCGAGCGGTTTTTCCAGCAGAATGTGATAGCCGAGATTGGCAAACGCCACGGCAGGATCTTTGTGCATATTATCCTGCGTGCAAATAAGTACTACGTCGGCCATTTTGGGTTGGGCCGCAGCCTCTTGCCAGTCGCAAAATACGTTATTTGGGGCAATCTTATGCTGTGCGACAAACTGCTGGCGATACGCCTCTCTGGGCTCAGCAACGCCTACTACCTGCATTCTGTCTGGATGTTCAAGCGCATAGCGAGCATATATTTCTCCGCGCGCACCAGCCCCTACCACTAATACGGTCACTTTATTCGCACACATATAAACCTCTCATTTTTCACTTAGCCTGAATAACGATCAGGCCAAATTTTCTTCATGTTTTTTATCAAACAAAAAGGCGGCTTCCAGATTAAATTTCACTTTGATAGATTCGCCGGGAAGAGGGGCCCAGTCGGGTGAGGAGTTAATACGTAAGATCATATGTTGCTCACCAATATCAAAATGCAGAAGGTCTTCGTTGCCCATCCTTTCTACGTTGGTAATGTGCGCATCGAACGCAGAGACGTCATGCTGTGAGGCTAACTGAATGGCCTCTGACCGGATGCCGAACCAGACGCTGGAGTGCGGATATTGCTCCAGTAGGTTACTCAAGCGTGTATTTAATGGCAGGATTAAATTATCAGCCAGGCGCAGACCACGAGTGCCGGGTTCAATATCAAGCAGCATAATATTCATTGCCGGATTACCAATAAAACCAGCAACAAATTTATTCCTGGGATGATGGTAGATATTTCCTGGGGTATCCACCTGCATAATACGACCGCCATTAAGAACGCAAATCCTGTCTCCCATCGTCATCGCTTCAATCTGATCGTGCGTGACGTACACCATGGTTGCGCTCACGCCTTCGTGACGCAGTTGTCGATGCAGTTCTGTCAGCCGCACGCGCATTGAAACACGCAGCTTTGCATCCAGGTTGGAAAGCGGCTCATCAAACAAAAAAACGTCTGGCTTACGCACGATGGCCCTGCCAACGGCAACGCGCTGACATTGACCGCCCGAAAGTTGGCCGGGCTTTTTATCGAGTAATGTCTCTATTTCCAGCTTGTGTGCAGCTTCCCGTACGCGGATATCAATCTCTTCTTTGCTCATTTTCCCTAACAGACTGAATGCCATATTTTTATAAATCGTCATGTGGGGATAGAGGGCATAATTCTGGAAGACCATGGCAACGCCTCGCTCCTTTGGTAGCAGGTCGTTGACGCACTTCTCTCCGATTGCGATATGACCATGAGTGATATCTTCCAGACCTGCAATCATGCGCAGCAGCGTTGATTTGGCGCAGCCTGATGGCCCGACAAACACCATGAATTCGCCATCGTGGATTTCAAGATCAACGCCATGGATCGCCTGGAAGCCATTGGGATAGACTTTGCTTACTGCCTGTAATTGAATACCTGACATAACACTGCCCCTTATCCTTTAATTCCGGCACCAGCGATGCCGCGAATAAAATAGCGCTGGAAGAAGATATAAAGTAACAACATCGGGATAATCGCCAGCAATGCGCCCGCCATTAACATCGGATATTCCACGCCTGAGCGTCCGGAAAGTGAGGCTAACCCCACCGGTAATGTCATTTTATCCATGGAGGTGTTGACGATCAGCGGCCACATTAAGTTATTCCAGCTCCACAATCCGTTAATAATGACGCAGGCAATCAGCCCTGGTTTAATTAATGGCAGCATAATTTTGAAGAAAATAGTCAGATGGTTATACCCATCCATAATGGCTGCCTCTTCCAGTTCTTTAGGTACTGACAGAAAAAACTGACGCAATAAAAAGGCGCTATATATGCTGAATAAACCCGGTAGCACCAGTCCAGGAATTGAGTTCAGCAAACCGATTTTTTCAACGGTTAAAAACTGTGGGATTAAAAAGATCTGACCGGGCACCATCAGAATTGAAATACACAGCATAAACAGGACATCTCGCCCTTTAAAACGCAGTCGGGAGAAACCGTACGCTGCCATTGCCGCAATCAGCGTCTGCAAAATGACGATGACCAACGTGGAGACGATCGAGTTAAAGTAAAAGCTGCCAAAAGGCATTTCATGCAAGATTTTACCGTAAGCCTGAAACCCTGGGTTGGCAGGTAGCAGGATCGGCGGAAAGGCGATGCTTTCTGCCTGGGTTTTAAAAGAGGTGATGATCATCCAGATGAAGGGAACCACAGTTACCAGCGTCGCGAGGATCATCAAGCCGTAAATTAGCCATTTTTCACGTTTAGTCATGAACATCGTGGTTGCCTCACTGTGCTTTAAGTCGTTTACCAATCCATATTTGCAGCAGCGTCAGGACCATCGTGATAACGAAAATCACCACGGCGATCGCTGAGGCATACCCTTTTTCATGGTAGATAAAGGCGTATTTATAGAAGAGATAGGCGATAGTCATTGTCTGATCGTCCACCATGGATGAACTGCCAAACAGCAGATAAACCACATCGAAAATTTGCAGCGTTTCGATAAAAGAGATCACCAGTACGAAAAACAGCGTGGGGATCATTAGCGGTAAGGTAATAGACCAGAATCCACGCAATTTGCTGATGCCATCCAGCGACATCGCTTCATAAATTTGTTTGGGGATCCCCTGCAATCCAGCGAGCAGAATGATCATCTTCAGCGCAATAGCCGACCAGATGATAACCAACGAGGCGCTCAGGCGGACGACATCGGGATCGGATAACCAACCGATGGCCGGAAGATCGAAAAAGGCCAGGATCTGATTAATTAAGCCGAAGTTTCGGTTCATCAACCACTGCCAGACCATAGCAATGGCCGCAGGCATAGTGACAGCGGGCAGAAATAACAGCGTGCGAAACAACCACTGACCGCGAATCGCCTGATTCAGGCCAATTGCGAGCAGTAATGACAAAACGGTGATTATCGGTACGCAAATAAAAACATAGGCCAAGGTGTTATAAATTGCTGAACGAAACTCATCATCGCTGAATAAATTAATATAGTTATCTA
This sequence comes from Citrobacter sp. Cf087, assembly GCF_030334285.1. NCBI lineage: Bacteria > Pseudomonadati > Pseudomonadota > Gammaproteobacteria > Enterobacterales > Enterobacteriaceae > Citrobacter > Citrobacter sp. Cf087. The sequence continues at coordinate 141,196 of NZ_JAOWED010000028.1, forward strand.
AGCTGATCGTCGTCCAGATCTGAAACTCACCCAGGTCAGTGAAACTATAAAAAACGTTCTGGAAGAATGGAGTAAAGTAAAAAACAATTAACCCCGCCAGTAACGGCATAATCATTATCCATCCCCAGAAGCGTTCTTCTTTTTCCAGCTTGGTCAGGGATTTTTTTTGCACCTCTCTGGCCGGTAATTGTGGGGATGCAGCTTCATCTGAATAGCTCATACAGACTCCGGGATGCTCACTGTGCAACCAAAATATATTGCGAAAGCGAGAGGGAGCATGGCTCCCTCAGGATTATTTCTGCATTTCTCGTTCAACGCGTTTAGCAACACCAGGCATGACTTTCTCTGGGTCAGTACCCGTCCACACTTTTTTCAAGCCATCATTCAGAATGCTATTCCACTTAGCGGTATTGGAGCCCGCGGTTGGATATTTATGTGAGAAAGCCAACGAATCGATATAGGCTGAAACATCAATATCCTTAAAGCCTTCAGCCCACTCTTTGGCCACTTTTTGGTTAGCCGGGATCACGACTTTTCCCGTCGCCAGAGTCTGCTGCGCATGCTCAGAACTCATGAATTCAATGAACTTCCACGCCGCATCTTTATGCTGACTTTTGGCTGACATAGCAAATGCCAGACTATGGGATACACCTGCCTGCTCTGCCATTTTTGGCATTGGCACTACGCCGATGTGATCCTTAATCAGCTCATTTTGAGAGAAGGGTAATGCCCACCATGAGCCTGCGTAGACCATGGCTACCCGGTTTGACTGGAAGACGTCTGAGGCTTCCATCTCGCCTGGCGGTTGGATTAGTCCCGCGTTCAGCATGCCTTGAACATCGCGATAGACGGCGATAGCTTTGTCATTGGCAACATCCGTTTTGCCCTCAGGTAGTACAATCTTATCCCCGGCCTGTAATAGCAGGTTAAAGTAACTATCCTGTCCGCTGCTGAATTCCATTGCCAGTGGATAAGACTGTTTATCCAGCCCTTTACGTAACTGATCTGATTTTTGTTTTAGATCATTCCACGTCCAGTTTTTATCGGGATAACTCACACCAGCCTGATCGAACATTTTTTTGTTGTACCAGACGGCAATTGCATCAATATCCCTTGGGATGGCATATTGTTGCGACTGGTATTGGTAGGCATCGACTGAGCTTTTAACAAAATCATCCAGTTTTGGCGCTGATTTATCTTTCAGATAATTACTCAGTGGTTCCAGCATGCCATTTTTCACATATTGCTGGAAATTAGGCATGTTCATCCAGAATACATCCGGTGCTACATTTCCACCGACTGCTGAACTGAGTTTGATAAAATACTGGTCATAAGGAGTTAGTTCAATTTCGACCTTAATTCCGGGGTTGTCTTTTTCAAATTCATTAACGAGCTGTTGTTCGCCAGGGAGTTGATTACGGTCCCATAACGTGTAGCGTAATTTAACAGGCTTTGCGTCCGACTGGCCTTCAGCACTCGCGAAGACAGGAGTTGCCAGTAAACAGGAAATAAGACAAGCCAATGCGACATTATTTTTATTCAGGGTATACATAACTTCCCTCTTTATTCAGGTCAGAATGCTTATGAGGTAAATTACAGGAGCCTATGAATAATCTGTTTTACACCGGAGAAAGTCAAAGCAGTAAAAAAGAGGGGATTATCGCATTAAAACAAGGTCGTCTTTCGGTAGGTTTCTCTTTTATCAAAACGAAAATATAACGTAAAACAATGGTGGTATTATTTCTTTTAATTTCATGTCGTTAGGTTCATTTGGCAGGTTTGAATCGAAAAAAACAGATGTTTAAAAAAACCTCTTAAAATGCGAACGTTATCACTTTATTTGTTGAAGCATCGACATCAAAAACGGGGACAAATCCCCGTTTTTTCGTTGGCTTTCGTTTCGATAATCAGGTCACTGGCGCCGGGTTAAACACCGCCAGTTGGTTATGCAGTCCCCACTGATCTGAGAAGGTTTTCTTACGTCCGCTGGCGACGTCGAGAATAAACTCGAACAGTTTCAGACCCACGTCTTCAATGGTTTCTTCTCCGGTAGCGATGGTACCGGCGTTGATGTCCATCAGGTCAAACCAACGATTGGCCAACTCCGTGCGTGTCGCCATTTTAATCACCGGCACGGCCATCAGGCCATACGGCGTACCGCGACCGGTGGTAAAGACTTGTACTGTGATCCCGGAAGCAACCTGTTGCGTACCGCAGACAAAATCGCTGGCGGGGGTGGCAGCGTAAATCAGGCCACGTTTGGTTGGACGCTGTCCCGGCGACAAGACTTCGACAATCGCGCTCTTGCCCGACTTCGCAATAGAACCCAGTGCTTTTTCCACCACGTTTGCCAGACCGCCTTTCTTGTTGCCCGGTGATGGGTTGGCGCTGCGGTCAGTCTTGCCCATATCCAGGTAGTTGTCGTACCAGGCCATCTCCTCGAGCAGGCGTTTACCCACCTCTTCGTTAATCGCGCGCGGGGTCAGAAGGTGGATGGCATCGCGTACTTCGGTGACTTCGGAGAACATCACTGTCGCGCCACAGCGTACTAACAGGTCGGAGGCATAACCTACCGCTGGATTGGCCGTCACGCCGGAAAACGCATCGCTGCCGCCGCACTGCATGCCGACCACCAGTTCTGATGCCGGGCAGGTTTCACGCTGGCGCTGATTGAGCTTTGCCAGATGGCGTTCGGCCACCTGCAAAATATCGGCAACCATCGATTGAAAGCCGACGTGTTTTTCATCCTGCAGGCTGACGATGCTGGCGCTGTCGACCGGAATGCTTTTTACATCGTGCGTACCTTCCAGCAGGCGCTCTGGCTGCAGTTTTTCACAGCCGAGGCCAATGACCATTATCTCACCGCCAAAGTTAGGGTTCAGCGCAATATTATGAATAGTTCGAATGGGCACGATGGCGGCTGGAGCGTTAATCGCCACGCCGCAACCGTACAGATGATTGAGCCCCACCACACCGTCAACATTCGGGTATTTGGGCAGCAGATCGCGTTCAATGATTTTCACCACATAGTCCACCACGCCCGCCACGCAGTGCACGCTGGTGGAGATGCCGAGCAGATTCTTGGTGCCAACGCTACCGTCAGCATTGCGGTAACCTTCGAAGGTATAACCCTCGAGAGGCGGCAGCGGCTCAGGCACTTTAGTTGCCAGCGGCAGCGTCTCCAGCGGCGGAGCCTTGGGCAGCTCAACCATTGATTCATCAATCCAGCTGCCGCGTGGGATGTCGCGAACGGCATAGCCTATCACTTCGCCATAACGCACGATTTCGCCATGAACAGGAATATCCACGAGCGCCACTTTATGACCCTGGGGAATATGTTCAATGAGTTCCAGTCCGTCCGGAAAACGCGTTCCGGCTTTCAGACCATTGTCATTGACAATTATCGCCACATTATCTGTTTCGTGAACTTTAATATAAAACGCCGTTGGCGATTCTTGTCTAATTTCGATTTCGGCCATTGTCCAGTATTCTCCAACAAGTGGTGATAATAGTGTGGATATTTATATTTTGAATCTCATTTTCAGTAATAAAGATTCGGTATCGTGAAATAAGAATGTCAGGAGTTTATCGTGAAGAATGTGACAATGATCACTTAAACTCAGCAAGACCGCACCAGCAGGGGTAGCAATACGTAAATGTGTGGATTAGCGCCCATGTATGTGTGCATATGCCCAAAACATTATTTTCATAACGCATATTTAATGAGCGCTTGCACAATGATTAACGTTGCACTGCTGATTATACTAAATCACGGTTTCATAGCGTCTGATAAATTATTATACGTTTTTATTATCGGTAATTTATCACCAGGGATATCTGCCAAATAATAATAAAAACTTTTATGTACCCGAGGTAATTAGAATGATACTGGATACAGTTGTCGAGAAAAAGAAAGGTACGCACACCCGTTACTTAATATTGCTAATAATATTTATTGTTACCGCCGTTAACTATGCGGACCGTGCCACGCTATCTATTGCCGGCACGGAAGTGGCGAAAGAGTTGCAGCTCAGTGCCATTTCAATGGGTTACATTTTCTCCGCCTTCGGTTGGGCTTACCTGTTGATGCAAATCCCTGGCGGCTGGCTGCTGGATAAGTTCGGTTCGAAGAAAGTCTACACTTACAGTCTGTTCTTCTGGTCGCTGTTCACCTTTCTGCAGGGTTTTGTCGATATGTTCCCGCTGGCCTGGGCGGGTATTTCAATGTTCATCATGCGTTTCATGCTGGGCTTCTCGGAAGCGCCGTCCTTCCCGGCGAACGCCCGTATTGTGGCGGCCTGGTTCCCGACGAAAGAGCGCGGTACGGCATCTGCGATTTTTAACTCCGCACAATATTTCTCTCTGGCGCTGTTTTCGCCGCTGCTGGGCTGGCTGACCTTTGCCTGGGGCTGGGAGCACGTCTTTACCGTGATGGGCGTTATCGGTTTTGTGCTCACCGGCCTGTGGGTAAAGTTTATTCATAACCCAACCGATCACCCGCGTATGTCGCAGGAAGAGCTGAAGTTTATCTCTGAAAACGGCGCGGTCGTGGATATGGACCATAAAAAGCCCGGCGATGTGAAATCAGGTGGTCCTAAACTGCATTATATCAAGCAGTTGCTGACAAACCGCATGATGCTTGGCGTGTTCTTCGGACAGTATTTTATCAACACTATCACCTGGTTTTTCCTTACCTGGTTCCCGATTTACCTGGTACAGGAAAAAGGCATGTCGATCCTGAAAGTCGGTCTGGTGGCGTCGATTCCTGCGCTGTGCGGATTTGCCGGTGGCGTGCTCGGCGGTGTGTTCTCTGATTATCTGATTAAACGTGGCTTCAGCATCACCCTGGCACGTAAGCTGCCGATTGTGCTCGGAATGTTGCTCGCGTCGACCATTATTCTGTGTAACTACACCGATAACACCACCCTGGTTGTCGCGCTGATGGCGCTGGCGTTCTTCGGCAAAGGCTTCGGCGCGCTGGGTTGGCCGGTGATTTCCGATACCGCGCCGAAAGAAATCGTTGGTCTGTGCGGTGGGGTATTTAACGTATTTGGCAACGTAGCCTCTATCGTCACCCCGCTGGTGATTGGTTATCTGGTGAGCGAGCTGCACTCATTTAATGCTGCGCTGATGTTTGTAGGGTGTTCGGCGCTGATGGCAATGGTTTGCTACCTGTTTATTGTCGGTGACATTAAACGTATGGAATTGCAGAAATAAACAAAGGTATAGGCGATGAATAACACGATTTTCCCGAATAAGTTTAAAGCGGCCCTCGCGGCGCAACAGATTCAGATTGGCTGCTGGTCTGCATTGGCCAGCCCAATCAGTACCGAAGTTTTAGGCCTGGCGGGTTTTGACTGGCTGGTACTGGACGGCGAACACGCGCCAAACGATATCTCGACGTTTATCCCGCAATTGATGGCGCTGAAAGGCAGCGCCAGCGCGCCGGTCGTACGCGTGCCGACCAACGAGCCGGTGATTATCAAGCGCCTGCTGGATATTGGGTTTTACAACTTCCTGATCCCGTTCGTTGAGACACAAGAAGAGGCGGTGAACGCCGTGGCGTCGACCCGCTATCCGCCGGAAGGTATTCGCGGCGTGTCCGTCTCCCATCGCGCCAATATGTTTGGCACCGTACCGGACTACTTTGCGCAATCGAATAAGAACATCACCATCATCGTGCAGATCGAAAGTCAGCAGGGCGTTGATAACGTTGACGCCATCGCGGCGACCGAAGGTGTAGACGGTGTCTTCGTCGGCCCAAGCGATCTGGCTGCGGCGCTAGGCCATCTCGGCAATGCGTCACATCCTGATGTGCAGAAAGCTATCCAGCACATTTTTGCCCGCGCGAAAGCACATGGCAAACCAAGCGGAATTCTGGCGCCGGTAGAGGCGGATGCGCGTCGTTATCTGGAGTGGGGCGCGACCTTTGTTGCTGTTGGCAGCGACCTTGGCGTGTTCCGTTCAGCCACGCAGAAACTGGCTGATTCTTTTAAGAAATAACCACCATCGACAGTAGAGAGAGATAAAGACATGACAATGAAAGTTGGTTTTATTGGCCTCGGTATTATGGGTAAACCAATGAGTAAAAACCTCCTCAAGGCAGGTTACTCGTTGGTGGTTGCTGACCGTAACCCGGAATCCATTGCGGAAGTCATTGCCGCTGGTGCAGAAACCGCCGCCACGGCGAAAGATATTGCTGAGCAGTGCGACGTGATCATCACCATGTTGCCGAACTCGCCGCATGTTAAGGAAGTGGCGCTGGGTGAAGGCGGTATTATTGAAGGGGCGAAACCGGGCACAGTGCTTATCGACATGAGCTCCATTGCACCGTTGGCCAGCCGTGAAATTAGCGACGCGCTGAAAGCGAAAGGCGTGGATATGCTGGATGCGCCGGTCAGCGGCGGCGAGCCAAAAGCGATTGATGGTACGTTGTCGGTAATGGTCGGCGGCGATAAAGCGATTTTCGACAAGTATTACGATCTGCTGAAAGCGATGGCTGGCTCAGTGGTACATACCGGCGACATTGGCGCGGGTAACGTCACTAAGCTGGCGAACCAGGTGATTGTAGCGCTGAACATTGCGGCGATGTCTGAAGCGCTGACGCTGGCGACCAAGGCGGGTGTGAACCCGGATCTGGTGTATCAGGCGATCCGTGGCGGACTGGCCGGAAGCACCGTGCTGGACGCGAAAGCGCCGATGGTCATGGACCGCAACTTTAAGCCAGGTTTCCGTATTGACCTGCATATCAAAGATTTGGCGAATGCGCTGGACACTTCTCATGGGGTCGGCGCGCAGTTGCCGCTGACTGCTGCAGTCATGGAGATGATGCAGGCGCTTCGCGCAGATGGGCTGGGCACCGCCGATCACAGCGCGCTCGCATGCTACTACGAAAAACTGGCGAAAGTGGAAGTCACACGCTAACAAGAAGGGCGCGGATGTGCGCCCTGTATTTCTTGCCTTGCGCGGCACAGTCAGGCTACATAACTATGAAAATCGTAATTGCCCCAGACTCTTATAAAGAAAGTCTATCTGCCACTGAGGTCGCTCAGGCAATAGAAAAAGGATTTCGGGAAATATTTCCCGATGCGCAATATGTTTCAGTTCCGGTGGCCGACGGCGGCGAAGGAACGGTCGAAGCCATGATTGCCGCCACGCAAGGGAGTGAATATTCCGCGTGGGTAACGGGGCCGCTGGGCGAAAAAGTGAATGCCTGCTGGGGCATGTCCGGAGATGGTAAAACTGCGTTTATCGAAATGGCGGCAGCCAGTGGTCTGGCGTTAGTCCCTCCTGATAAGCGTAACCCGTTAGTCACCACGTCACGTGGTACCGGGGAATTGATTTTGCAGGCGCTGGATAGCGGGGCGCAGAGCATTATTATCGGCATTGGCGGTAGTGCAACCAACGACGGCGGCGCGGGTATGGTGCAGGCTCTGGGCGCGAAACTTTGCGACGCTAACGGGACTGAGATTGGCTACGGGGGCGGTAGTCTGATGAGCCTCAACAGCATCGACATTTCCGGTTTGGATCCGCGATTAAAAACCTGCTCCATTCGCGTGGCCTGCGATGTGACCAATCCGCTCACAGGTGATACTGGCGCTTCGCGCATCTTCGGCCCACAGAAAGGGGCGACGGAAGAACGCATTATCGAACTGGACCGAAATTTGTCTCACTATGCCGACATCATTAAAAAATCGTTACGGGTAGACGTGAAGGATGTTCCCGGGGCGGGGGCTGCCGGTGGTATGGGCGCTGCGTTAATGGCTTTTTTAGGCGCGGACTTGCGCAGTGGTATTGAGATTGTGACCCAGGCGCTCAACCTGGAAGAGCATATTCACGACTGTACGCTGGTGGTGACCGGGGAAGGACGCATCGACAGCCAGAGCATTCACGGCAAAGTGCCGGTGGGCGTGGCGATCGTCGCGAAGAAATACCACAAACCGGTAATTGGTATTGGCGGCAGCCTGACGCGCGATGTGGAGGTGGTGCATCAATATGGTATCGATGCGGTGTTTAGCGTATTGACCAGCATCAGTACGCTGGAAGAGGCCTTCCGTGGGGCATTTGACAATATTTATCGCGCCTCAAGAAACATCGCCGCTACGTTAGCGATAGGAATGCGCAGTGCGGGGTGACATTACCCCGCAAACCCTCTATACTGCGCGCCGAAGCTGACCAGACAGTCGCCGCTTCGTCGTCGTCCTCTTCGGGGGAGACGGGCGGAGGGGAGGAAAGTCCGGGCTCCATAGGGCAGGGTGCCAGGTAACGCCTGGGGGGGAAACCCACGACCAGTGCAACAGAGAGCAAACCGCCGATGGCCCACGTAAGTGGGATCAGGTAAGGGTGAAAGGGTGCGGTAAGAGCGCACCGCGCGGCTGGTAACAGTCCGTGGCACGGTAAACTCCACCCGGAGCAAGGCCAAATAGGGGTTCACAAGGTACGGCCCGTACTGAACCCGGGTAGGCTGCTTGAGCCAGTGAGCGATTGCTGGCCTAGATGAATGACTGTCCACGACAGAACCCGGCTTATCGGTCAGCTTCACTCTTTATAAAACCCCGCTTCGGCGGGGTTTTTGCTTTTCGGATAGGCCAGATGAATGACTGTCCACGACGCTATGCTCAAAAGAACGCGGCTTATCGGTCAGCTTCACTCTTTATGAAACCCCGCTTTGATGGGTTTTTTGCTTTCTGGGCAGGTTGTTATGCCTGATGGCGCTGCGCTTATCAGGCCTACAGGTATGGCTGGAACGGGTTTTGTAGGCCGGATAAGGTGTTTACACCGCCATCCGGCAGACGTTATACCTGTCGCGTTACGCTTGGTTTAACACGACTCTGGCGTTTATTTTCTCTTCATCTACTCTTTATTTGACCTTTATTTATGCGCTGAATGTCTTTTATTTGAGGGAATGCGTTGTAGGGTATTTTCGTTTTTGTGATGGCTAGCACAAAACGCTGAGCGATACGTTTTTATCGAGAATAATCGAACGCAATCGATCGCCATCACAAAATTACGCGCTAATAAAGTGTACAAAATTAGTGTTAATACAATGTTGCATATGATAATTATTTGTATTGTCTAGATTGAATTTTAATAAACGCAATGTTTCTTTACAAACAAATATGGCGAAAAAATGTGATGCATGGCGTTATTTAATCACTACAAACGGTAAAATATAATTATATTTGATAAATTACTCATTAAATTTAAGTGTCATTCTGCCCGATAATTGCGCTGTAATTGATTGAAATATAGCCTTTCCTGGTTTTTAGAAATAACAGATAAAATGGCGATGTTATAGCCATAAAAAATCGTTATCCCCCCATCTTTTTTTGATTAAAGTCAGGGTAAAGTGAGATGTGTATTTCATATCTATATGATTTATAAGTGGTTTCATTTTTTATAATAGTCTTACAAAATGTAAGTCAAGGGATTTGTGAGGGGTAGCACATATCCTTGTTTGCTTAATTTGGTACACTTCCTGCCGTCAACAAAGTAATTAACGCAGGTCGATATGAATACTATTACACTCCCTAAAACACAGCACTTAGTGGTCTTTCAGGAAGTCATTAGAAGCGGTTCTATCGGCTCAGCTGCAAAAGAATTAGGTTTAACTCAACCCGCTGTCAGTAAAATCATCAACGATGTTGAGGCTTATTTTGGTATTGAGTTAGTTGTGCGTAAAAATACTGGTGTGACATTGACTCAGGCAGGTCAGGTGATGCTCTCATGGTCTGAATCAATTACCCGTGAAATGAAAAACATGGTTGATGAGATGAACAGCATGACGAGCAATGCGGTCGTTGATGTGTCGTTTGGTTTTCCTTCACTGATTGCCTTCACCATCATGTCCGGCATGATTAAAAAATTCAAAGAGGTATTCCCGAAAGCACAGGTTTCTATGTATGAAGCTCAGCTCTCCTCGTTCTTACCGGCAATCCGTGACGGGCGTCTGGATTTTGCCATCGGTACGCTGAGCGATGAGATGAAATTGCACGATCTGCATGTGGAGCCGCTTTTTGAGTCAGACTTTATCCTGGTTGCCAGCAAGTCCCGAACATGCACCGGCATCACCTCGCTGAGCGCGTTGAAAAACGAACAGTGGGTGTTGCCACAAACGAATATGGGGTACTACAGCGAACTTCTTACCACGTTACAGAATAATGGCATCAGCAGTGAAAACATCGTTAATACTGACTCCGTCGTCACCATTTATAATCTTGTTCTCAATGCTGATTTCTTAACAGTAATTCCCTGCGATATGACCACACCGTTTGGCTCAAACCAGTTTATTACTATCCCGGTACAAGAAACCTTACCCGTCGCGCGTTATGCCGCCGTGTGGTCGAAAAATTATCGAATTAAAAAAGCAGCATCTATTTTGGTGGAATTAGCCAAAGAGTATTCATCATATAATTGTCGGAGACGAAGGCAATTAATTGAAATTGATTAAAGATTGAAATTGTTTTAACAAAAAATAAACGCCATCTGTCTATATCTGACAATGGTCACGGCTATCTATTTACTTTAATACCCTAGTAAGAGGTTCTAATGCACATTACATACGATCTCCCAGTTGCAATTGAAGATATCCTCGAAGCGAAAAAAAGACTGGCGGGGAAAATTTATAAAACGGGAATGCCTCGCTCTAACTATTTTAGTGAACGTTGCAAAGGGGAAATTTTCCTCAAGTTTGAAAACATGCAGCGTACCGGTTCATTTAAAATCCGTGGCGCTTTTAACAAGCTCAGTTCCTTAACAGAAGCCGAAAGAATGAAGGGCGTGGTGGCTTGCTCTGCAGGTAACCATGCGCAAGGGGTTTCTCTCTCCTGCGCTATGCTCGGTATCGACGGCAAAGTGGTAATGCCGAAAGGCGCACCGAAGTCTAAAGTAGCGGCAACCTGCGATTATTCCGCGGAAGTTGTGCTGCATGGCGACAACTTCAACGACACCATCGCTAAGGTTAGCGAGATTGTGGAAACGGAAGGCCGTATCTTTATTCCACCATATGATGACCCGAAAGTTATTGCTGGTCAGGGCACTATTGGTCTGGAAATTCTGGAAGATCTGTACGATGTCGATAACGTGATTGTGCCAATTGGTGGTGGTGGTCTGATTGCGGGTATTGCGGTGGCAATTAAATCTATTAACCCGACCATTAAAATTATTGGTGTGCAGTCTGAAAACGTTCACGGCATGGCGGCTTCTTTCCACGCTGGAGAAATAACCACGCACCGAACGACCGGCACCCTGGCGGATGGTTGTGACGTCTCTCGCCCGGGTACTTTAACGTATGAAATCGTTCGTGAGTTGGTGGATGACATTGTCCTGGTCAGCGAAGATGAAATTCGCAACAGCATGGTGGCATTAATTCAGCGAAATAAAGTTGTAACTGAAGGTGCCGGTGCGCTGGCATGCGCAGCATTATTAAGCGGGAAATTAGATAGCTATATCCAGAACAGAAAAACAGTCAGCATTATTTCTGGCGGTAATATCGACCTTTCTCGTGTATCTCAAATTACTGGTTTAGTTGACGCTTAATATACTTCGTTGAGGATAGGATATGAGTACTACTGATAGCATTGTATCCAGCCAGACAAAACAGTCGTCCTGGCGCAAATCGGACACCACCTGGACACTGGGTTTATTTGGTACAGCCATCGGCGCTGGGGTGCTGTTCTTCCCTATCCGCGCAGGTTTTGGCGGACTGATCCCCATTCTGATCATGCTGGTGTTAGCATACCCCATCGCGTTCTATTGCCACCGTGCGCTGGCACGCCTGTGTCTTTCCGGTTCTAATCCTTCCGGTAACATCACAGAAACGGTTGAAGAGCACTTTGGTAAAACGGGCGGCGTGGTTATCACGTTCCTCTACTTCTTTGCGATTTGTCCGCTGCTGTGGATTTATGGCGTCACCATTACCAACACCTTTATGACCTTCTGGGAAAACCAGCTGCAAATGCCAGCATTGAACCGTGGCTTCGTGGCGCTGTTCCTGTTGCTGCTGATGGCATTCGTCATCTGGTTTGGTAAAGATCTGATGGTTAAAGTGATGAGCTACCTGGTATGGCCGTTCATTGCCAGCCTGGTGCTTATCTCTCTGTCACTGATTCCTTACTGGAACTCAGCGGTTATCGATCAGGTTGATATCAGCAATATCGCTCTGACTGGCCATGACGGCATCCTGGTTACCGTATGGCTGGGTATTTCCATCATGGTGTTCTCTTTCAACTTCTCGCCAATCGTTTCTTCCTTCGTGGTCTCTAAACGCGAAGAGTATGAGAAAGATTTCGGTCGCGAATTTACCGAGCAGAAATGTTCTAAAATCATCTCCCGCGCCAGTATGCTGATGGTTGCGGTGGTAATGTTCTTCGCCTTTAGCTGCCTGTTCACGCTGTCTCCGGCAAACATGGCGGATGCGAAAGCGCAGAACATTCCAGTACTGTCTTATCTGGCGAACCACTTCGCTTCACTGTCCGGGACGAAGTCCACCTTCGCGACCGTTCTGGAATACGGTGCTTCTATTATCGCCCTGGTTGCTATCTTCAAATCGTTCTTCGGCCACTACCTGGGGACGCTGGAAGGTCTGAACGGTCTGGTGCTGAAGTTTGGTTACAAAGGCGATAAGACCAAAGTTTCCGCCGGCAAACTGAATACCATCAGCATGATCTTCATCATGGGCTCCACCTGGGTTGTGGCTTACGCCAACCCGAACATCCTGGACCTTATTGAAGCAATGGGCGCGCCGATTATTGCCTCTCTGCTCTGCCTGCTGCCGATGTATGCCATCCGTAAAGCGCCATCACTGGCGAAATACCGTGGCCGTCTGGATAACGTGTTTGTTACCGTGATTGGTCTGCTGACCATCCTGAACATTGTCTACAAACTGTTTTAATCCTTAAGCTCAGGATGAGCGGAGTAGTGAAATGAATGAGTTTCCGGTAGTACTGGTTATTAACTGTGGTTCGTCTTCCATTAAATTCTCAGTGCTGGATGCAGCTAACTGTGAAGTTTTAATGGCGGGAATCGCGGACGGTATTAACTCTGAAAATGCGTTCATAGCAATTAATGGAGGAGAGCCAGCTAAGCTGGCTCACCACAGCTACGAAGACGCATTAAAAGCAATTGCCGTTGAACTAGAGAAACGTAATTTAATGGACAGTGTGGCCTTAATTGGCCACCGCATTGCACACGGCGGAAATATCTTTACCGAATCAGCAATTATTACTGACGAAGTTATCGATAATATCCGCCGGGTATCGCCGCTAGCACCGTTACATAATTATGCGAACCTGAGTGGGATCGAATCTGCTCAGCACCTTTTCCCTGGCCGACAGCAGGTTGCGGTATTTGATACAAGCTTCCACCAGACGATGGCCCCTGAAGCCTATTTGTACGGTTTACCGTGGAAATATTTCGAAGAGTTGGGCGTTCGTCGTTACGGCTTCCACGGCACGTCGCATCGCTATGTTTCTCAGCAAGCGCATGACCTTCTCGACCTGCAGAGTGATGACTCGGGTCTGGTTGTGGCTCACCTGGGGAACGGTGCGTCAATCTGTGCGGTGCGTAACGGGCAGAGCGTTGATACCTCAATGGGCATGACGCCGCTGGAAGGGTTGATGATGGGGACACGCAGCGGCGACGTCGATTTCGGCGCGATGACGTGGATTGCCAGCGAAACCAACCAGACGCTGAGCGACCTTGAGCGCGTAGTGAATAAAGAGTCCGGTTTACTGGGTATTTCCGGTTTGTCTTCTGACTTACGTACGTTAGAAAAAGCCTGGCACGAGGGACATGAGCGTGCGCAGCTGGCGATTAAAACGTTTGTGCATCGTATCGCGCGTCATATCGCCGGGCATGCCGCATCGTTGCATCGTCTTGATGGGATTATTTTCACTGGTGGAATAGGTGAGAACTCGGTATTAATTCGTCGTCTGGTTATTGAGCACCTTGCCGTTTTAGGCGTGAATATCGACAACGAAATGAATAGTCTGCCAAATTCCCATGGTGAAAGAATTATCTCAAATAAAGATGCTCGTGTTATTTGTGCGGTTATTCCCACAAATGAAGAGAAAATGATTGCACGTGATGCCATTGCATTAGGCAAAATTAATACCCCAGTAGCATTTGCATAATTAATTTTCAGCAGAGAGATTATTTTTCATGAAGGTAAATATCGATACCAGCGATATGCTGTATGCCGAAGCCTGGAATGGCTTTAAAGGTACGGACTGGAAAGAAGAAATTAATGTCCGTGATTTTATTCAGCACAACTATACGCCTTATGAAGGGGATGAATCTTTCCTCGCCGAAGCAACGCCTGCGACCACTGCATTGTGGGAAAAAGTTATGGCGGGCATCCGTATTGAAAACTCGACGCACGCGCCGGTTGATTTCGATACCAATATTGCTACCACGATAACCGCGCATGATGCGGGTTATATTGAACAAGAACTGGAAAAAATCGTTGGTCTGCAAACGGATAAGCCGCTCAAGCGCGCTCTGCATCCGTTTGGTGGCATCAACATGATCAAAAGCTCTTTTGATGCTTATGGTCGTGAGATGGATGCTGATTTTGAATACCAGTTTACTGAACTGCGTAAAACCCATAACCAGGGCGTATTCGACGCCTACTCTCCGGATATGCTGCGCTGCCGTAAATCCGGCGTGCTGACCGGTCTGCCGGACGGCTATGGCCGTGGCCGTATTATCGGTGACTATCGCCGCGTGGCGCTGTACGGTATCCGCTACCTGGTGCGCGAGCGTGAACTGCAGTTTGCCGATCTCCAGTCGAACCTGGAGTGGGGCCAGAATCTTGAAGCCACGATTCGCCTGCGTGAAGAGCTGTCTGAGCACCGTCGCGCTCTGCTGCAAATGCAGGAAATGGCTGCGAAGTATGGCTGCGATATCTCCCGCCCGGCGCGTAATGCGCAAGAAGCGGTGCAGTGGGTGTACTTTGCTTACCTGGCTGCGGTGAAATCGCAGAACGGCGGCGCGATGTCGCTGGGCCGTACCGCATCGTTCCTAGACATCTACATTGAGCGCGATTTCAAAGCGGGGATTTTAAACGAGCAGCAGGCGCAGGAGCTGATCGACCACTTCATTATGAAGATCCGTATGGTGCGCTTCCTGCGTACGCCGGAATTCGACACCCTGTTCTCAGGCGACCCTATCTGGGCGACTGAAGTTATCGGTGGTATGGGGCTTGATGGCCGCACGCTGGTGACGAAGAACTCGTTCCGCTATCTGCATACGCTGCACACCATGGGCCCGGCACCAGAGCCGAACCTGACGGTGCTGTGGTCTGAACAGCTACCAATCGCCTTTAAAAAGTACGCTGCCCAGGTGTCTATCATCACCTCGTCTTTGCAGTATGAAAACGACGATTTGATGCGTGCCGACTTTGACAGCGATGACTATGCCATTGCCTGCTGCGTCAGCCCGATGGTTATCGGCAAACAAATGCAGTTCTTCGGGGCGCGTGCCAACCTCGCTAAAACGTTGCTGTACGCAATCAACGGCGGCGTGGATGAGAAGCTGAAAATCCAGGTCGGGCCGAAAACGGCACCACTGATGGATGACGTGCTGGACTACGACACGGTGATGGAGAGCCTGGACCACTTTATGGACTGGCTGGCCGTGCAGTACATCAGCGCGCTGAACATCATCCACTACATGCACGACAAGTACAGCTACGAAGCTTCGCTGATGGCGCTGCACGATCGTGATGTCTATCGCACAATGGCCTGTGGTATGGCGGGTCTGTCCGTGGCGGCGGATTCTCTGTCGGCTATCAAATATGCTCGCGTGAAACCGATTCGCGATGAAAACGGCCTGGCAATTGATTTCGAAATCGAAGGCGACTATCCGCAATACGGCAACAACGACGAGCGCGTAGACAGTATTGCCTGCGACCTGGTCGAACGCTTTATGAAGAAAATTAAAGTGTTGCCAACCTACCGTAACGCGGTGCCGACGCAGTCCATTCTGACCATCACCTCCAACGTGGTGTACGGACAGAAAACTGGTAACACGCCAGACGGACGTCGCGCGGGTACGCCGTTTGCGCCAGGGGCAAACCCGATGCACGGCCGCGATCGTAAAGGTGCGGTGGCGTCGTTAACCTCGGTCGCCAAACTGCCGTTCACCTATGCCAAAGACGGTATCTCGTACACCTTCTCCATTGTACCGGCAGCGCTGGGCAAAGAGGATGGAGTGCGTAAAACCAACCTGGTCGGTCTGCTGGACGGTTACTTCCACCATGAAGCGCATGTGGAAGGTGGTCAGCATCTGAACGTTAACGTTATGAACCGTGAAATGTTGATGGATGCCATTGAGCACCCGGAAAACTATCCGAACCTGACGATCCGCGTGTCTGGCTATGCGGTGCGCTTCAACGCGCTGACCCGCGAACAGCAGCAGGATGTTATTTCACGTACTTTCACCCAGGCGCTCTGACGCCGGAGGGACTATGAGAAAAGTTATTGCAACCGAATGTGCGCCAGGGGCTATCGGGCCTTACGTACAGGGTGTGGATCTGGGCAGCATGGTGTTGACGTCAGGTCAAATCCCGGTGTGTCCACAGACCGGTGAAGTGGCTGAAAACGTATCCGATCAGGCGCGTCAAAGCCTGGAAAACGTGAAAGCGATTGTCGAGTCTGCAGGTTTGAAAGTGAGCGATATCGTCAAGACCACCGTTTTCGTTTCCGACCTGAACGACTTCGCCACCATCAATCAGGTTTACCAGCAGTTCTTTGATGAGCATAAGGCAATCTACCCTACACGCAGCTGCGTGCAGGTCGCCCGCTTACCCAAGGATGTGAAGCTGGAGATTGAAGCCATCGCCGTACGTGGCGACACGCTGTAATCCCTTGCGGGGCGATCTCAGGATCGCCCCGATCCTTAATGAGTGTGAAACCTGGTCTTCACTGAACGGCAATCCGAGGGTGTGGATATGATTAGCGCATTCGATATTTTCAAGATTGGCATTGGACCTTCCAGCTCCCATACCGTGGGGCCAATGAACGCTGGTAAAAGCTTTATCGATCTGTTGGTCAGCTGCGGGGAACTTCCCAAGGCTACACATATTGTGGTCGATCTTTATGGATCGCTTTCCTTGACCGGAAAAGGTCATGCGACAGATGTCGCCATCATGATGGGACTGGCCGGTAACAGTCCACAAAATGTTAATATAGATTCTATCGCTGGTTTTACTCAGGAAGTGGCCCGTACCGGACGTTTACCGGTTGCAGAGGGCACGCATGTTGTCGATTTTTCCCCAGACGAAAATATTCTCTTTCATACCGAAACGCTGCCGCGCCATGAAAATGGCATGCGTATCACCGCATGGAACGGCACCGAGACGCTATTAAGCAAAACCTATTACTCCATCGGCGGTGGTTTTATCGTTGAAGAGGAGCAATTTGGTCAGGCGCATGATGTTGAAGCACACGTGCCCTACAATTTTCATTCCGCCAGCGAACTGCTGAAACTGTGCGAGCGCAACGGGCTGTCTGTTTCCGGCCTGATGATGCAAAACGAACTGGCGATGCGCAGCAAAGAAGAAATCGATGCTGGCTTTGCTGCCATTTGGGACGTTATGCACGCTGGAATTGAGCGAGGCATGAACACCGAAGGCGTTCTGCCGGGTCCACTGAACGTCCCGCGCCGCGCCGTGGCATTACGTCGGTTGCTGGTTTCCAGCGATAACCTGTCCAGCGACCCAATGAACGTGATCGACTGGATCAACATGTTCGCGCTGGCCGTGAGCGAAGAAAACGCCGCCGGATGCCGGGTTGTGACGGCACCGACCAACGGAGCATGTGGGATTATCCCTGCTGTCCTGGCCTATTACGACAAGTTCCGCCGCCCGGTGAATGCAAACTCCATTGCCCGCTACTTACTGGCCGCGGGGGCGATAGGCGCGCTGTATAAGATGAATGCCTCTATTTCTGGTGCCGAAGTGGGTTGCCAGGGGGAAATTGGCGTCGCCTGTTCAATGGCAGCAGCCGGGTTGACAGAGTTGCTTGGCGGTAGCCCGTCTCAGGTGTGTATTGCGGCGGAAATCGCCATGGAGCATAACCTGGGACTGACCTGCGATCCGGTCGCCGGACAGGTACAAATACCGTGTATTGAGCGCAATGCGATCAACGCGGTAAAAGCCGTCAACGCCGCGCGTATGGCGCTACGTCGAACATCTGAGCCACGCGTTTCGCTCGATAAAGTGATCGAGACCATGTATGAAACGGGCAAAGATATGAATGACAAATACCGTGAAACGTCACGTGGTGGTCTGGCTATCAAAGTGATTTGTACTTAACTAAATTTGTGTTTATTTCTCCTTTGGGCGCACCTGAGTGCGCCCTTTTTTTTGTTGTGATCCGCTTCAAAAAGAGAAATTAATCCCATTTTGTAAATATAAAATAGAAAAACTTTATTAAACATTATGAAATGAGTGGGTATTTATGTGAAGTTTTTCTCTGACCCTCGGCGTATGATTTCTCCATTCTAACGAACTCGCCTGCACGACTCGTACCGCGTATCGCATTGATGCGGAACGGAAAAATAATAAAACCTTACCCTACATTTTGAGCGAGATTTTTATGGAAACGGCAACGAATAACAGCGTAATACTCGACGCATCTGCTCCGGCGCGTCGGGCGGGGATGACCGAAAGTGAATGGCGTGAAGCCATTAAATTCGACAGCATGGACACCGGCTGGGTCATTATGAGTATCGGTATGGCGATTGGTGCGGGGATTGTTTTTCTTCCTGTCCAGGTCGGGTTAATGGGGCTGTGGGTGTTCTTGCTGTCCTCTATCATTGGCTACCCAGCCATGTATCTGTTCCAGCGTCTGTTTATCAATACGCTGGCTGAGTCCCCGGAATGTAAAGATTACCCAAGCGTGATCAGCGGTTACCTGGGTAAAAACTGGGGCATCCTGTTAGGTGCGTTGTACTTTGTGATGCTGGTAATCTGGATGTTCGTCTACTCCACCGCCATCACCAACGATAGCGCCTCTTACCTGCATACTTTTGGCGTTACTGAAGGTTTACTGTCCGACAGCCCGTTCTATGGCCTGGTGCTGATTTGCATCCTGGTGGCCATCTCGTCACGCGGGGAAAAACTGCTGTTTAAAATCTCCACCGGCATGGTGCTGACCAAACTGCTGGTAGTGGCAGCGCTTGGCGTATCGATGGTTGGGATGTGGCATTTGTATAACGTAGGTTTACTGCCGCCGATGGCGCTGCTGATCAAAAACGCGATCATAACGTTGCCATTTACGCTGACCTCAATTCTGTTTATTCAGACATTAAGCCCGATGGTTATCTCGTATCGTTCTCGCAACAAATCCATTGAAGTGGCGCGCCATAAAGCCCTGCGAGCGATGAATATCGCGTTCGGCATTCTGTTCGTGACCGTCTTTTTCTACGCCGTTTCCTTCACGTTGGCGATGGGCCATGACGAAGCGGTTAAAGCTTATGAGCAGAATATTTCCGCTCTGGCGATTGCCGCGCAGTTTATCAGCGGTGCGGGTGCTGGTTGGGTGAAAATCGTCAGCGTTGTTCTGAACATCTTTGCCGTTATGACCGCTTTCTTCGGCGTCTACTTAGGTTTCCGTGAAGCGACTCAGGGGATCGTAATGAACGTGCTGCGCCGCAAAATGCCAGCCGAGAAAATCAACGAAACCCTGGTTCAGCGCGGCATTATGGTTTTCGCCATCCTGCTGGCCTGGAGCGCAATTGTGCTCAATGCGCCGGTGCTGAGCTTCACCTCTATTTGTAGTCCTATCTTCGGCATGGTGGGTTGTCTGATCCCGGCCTGGCTGGTCTACAAAGTTCCTTCACTGCACAAATACAAAGGCGCTTCCCTGTATCTGATTATTATCACGGGCCTGCTGCTGTGCGTTTCTCCGTTCCTGGCATTTTCCTGAGTTATCTGAGCAAAGGTTGTTGTTATGTTTGAGACTACATTGAATCCATTATGGGATAGTTTTATCCGCGCGGTACAGGAAGAGGTTAAGCCTGCGCTGGGTTGTACGGAACCTATCTCTCTGGCGCTGGCGGCAGCGGTCGCATCCTCTGAGCTGGACGGCGCGGTTGAACGTATTGATGCGTGGGTCTCACCGAACCTGATGAAAAACGGCATGGGCGTTACCGTGCCGGGTACCGGAATGGTCGGGTTACCTGTCGCGGCGGCGCTGGGTGCGCTGGGGGGAAATGCCCGTGCCGGTTTAGAGGTACTGAAAGATGCGTCGCCCCAAGCGATCGCTGATGCGAAAGCGATGTTGAGCGCTGGCAAGGTCGCGGTGATGCTGCAGGAGCCTTGCGAGGATATCCTCTTTTCCCGCGCGAAGGTTTACAGCGCTGAAGGATGGGCGTGCGTGACGATTGTGGGCGGTCATACCAACATAGTCCACATCGAGACCAATAAGGGTGTAGTGTTCACCACAGAACAGAATGCTCAGGAAGAGGAGCTGGAGTCGCCGCTGGCGGTATTATCTCACACCTCGCTGGAAGAGATTCTGGCGTTCGTGAACGCGGTACCGTTTGAGTCGATCCGCTTTATTCTTGATGCGGCAAAGCTGAACGGTGCGCTGTCTCAGGAAGGGCTGCGTGGTAACTGGGGCTTGCACATCGGAACCACGCTTGAGAAGCAGTGCGCGCGTGGCCTGCTGGCGAACGATCTCTCCACCTCTATTTTGATCCGTACCAGTGCGGCATCGGATGCGCGAATGGGCGGGGCGACGCTGCCGGCCATGAGCAACTCCGGATCCGGCAATCAGGGTATTACCGCGACTGTTCCGGTCATGGTGGTGGCCGAGCACTTTGGCGCGGATGAGGAGAAACTGGCGCGGGCGCTGATGTTGTCTCACCTGAGCGCTATTTACATCCATCATCAGCTTCCGCGTTTGTCTGCGCTATGCGCGGCAACCACGGCGGCGATGGGCGCAGCAGCGGGGATGGCATGGATCGTGGATGGCCGCTACAACACCATCGCGATGGCGATCAGCAGCATGATTGGCGACGTGAGCGGAATGATTTGCGATGGCGCTTCAAACAGCTGCGCGATGAAAGTCTCAACCAGCGCATCTGCGGCGTGGAAAGCGGTACTGATGGCACTGGATGATACTGCCGTAACCGGAAACGAAGGGATTGTGGCGCATAACGTGGAACAATCTATCGCTAACCTGTGTGCGCTGGCGTGTCGGTCGATGCAGGAAACCGACAAGCAGATTATTGAGATCATGGCCAGTAAGGCGCATTAATCTTCAGGTCGGGTAAGGCGTTGCCGCCACCCGGCATAAGTCTAAGCCGCCTTTTCAGGCGGCTTCTTCGTCTTCCAGCCGTAGCTCGGCATCGGCCACAATCGCTTCCAGCTCTGTCAGCATTTCTTCATAGCCGAAGGCAACTGTTTCCTGTTTTTTCAGCTCAACCTGCGGCTGGCGTTTTTTTGATGATTTCTTACTCAATAGTCGTACTCCATTGTTTTCCCTGACTATACGGGCAAATCTATCAGCAAAGCGCGCAGCGGGGTATCGGCGACTAACGTTATGTTAGTTTCGTCACGAATAAATGCCCCATCGCCACAGGTGAGCGCTTCTTTTTCGGCGCCAGACGTCACCGCATGGAATCTGCCGTGAATCGACTGTAAATAAGCGCGTGGCCCATGTAACTGAAAACTCAGCGATTCACCTTGCTGCAGTTCAACGTGGTGCACCCATACCTGTTGGCGCAGATGCAGGCTGCCTTGTTCACCGTCCGGCGAGGCCAGCAGCTGATGCTTACCGGTACCCAGCGTGGCTTTCTGTACGCAGGCGTTTTCACGCTGCGGGCAGGCGTCCAGCCAGAGCTGCATCCGCGTTAACGGTTTGTCTTTGCTGATATTGTGTTCGCTATAGCTAATCCCGGGCTGTGTCGCGAGCAGTAAAACTTCGCCTGCTTTGGCCTTGATATGGTTGCCTTCGCTGTCTCGGTACTCTGCTTCCCCTTCAAGGATCAGATTGACGATATCCACCTTCGGATAGGTCCGCGGCTGGAAAGAGGCCCCCGGTGCCAGAACTTCCTGGTTCAGAACACGCAGCGAGGCATAACCCAGCAGTTTAGGATCAAAATAGTGTCCAAAGGAGAAGGTATAACGGGCCTGCAGCCAGCCGTAGTCTGCTTGCCCGCATTGTTTGGCTGTACGGGTAGTAATCATAGTTCTTGACCTCTCTTTACTTCCTTTTATGTTAAATGGCTAGACGCTGCATTGTTAGCCAGATATTCTGCCCGGTATGTTCAAATTTCCTGAATGAGAACGAGATGGCTAAAGAAAGGGCTTTAACGCTTGAGGCGTTACGCGTCATGGACGCAATAGACAGGCGCGGCAGCTTTGCCGCCGCAGCAGACGAACTGGGGCGCGTGCCTTCCGCACTTAGCTATACCATGCAGAAGCTGGAGGAAGAGCTGGACGTAGTGCTGTTTGACCGTTCAGGCCACCGTACAAAATTCACTAACGTCGGGCGTATGCTGCTGGAGCGTGGGCGCGTACTGCTGGAAGCTGCGGATAAGCTGACTACCGATGCCGAAGCGTTGGCTCGAGGATGGGAAACGCATTTGACTATCGTTACCGAAGCACTGGTGCCAACGGCGGCGTTTTTCCCGCTGATCGACCGACTTGCCGGCAAGGCCAATACCCAGCTTTCCGTCATTACCGAAGTTCTGGCCGGGGCGTGGGAGCGTCTTGAGCAGGGGCGGGCGGATATCGTGATTGCGCCGGATATGCATTTTCGCTCATCCTCAGAAATCAACTCGCGCAAGCTGTACTCGCTGATGAACGTGTATGTGGCGGCTCCGGATCATCCGATTCATCAGGAGCCGGAACCGTTATCGGAAGTCACCCGCGTGAAATACCGTGGGATCGCTGTGGCGGATACCGCCCGTGAGCGTCCGGTACTCACGGTTCAATTGCTGGATAAACAGCCGCGTCTGACGGTGAGTACGATAGAAGATAAACGTCAGGCGCTGCTGGCCGGATTGGGCGTAGCGACAATGCCGTACCCGCTGGTGGAAGAGGATATTGCAGCTGGTCGACTGCGGGTCGTTAGTCCGGAATCGACAAGCGAGATAGATATTATTATGGCCTGGCGTCGTGACAGCATGGGCGAGGCGAAATCCTGGTGTCTGCGAGAAATTCCCAAGCTGTTTGCGGGTAAATAAGAAATACGCCCCTCCAACGGAAGGGGCGTATTTAAATTCAGGACAACTGTTTGGGGTCAGCGCCGAAGCGGTTACTCCCCGGAGTGCCGTTTTGACAGTTGAAAATGATGATCACCAACCAGCCGACGATCGGGATCAGCAGCACCAGCAGCCACCAGGCTGAACGGTCGGTGTCATGTAAACGCCGGAACTGTACCGCCCACCACGGGATAAAGACCAGAACCCCGTAAATCGTCGTTAATATGCCTTCTCCTCCGGCGCGTTCCCAGCCAAACATTCTGTCCAGAATGCCCAGCACGAACGTGAAGATGATGTTGACCAGCACAAACATCCAGTATTCTTTACGACGCGCGCGGCCACCAAAACCAAAGTAATTCTTTAATACGTTTAAATACCAATCCATTTTTGCCTCGTTCTGCGTTCAATTACTTGTTTTTAAAGCAATCAAATTAAGAATAGCTGCGAATGGAATGCTGGTAAATGTTTGTGTTGTTAATTATTTGGCCTCCAAACGGGCAATGCCGATCAGTTAAGCATGTATGGTGAACATGTGATTCTTGCTCAGGGTTCCGTTCACCTCATGTGCGTTGCTTCTCTGATATCTTTATACCCGTGAACGGGCAAGGGAGGCTCACCGCCGCCTCCCTTGCAACCCAGGCTCCCGGCGGGAAAATCGTCGCTGCGCGATGTATTCGTCTTATTCCGTCTGCCTGTCGGGTCGGGGCCGAGCCTGCGTCCATGCAGGCCGTCCCCTCTGCCCGCATCCCTGCGGGCAGCCCCGGTCAGCCGTCAACGCCTCATCGATTTTCAGCCGGACCGGGGTCATCGCTGTAATGCTCTGACTTCCAGTTAAATCTGATTTGCTGTTCAGATATATTCAAAAAAACGCAGATGGTTAGGTGTGGGCTGGTCCGGCTGAAAATTGCCGACGTGTTTCCGTAAGGCCGGGAGAACCCGCATGGATGCGGGTTCAGGGCGCGTTTTACAGGGACGTTTCCTCGCGCCCGACCCGGGAGCCGGGAGGAATAAGCGGAGGGTATTGCATAGCAACAATTTTCCTGCCGGGAGCCGGGATTGTAAAGGGCGTGGCGGAGAACGCCCTTTACACGTTCACAGGAATCGGTGCTTCAGAGAAACGATGAACATGAGGTGAACGGAACCCTTTCCCTGAAATAACATATTCATTACCTCCGCCAGCACATGTTGATGCCTTTCGAAACGGAGGCGTTAACTGAACAGCATTACCCAAACGGAGGCCAGTGTAAATCAGGCGAAACGCTCGTCACGCCCATGAGGTTCGCTGAGATCCTGCCACGGGCCGATTGAAATAATACCGGTCGGGTTGATTGTTTTGTGGCTACGGAAGTAGTGATGACGGATATGGTCAAAGTTGACGGTCTCCGCAATGCCCGGCATCTGGTAGATATCGCGCAGAAAACCGTACAGATTCAGGTAGTCACTGATGCGGTGTTTGTCGCACTTGAAGTGGGTGACATAAACCGGATCAAAGCGCACCAGCGTGGTCCACAGGCGAATATCGGCCTCAGTTAGCTGGTCACCGGTCAGGAAGCGATGCTGACCCAGGATCTGCTCCAGTCGTGCCAGAGATTGAAAGACTTTTTCCACGGCATCGTCGTAGGCTTCCTGGCTGGTGGCAAATCCCGCTTTATACACGCCGTTATTGACGTTGTCATAAATCCAGCCGTTCAGCTCGTCGATTTTACTTTGCAGGGCAGGTGGATAGTAATCCCCGGCTTTCGCACCCAGCGCATCAAACGCAGTGTTAAACATGCGGATGATTTCTGCAGATTCGTTGCTGACAATAGTGTGGTTTTTTTTGTCCCACAGTACCGGAACGGTCACCCGACCGCTGTAGTGCGGATCGGCGTGTAAATAGAGCTGATAAAGAAATTTGTGCTGATACAGGGTATCGCCGGTTGCCGCTGGGAAGTTGTCGTCAAAGGTCCAGCCGTTTTCCAGCATTAGCGGATGCACAACGGAAACGGAAATAAACGGTTCCAGCCCTTTAAGTTTACGCAAAATCAGTGTGCGATGTGCCCACGGACAGGCCAGAGAAACGTACAGATGATAACGGTCTTTTTCGGCAGCAAAGCCACCTTCACCGGTCTGGCCAGGCGTGCCATCCGCGGTGAGCCAGTTACGGAAAGCCGATGCAGAACGTTGAAATTTCCCGCCGGTTGATTTGGTGTCGTACCAAGTGTCATGCCAGATGCCGTCAATCAGTTGTCCCATGATTTTCGTCTCCTCAGATAGCAAAAGCGAGGAGATATCTCCTCGCTTTTTGATGTGTTCAGTATAGTTTGCTTACCACTTTTTATTCAGTACGCGGTCAATACTGAATGCGCCCGGACCGGTGATAGCCAGCAGCAGGAAGCCGCCTGCGATGGTCAGGTTTTTCATAAACATCAGAGAGTTCACACCTTCCGCAAAGTTACTGTGGAAGAGGAATGCCGTCAGCAGCGTGAAGCCTGCGGTGAACAGCGCGGTAGTACGGGTCAGGAAACCGAACAGAATTGCCAGACCGCCGCCAAACTCAAGCAGAATCACCAGCGGCAGCATAAATCCTGGGACGCCCATGGCTTCCATGTACTGTTGGGTACCTGCATATCCGGTGATTTTTCCCCAACCTGCGGTAATAAACAGGATTGGCATCAGAATGCGCGCTACCAGTACACCAACATCTTCTAATTTCTTCATCATACTCTCCAGGAAACCACTCAGGCGGCTTATTGTGTTTTTTTGTGCAACGACGCTGCTGAGCGCGTCGTTGCTGTCGATGAAGAGAATAATAAACGTGGCTAATGAGAATTGTTAGCAAGGAAAACTGTCAGTATTTTTCAAAAATTTTGAGGTTGGGGGTAGGGAAGGGATTAGCCGCGCAGTTGCTGCTGTCTGATGGTCGATTTCACCAGACGCCAGATGCTCCAGACGCTAAAGCCGCGTTTGGCCCAGCGGACCAGCAGATTTGGGTTACGGATGGTGCGAACTGCCATAATACTGCTCCCGACTAACACCCAGCCGCGCAGGTTCAACAGCGTCTTCCAGCCACGATCGTAGACCTCGGTGGCTTCCAGCCAGTCGCGGCGAGTAGCAGACAGATCCAGCCGTTGCTGCTGGATCTGTCCAAGCAGTTGCGCCTTACGTTGTTGACGTTCGACTTTACTGCTCATTATGCGTCATCCTCCAGAGCCCGCCTGTCGTTCGCGAGTTCATTGCGCGTATGGCGTAGCAGCGTTGTTTTACGCGCTTTACGCAGCGTCCATATCCCGCCAATCAGCGCTAACAGCAACAGCACTACGGTGGTGGCAATCATGGCATTCAGGCGGTATTGAGGGTCAATGGCCCAGATGATAAGTACCATCAGGCTCATCAGGCCAAACGCCGCGAACAGCATAGTCAGCCCAAGCATCAGCAGGATCTGGATGAGGTTGGCTTTTTCCTCTTCCAGTTCGACGACGGCCAGCCGCAGCCGCGTCTCTACGATCTCAACGAGAATCGTCAGGATCCGCTGTCCAATACCCAGTACGCCTTTGCCTGGACCTTGTGCGTGTTGAGAATCAGCCATTGTTAACGGCGCGACAGCAGTACACCAAGCACCACACCGACTGCAGCGCCAATGCCGACGCCTGTCCATGGGTTTTCGCGCACGTAGTTATCGGCTTTAGCCGCGGCCTCACGGGTCTGTTTGGCAATCACATCGCTGGTTTCACTCAGACGATGGCGGCTCTCGCGCAGCGCATGTTCGGCTTTGCTGCGAATTTTACTCATCTCTTCCTTCGACTTATCGCCAGAAGAGCTAAGTACTTCTTCAAGCGTATCCGCAAGAGATTTCAGCTCAGCGCGCAGGTTTTCCGTAGCATTATCTTTCGACATAGTTTTCTCCAGTTGAGTGGCTAGTTACCGTACTTAGTAATCGCGGGTTTCGAGTTCTTTTAGCTCTTTCTGAGCTTCAGCAAGCTTGTGTTCGCGCTTTGCTACCTTATCCGCATCGCCTTTTTGCTTAGCTTCGGCTAAGTCACGTTGACGCTCGGCAATCTCATTTTTCTGCTCGGCGATTTTTTTCTGATGGTTGGCGCGCAGTTTGCTGTCAGTACAGTTTGCCCTGACTTCGCTCAGCGCTTTGTTCAGCCCATTGATGCGGCTCTGATTATTGTGTTTTTCGGCATAGCTAATCTCCCGCTGAATGTCTTGTTCTTTTTCCTGACAGAGGGTGTTGGCGTAGCTGCCGGCACTTAGAGCGAAAAGGCTAATTGCCAAAGCGATGCGGTATTTCATTCTTGAACCTTCCATTGTGATTCGACCTCGTCGTTTAGGGTCGATGCTCCAGAATAATAAAACGTTGGGTCATAAGCCCAGTTTATTAATCATAGGCGCTAAACGGTGAAATCACCAAAGTGAGTGATCTAATTCAGATTCCTGGAAATTAACCAAAGCGGTGTGGAGTATCACGTAAGCGGGATAACCACTGCACCGCCTGATTATCATCATCCTGCTGAGCAATAACGAAACCGTGCGGTAACGTTCGATCAAGTACGACCTTTGCCGCTGCGCTTTGCGCACTGGAATCAAAGGTAATCAGCAGTGCGTCATTTTGCGGAGTGATGCTTTTAAAACGAATGCCGTTGGCATCCAGGTGATGCCAGATAGAGAAGCCATCAGGCATGCTGGCTCCCTGGTTTACGGCACGAATGGCGAGCGTTGATTCCTGCTGGCGAATGACAGACCAGGTCAGGAGCAACGCGCCAATGAACAACATAAAAGTGGTGGACCAGGCAAGTCGTCGGAGCGTTATGCATGATTTCAGCATAATTTACCCTCGGTTCCCGTATTTCTTCTTCCAAAGAACAACCAGTGAACCTGCCAGACCAAACACCAGTAACACCACAGGAAGCAGCATCAGACAAGACATTAGCTGATCTTCATATTTGAGAAACACCGGCGTTTTGCCCAGCAGATAACCAAGCGTTGTGAGAATCAAAACCCAAAGCAGTCCACTCATCCAGTTGAAGAACTGAAAGCGCGCATTGTTCAGGCCGGACAATCCTGCGATGGTCGGCAGTAATGTTCTGACAAACGCGATGAAGCGACCGACCAGCAGCGCAGACAAGCCATGCTTATGGAACAGATGATGCGCGCGCTGATGGTAATGCGCGGGCAGATGAGATAGCCAGTTTTGTACTGTGCGGGTATTCCCCAGCCATCGCCCCTGGATATAGCTAAGCCAGCAACCCAGGCTGGCTGCGGTAGTGAGCAGCAGTACCGTTTGCGGGAAACCCATCGCGCCTTTGGCGATAAGTACGCCGACCAGCACCAGTAGACTGTCGCCAGGTAAAAAGGCCGCTGGCAGCAGTCCGTTTTCCAGAAACAAAATGGTAAATAGTACGAAATAGAGCATGCCAATCATGGAAGGATTGGCCAGCGTTTCAAAATCCTGAGCCCATAAAGCATTCAGTAATTGAGTCAGTAGTTCCATTCAATATTCCTGGAGAATCGGTTGTCGTCATGCCGGTTTTCTGGAGTTTGTAACGCCGCAATTTTATTGGTGTTTTTTACATGGATCGCGGTCTGACACAAATTCACGGCCTGAACTATTCCCTGTAAAGTTGTGAAGTAAGCAAGCTCTCAAACACAAAAATTCAAATAGCATCTAATTGTAACAAAGGTCAACGTTGTCCGTTATAGAAATTACGGTTGTTGAACTGTGATTTTGCTTATCGCAATGGAGGGAGGCGAGAGGATTTACACAGGCTGACACTTTATACCTAATGCTTACCAAGCAGGAGAAACAGGCGCTTTGTCGCGCCTGCATCGAAAAGATTGCTTATTTAGCGCTGTTAACCGCCGTATCGAGATGAACGACCGGATTTTCTGCAAAAAGATAACGATCGGCATTGAACTCAAAATCATCGCTGGTCTCATTGAACAACATGATTTTGGTATTCTCCAGGTGCTGCCACATCGCCAGTTTTGCCGCGTTCGGATCTTTACGGATCAGTGCTTTGAGAATTTGATCATGGTCATCACACCAGTTATCGACGGTACGTGCGTCGATATGTTCGTGCAGTTTTTTCCAGTACGGGTTGTGGCTACGCTGGGTCCACATTTTTTCTACGATGGCGGCCAGCGCAGAGTTCTGCGTGGCTAGCGCGACCTGAATATGAAACTGCAGATCCCATTCGGAATCGCGGAAGCATTTTTCATTCCGCGCATGCTCTTGAATGTCCATCAGTTTCATGATGTCTTGCTTGGTAACCTGCGTAGCAGCAAATTCAGCGATATTGCTTTCAATCAACTGACGAGCCTGAAGCAGCTCGAAAGGACCATAATTGGCGAATTCAAGCGATTCGTCGGTGGCCTGCTGGTGACGGGCCTGGTTCGAAATGACATGAATGCCAGAACCTTTGCGCACTTCTACATAGCCCTCAACTTCGAGCATGATAATCGCTTCACGAACCACGGTACGGCTGACATTTTTTTCATCGGCGATAAAGCGCTCTGCGGGGAGTTTTTCACCCACCAGATAGACGCCCTGCTCAATGCGTTCTTTCAGATCAGCGGCAAGTTGTTGGTACAAACGTCGTGGTTCAGTGATTTCCATATGCGCTCCAGGCATGATACGGCAGACTCTATTTGTTATACCACTTTTACGATTACGGCTCCACTCGCGACGTCAAAAAAGCCGCCAGATAACTGGCGGCTTAGCATGACAAAACCTTGTTAAATCTTGTCCGGTTAACTTTGCGCAGCGGGATCGCCAGTTTGCGACTCTGACTCTACCTCGCTGGCCGATTTGTTCTGCAATACTGTCCAGATGACTAACGCGCCGAGCAGGTCGAATACCGCCAGTACGGCAAACAGTGGGCTAAAGCCGATGGTGTCAGCCAACGCGCCGACGACCAGCGCAAACAGCGTACTTGCAAGCCAGGCGGACATACCGGTCAGACCGTTCGCCGTTGCCACTTCATTACGACCAAACACGTCAGAAGAGAGTGTGATCAGCGCACCGGACAGCGCCTGGTGAGCAAAGCCACCGACGCACAGCAGGGCGATAGCAATGTATGGGCTGGTGAACAGACCGATCATCCCTGGGCCAATCATCAGCAATGCACCCATGGTGACGACCATTTTACGCGAAACGATCAGGTTAACGCCGAACCAGCGCTGGAACAGCGGCGGTAAGTAACCCCCAACGATACAGCCCAGGTCAGCAAACAGCATCGGCATCCAGGCAAACATCGCAATTTCTTTCAGGTTAAAGCCGTAGACTTTAAACATGAACAGCGGGATCCAGGCGTTGAAGGTCCCCCATGCCGGTTCTGCCAGAAAACGCGGCAGCGCGATGCCCCAGAACTGGCGGTTACGCAAGATCTGACCGAGCGACATTTTTTTCGAGGTCGCGTTTTTATGCTGTGATTCCTGACCATTCAGAATGTAATCACGTTCCTCATCAGACAGTTTTTTCTGGTCGCGCGGGTGTTTGTAGAATACAAGCCAGCACATCGCCCAGATGAAGCTCAGCGCACCGGAAATAATGAATGCCATCTGCCAGCTGTGCATGACGATGGCCCAGACCACCAGCGGTGGAGCAATCATCGCGCCGATAGAAGAGCCGACGTTAAAGTAACCTACGGCAATTGAACGCTCTTTTGCCGGGAACCATTCAGAACTGGCTTTCAGACCCGCAGGGATCATTGCGGCTTCAGCGGCACCTACCGCGCCACGCGCCAGTGCCAGTCCACCCCAACTGCCAGCCAGTGCGGTCGCGCCACAGAAGACGGCCCACAGAACGGCGAACATCGCATAACCCACTTTTGTGCCGAGCACATCGAGCACGTAGCCGGCAACGGGTTGCATTACGGTGTAAGCAGCAGAATACGCTGCGATGATATAGGAATACTGTTGAGTGGAGATGTGTAACTCTTCCATCAGAGTTGGCGCAGCTGCCGCCACAGTGTTACGTGTCAGGTAACCCAGCACGGTGCCAAGTGTCACCAGTGCAATCATGTACCAACGTAACCCTTTAATTTTACGCATGTAAAACCTCATCGTTTTGTTATGTCCGCGAACGAGCGGTCATCTTCCAGTTCAGGGCGGAGGATGTTCTTTTACGAGGGGGGACCGAAAAAAAGCCGGTACTCCCCGAACTTTGCCATGTCAATAATTGTGCTAATTCGGTTTCCGTACCGGTCAATCCGATGGATATCCATCGGTAATTTGCATTCCGTCGGCTTATGTATCGCGACGGCCAAAAGATAACTTGTCATACAGCTTTAAAAGGTGAGTG
This sequence comes from Citrobacter sp. Cf087, assembly GCF_030334285.1. Classification (NCBI taxonomy): domain Bacteria; kingdom Pseudomonadati; phylum Pseudomonadota; class Gammaproteobacteria; order Enterobacterales; family Enterobacteriaceae; genus Citrobacter; species Citrobacter sp. Cf087. The sequence continues at coordinate 172,700 of NZ_JAOWED010000028.1, forward strand.
CCATCACAAAAGTGTGAATCTTCGTGTGGTCATTATTTCGATTCAGCAAAGCCAGAACTGGCGCGGCTTGACGCGTGATTTACCTCTTTGAGAGTAATTTTTTTGTCACCATTTGTTGATCTAACTCACGAAAATATCTTCAGCGTATAGAAATTGGTGTGATAACTTTGTCAACATCAAAACATAAGCAATCTGACGCACTCGTTGAGAGGAAGACGATAATGACCCCGTTTATGACTGAAGATTTCCTGCTGGACACCGAATTTGCCCGCCGTCTGTACCATGATTACGCCAAAGACCAGCCGATCTTCGATTACCACTGCCATTTACCACCGCAACAAATCGCTGAAAACTACCGTTTTAATAACCTGTATGACATCTGGCTGAAGGGTGATCACTACAAATGGCGTGCGATGCGTACCAATGGCGTCGCTGAGCGCTTGTGTACCGGCGATGCGTCCGATCGCGAGAAGTTTGACGCATGGGCCGCCACGGTTCCGCACACCATCGGTAACCCGCTGTACCACTGGACCCACCTCGAATTACGTCGTCCGTTTGGTATTACAGGTAAGCTGCTGTCTCCGGCAACGGCTGACGAAATCTGGAACCAGTGCAACGAGCTGCTGGCGCAGGATAAATTCTCTGCGCGCGGAATCATGCAGCAGATGAATGTGAAAATGGTCGGCACTACCGATGATCCGATCGACTCTCTGGAGCACCATGCGGCCGTTGCTAAAGACGGAAGCTTTGATGTGAAAGTGCTGCCGAGCTGGCGTCCGGATAAAGCCTTTAACATTGAGCTGGCGACCTTTAATGACTACATGGCGAAGCTCGGTGAAGTGTCTGACACGGATATCCGCCGCTTCAGCGACCTGCAAGCTGCACTGACCAAACGTCTTGATCACTTCGCAGCTCACGGCTGTAAAGTCTCTGACCACGCGCTGGACGTGGTGCTGTTTGCCGAATCTAACGAATCTGAGCTGGATAGCATTCTGGCGCGTCGCCTGGCGGGTGAAACCCTGAGTGAACATGAAGTGGCGCAGTTCAAAACCGCCGTTCTGGTGTTCCTCGGCGCTGAATACGCCCGTCGCGAATGGGTACAGCAGTACCACATCGGCGCGCTGCGTAATAACAACCTGCGTCAGTTCAAACTGCTCGGCGCGGACGTCGGCTTCGACTCCATCAACGACCGTCCGATGGCGGAAGAGCTGTCCAAACTGCTGAGCAAGCAGAATGAACAAAACCTGCTGCCGAAAACCATTCTGTACTGTCTGAACCCGCGCGATAACGAAGTGCTTGGGACTATGATCGGTAACTTCCAGGGCGAAGGTATGCCGGGCAAAATGCAGTTCGGTTCCGGCTGGTGGTTCAACGATCAGAAAGACGGGATGGAACGTCAGATGACCCAACTGGCACAGCTCGGCCTGCTGAGCCGTTTCGTCGGTATGCTGACCGATAGCCGTAGCTTCCTGTCTTACACTCGTCACGAATACTTCCGTCGCATTCTGTGCCAGATGATTGGCCGTTGGGTTGCCGCGGGCGAAGCCCCTGCCGACATCCAGCTGCTGGGTGAAATGGTCAGAAATATTTGCTTCAACAATGCGCGCGATTATTTCGCCATTGAACTGAACTAAGGCCTGGGTGAAGGTATGCAATACATCAAGATCCATGCGCTGGATAACGTCGCGGTTGCGCTTGCTGATTTGGCTGAAGGAAACGAAGTCACCGTTGATGGGCAGGCGGTAATCCTGCGCCAGGCGGTCTCTCGTGGCCATAAATTCGCCTTATGCGATATTGCGAAAGGCGAAAACGTCATTAAATACGGTTTGCCAATTGGCCATGCGCTGGTGGATGTTGCGGCGGGTGAGCATATTCATGCCCATAACACGCGCACAAATCTGAGCGACCTGGATACGTATCGCTACCAACCTGATTTCCAGGCCGAAGTCGTGCAGCCTGCCGATCGCGATGTGCAGATTTATCGCCGCGCGAACGGTGACGTTGGGGTGCGTAACGAACTGTGGATCCTGCCAACGGTAGGCTGCGTTAACGCGATGGCGCGCCAGATGCAGAACCGTTTTCTGAAAGAGACTAACGACGCCGAAGGAATCGACGGCGTGCATCTCTTCAGCCACACCTACGGCTGTTCACAGCTCGGCGACGACCACATTAATACCCGCACCATGCTGCAAAACATGGTGCGTCACCCGAATGCGGGTGCGGTGCTGGTGGTTGGTCTGGGCTGTGAAAACAATCAGGTGGATGCCTTCCGCGAAACCTTAGGCGAGTACGATCCTGAGCGCGTTCACTTCATGGTCTGCCAACATCAGGAAGACGAAGTGGAAGCGGGGATTGAACATCTTCACCAGCTGTACAACGTGATGCGTAACGATAAGCGTGAACCGGGTAAGCTGGGCGAGCTGAAGTTTGGTCTGGAATGCGGCGGCTCTGACGGCCTCTCCGGTATTACCGCCAACCCGATGCTGGGCCGTTTCTCCGACTACGTGATTGCTAACGGCGGAACTACCGTGCTGACCGAAGTACCGGAAATGTTCGGCGCCGAGCAGCTGCTGATGGACCACTGCCGCGATGAAGAAACGTTCGGCAAGCTGGTCACCATGGTTAATGACTTCAAGCAGTACTTCATTGCCCACGACCAACCGATCTACGAGAACCCATCGCCGGGCAACAAAGCGGGCGGTATCACCACGCTGGAAGATAAATCGCTGGGCTGTACGCAAAAAGCAGGCTCCAGTCAGGTGGTGGACGTACTGCGCTACGGCGAACGTCTGAAGACGCATGGCCTGAACCTGCTGAGCGCACCGGGCAACGATGCCGTCGCCACCAGTGCCCTGGCGGGCGCGGGCTGTCATATGGTGCTGTTCAGTACAGGTCGCGGTACGCCGTACGGTGGTTTTGTACCGACGGTGAAAATTGCCACCAACAGCGAGCTGGCAGCGAAGAAAAAGCACTGGATCGATTTTGACGCTGGACAGTTGATCCACGGTAAAGCGATGCCTCAACTGCTGAGCGAGTTTGTCGATACGATCGTTGAGTTCGCCAACGGTAAGCAAACCTGCAACGAGCGCAACGATTTCCGGGAACTGGCTATCTTTAAAAGCGGCGTAACGTTGTAATTACCCTTCATCTTTTGCACCACAGCTGTGTTGGCTGCGTTCACCCACCCCGGTCACTTACTCATGTAAGCTCTCGGGGATGTGCGAACTTGCCACCTTGCTGTAGCACAAAATCTTTTGGGTAAGTTTGTTTATGGTGGAATCTAAAAACGGCGTTTCATAATATGGAGCGCCGTTTGTTTTTGCATTACCTGACAAGGATCATTCATGACCGCGTATTGGCTGGCCCAGGGCGTAGGTGTCATCGCCTTTCTGATCGGCATTACCACCTTTTTCAATCGCGATGAGCGCCGCTTCCGGCTGCAACTTGCTGTCTATAGCGCCACCATTGGCGTGCATTTTTTTCTGATGGGCGCCTGGCCCGCGGGAATGAGCGCAGAACTCAACACCATCCGCACACTTGTCTCAATGCATACCCGCAAACTGTGGGTGATGACCGTTTTTATTATCCTCACCCTGGTTCTCGGTCTGGCGAAATTACAGCATGCGATGGAGCTGTTACCGATAATTGGCACGCTGGCCAGCACCTGGGCGCTGTTTCGCTGCCAAGGGTTAACCGTGCGTTGCGTAATGTGGTGCGCAACCGCCTGTTGGGTTATCCATAATTTCTGGCTGGGATCGATTGGCGGGACGATGATCGAAGGGAGTTTTCTGGTGATGAATGGCCTGAACATTATTCGCTTCCGGCGGATGCAAAAACGCGGAATTGATCCGTTCAAAATTGAAAAAAGCGTACAAGAAAAGAGCCCCTCCGCCCGATAACGGAGGGGCGCAGGGATTAGCCGCGCAGAGCGTTATTTGCCAGACGCTCGTCTTCAGCCTGGCAGGCTGCCGCGGTAAACAAGACATCTGTAGAAGAGTTCAGCGCCGTTTCACAGGAATCCTGCAATACGCCGATGATAAAGCCGACGGCAACTACCTGCATGGCGATATCATTCGGGATACCGAACATATTACACGCCAGTGGGATCAGCAGCAGAGATCCACCCGCCACGCCAGATGCGCCACAGGCGCAAAGCGAAGCCACCACGCTCAGTAACAGCGCCGTCGGTAAATCGACCGGAATACCCAGCGTATTCACCGCCGCCAGCGTCAGCACGGTAATGGTGATCGCCGCACCCGCCATATTGATGGTGGCGCCCAGCGGGATAGATACCGAGTAGGTATCACGATCCAGATTCAGCTTCTCACATAGCGCCATATTCACCGGAATGTTGGCGGCAGAACTGCGGGTAAAGAAAGCGTACACGCCGCTTTCGCGCAGACAGGCCAGCACCAGCGGATACGGGTTACGGCGAATTTTCCAGAAGACCAGCAGTGGGTTGACCACAAACGCCACCAGCAGCATACAGCCTACCAGTACGGTCAGCAGTTGGGCGTAGCCCCAAAGCGTTGCGAAACCGGTGGTTGCCAGCGTGGATGAGACCAGACCAAAGATACCGATTGGCGCGAAACGAATCACCAGCTTTACCATAAAGGTGACGGCGTTGGACATATCATTGACCAGATTTTTGGTCGTTTCATTACCGTGGCGCAGTGCAAAGCCCAGACCAACGGCCCAGACCAGAATACCGATATAGTTAGCGTTAAGCAGGGCATCAATTGGGTTAGAAACCATGCTCATCAGCAGGCTACGCATTACTTCAACGATGCCGGACGGCGGCACGATATCGCCAGCGCTGCTGGAAAGGTGCAGTGTCGACGGGAAGGCGAAGCTGAAGACAACGGCGGCTAATGCCGCTGAAAATGTTCCGAGCAGGTAAAGGAACAGAATGGGGCGGATATTGGTTTTTTGCCCGTGTTGGTGGTTGGCGATAGAGGCCATGACCAGCATCAGAACCAGAATTGGCGCGACGGCTTTTAATGCGCCGACGAACAGCGTACCCAGTAAACCAACGGCTTCTGCCGCAGGTTTTGACACCAGTGCGAGTAAAATCCCCAGTACCAGGCCAATCAAAATTTGTTTAACCAGGCTCCCTTGCGCCAAACGCGAGAGTAGCCCCGATGAACGTTGCGTAGTCATGTCGTGATCCTTTCATTGTGTTGTTGCTCATCCATCGTGCGCTCTTACGACGCATCTTTCTGGATGTAACAAAGTGTTTGCGTGGTTGAGTATAAGGAAAGATAAAGCTTCGGGAAGAGAAATATCCTGGATTCCCCGCTGAGATCATATTTTATAACTTTGAATTAACATTGTTTTGACATGATAAACAAAAAGCCCGACGCACGCAGTGTGCTGCCGGGCTTTTCAGCTAGCAGATGAAACTTACTGTATTTGCTGCTTTTTATCGTGCTGGTGGTTGACCCATGCGTTAACAATCAGCGTCACAAACAGAATGCCAAATACCACGCCTAACGAGATAGCGATCGGGATATGGTAGAAATCGACGATCAGCATCTTAATACCGATAAACACCAGAATAACCGACAAGCCGTACTTCAGCATCGAGAAACGCTCCGCCACGCCCGCCAGCAGGAAGTACATTGCACGCAGCCCCAAAATAGCAAACAGGTTCGAGGTCAGCACGATGAACGGGTCGGTGGTAACGGCAAAGATAGCCGGAATACTGTCGACGGCGAAAATCACGTCGCTCAGCTCAACCAGAATCAACACCAACATCAGCGGCGTGACAAACAGCAGACCGTTTTTACGCACGAAGAATTTTTCATCTTCGATGGTATCGGTCATGCGCAAATGGCCGCGCAGCCAGCGTACTAACGGTCTGTCGCCGATACCGGAGGCATCTTCTTTCGCCAGCGCCATCTTCACGCCGGTAAACAGCAGGAACGCGCCGAACACGTACAGCAGCCACTCAAACTGGGTGATAAGCCAGCTGCCGGCGAAGATCATGATCGTACGCAGAACAATTGCTCCCAGCACGCCATACACCAACACCCGGCGCTGCAACGCAGGCGGCACTGAGAAGTAGCTGAAGAGCATCAACCAGACAAAGACGTTATCTACTGCCAGCGATTTTTCGATCAGATAGCCGGTCAGGAACGCCAGTGCCTGTGGGTCGGCAACGGCGCGGCCCTGGGTTTCCGCCAGGTACCACCAGAAGGCGGCGTTAAACAGTAGCGACAGCGTTACCCAGACGATTGACCAGGCCGCAGCCTGTTTCATCGACATCGTATGTGCGCCACGACGACCCTGCAACAGCAGGTCGATGGCCAGCATAATTACCACTACGACAGCGAAGCCACCCCATAACAACGGTGTGCCGACAGTATTCATTGTATTTCCCCATGCATAAAAAAAACGGCCAACGCCGAATGACGTTAGCCGCTGCTTTTTATGCATAGACCTTGCCATTCGGCAAGGTCTCACTTACAACAACAAAGGAATACGATGGCGTATTCCTTTGTTATCGCCCGGTGACCGGATGTGGTTTTTCACACATCGTAATGACGATCAACCGACAACGAAGTTACTCCCCTTTGCGGGTTACAAAATATTACAGGCCATGCATTCAGTCAATGGCCTGCAACATTCCATTTACACACTTTTACGCAGTCAGCGAGGTTACCGTCTCGTCTGCCGGGAAAACCACGCCGGTCTGGCGGCGAATCTCCGTTTGCAGTTTAGCGGTGATACGGCTGACGGCCAGTGCCGGGTGATCCACTTCGCCGGATTCAACCAAATGGGCAAAAGCCTCTGCCTCATACAGCATAGTATTGATGTGTTGAGGCGTCGTCAGATCCTGCGTTTTCCCCCCGCGTGGAACGAAGCACACCTTTTGGCATTCGGAAATATGCTCGATGACCAGCGATCCCGACTCGCCCTGAATTTCACTGGCTAATACCGAGTCGCTTACTTTTGAGTGCTGGAGCGTAACGCTGAAATCACCGTAATTCAGCACCACCACACCGTGAGCATCCACGCCGCTTTCCAGCAGGCTGGCGCTGGCCTGAACGCTCTGTGGTTCGCCCCACAGCGCAACCGCCGAGGCCAGGCAGTAAAAACCGATATCCATAATCGAGCCATTGGAGAACGCCGGATTAAACGTGTTCGGATTTTCACCATCCAGATAGCGCTGGTAACGCGAGGAGTACTGGCAGTAATTGATAAATGCCTTCCTGATTTTTCCAACTTTTGGGAGCGATTGCTGTAACAGCAGGAAGTTAGGCAGGCTGGCGGTTTTAAACGCTTCAAACAGCACGACCTGGTTTTCACGCGCGCAGGCGATAGCGGCTTCGGCTTGCGCCAGGTTGGAGGCCAGTGGCTTTTCGCAAATAACATGCTTTTTGTGCCGCAAAAACAGCTCGGTCTGCGGGAAGTGCAGGGAGTTTGGACTGGCGATATAGACGGCGTCGATCGCCTCGCTTTGCGCCATCGCTTCCAGCGAAGTAAACAGATGCTCGACGGGGTAATCGTTGGCGAAGGTCTGTGCCTGCTCAAGGCTACGAGAATAGACCGCGGTTAACTTATACTTGCCGGTTTCATGGGCGGCATCGACAAACTGGCGGGTGATCCAGTTTGTGCCAATTACTGCGAAACGTATCATAAAGGCCTTCAGGCTGCGAAAAGGGATTCTTTCGTCAATTTAGCATGCCCTGAAGACAAAGCCAGTGCGCGACTACGCAGTTTGCTTTAACGATTGTTGCGTTAACCACAGGCGGGTATCGAACTCCAGTTGGTGATACTGAGGCTCCATATGACAGCACAGCTGGTAAAACGCTTTGTCGTGCTCTTTTTCTTTCAGATGCGCCAGTTCATGAACGACAATCATACGCAAAAAGGGTTCGGGGGCATTGCGAAAAACTGTCGCCACGCGGATCTCCGCTTTAGCCTTGAGCTTTCCGCCCTGCACGCGAGATACGGCGGTATGCAGTCCCAGCGCATTCTTCAGAACGTGGATCTTGCTGTCATACATGACTTTATTCAGCGGCGGGGCGTTACGCAGAAACTGATTTTTCAGATCCTGAGTATATTGCCAGAGCGCTTTGTCGGTCGCGAAGTCATGCGTACCCGGATAGCGCTTCTCCAGCACTGCGCCCAGGCGTTGCTCAGCAATCAGCGTTCTCACCTGAGAAAGTAAATTCTCCGGATATCCTTGCAGATAGATCAACTGACTCATTAGTGCCCCATATAAAGTATAAAAAGTGTATACTCACGCACCCTTTTCAGGGATACGCCGAAATTTTACCATTCAGGAGGGCCGATGAGCCACATAGACAACGGTTTCCGTTCGCTGTCACTTAAACGTTTCCCGGAAACGGATGACGTTAACCCGCTGCTGGCGTGGGAAGCTGCAGATGAATATCTGCTGCAACAGCTGGACGATACCGAGATTAGCGGCCCGGTGCTGATCCTGAATGATACCTTCGGTGCGCTGGGCTGTGCGCTGGCGGAACATACGCCGTACAGCATTGGCGACTCCTATCTCAGCGAGCTTGCCACACGTGAGAACCTGCGTCACAACGATATTGCCGAGTCGAGCGTCAAGTTCCTCGACAGTACCGCTGACTATCCGCAGGCGCCGGGCGTGGTGCTGATTAAGCTGCCAAAAACCATGGCGCTGCTGGAGCAGCAACTGCGCGCCCTGCGTGAAGTGGTCACGCCGCAGACGCGTATCATCGCCGGTGCAAAAGCGCGTGATATCCACACCTCTACGCTGGAGCTGTTTGAGAAAGTGCTGGGACCAACCACCACCACGCTGGCATGGAAAAAGGCGCGCCTGATCAACGGCACCTTTACCAAACCGGCGCTGGCCGATACCGCCCAGACCCTGAGCTGGAAGCTGGAAGGCACCGACTGGACCATCCACAACCATGCCAACGTCTTCTCCCGTACCGGGCTGGACATCGGCGCACGTTTCTTTATGGAGCATCTGCCGGAAAACCTGGAAGGCGAGATTGTCGATCTCGGCTGCGGTAACGGCGTGCTGGGCATGACGCTGCTGGCGAAGAACCCAGAAGCCAGCGTGGTGTTTGTTGATGAATCACCGATGGCGGTCGCTTCCAGCCGTCTGAACGTGGAAACCAACCTGCCGGACGCGCTGGATCGCAGCGAATTTATGATTAATAACGCGCTCTCCGGCGTAGAACCGTTCCGCTTCAACGCGGTGTTCTGCAACCCTCCGTTCCACCAGAAGCATGCGCTGACCGATAATATCGCCTGGGAGATGTTCCACCACGCCCGCCGCTGCCTGAAAATCAACGGTGAGCTGTACATTGTGGCTAACCGTCACCTCGACTACTTCCACAAGTTGAAGAAGATTTTCGGCAACTGCGTAACCATCGCCACCAATAATAAATTCGTGGTGCTAAAAGCGGTCAAAACCGGTCGCCGTCGTTAAGCCCTTGTGCCGGATAGCGGCTAACGCCTTATCCGGCCTACACGAGCTGCATCGTAGGCCTGATAAGCGTAGCGCCATCAGGCAAAGATGTGCGCAGTTGCCTTATCCGACCTACGGGATACAACGTGTTAAATCTCCAGCGCTAAGCGGGTCCCCTGCGCAATAGCGCGTCGGGCATCCAGTTCCATCGCCACATCGCAGCCGCCGATCAGATGCACCGTTTTATCTGCCGCGTGCAGCGGATCGACCAGTTCACGGCGTGGCTCTTGTCCGGCGCAAATCACCACGTTATCCACGTTAAAGATCACCGGTTCGCCGTTCAACACGACGTGTAACCCATCATCATCAATCTTCTGGTAGCTGACTGCCGGGATCATTTTCACGCCGCGTGAGAGCAGGGTGGCGCGATGGATCCAGCCCGTCGTTTTACCTAAACCTTGCCCCGGTTTGCTGGCTTTACGCTGCAACATCACTATCTGGCGCGGGCTGCGGGATAAGTGCGGACCTTCCGGGCGTAAGCCGCCAGGCTGTTGCAGGCTGGTGTCGATCCCCCATTCCACGCAGAACTCCGCAATGTTCTGGCTGGTGGCTTCACCGGGTTGACTCAGATACATGGCTGTATCGAAACCAATCCCGCCGCAGCCAACGATCGCTACGCGTTTGCCCACTGGCGTTTTATCGCGCAGGACGTCGAGATAGCTCAGCACTTTTGGATGTTCGATCCCCTCGATCGGCGGCATACGTGGCTCGATCCCGCTGGCAAGGATCACTTCGTCGAAAGTGTGCAGATCGTGTGCGCTGACAAAATGATTCAGCTTCAGGGTCACGCCAGTCACGTCGATCATCCGGCGGTAGTAGCGCAGGGTTTCATAGAATTCTTCTTTGCCGGGGATCTGTTTGGCGATATTAAACTGCCCGCCAATTTCGCCATGTGCGTCAAACAGCGTGACGTGATGTCCGCGTGCGGCGGCATTAATGGCGAAGGCGAGGCCCGCAGGACCCGCACCGACAACCGCCAGATTCTTCGGCACAGCTGCCGCAACGATCGGCATTTTGGTTTCATGGCATGCGCGCGGATTCACCAGGCAAGAGGTGACTTTGCCGACAAAGATCTGATCCAGACAGGCCTGGTTACAGCCGATACAGGTGTTAATCTCATCCGCTCGTCCGGTTTGCGCTTTTGACAGCAGTTCGGCATCGGCGAGGAACGGACGGGCCATCGACACCATATCGGCATCGCCACGGGCCAGAATGTCATCGGCGACCTGGGGATCGTTAATGCGGTTGGTGGTGACCAGTGGGATTGTCACATGCCCTTTCAACTTGCGCGTCACCCAACTAAACGCGCCGCGCGGTACCGGGGTCGCGATAGTGGGAATACGCGCCTCATGCCAGCCAATACCGGTGTTAATAATGGTGGCCCCGGCGGCTTCTATAGCCTGCGCCAACTGGACGGTTTCGTCGAAGGTTCCGCCGTTTTCTACCAGATCGAGCATCGACAGGCGGAAGATAATTATAAAGTCATTACCGGCACGCTGACGTACCGCTCGCACCACCTCAACGGCAAAACGCATGCGGTTGGCATACTCACCGCCCCATTGGTCATCGCGCTGGTTGGTACGCAGAGTCAGGAATTCGTTGATGAGATACCCTTCCGACCCCATCACTTCTACGCCATCGTAGCCCGCTTCCCGCGCCAGTTGGGCGCAATGGGCAAAATCTTCAATCAACTGCAGCACTTCATCATGCGTCAGCTCATGCGGCGTAAAGCGGTTAATGGGGGCCTGAATAGCAGATGGGGCCACCAGATGCGGCTGGTAGCTGTAACGCCCGGTGTGCAGGATTTGCAGGGCGATTTTGCCGCCTTCGTCATGCACGGCATCGGTAATGACGCGATGGTGTGCAAGCTGGCTGCTGTCGTTGAGCATCGCGCCGCCTTCCATCCCCACGCCGGAAAGCGCAGGCGCAATGCCTCCGCTCACAATTAACGCGACCCCGTGACGAGCGCGCTCGGCGTAGAACGCGGCCAGCCGTTCTGCACCGTCGGGATACTCCTCCAGCCCGGTATGCATTGAACCCATCAGCACGCGGTTTTTAAGCGTGGTGAAGCCTAAATCGAGCGGGGCGAACAGCGACGGATAGCTCATAAAGGTGTCCAGTATGTAAAATTATTGTTATGTGGTCGGATGAGTTCTAATTTAGCCGTCGCCGCGTAAAAGGGAAAAGGGGAATGCCGTGATTGTGATGGGATTCAAAAAAGGAGTGGGGCCAGAGAATGAATATGCCGGATATCGGTGCAAGCACCTAATCCGGCCTGTGAAAATGTGTCTTTGTAGACCGGATAAACGAAGCGCCATCCGGCGGTATGTCACAGATTACTGTTTTTTAAGAAAATCGTTGTACAGCATATAGAGATGTGCCGCGCTCCAGGAGAAGTTTGGCGCGCCCTGCTGCGCACCGGTCAATGGGTTATAGTTTTCCTGAATCGGACCATCTGCTGTAAGGCCTTTGGCGTGGCTGAAGAAGGTATCCGCCAGTTTTAACGCTTCATCGCGATAGCCATAACGCTCCATCCCTTTTAGCCCAAACCAGAACTGATCCACCCAGACGCGCCCGCGCCAGTAGATGTCCGCGCCGAAGGCGGGGTTGGTCAGCGCTGCAGTACCAAGTGGGACAAAGGTGTTGAACTCGTTGGGATCGAGCATCACCTTAACCACCGCATCCGCATGGGGCTGCGTTGCCGCCCCGTTAAACAGCGGCGACCAGCCTTCCGGCCCTTTGCCACGTTCGACGATTGGTTTACCCGCACAGCCGTTGGTCAACGGGATATCTTCGATCCTCACGTCATAGAAGAATCGGGTGTCTGGGTCGAACATGCAGGTATTGATGTAATCCGCCAGTTTTTGCGCCAGCTGGCGGTAGCGCTGCGCTTCTTTGTGTTTACCGAGCAGGGTCGCCATCTCTGCCAGATAATGGTTGTCGCTGTACATATAGCTGGCCTGATCGACCGATTCCTGCAGCAGCGAGTAACCCAGCAACTTACCGTCGTTACTGCGGTTTTCGGCAAATTTCACCACCCAGTCGCTGCGTTTCCCACCGTTAGCGACGTATTTATCCAGTTGCTCTTTGTCGATAAAACCAAAGACTGCCGCATCGTCACGCCCGGATTCCCAGGAAGCAGCAACCTGTGCTGGGATCTCGAGGCTGTCATACTGGCCTTTACTGGTGATGTTGGCGTAGTTTTTCAGTCCGGATAGGGTTTCTTCCTTGTCGCCATTTTTCACCGTAAACAGCATTTCACCGCTGTCGGTATTGTGGGCTTTATCGCGGGTCGCGCCGTATTCCGGTACGCCGTTGCCGTTATGATCGCGGTTTCGCAGCCACCAGTCGTGATATGCAACCAGCTTTGGATACATCTCTTCGAGCCAGGCCTTATCCTTGGTGACGTTGTAGACTTCCATTACCGACCAGGCAGCCAGGCTTGGCTTGGTGTTACGCTCGTTCCAGTTGCCGCCGTCGCCGCCGCGCTCGGGGCTAAGGTTCCAGGCAATCAGGTCGGGAATGAATCCGGCGTCTTGCGGGCGAACGGGATCGCCGGGTTTAATCTGCCATGAAAAGACGGCGCGGATGTTCTCTTTGGCGATCTCCGGGTTAAAGTGCGCCATGGCGAAGGCCTGCTTCCAGGTATCCCACGGCCAGGTCTGGTTGCCGGAGAACCAACGGCCGGTAACCGACGGTGTCACGGTATTGTGTTTTACCGCACCGCCCGGCGAGCGCCAGTTACCGTTCAGCGTTTCGATCGCCTTCACCGCCACTCGGGTTTGTTCTGGCGTGGCGTCCGGGTTGTTTAAGCCTTTCTTGAGATAGTCGTCCCAGCGCTGCTGTGAGGCGAGCATGTAAGAAGAAGGACGCGCCAGAATATCGCGGATCTGCGGTTGCTCTTTTGCCACATCTTCGGCGGTAAGCAGATGAGACCAGGTGGTGTAAATCGTCGTCGAACCGTTGATATGGGTCTTCCCCGTGAAGCGATGACCATTAACCGTGGTTTTCATGGCGACAGATTTATGCACCTGATACTCCGACTCGCCGGAGGTGAGCAGATCCCAGGTTGAACGCACCTTGCCGAAGGTGACTTTCAGGCCGTCGTGCGTGGCGGTGATTTTGCGCTGATAGCCAGGGAACTCGCCATCAATGGTTTTATCCGACAGGGCTTTTCCCTCTTTTGCCTCCAGTTTTTCCAGCAGTTCGCCGTCCCACACCAGATCCAGCGGCGAGTTGCTGGTGATTTTGGTTTCCAGCAGCGAAGTGCGCGGACTGGCGAAGCGTAGCGTCATCTCTACCTGTACATCTTTTGATGACAATTTCTGTACCAGCGCCCCGGGAATGCTGTAAGCCTCGAGGGCAAAATCGACCTTTTTACCGTGCTGATACACCGTCAGTCGGTCAAAATTATTGGCCATAAAGTTGATGTACTCTTCGGTCAGCAGTGCGACGCCAGGAAAGCCGCCCATTGTTGCGGGGCCATCTGGCAACAGATGCCCGTGCCATGAGCCGAGGTCGAAAAATGGATTAAAACGCTGGTGGTCGTCGTGATCGTAGTCATGCATGTAGTCCGGCGCACCGGTGCGATTAATGATGTTTTTGAAGTCATTAACGCTGGCGGCATGTGCAGAGACGTTCATCAGCAGGAGGCAGGCCAGCGGCGTAAGAAGAGGTTTGATATTCATGGGTTCCGGTCCTTGTTACCAATAGAAATATTGCATCAGGAAGATTTGGTCGCTCGGGTCACCAGATGCATTCTGCATATAGAACCGGCTGTCGAAGGCGGTAGCGAAACGTCCGCCGCCGTATTCATACCAGATACCGAACTGCATAAAGGACGTGGTTTCTTCCTCGGCGCGATCTGGTCGGTGTTTGGCGTAGCTATATGCGGTGGAGAGGTAAACGCCTTTTAGCGCTTCATACATCGCGCTGACCATATAGCCGGTCTCGGTGCCGGACACATCCAGCCCGTCGGCGCGACCTGTGTGGTGCCACGCGCGGGCGGCGAAGTTGGGCGAGAGGATGCCGGTCAGGAACAGCTGTCCGGTACCGTCCGTTATCTCCAGACCGTTCATCCAGGTTACGCCTTCAGTCAGGTCGTACTGGATGTAACCGTTCATCATGGCCGGATAGGTATATTTATCGTCGTAGCGATCGTATTTACCAAAGTGCAACCATGCTTTGCTTTCATCGTGATGTCCGGCGGGTGTAGCGGTCACGCTATAGCGCAAAGGGCCGGTCAGGTTTTGCACCTTAATGGCGGTCATGATGTCTCGGGTATTCGGAATAACGTAGCCCAGGTCTGGCGTGAAATCCCCCCACCATTGCAGGTCATCCAGCGAGGAGTCCTGGCGCAGGCTGAGCATCACCTCTGTTCCAGCATCGGTACGGTAACCACCGTAAAAGCGGTTGATCCCGCCTTCGAATCCGCCCCAGCTATGGTCAGGAACCCAGGCATTGCCTTGATGGTCGGCCTGCACGGTCCAGCCCTCGCCGTAGATCAGACCAAACCATGAACCGTGTTTTATCTCCAGGCCACCTTCAATGTAAGTACCGTCGCTGTATTTATGCTTATCTTTTCCTTCTAAATCCATATATCCACCCATGCCCAATTCGCCATAAAAACGAAAAGAGGGGGAGGTTATGGCAGGTGTTTTCGTATCGTCGTGTTCAGCAGGGCGAACTTCTTCTGCACCCACAGAAGAGACGCAGAAAAAGGGCAGGGCAATAATTGCCCTGCAATAATGGCTAATGTTATTCATGCTTCGATCCTAAGCAAATAAAATATAATTTTTATTGTTATATACACTTCATACTTCAAGCTGCATGTGCGTTAGCTACGTTCGTTCACCCCAGTCACATAGTTATCTATGCTCCTGGGAATTCACTCACTTGCCGCCTTCATGCAACTCGAATTATTTTGGTTATAGCCTTGGAGAATATTGTTTATTGTTATTATGTTTTAGTCATTAATTGATATTTGAAGCGGGAGCAGCCTCAATAGCTTTTTCTTCTTTAGTTAGCCCTTTGATGTATTTACTGTATTTCCACCAGGCAAAACCGAGGAAAATAACAATCCCACCGACGTTATAGAAAATAATGGTTATGATATTCCCGCCGCTCGGGAAGGTAGAGGCAATAAATCCGATAGTGAACAGGACGATCAGCATTGATACCACAATAATGCCGGTTTTTTGCGAACCCATACGGAAGTCGCGCGGTAAGTGGTCCAGTTTTGCGCGCAGATTCAGGTAGGCCAGCATAATAAACAGCGGCGGCAGCATCGATGCGGCGGCGGTCATGTTGATGATGGTGTTCATTAAGTCTTGCACGGTATTGGAACCGAGCGTTGGGATAATCATCAGCGGGATAACGATCAGAAACTGGATCCACGCTGCACGGGCCGGTACGCCGTTTTCATTCAGTTCGACGGTTTTTTTACCGAAAATACCCGCCGGAATTTCAGAGAAGAAGATCTTCACCGGCGTTGCGGTCCACATCAGCAGAGAGCCGAACATCGCGGTAAAGGAGACCAGGCCGACAAAGCGGTTAACGATGAGTTCCGGCAGGCCAAAGTATGCCGCCAGACCGTGGAATACCTGCACCGATCCACCGGTAAACTTCAGCTCTTTGCTGCTGACGAAGACGTTGATCAGCACCGAGGAGATGGAATAAAGCACGCCGATAAAAATCCCGGCAATGATAATGACCTTCACGAACGATTTTGACCCGCCCTTGACGTCGTTGACATATACCGCCACGGACTCCGCGCCGCCTGCCGCCATGAATATCCAGGTGGTAATACCGAGGAACGCCCAGTTAAAATTCGGGATCATTGCATCAACGGTGATGGGGTCAGCAGGCTGCACGCCGCCCACCAACGCAGTACCCGCCAGTAAAATGTAGGACAGCGTCAGCAGCAGCATTAACGTTGAGGTGACGGAGGTAATCGGCCCCAGCATTTTTGCGCCGTTGGTCGAAACCCAGGTCGAGAAGGCAAACAGCACCATACTTAACACGGTTGTGGCGAACGGCGTCAGAATGTATTCGTAGCCTAAAAATGCGTACGAGGCATAGGCGATAACGCGCGGGAGTAACGAGGTAAAAAAGAACAGGTTAACGAACCAGTAGGTGTAGGCGGTAATAAAGGCCCAGCGCCCGCCCAGCGAGCTTTTCACCCATGCGTAGACACCGGCTTCGGAGTTTTTATTCAGCGAAACAAATTCGGCGATGATTAAGCAGAATGGAATAAAGTAGAAAATTGTCGCGAGGAAAAACATCGGTGCGGATGCCAGACCAAGCTCAATATTATTGTTGATAACGTTATTAAAACTATAAACCGCGGCAAAGGTGAGTGAAAGTAAGCCGAACTTGCCGATGGTATTACGTTTGGTATCAGACATAGCACATCTCCGATTCCTGATTATTATAGGGTACTGGCGGCGCAACGTCGGCGCCGCCTGTGTTTTTTATTTATTATGAAAATAACCATCTTCGATGGTGACTTTGAGTACGACTTTCTTCACTACGCTATTACAGATAAAACGATAGGCTTCATGGTTGTCACAAATAACCATTTGTCCTTCGTGCACTTCTACGGTTTTTCCGCAGCCTTTCAAATATTCGCGGTCGGTTTCATCGCGATAATATTCAACCACCTGGAGATCCTCTTTGGCGGCATACTCTATTTTTTGCTGTCCTTGCAGGTAGTAGTGGATCTCAAAATAACGACGATGGCCGGTAAACAGCGCATCGGTTGCAGAGTCCGTCTCTACACGGTAGCTCAGAGAATCACCGATAGAGTGAGCGACGCCTGGCTGAATATTGTCAATATTTTCAATGGCCTCGACGCAGCGTTGCCATTTCCGACCCGAAGCATAGCGTTGCTGGAACTGCTCTAAGTTGTCGATGATCCTCATTTTATATTCTCGCTGTGCATATTCGTGGAAAAGAACCCGGTGCCAAAGGCACGGTTGGCGGTGGTTTGAGCGCCAGACTCACTGCCGGAAATCGGCAACAACGTGAAGCCGTAGCTGAATGACGTAAACCAGACGCGCCAGGAATCAAGTACCTCGCTTCCCCACGAGTTAGAACCTAAGCCCAGTAGCTGATGGTCCAGATTAAGGGTGATGTCATCGCTGTGCTGCAGCTCATTACAGTGCTGTGCGGCAAAGATATTTTCTGGCGTATAGCGCCAGGCGCTCAGGTTGACAGGGCGCTGCGGAATCACTAGCAAACCGTTACCGTGACGATTGGTTAGCGTTGCCCAACGCACGTCCTGACGATTGCCGTTGTTTTGCGGGAACGGATAATTCTCGAACATCTCATCCACGCTGCTGCGCCAAATGTCGATGATATTGGCCTGCTGACTATCGGCATAGTTTTCACCAGGACCACGTCCGTACCAGGCCACCTGTCCCAAATCACCGCTGATGCCCATCGTGAAGCCGATACACGGAATAATGTCCCGGTACTCGCCGTAAGGCTGGCCGGAAAGCTCCACATTCAACTGACCGTCTGCGGCAATCCGCCAGCGATAGGTGCAGCGCATACCGAAATCAAATACCGGCGGGGCGATAATCGTTTGGCTGGTGATGAGCAGCGCATCTTCGGTTTGCTCAAAGGTAAAGTCGCGCAGATGCTCCTGCATTATCTGTATATGATTTGGCTGCCAGAGGCCTTCGAACTCTTGCTTGTGGTTATCTATGGTTGGTTTGAAGAAATTAATCTTCGGCTCGCGGGTAATCAGCTCTTCACCATTGACGTTCCAGCTAATGGGTTTACCGGTCAGCTTTGAGAACGTCAGATGGAAGTTATAACCGCGAACGGTGCAGCTCTGGCGGTTCTCTTCCAGCGTCAAAGGGGTGGCGTTTTGCAGACTGAACGGTACGGCAGTCACCGTTCTGGCCTTCAGCGGGAACTGATAAGTCGCGATGTGATGCCCGGCTTCGCTGTATAACGTGCGGGAATCTTTCGTCACGGTGACGTTGAGGAACGTCTCGCGCGCATCCAGCTCCGGCAACGTGCATTGCAGCAGCGTATCGCTGTTGGGAGGAACGTCGCGCAGTTTTATCTGCTGAGCAGAGAGCGTATCTCCTTCGGCGCGAACCTCAATATGCAAGGTGTAGTCGTCAAGCGTGGTAAACCACAGTTTGTTTTCTACCCGCAGCTCGCCGCGAGCCAGATCCTGCGCGCGCACTTTCACTGGTGCAATTACCTGCTTGTACTCTTGCAGACCCGGGCCTGGGGTTTGATCGGAATAAATCAGGCCATCAAGGCAGAAGTTGTAGTTGTTCGGGTAGTCGCCGTAGTCACCGCCATAGTTGTACCAGACGTTACCGTCTTCATCTTTGGCCTGAATCCCGTGATCGCACCACTCCCAGACATAGTGTCCCTGAATGCAATCATGCTGATAGAAGACGTTCTGATATTCCGTTAGCCCGCCGGGGCCGTTGCCCATTGCGTGAGCATATTCGCAGATGATGCGCGGTTTAGGATGTGGGTATTCACCAAACTCATTCATCAACGGTACGCGGGTGTACATGGTGGAAATGATATCCACCACTTCGGCGTCACGATCTTCTTCGTAGTGGATCAGACGCGTGTCATCCAGCGCTTTTGCCGCGTGGTACATGGCGCGAATATTACAGCCGTAGCCGGATTCATTGCCGAGCGACCAGATGACGATCGACGGGTGGTTTTTCTGCGCGTGGACGTGGCGTACGATGCGCTCAACGTAGACATTTTCCCACAGCGGATCGTCGGTGATCCGGCTGATATCGCCGATATTAGCGAAGCCGTGAGATTCAACGTCGGTTTCGGCCATGACGAACAAACCATAGATATCGCACAATTCATAGAAACGTGGATCGTTCGGGTAATGGGCGGTGCGTACGGAGTTGATGTTGTGCTGCTTCATTAACAGCAGATCTTTTTCCACACGATCCATACCGACCGCGCGACCCTTGAGATGATCGTTATCATGACGGTTGACGCCATGCAGCATGACATAGCGGTTATTGATGTAAAACAGACCGTTGCGAACGTTGATATCGCGGAATCCGACGCGCTGCGGCACAACCTCAAGGATGTTGCCGCTGGCATCTTTCAGGGTCATCACCAGATGATAGAGATACGGCGATTCCGCCGACCACTGCTGTGGTGCGCTGACCTTGAAATTGAACGCGGTGCGGGTGAGTTTATCCACCGTCAGAGCGTTAATCACGCCGCTATGCAGTGTCTGCTCACCGTCAAACAAAGTGTATTCGAGCGATGCCATCGTTGGCGTGGAGGCGATGTTTTCCAGCACGATGTCGCAGGAGAGGGTGGCATCGCGATAGTCATCATCGAAATCGGTACGAACGGTAAAATCCTGGATATGGGTCGCCTGTTTGCCGACCAGATAGACGTCGCGGAAAATTCCCGCCGACCACCACATATCCTGGTCTTCAACGTAGGTGGAATCAGCCCATTGCATGACGCGAACGCACAGCAGGTTGTCACCGGTTTTCACCACCGCGCTGATATCAAACTCGGCCGTCAGGCGACTGCCTTTGCTGAAGCCAACGTACTGACCATTCACGTAAACTTCGAAGTAGGTTTCTACGCCATCAAATTTAATCAGCGTCTGTTTGCCCTGCCAGCCTTCGCTGAGAGAGAAAATACGCTGGTAGGCTCCGGTGGGGTTATTGGTCGGCACGTAGGGGACATCAATCGGGAAAGGAAAACCTTCGTCGGTATACTGCAGCTTGCCGTGCCCTTCCATCTGCCACATACCGGGGACGGTGATGTTGCCCCAGTCGCTCATAAACTGCGATGTAAAGGCTTCCGGCACCTGCAGCGGATGCTCAAAGAACTGGAAATTCCACTGACCGCTCAGCAACTGAAAGAGGCTGCTGGTTTCGCGGGCAAACGAGCGAGCCTGCGCAACGGAGTCGTAAGAGAAAAAATATGCGCGTGGCGCCAGTCGATTTTCGTGGGTGAGCTGAATGTTTTCCCAGCGATTCATAAGGCCTCCCGGTGGAGAAAAATCGGAACCATTCATTTTAATGGTGAGTAAGTGTAATTGATGGTGATTTTAGTAAAAGTTTTACTAAAATATAGCAAGTAAAGTGATTTACTTTAACTGGATCACGAAAATAATTCGGGCGCAGAAAAAAATGCATGACAATGCGCGCCCGGCTTCAGCAGAAACCGGACGGATTAACGGGGGATTTTAGCGGGTGGTGCCGCGCAGTTTCAGCTTGCTGGGAACAAAAACCAGCAGGGGAAGTGCACGTCCGTCGCGGGCTTTCTCAAACAGCAGGTTGACGCCCTGACTGCCCATCATTTCTGAATGGATGCGTACGGTGGAAAGCGGAGGAAAGGTGAAGCGCGCCGTCGGGATATCATTAACGCTAATCAGCGAAATATCCTGCGGAATGTTCAGTCCACGCTCGTGAATGGCGCGCAGAACGCCAATAGCAATCGAGTCAGAAGCCACAAACAGGGCGCTGGGATAGTCGGCTTTCGCCAGCATTTTTTTGGCCAGTTCATAGCCTGATGAACTGGAGAAGCCGCCGCGATAAATATCCTGTTCTGAAACGACCTGCTGCAGGCGACCGTATTCGACAAACGCGGCTTCGCGGATATCAGCCTTGCCAGGCTGATCTTCGCCGCCGATGAAGCCAATGCGGGTCACGCCCTGGGCGATGAAGTAGTCGATGCTCTCTTTACTGATGCGGGCCAGATCGATATCGACAGCGTCATATTCACTGCCGGGTTCATGAAAATCGATAAAGCAGATGTTGTCGGTAAGCGCTGTTGCCGCCTCGCGCAGCGCAGGAGAAGGCTTGCCGACAATAAGAATGCCGGTAATGTTTTTGCTCTCCGGCAACCCACTGTGCTCATAGCAGTTGGTCAGTTCAATCCCCAGCTTCTCGCACTGGGTTTCAATCCCATGGCGGATCGCGAGATAGTAAGGATCGTTGATTTCCAAATCCTGCTGATAGCTGTAGAGCGCCAGAATATGCTGGGGGCCGAGTGCGCTGGTCTGGTTCTTACGGGCGCTGCTGGTTTTGTACTCCAGCTTTTCCGCGATCTCCAGAATGCGATGCTTGGTCTCTTCTTTTACATTCAGCGTGGGGTCATCGTTTAAAACCCGGGACACTGTCGCCAGGGACACGCCAGCTTCGATTGCGATGTCTTTAAGTGTTGCCATGTTTGCCTTTTCCCTGAGTTACCTGCGCATTGTAAATGAAGTGCTTATCTATTCATCTGTTTTCAGTAAAAAAAGCACGTTTAATTGACATGCTCGGGGTAAAACTGGGCTTGCAGAGTGTGATGGATACGTCATTTCCCCGCTTTTGAGAACAATGCCCGGAAAATAGTTTGCTAGTATTTAGTAAAATTTTACCAAAGGAGAAAACAATGGATACTGTCGCATTTGCTGATTTTGCCCGCATGGAAATACGTGTTGGAAAAATCGCACAGGTTAAGCGCCATGACAATGCCGATAAGCTGTATATCGTACAGGTTGATGTGGGAGAGCGAACGCTGCAAACCGTGACCAGCCTGGTGCCTTATTACAGCGAAGAGGAGCTGATGGGGAAAATGGTGGTGGTGCTGTGCAATCTGCAAAAGGCCAAAATGCGCGGTGAAACATCGGAGTGTATGCTGCTGTGCGCTGAGACGGACGATGGCAGCGAAAGCGTGCTGTTAACGCCAGAACGGGTGATGCCTGCAGGCGTGAGGATTGTTTGAATTGAGCTGATGCCGGATGGCGGCTACGCCTTATCCGGCCTACGTTTGCTCACGCAGGCCGGACAGACATCTGTTACATCTGCTCCACGCTCACCCGTAATGCTGCCAGGGCTTTGCGTGTTGATCGCAACACCAGATCGCATTGCTCGATCGTTAACGTTAGCGGCGGTTCGATGCGGATCGTCTTGGCATTGTTGAGCGTCCCGGCGACCAGCACCCGCTGGCGGAACATCTCACTGGCAAAGTTATAGCCGATTTCATTATCGACAAACTCAATCGCCATCAGCATGCCTTTGCCGCGTACATCATGTACCAGGTCCGGGTATTCCCGCGCAAGCTGACGGAAACCATCCAGCAACATATCGCCTTTCTGCTCCGCCTGAGCCGGTAAATTTTGCTCCAGCAGGACGTTAATGGTGGCCAGCGCAGCCGCACAAGCGAGCGGGTTGCCACCAAACGTGGTGGTATGCAGGAAAGGATTGTCGAACAGGACGGAGAACACCTCTTCGGTGGCAATGGTTGCGCCAATGGGCATCACGCCGCCGCCTAACGCTTTGGCAAGACACATAATGTCGGGCTGCACATTTTCGTGCTCACAGGCGAACATCTTGCCGGTACGCCCCATCCCGGTCTGCACTTCGTCAAGGATCATCAGTGCGCCGAACTCATCGCAAAGTTTACGAACAGCGGTTAAATAGCCTTGTGGCGGCAGGATCACCCCCCCTTCGCCCTGGATGGGTTCGAGGATCACGGCTGCGACATCGTCACCGGTCTTTTTACACTCGCTGAGCATGGTGCGCATCGCGTTAACATCGCCAAACGGCACATGACGGAAGCCCGGCAGCAGCGGCATAAAGGGTTTGCGGAAGGTAGATTTAGCCGTGGCGGACAGCGCGCCCAGTGATTTACCGTGGAATGCGCCGCTGGTGGCAATAAACGTAAATTTACCGCGCGGTGATTGATACGCTTTCGCCAGCTTCAGTGCGGCTTCAACCGACTCGGTCCCGCTGTTACAGAAGAAACTGTATTTCAGTTTACCGGGCGCCAGTGCGGCGAGAGTTTTTGCCAGCATGGCCCGCAGAGGGTCAAGTAACTCCTGGCTGTGCAGAGGTTGTTTCGCGAGTTGATTCTGTACGGCGGAAACCACGACTGGATTACGGTGCCCCACGTTGAAAATTCCAAAACCACCCAGGCAATCGACGAACTCCTGCCCTTGGGTGTCGACAAGCGTATTCAGGCTTCCCGCTTGCCACTCTACGGCTCCGTAATCCCCGCCTGCAGTTACAGATTTTCGATACTCTAAGAACCCCGGATTGACATGCTCCTTGAAGTACTCAATCACCTCTCGGTTTAACGATTTCATTTCCTCATGATCAAGCGTGCGCTTTTCGATGAGATTCAGTGCGTGTGCGCTGCAGGCCAGGGCCGATGCGCTGGAAGGTAACCTGTTCAAAATATGCTCCAGGAGCTCGCGTATCACATGATACTGATTTAAGTATTGCAGGGATTGCGCCATTCCGGCGCGCTTAGCAAAAATCGGGATAAACACCAGGAAACATCTTACTTACGCAACATTTAATGCCATTATTTAACATTTGCTGGCATTTTGCCCAAGTCAGGAGCCTGAAAACAGATCGAATAAACGCAAATTTGCTCTAAAAATGGGCAATATTTGCACTGTGACAGTGCGCTGGTAGAAGTAATATTGAATAGTTACTGGATGAAAGTATTTTAAATCAATGGATTAGAATGCGTACAGTTTTTGAGGTTTAATCGCAAATTGCGATCTAAATCAAATTTAACAACTAAAGATAAAAAAATTATCGCCGAAATAACATAAGCCGAAAGAGTTAACAACCAGATAACCTGCACAGGACGCAATCATGTCTTCTCATCCCTACGTTAGTCAGCAAAATACACCGCTGGATGATGATATCACCCTCATGTCGACCACCGATTTGCAAAGCTATATCACCCATGCGAACGACACCTTCGTTCAGGTCAGCGGCTATCAACTGAATGAGTTGCTTGAAAAGCCGCACAATCTGGTTCGTCATCCGGACATGCCAAAAGCGGCGTTTGCGGATATGTGGTACACCCTGAAGCAGGGCGAGCCATGGAGCGGGATTGTGAAAAACCGGCGTAAGAATGGCGATCACTACTGGGTGAGGGCCAATGCGGTGCCGATGGTGCGGGAAGGACGCGTGACCGGGTATATGTCGATTCGTACCCGGGCAACTGACGAGGAAATTGCAGCGGTAGAGCCTTTATATAAAGCGCTGAACGAAGGACGTTGCAACCGGCGTATCCATAAGGGGTTGGTGGTACGCAAAGGCTGGCTGGGTAGACTGCCGGCGATGCCGATTCGCTGGCGGGTACGCAGCGTGATGGCATTCATGTTTGTCCTGCTAGCGGTCGCATTGCAGCAAATGGGTGCTGAATGGCCATTACTGTTGATGAGTGCATTGGTGATGCTTTTAGGAACGGCTATTTTCGAATGGCAGATTGTGCGTCCTATTGAGAATGTCACCCGTCAGGCGCTGAAAGTGGCGACCGGTGAGCGGAACAGCGTGTCGCATCTTAACCGCAGCGATGAACTGGGACTGATGCTGCGAGCAGTGGGCCAACTGGGATTAATGTGTCGCTGGCTTATTCATGATGTCTCCAGCCAGGTGAGTTGCGTGCGCAGCGACAGCGAAACGCTGGCAAAAGGTAGCGATGATTTAAATAAGCATACGCAGCAGACCGTTGAGAACGTGCAGGAAACGGTGACCACCATGAATCAGATGGCGGCATCGGTAAAACAAAACTCAGAGACCGCCGCGGCGGCTGATAAGCTCTCTATTGCCGCCAGCAGCGCGGCAACGCACGGCGGTGAGGCGATGGATACCGTCATCAAAACCATGGACGATATCGCCAACAGCACCCAGCGGATCGGCACCATTACCACGCTGATTAACGATATTGCCTTCCAGACCAACATTCTGGCTTTGAACGCCGCTGTTGAAGCCGCGCGGGCGGGCGAGCAGGGGAAAGGGTTCGCCGTGGTGGCGGGAGAAGTGCGTCATCTTGCCAGCCGCAGCGCCAGTGCGGCCAATGATATCCGCAAGCTGATTGATGCCAGCGCCGACAAAGTGCAGTCCGGATCCGACCAGGTTCACGCCGCAGGACGCACGATGGACGATATTGTGGCGCAGGTGCAAAACGTCACTCAGCTGATCGCCCAAATCAGCCACTCAACGCTGGAACAGTCAGATGGTCTTTCCAGCCTGACCCGCGCGGTGAATGAGCTGAGCAACATTACGCAGAAAAACGCCGAACTGGTTGAAGAGAGTGCGCAGATTTCCGCAATGGTGAAACATCGCGCGGGTCGTCTGGAAGATGCGGTCACGGTGCTGCATTAATACTAATAATACAGGCGGAACGTCGGGCAAACGGGTTCCGCCTGCTGTGCAGATTAATCCAGCTGAGTAATATCCAGCGCAGCGCGATCGATAATACCGATGATTTTTTTGATCTGCGCATCGCTGGTATCACCATGATTAACGCGTAGATCCAGCACGGCTTTGAAGTTTTCCAGCGCGCGTTTCATCTGTGGATTTTTGCGTAATTCAAAACCCACGCAGCGGGCTTTGATCCGTTCGTGGATATGGCCCAGATGTTCACGGTTTTCATCCAGCCATTGCTGGCCCTGAGTCGTGATCGCAATCTGTTTACGCCCACCTTCCTCGTCGCTGACGGTGATTAGTGCCTGATCCTGCAAGAAATCCAGCGTCGGATAGATAACGCCCGGGCTCGGGGTATAGTTACCCTGAGTCAGGGTTTCAATCGCTTTTATCAGCTCATAGCCGTGGCTGGCGTCGCGGGTCAAGATATCCAGAATGACCAGGCGTAATTCTCCGTGACCGAAGAAGCGTTGGCGACGACCACCGCCGCCGCGACCATGGCGGTGCCCGCAGCCGTGCTCGTGGTGGTGATCTTTGTTACAGCCTTCATGGCGATGTTCTTCACCTTTGCAGCAGCCTGCATGGTGCTCGTTGTGGCGGCCTTCGTGGTGATGTCCTTCACCCTTGCAGCAGCCTTCGTGTTGGTGCTCTGTATTTTTGCAGCAACCTTCATGATGGTTTTGCATCATCGTCTCCTGATGTTATTTAGATATATCTAATTTATATCTAAAAACTATTATTTTGCAAGTCTACAAATTATATGTTGTTTAAGTCTGTGATTATTTAGTGTTTTTATTGGTTTTTGATAGCTACTTAATCAGACAGTGACTATATCAAAAAAGTGCTTGCAATCTTCTTGATTAGCAATCATTATCATTTAAAAATGAATTTAGATATATCTTATTATTTTCACGAAGGCGAAAACATGACAAAAAACACCTCACGCTACCCGCAGCGCGTTCGCAATGAACTGCGTTTTAGGGAACTTACCGTCCTGCGCGTAGAGCGTATTAGCGCGGGCTTTCAGCGCATTGTACTGGGCGGTGACGCTCTGGACGGTTTTAGCTCACACGGCTTTGACGACCATACCAAGGTCTTTTTCCCTGAACCGGGCAGCCACTTTGTGCCGCCTGTCGTCACCGATGAAGGCATTGTCTGGGCTGACGGTGTGCGTCCGCTTTCCCGTGACTACACGCCGTTGTATGACGAAGCGCGCCATGAGCTGGCGCTGGATTTCTATATTCATGATGGCGGCGTGGCGAGTACATGGTCGATGAATGCCCGCGAGGGCGACAAGCTGACAATCGGCGGGCCGCGCGGTTCTTTGGTGGTGCCAGAGGATTATGCGTATCAGGTTTATGTGTGCGATGAGTCGGGAATGCCCGCGCTACGCCGACGCCTGGAGTCGCTCAGCCGTTTAGCGGTACGTCCAAACGTCACGGCGCTGGTCAGCGTGCAGGATGCGGCGTACCAGGATTATCTTGCCCATCTCGACGGGTTTACTATTGAGTGGTTTATCGGCCATGACGCGCAGGCGGTGAATGAACGCTTATCGCGACTAACCGTGCCCGCAGATGATTATTACGTCTGGATCACTGGCGAAGGCAAGGTGGTAAAAAACCTGAGTGCTCGCTTTGAAACCGAGGCGTTTGACCCTCAACGGGTGCGTGCGGCAGCCTACTGGCATCAGCATAAAGCGGCAGATTAATAATTAGATGGCGGAACGCCAAACGCCTGGCGGAAGGCATAGCTAAATGCCGCGGTGCTTGAATATCCTACGTCGAGCGCCACGGCGGTCACGCTTTTATTTTTTTTCAGCATTAATACGGATTCCAGAATACGCATTTTTTGCTTCCAGACGCTGAAAGGCAATCCGGTTTCTTTTTTGAAATGGCGTGAAAAGGTACGGGCAGACATACCCAGATGATGCGCCCAGTATTCAACTGAATGCTCCAGGGCGGGGGATTCTTGTATGGTTCGGCATACTTTGGTTAATTCGCGATCCTGCGGCCAGGGTAATACAAAGGCGACTTCCGGGAGTTGCAGAATAATATCGACCAGTACACTAACCAGTTTGCCCTCTTTTGACTGGCTATCATAATGACCTGAAATTGAATTCGTGGCGTAATGAATAAACTCTCTGGCGAAATCACTGATAGCCACTACTTTGCATTCATTGATGCTCTCTTCAAGAAAGCCCGGTTTAATATCCAGATTTTCTAAATACACATCATCCAATGCCCAAACCGCATGCTCAGTATTATTTGGGATCCAGATGCCATAATGCGCCGGGATTATCCAGCACTTACCGGCAACATCAATGCGCATGCTGCCTTTGCGGGCGAAATGAAACTGCATAAAAGAGTGTGAATGCTGCGGTACATGGTGGTTGGCTTCCAGGACATAAGAGCGAAAGAATACGTCCTGCGGCAGTTCGGTCATGGAGTTATCCGGGAAGGAGTTCCACTGTTTTTGCGCCAGAGTTTCCATAAATGAATCGTCAATGCTCCCGATAATGTGTCCGCTGCTCGATAGATCTTGTCCGCGGATCATAATACATACACTCTTTTTTCCATAATAATCTTGCGTAATAATTTTTAGCCCACTTTTGGTAAATACCATGAACTCGCTTTGTTCAGATGCTGTCATCGTCAATGAAACAAATGATAACTGGACCCGAATGGGAAAAGAGCTGCTTTCACAAGCGGATATCAGAATTAATGGCTCACGCGCCTGGGACATTCAACTTCATCATACCGGTTTCTTTAAACGAGTATTGCAGCAAGGCTCATTAGGGCTTGGCGAAAGCTATATGGAAGGCTGGTGGGACTGCGAACGGCTCGATATTCTGTTCTGCAAAATCCTGAAAGCAAAACTCGACCAGCAGATGCCAGGTAATCTGAAAGATATTTTACGCATTGCCAGCGCGCGCCTGTTTAATTTGCAGTCACGTAGCCGTGCATGGATCGTCGGTAAAGAGCATTATGATATTGGTAACGATCTCTTTGCGCTGATGCTTGATCCGCATATGCAATATTCCTGCGGTTACTGGAAAGATGCAACCACATTAAACGATGCGCAAAATGCCAAATTAAAAATGATCTGCGAGAAGCTGCAGCTTAAACCGGGTATGCGTTTACTCGATATCGGTTGTGGCTGGGGCGGGCTGGCGGAATATGCGGCGCGTCATTATGGCGTAGCAGTAGAAGGCGTTACCATTTCCAAAGAGCAGCAGAAAATGGCGCAGCAGCGCTGTGAAGGGTTGGACGTTAACATTCTGCTGCAGGATTATCGCGATCTTAATAAACACTACGATCGCATTGTCTCCGTGGGGATGTTTGAACATGTCGGGCCGAAAAACTACGACACCTATTTCAGTATCGCCGACCGTTGTTTAAAACCAGACGGACTGTTCCTGCTGCATACCATTGGTAGCAATAAAAAAGGGATGAGCGTCGATCCGTGGATCAATAAATACATTTTCCCAAATGGCTGCTTACCGGCGATTTCCCATATTGCCGAGGCCAGCGAATCACGGTTTGTGATGGAAGACTGGCATAACTTCGGCAGCGATTACGATAAAACGCTGATGGCCTGGCATGAGCGCTTTAATCAGGCATGGCCGGAGCTGTCATCATGTTATTCCGCCACCTTCAGAAGAATGTTTAATTACTATTTATGCGCGTGCGCAGGGGCTTTCCGCGCCAGAGATATTGAGCTTTGGCAGGTGCTGTTTAGCCGCGGCGTAGAGGGCGGGATCCGCGTTTATCGTTAACGTCCGCCGGATGTCGGCGTTGCCTTATCAGGCCTACAAAGCTTTGCACTCGTAGGCCTGATAAGCGCAGCGCATCAGGCACTTATGGCTTATCCCAGCTCACTCTCTGCCAGCGCTTTAAACACCATCGCTACGGCGTGCGCGCCGGGGTCCATATTTCCGAGCAGGCTTTCGCTGCTGAGATACGATGCGCGACCGGCATTGGCTTTGCTCGACAAACAGGTTCGTTCGGCTCCCGCTTGCGCGGCGTCGAATGCGGCCTGCAGATTTTGCGGCTGCGTGAGCAGCGAAGTCAGGGCCGGTTGCAGCGCATCAATCATGGTGCGATCGCCTTCGTCTGCGCCGCCGTAGAACTTCATCTGCGCCAGTCCCGTATTCAGGGATTCGGCAACGCTAGCTCCCTGTTCCAGTTTCTGCCCCGCAGCGGTAAAGAAAATAGACATCAGCACACCGCTGGAACCACCCATCACTACGGTCAGACGTTCGCCAATCAGCGCGAACAGCGTGGCAAGGTTATCCAGCGGTAACTGCTGGCGATGCAACAGACTGGCAATTTCACGCGCGCCAGCGGCAAAGGTCGAACCGGTATCGCCATCGCCGACTTTGGCGTCCAGCGCATTAAGATGAGTCTCCTGATCGGAAAGGGTTGTGGTGACTAGTTCCACAATCCCGGCCACCAGGGCGTTCGCCGAAGGCTGGAATTCCACGCGTGCGCTACGCTGAGATGATGGTACACAACTGATTTCACGCGGCGGGACCGGCGTCGGCCAGTTGCTGGTTTCCACCTCGGTGAGTAACGCTTTTTCGATGCTCTCTTCCAGCACGATGGCCGTCAGTGAAAAGCCTTTCATATCCAGCGCGGTGACCAGTGAGGCCGGGCCAATCAGCCAGTCGATACGTGGGTGCAGCGGGCTGCTGGCCAGTTCGCGGGTAATGATGGCCATTTCGGCAACGGAAACGCCGCCAAGATTGTTAACCATCACCGCCAGACGGCCGGTTTCAGGCAGGGCTGCCATCAGTTTATCCACCATCAGGTTCACCACCTGCGCACTGTTCTGGGTGTCGATAACCGATGCGCCTGGTTCGCCGTGAATGCCCATGCCCAGTTCCGCGTGGCCCGGATGATGACGCGGGGCGGCGTCGGCTTCTTGCGGCAGATGACAGCTGGAAAGCGCAACGCCCAGGCTGAAGGTGTTATTGGCCGCGTACTGCGCTTCACGCAGGACGGTGGCGAGGTTGTAGCCGCGTTCGGCAAAATAGCCTGCGATTTTATGCACCAGGATGGTTCCCGCAATGCCGCGTGGGTGTTTGTTATCAGGCAGGGAGATGTCGTCGCCAACAATCAGCATTTCAACGTTGTAACCAAGGCGACGTGCTTTCTCGGCGGCGAGACCGAAATTAAGACGGTCACCGGTGTAATTTTTCACGATCAATAAACAGCCCGCCTCACCGGTTACCGCCTGGATGGCGGTCAGTACCGCATCCACGCTCGGGGAAGCGAAAACGTCGCCGCAAACCGCAGCGGTTAGCATACCTTTACCGATAAACCCAACGTGCGCGGGTTCGTGCCCTGAACCACCGCCGGAAATTACCGCCACGTTATTTTTGTTGAGGTCACGACGGACCACGATGCGAATGGCCGGATCGCTTTCCAGACGCGCCAGGTTATTCCACGGGCTGGCGATAATCGTACCGTCGATGACGTCGCTCACGAGATGGGTGCGTTGATTAAAAAAGAATTGAGACATAACGGCTCCTTGAGGTTGAGTGTAAGACAAACCCCCGGAAGCATGGTCATGGTACGGAGGCGATAGAGAGATTCTGGCGAAGTCAGCGCGGAAAAAAACAACGTTAAAATGAGTTTCATTCCGGAACGTTGTCATTGTTTTTTGTTCCATAATGAAACTGAAAAGAACGAGGAACGATCACAATGCGAGCTCGCTCGACTTTTTTCTCTCGCGATAAATGCAGCTGATACGGCACTGTCGGCTTTTTTTTTGCCGGTTTTTTGGCAAGTGAGTGGGTAAAAAAGAAAGTGAGATTCGTCTGTGCCGGAGATTTGGTGGCAAATGAGCGGATCGGGATCGCAAACCTTATCATTTTTGTGGATAAGCGTTCCAATATGGAACGTACTCCGTTTTTATCTGTTTCATATCAGAACAAAAAGACGAAAGATTTTTTTGTGCACGCCTCGCCATACAGTTATTGCATCGCTCCGGTACCTCCCGTTTTCGCCGTCTGCATCAGGCCAAACAGGTTAACGCCAGGGCTCACCATGTAAAAACATGTACTTATTTGAGGATGAAAGGAATGCTAAAAGTTATTCAATCTCCAGCCAAATATCTCCAGGGTCCTGACGCTTCCACCTTGTTTGGTCAATACGCTAAAAATCTGGCGGACAGCTTTTTTGTGATTGCGGATGACTTCGTGATGAAGCTGGCGGGAGAGAAAGTACTCAACGGCCTGCACAGCCACGACATTAGCTGCCATGCGGAACGCTTTAACGGTGAATGTAGCCATGTTGAAATTAATCGACTGATTGCCATTCTGAAACAGCACGGCTGTCGCGGCGTGGTTGGGATTGGCGGCGGGAAAACGCTGGATACCGCCAAAGCGATTGGTTACTACCAGAAGCTGCCGGTGGTGGTGATCCCGACTATCGCGTCTACCGATGCGCCAACCAGCGCGCTGTCCGTTATCTATACCGAAGCCGGTGAGTTTGAAGAGTATCTGATCTACCCGAAAAACCCGGATATGGTGGTGATGGACACTGCGATCATTGCCAAAGCGCCGGTACGTCTGCTGGTGGCCGGGATGGGCGATGCGCTCTCGACCTGGTTTGAAGCGAAAGCCTGTTATGACGCCAGAGCGACCAGCATGGCGGGCGGACAGTCCACCGTGGCGGCGCTGAGCCTGGCGCGCTTGTGCTATGATACCCTGCTGGCGGAAGGCGAGAAGGCACGCTTTGCTGCGCAGGCTGGCGTGGTGACCGATGCGCTGGAGCGTATTGTCGAAGCTAACACTTACCTCAGCGGCATCGGCTTTGAAAGCAGCGGTCTTGCAGGGGCGCATGCGATCCACAACGGCTTTACGATTCTGGAAGAGTGCCACCATTTGTACCACGGTGAAAAAGTCGCCTTTGGTACGCTGGCGCAACTGGTGCTGCAAAACAGCCCGATGGAAGAGATCGAAACCGTGCTGAATTTCTGTCAGAAAGTAGGCCTGCCGGTAACGTTAGCGGAAATGGGCGTGAAAGAAGACGTTGACGGCAAGATCATGGCCGTGGCGAAAGCGACCTGCGCAGAAGGTGAAACCATCCACAATATGCCGTTCCCGGTAACGCCTGAAAGCGTACATGCCGCTATCTTGACGGCAGATCTGCTGGGGCAGCAGTGGTTGGCGCGTTAATCAGTCGTCGGTAGGTTGTTATCCAGCATCTTCTCCCCCTCTGACAGTTTCTGCCGGAGGGGTTGTCTATGGTTAAACAGCGGAAAGGGATATGACGGCGCACACGCATAACATCGGGAAGGAAGTCTCTTCAGTCATTGCCCAGTCATGGCATCGTTGCAGCAAGTTTATGCAGCGGGAAACCTGGCAGGCGCCGCATCAGGCGCAGGGACTGACCTTTGAGTCGATTTGTCGTCGCAAGACGGCGTTGCTGACGATTGCTCAGGCTGCGCTGGAAGATGCTTGGGAGTTTATGGACGGCCGCCCGTGCGCGCTGCTGATTCTGGATGAATCAGCCTGTATTCTCAGCCGTTGCGGCGATCCGCAGACGGTAGAACAGCTGGCGGAGCTTGGGTTTCGTGACGGCAGCTACTGTGCAGAAAGCATCATTGGCAGTTGTGCCCTGTCGCTGGCGACGATGCCGGGCCAGCCGACAAAAACCTCTGGCGAGCAGCATTTTAAACAGGCGCTGCATCCGTGGTCGTTCTGCTCGACGCCGGTCTTCGATAACCATGGTCGACTGTTCGGCTCCATTTCGCTGTGTTGTCTGGTGGAGCATGAGTGCGTTTCTGATTTATCCCTGACGCTGGCGATTGCCAGAGAAGTCGGCAACTCTTTGCTGACCGACAGCCTGCTGGCTGAATCCAACCGCCATCTGAACCAGATGTACGGGCTGCTGGAGAGTATGGATGATGGTGTGATGGCCTGGAACGAACAGGGCGTATTGCAGTTCATCAATGCGCGAGCGGCGCTGCTTTTGCATCTCGATGCGCAGGCCAGTCAGGGGAAAAACATTCACGATCTGCTCAATCTCCCCATGCTGTTGCGCCGGGCGATCAAACATGCCCGCGGTCTGAATCACGTCGAAGTTACCTTTGAAAGCCAGCATCAGTTTGTTGATGCCGTCATTACCCTGAAGCCGATTGTTGAGGAGCAGGGCAACAGCTTTATTCTGCTACTGCATCCGGTGGAACAAATGCGCCAGCTGATGACCAGCCAGCTCGGCAAGGTGAGCCACACCTTTGAGCAGATGTCGACTGACGATCCGGAAACCCGCCGCTTGATCCATTTTGGACGCCAGGCAGCGAGGGGGAGTTTCCCGATCCTGCTGTGCGGGGAAGAGGGTGTTGGTAAAGAGCTACTGAGTCAGGCCATCCACAATGAAAGCGAGCGCGCCAGCGGGCCGTATATCGCCGTGAACTGTCAGCTGTATGCCAACAGCGTACTGGGGCAGGATTTTATGGGCAGTGCGCCCACCGACGATGAAAATGGCCGGTTGAGCCGTCTTGAACTGGCGAACGGCGGCACGCTGTTTCTGGAAAAAATTGAATATCTGGCACCGGAGCTGCAATCCGCGCTGTTACAGGTGATCAAACAGGGGGTGTTAACCCGCCTGGATGCCCGTCGGCTGATTCCGGTGGATGTCAAAGTGATCGCCACCACCACGGTTGATCTCGCCAATCTGGTGGAGCAAAACCGCTTTAGCCGTCAGCTGTATTATGCGCTGCACTCTTTTGAGATAGTGATACCACCGCTGCGGGCGCGGCGCAGTAGTATTCCCTCGCTGATTTATACGCGGCTGAATAGCCTGAAAAAACGCTTTTCATACAGTTTGAAGATCGACGACGACGCGCTGGCGCAACTGGTGGCCTATTCGTGGCCGGGCAATGACTTTGAGCTGAACAGCATTATCGAAAACATCGCCATCAGCAGTGATAACGGCCATATTCGGCTGAGCAATCTACCGGATTATTTGTTTGCCGAACGTCCTGGTCTGGAGACGGCGTCTTCACTGCTGCCTGCTAGTCTGACGTTTACCGCTATCGAAAAAGAGGCGATTATCCATGCTGCCCGCGTCACCAGCGGGCGCGTGCAGGAGATGTCGCAACTGTTGAATATCGGTCGTACTACCTTGTGGCGCAAGATGAAGCAGTACGACATTGATGCCAGCCAGTTTAAGCGCAAGCATCTGGACTAGTTTCTTCAATTCTCGCCATCGAGAACAGCGCGTCTGACAGTCGGTTGATATAACGCCTGGGTTCATCGCGTAACGTTAGCGATCTGCTCATCGCGATGAGGACCCGCTCCAGTCGGCGCGTCAGGGTTCGCGCAACGTGTAGCTGTGCCGATGCGAGATTTTTCCCCGGAATAACAAACTCTTTGAGCGGGCCGCTTTGCGCCATATTACGGTTAATAAGCTGCTCCAGCGCCTGAGTATCCTCTTCACCAATACGCTGTTGTAAGCGAGCGAGTCCTTTCTCATCGCTGGCGAGTTCCGCACCCAGAACAAACAGCATTTTCTGTATGGCGTGCAGATCCTGGCGTAGCCCGGCCTGACGCGTGCTGGCATAGCAGACGCCAAGTTGGGAAATCAGTTCATCCACCGTGCCATAGGCCTCAACGCGGATGTCGTCTTTGTCGATACGGCTGCCGCCAAACAGTGCGGTCGTGCCTTTATCGCCGGTTCGGGTGTAGATGCGGTACATTTATTTTATCTCGCTGAAGGGAAGCACTTTGACCAGTTGACCAGCATTGGCGCCAAGCGTGCGGATCTGCGCAATTCCGGCGGTGATATGACCACGGATCAGCGCCCGATCCTCGGGCAACTGGGCGTGGGTTAACGCAATATCACCCGTGGCGTTAAGACCCAGACCGACACGTAGCGTTGAGCTTTTGGCCGCAAGTTTGCTCAATGCCAGTGCGCAGTCATGCTCGTTGCAACAGATTGCCCGACAAGGGACGCCTTGCTCTTCCAGTCCCCAGCACAGCTCATCAAGCACGCGAGTATCCTGCCAGCGTGAGTGATAAAACAGATGTACGCCCGGTGATGAAAGTGACATTGCGCCCCCTGTACTATCAGAATGCCTGACGGAAGATCTCGGCAATTTCTTTCTCGTTCCCTTTGCGCGGGTTAGAGAAGGCGTTGCCGTCCTTCAGCGCCATTTCCGCCATGTACGGGAAATCGGCTTCTTTGACACCCAGATCGCGCAGATGCTGCGGAATGCCGATGTCAGCAGAGAGACGAGCAATGGCGTGAATGGCCAGTTCTGCGGCATCCATGGTGGAAAGCCCGTCAGTGTTTTCGCCCATAAACTCTGCAATGTCGGCAAATTTTTCCGGGTTAGCGATCAGGTTATAGCGCGCCACGTGCGGCAGTAGTACGGCATTCGCCACGCCGTGCGGCATGTCGTACAGACCGCCAAGTTGATGCGCCATCGCGTGAACGTAGCCGAGGTTGGCGTTGTTGAAAGCCATACCTGCCAGCAGGGAGGCGTAGGCCATATTCTCGCGAGCTTTCAGGTTGCTGCCCAGCGCTACGGCCTGACGCAAGTTGCGTGCGATCAGGCGAATAGCCTGAATAGCGGCAGCGTCGGTGACCGGGTTGGCATCTTTGGAAATATAGGCTTCTACGGCGTGGGTCAGGGCGTCCATACCCGTCGCGGCGGTCAGCGGGGCGGGTTTGCCGAGCATCAGCAGCGGATCGTTAATGGAGACCGACGGCAGGTTGCGCCAACTGACAATCACAAACTTCACTTTGGTTTTTGTATTGGTCAGCACGCAGTGGCGGGTGACTTCGCTGGCGGTACCGGCAGTGGTATTTACCGCAACGATCGGAGGCAGCGGGTTGGTCAGGGTTTCAATCCCGGCATAGCTGTAGAGATCGCCTTCGTGAGTTGCTGCGATACCGATGCCTTTACCGCAGTCATGCGGGCTACCGCCACCGACGGTAACGATGATATCGCAATGCTCTTTGCGAAAGACTTCCAGACCGTCACGCACGTTGGTGTCTTTGGGGTTAGGTTCAACGCCATCAAAAACCACCACGTCAATGCCCGCTTCACGTAAATGGGCGAGGGTTTTATCTACCGCGCCGTCTTTAATGGCCCGCAGACCTTTATCAGTAACCAGCAGCGCTTTTTTACCGCCTAACAGTTTGCAGCGTTCGCCGACAACGGAAATAGCATTGGGGCCAAAGAAGTTCACATTTGGCACCAGGTAATCAAACATACGATAGCTCATAATATACCTTCTTAGATTTAAATTATAATTCAGAGAAACAATTCAGTGCGGTTTCTGCTAATAATCTGTCTTGTTCCACGGTGCCGCCACTAACGCCAACGGCACCAATTAATTTACCGTTTAATATGACAGGTAAACCGCCGCCGAAAATAACAATGCGCTGTTGGTTGGTAAGCTGCAAACCATATAGCGAAGCACCAGGTTGTACCGCGTCGGTAATTTCATGGGTACCCTGGCGCAGACAGCAGGCGGTATACGCTTTATTAAGAGAGATATCACAGCTGGTGACAAACGCATCGTCCATGCGTTGCATTAGCAGCGTATTCCCACCGCGATCCACCACGGAAAAGACCACCGGAACGCTGATCTCAAGCGCTTTAGCCTCAACGGCCTGCGCCATTTTTTTTGCAGCCGCCAGCGTAATGGTGGCAATTTGTTGGCTCTTATTCACAGTTTCTCCTGAAAATGTTGTAGGGCTGAGGTCACGAAACATATCGCGCAACAGCTATTTTTATCATTGGCTTTACCTTATTTTCTCGCCGTGCGTTATTAAGTCAATAGGGCGAAAATTTCAAAGATATTAAATTCACCTTCCCGGTTTGGCGTTTATTGATAATGATCATTTAACCTCGTCACAATTCACGATGGATATTCCTGAATTGCGTTTCAATATGAAACGATGCGTTTTTATTAGGTACCAAATTGGAACGAAATTAATTTTATTTTTTTATTGTTCTGCTCATTTAGAGTTCGACCATTGCTGATGAAAGGCGAATGCCGGGTGTTGTGTCCCCGGCAATGCGGCCCGGCGTCCCTATTTTTTATCTTTTGAGTCAATAAATCATGAGAAGATCAAAACGATTCGAAGTGCTTGCGAAGCGGCCTGTAAATCAGGATGGGCTGATTGGCGAATGGCCTGAAGAGGGGCTGATCGCCATGGAAAGCCCCTACGATCCAGCGTCGTCGGTGAAGGTGGAAAATGGTCGTATTGTTGAGCTGGACGGTAAGAGCCGCGCCGAGTTCGACATGATCGACCGTTTCATTGCCGACTACGCCATTAACGTGGCTGAGGCCGAGCACGCCATGCAGCTCGACGCGCTGGAGATCGCCAGAATGCTGGTGGATATCCACGTCAGTCGGGAAGAGATTATTGCCATTACCACTGCCATCACCCCAGCGAAAGCGGTGGAAGTGATGGCGCAAATGAACGTGGTGGAGATGATGATGGCGCTGCAAAAAATGCGTGCCAGACGCACGCCCTCCAACCAGTGCCACGTGACCAACCTGAAAGATAACCCGGTACAGATTGCCGCCGACGCTGCTGAAGCGGGGATCCGCGGCTTTTCCGAGCAGGAAACGACGGTCGGGATCGCCCGCTACGCGCCGTTTAACGCCCTGGCGCTGCTGGTGGGTTCCCAATGCGGTCGTCCCGGTGTGCTGACGCAATGTTCTGTTGAAGAGGCCACGGAGCTGGAGCTGGGCATGCGTGGGCTAACCAGTTATGCCGAAACGGTGTCGGTGTATGGCACAGAATCGGTGTTTACCGACGGTGATGACACGCCGTGGTCCAAAGCGTTTCTCGCCTCGGCTTATGCATCGCGTGGGTTGAAGATGCGCTACACCTCCGGCACTGGCTCGGAAGCGCTGATGGGCTATTCCGAAAGTAAATCGATGCTTTATCTGGAGTCGCGCTGCATTTTTATCACTAAAGGCGCGGGCGTACAGGGGCTGCAAAACGGTGCGGTCAGCTGTATCGGCATGACCGGCGCTGTGCCTTCGGGGATCCGCGCGGTGCTGGCGGAAAACCTGATTGCCTCAATGCTCGACCTTGAAGTGGCCTCCGCCAATGACCAGACCTTTTCTCACTCCGATATTCGCCGTACTGCCCGCACCCTGATGCAGATGCTGCCGGGTACCGACTTTATTTTCTCTGGTTACAGCGCGGTACCCAACTACGACAACATGTTTGCCGGGTCGAACTTCGACGCTGAAGACTTCGATGATTACAACATCCTGCAACGCGATCTGATGGTTGACGGCGGTCTGCGTCCGGTGACTGAAGAAGAAACTATCGCTATACGCAATAAGGCCGCACGCGCCATTCAGGCGGTGTTCCGCGAACTGGGCCTGCCGCTGATTAGCGATGAAGAAGTGGAAGCCGCTACTTATGCTCACGGCAGCAAAGATATGCCTGCGCGCAATGTAGTGGAGGATCTGGCGGCCGTGGAAGAGATGATGAAGCGTAATATCACCGGGCTGGATATTGTCGGCGCGTTGAGTTGCAGCGGTTTTGAAGATATCGCCAGCAATATCCTCAATATGCTGAGACAGCGTGTTACTGGTGATTACCTGCAAACGTCGGCCATTCTGGATCGCCAGTTCGACGTCGTCAGCGCCGTCAACGACATCAATGATTATCAGGGACCTGGTACCGGCTATCGCATCAGTGCCGAACGCTGGGCGGAAATTAAAAATATTGCGGGCGTGGTTCAGCCCGGCTCGATCGAATAAGGCGGAACACTGTGGAATGCACAACTGAACGTAAGCCGGTTTTCACCTTACAAGTGAGCGAAGGCGAGGCGGCTAACGCGGATGAACGCGTGGATGAAGTGGTGATTGGCGTCGGCCCGGCCTTTGGCAAGCACCAGCATAAAACCCTGATTGACATGCCGCACAACGCGATTCTGAAAGAGCTGGTGGCAGGGATTGAAGAAGAGGGATTGCATGCGCGGGTAGTGAGGATCCTGCGCACCTCGGATGTTTCTTTTATGGCATGGGATGCGGCAAACCTCAGCGGCTCAGGCATCGGGATTGGCATCCAGTCGAAAGGAACCACGGTGATTCATCAGCGCGATCTGCTGCCGTTAAGCAACCTCGAGCTGTTCTCTCAGGCTCCGCTGCTGACGCTGGAAACCTATCGTCAGATTGGTAAAAACGCCGCGCGATATGCACGCAAAGAGTCGCCTTCGCCGGTGCCAGTGGTCAATGACCAGATGGTGCGCCCTAAATTTATGGCCAAGGCCGCGCTGTTTCATATCAAAGAAACCAAACACGTGGTGCAGGATGCTGCGCCTGTCACGTTGCATATTGCACTGGTAAGGGAATGACCATGAACGACAACATCATGACTGCGCAGGATTACCCATTAGCGACCCGCTGCCCGGAGAAAATCCAGACGCCTACCGGCAAGCCGCTAACCGACATTACTCTTGAGAATGTGCTGGCGGGCCGCGTAGGACCGCAGGATGTGCGTATTTCTCAGCAAACGCTGGAGTACCAGGCGCAGATTGCTGAGCAGATGCAGCGTCATGCCGTGGCGCGCAATTTTCGTCGTGCGGCAGAGCTGATTGCGATTCCGGATGCCCGCATTCTGGAGATCTACAACGCGCTACGGCCGTTTCGTTCTTCGTTCGCCGAGTTGCAGGCCATTGCCGATGAACTGGAACACACATGGCATGCCACGGTGAACGCTGGGTTTGTCCGCGAATCGGCAGAGGTATACCAGCAGAGAAATAAGCTGCGTAAAGGCAGCCAGTGACGGAGGCAGCATGCCGTTAATTGCAGGGATCGATATCGGCAACGCCACCACCGAAGTGGCGTTGGCGCAGGATGGCCGGTTTATCGGCAGCGGGATTGTCGCCACGACCGGTATGAAAGGCACGCGGGATAATATCGCCGGGGTAGTCGCGTCCCTGCAGCAGGCGCTGAATAACACGCCGTGGTCGCTGCAGGACGTAGCAAAAATTTGCATCAACGAGGCCGCACCGGTGATTGGCGATGTGGCGATGGAAACCATCACTGAAACCATCATTACCGAATCGACGATGATTGGTCATAACCCGCAAACGCCCGGTGGCGTTGGCGTGGGCATGGGAACCACCATCGCCGTGGAGAAGTTGGCGGCGTTGAGCGAGGATCGATTTGCCCAGGGCTGGATCCCGTTGGTAGGTGAGGAGATGGATTTCCTTGAGGCGGTTTGGTTTATCAATGAAGCGCTGGATCGCGGCGTCAATGTGGTGGCGGCCATCCTGAAAAAAGATGATGGCGTGCTGGTGAATAATCGCCTGCATCGGCCAATGCCGGTGGTTGATGAAGTCACTCTGCTGGAGAAGGTGCCGGAAGGTGTTCTGGCTGCGGTGGAAGTGGCGGCCCCGGGACAGGTGGTGCGGGTGCTGTCGAACCCTTACGGCATTGCGACCTTCTTTGCCCTGACGCCCGAGGAAACGCAAACTATCGTCCCCATCGCCAGAGCGCTGATCGGCAACCGTTCCGCCGTGGTGCTGAAAACCCCGCAGGGTGATGTGCGATCAAGGGTGATCCCGGCGGGTAAGATCTTTATCCGTGGTGAAAAGCGTGGCGGTGAAGCCGACGTAGCGCAAGGCGCGCAGGCCATTATGCAGGCGATGAGCGCCTGCGCGCCCGTGCGCGATATTGCTGGGGAAGCTGGTACGCACGCAGGCGGCATGCTGGAGCGGGTGCGAAAGGTGATGGCCTCGCTGACCGGTCATGACATGAACACGGTGCATATTCAGGATCTGTTGGCGGTCGATACATTTATTCCGCGTAAGGTGCAGGGCGGCATCGCCGGAGAGTGTTCAATGGAGAACGCCGTGGGCATTGCGGCGATGGTGAAAGCCGATCGCTTACAGATGCAGGCCATCGCCAGTGAGCTGAGCGCCCGGTTAAACACTCTGGTTGAGGTTGGTGGCGTGGAGGCCAACATGGCTGTAGTGGGGGCGTTAACAACGCCTGGATGCGCTGCGCCGCTGGCAATCCTCGATTTAGGCGCAGGATCTACCGATGCAGCTGTCATCAATAGCGATGGCGTAGTGAAAGCGGTACATCTGGCCGGGGCGGGGAATATGGTCAGCCTGTTGATTCAAACAGAGCTGGGCTTAAGCGATGCATTTCTGGCGGAGGAAATTAAAAAATACCCGCTGGCAAAAGTGGAGAGCCTGTTCAGCATTCGCCATGAGAACGGCGCGGTAGAGTTTTTCCGCGAACCGCTCAGCCCGTCGGTGTTTGCCAAAGTTGTGTATTTGAAAGAGGGCGAGCTGATCCCGGTAGATAACCAGACCTCGCTGGAAAAAATACGTCTGGTGCGCCGACAGGCCAAAGAGAAGGTTTTTGTGACCAACTGCCTGCGCGCGTTACGCCTGGTGTCACCTGGTGGATCTATTCGCGATATGACTTTTGTGGTGCTGGTAGGCGGTTCTTCTCTGGATTTCGAAATCCCGCAGATGATCACCGATGCGCTGGCGCATTACGGCGTTGTCGCCGGGCAGGGCAATATTCGAGGTACCGAAGGGCCGCGTAATGCGGTGGCAACCGGACTGGTTTTAGCCGGAGATGCAAAAAAATAGCGCAGAAAACAGTCGCGCAAGCGTTTAGCTGCGGGGTAAGTCAAATAAAGGCGATGTTCTCTTTGATATCCCGGCGGAGTTGGGTACATAGTATAAATGTGTCTCTCACGTGGTTAATTTTAAGGATAAGAGCATGCCAACAGCAATTGAGAAAGCATTGGATTTTATTGGTGGTATGAACACTTCGGCGTCAGTACCCCATTCAATGGATGAAAGCACCGCTAAGGGAATCTTAAAGTATTTGCATGACTTAGGTGTGCCAGCGAGTCCGGAAGTTGTGATGGCACGGGGTGAGCAGGAGGGATGGAATCCCGAGTTCACGAAAAAAGTGGCCGGATGGGCAGAAAAAGTTGCCTCCGGTAACCGCATCCTTATCAAGAACCCAGAGTATTTTTCAACCTATATGCAGGAGCAGCTCAAAGAGCTAGTGTGAGCTGACTATCGAATAAAACTCTAACGGACGTTTCCATCTCGGGATGGCGGCGTCCAAATGGAATGCCAGCGATATGGGCTGGCGTATCGCATGATATATCCTTATTCCCTCGCCATCCCCCGCTACGCATTCAGAGCCATCCAATTATTGGCTTTGCCAACAATTGCATATATTTCCAATAACAAAAAGGACCTGCGATTTCTCGCAAGTCCTTGAAGTTTGGTGGCCCCTGCTGGACTTGAACCAGCGACCAAGCGATTATGAGTTCCTACATAAACAACCGAAAATCAATAGTTTGCGTTATTTATCATTGACATAGGTTGCCAACATTTGCCAATGATTACCCATTCTTAGCCATTTCCACCGCCACTTTATCGCCATTACCATCAATTAACGCAGTGATGCTTGCAACTTACAAAAGTGTAAGTAAGGTGTATCATCAAAGACATGCATTAGGTGAGGTAATATATGGATTTAAATCAATTATTTAATTCAATAGAAGCTACA
The DNA here is from genome assembly GCF_030334285.1 of Citrobacter sp. Cf087. Classification (NCBI taxonomy): domain Bacteria; kingdom Pseudomonadati; phylum Pseudomonadota; class Gammaproteobacteria; order Enterobacterales; family Enterobacteriaceae; genus Citrobacter; species Citrobacter sp. Cf087. Next base: position 215,910 of record NZ_JAOWED010000028.1, read on the forward strand.
ATGTTGGCTAGATTCAAAGAATCTGGCTTTATACATCATAGCGGCGATAAAGGTGAGAATCGAGAAGAGTTTTTAATGGATTTTCTCAAAACTCATTTGCCAAAAAGATATGGTGTGACCAAAGGAGAGGTAATTACAAAAGAAGGTTTACGCTCCCATGCTATTGATATCATAATTTATGATGCCGTTAATTGCCCAGTGCTTTATGCGGGAAAAACATCAATCCTACCTGTTGAAGGGGTTTATGGTATTATCGAAGTTAAATCAACTCTATCAAAAAGTGAGTTTGATGATGCAGCAAAAAAAATAACCTTATTCAAAAAACTAGCGCCGAGAGATTTAGGGGTGATTGCTACTAGAGAGTACGCAACAGTTCATAGAGCATCTAGGCCATTTGGTATTGTTTTTGGATTTAATGTTTCTGGTAACTCTTTGGATTCTCTGAAAGAAAATTGGATGGCGCATTGCGATGCTGTACATGATGTAAATTATTTTTGTAATCTAATATGTGTTCTTGGCAAAGGTGTGCTTCGTTATGAAAAAGTTAATCTAACAAAAGGGGAAAAAGATTTACTGCTAGATACAGATGAATTTGTTAATTTGGTTTTAACGGCACATAAGCGTCAGGTAAATAGTGAGGAAAATGATGAGGTTATTTTTCGTATAGTTAAAGAGGGTATGGAAGACCAATCTTTTGGTCGTTTTTTTACCTATCTATTAATTATGCTTACTCGAATGAAATTAAATGTCCCTGATATTGGACGATATATCGATCCAAATTTGCCATTGTCCATTGTGAGAGAGTAAATATGGCTAAGATTGATCCAAATGAACTTTGTCCCTGTGAGTCTGGCTTGCTTTTCAAAGAGTGCCATGAACCAAGAATTAAGAGACCTGAAGTTCCAGAGATTAAGGAGACGATAACTCTAGAGGTTATTCCTGAGCCAGACCCAGATACAAGGACTGTTTTTATTTATCAAGGGGAGGGCACTGTTGCTATAACAGGTTATGAGGTCGGATTAGCGTTGCTATGTGGGGGGTGTAAATCTCAACTTGTTATTGGAGTGCCAAAAGTTAATATTCATAACATTGTCATTCGTTGTAATGGATGTGGTGCATACAATGAGGTTTGATATTTTATAGTATAGATATTGTCACTTTTGTAACCCTACTAAATATTCAAGGTCATAAGCGCACTATATCTGTGCGCCTATAATTTTATTTACCGCTACTCCATTACCGCAGAGGTCTTGTTCAATGGATTAAGTCTTACGGCATCTTCAAGATGGTCAGGAGCAAAATGCGCATATCGCATCGTCATTTTGATGTCGGTATGGCCGAGTACTCGTTGCAAGACCAGAATATTACCGCCATTCATCATAAAGTGGCTGGCGAATGTGTGGCGCAAGACGTGGGTAAGTTGTCCTGCTGGTAATTCGATGCTTGTTCTTTCCAGTGCAGACCGGAATGCGCCATAACAATCACTAAACAATCGACCTTTTTTATCATCAGGCAGTGACTCGTAGAGCTCTTTGCTGATGGGAACAGTGCGGTTTTTTTTACCTTTTGTGTTGGTGTAGGTGATTTTGTATTTCGCAAGCTGGCTTTTTTTCAAACTCTCAGCCTCAGACCACCGGGCGCCAGTGGCGAGACAGATTCTGACCACGGTTTCTAAATCAGGGTGGTCGTGCCGTTTACACTCTCCGAGCAGTTGCGAAATTTGGTCGTGAGTTAGCCAGGCCATTTCCATTTCTTCTGTGCGGAATGGGCGCATGTTTTTCAGTGGGTTTTCGCCCTTCCATTCTCCGAGGCGGTTTAGCTCATTGAACACAGCCCGGAAGTAGGCCAGCTCAAGATTAAGCGTGCGAGGCGATACCTCTTTCACTCTGTTTGAACGGGCATACTCACCTTTTAACCGTTTTTCTCGGTAGCGGGAAAACATCTGCGCATCGAAATCGCGTGCGAGTGGTTCGCCCATACACTCAAAAGCATGGTGCATGGATAACTGGCGTTTCAAGCCGTCTTTCAGCGTAATGCCATGAGCGCTATACCATGAATCAACCAGCTCTTTTAACGTGCGCCTGTCTTCCTTTTCTTCCTGCCACGGGTTTTGAACGGTGTACTGTTCAAACGCCAGAGCTTCGCCCTTAGTGGCGAATTTCTTTCTGATACGTTTGCCTTTTGCACCGTTTGGGTAGAGCTCACAAATCCAACCGCCAGCCGGATTTTTACGGACAGTCATCAATTAACCTCGCTGTATACACCCACTACACGGCCAATCGTTTTTATCTCATCAATCCCGCACTCAAACGGTACTTTTCCACCTGCCACATGCAACCTTTTACCGGGTAGAACCGTTAACTCTCGGAGGCTGATTGCGCCCTCAACATCAACAATCCAGAGGCCGTCAGCTAAAGGCGCATCTTTCTCAGCGATGTAGCTTTTACTCTCGCTTCTGACACAGATGGCACTTTTCAAGGGCTTTTCGAAAAGCTCGGGGTCGATATTCAAAATTCCAGTTTTAGTGAGCCTGCCTTCACTTAATGTGAATGACTGGAGCTCGTAAGACGGTTTTGAGTTTTCATCTGATTTTTGTGGTCCTTTCCCAGTCAGGATCCATTGGATATTGACGCCAGTCTCAAGGGCGCAGAATGCAGCGAAATCATAGGAGACGTTGCCCCGCGTATAGCGGTTTTGCAGCGTGCTAGCTGCGATATTGAAATGATTAGCGAGCTGGATTTTCTGTGTGAAACCGTAGACCTGACAGATTCTGTCTAAAACTTCCTCGTTTGATATTTGGTTTTCAAAGTCCATAAATCGCATTCTCATGTTGACCAATGCGAATAATCGCATTAGGATTCGATTGTTGGTGGCAGTTGATGGCAAGCGTCGGAGTTCTGTCAATAACTGTACGGGAAGCGAAAGCGATCCACCGAAACTCGATTTATCAAAACCACTGAGCCGACGTGAAAGACGAGAACTGACAAACCGGCTCAGGAAGCCAAAACCAGCAATGCGGCGAAAATTCATCCACGGAACGGATGAGCAAAATGCAGTTATAGCGAAAACTATCGACGAAATACATCTGACAACCGGCATCACTATTAGCCGGGGCGAAGCCTTGCACCTGATTGCAGGTGGCAAAAGTTGCTTTGATGGTAAATGGTTGCGAGGAACGGCCACAGGAGAAATATTTACCGCAGCGCCATCACATCAGGCTAAAGCTAAGGAGCATCAGACCAAAGCTACAGAAATCCTCAATCGTGTTGCGGCTTTAGCTGAACTGGCAACGAAAGCATAACCGTTAATATTCATCCATATCATGTACATACAGTGTATTTACTGCTTTTTTTTCTTCACATTTTTTATCAATACGTGCTACTGTATGTTTATACAGTATCTCGTTATGGAGGTTGTGTGGATAGAGAGTTAAGTGAGCACGTTATGATTGAGCGGGTCGAAATGATTGCGCGTCTGACGGCTGAAGGGACTTGTCAGGAAAGAGACCGTGAAATCGCATTGAATTTAATTGCGGAGATAGCAAGAGGCAACTTAATGAAAAACAATAATTTTTCTGTTGTTTTTTCCGCGCCGCCAGTTGATGAAACTTTTGCGAGGGAGAGCAAGGTGAGGGTAAATATCACATTAGATAAAGACCAAATAGTCGGTCAGCCGGTGATTGATGCTTTTCAGAGTGAATTATCTAGGCGAATACAGTCTGTTTTTCCATCGACGCGCGTTACGGTCAAAAAGGGATCCATGACTGGTGTCGAACTGATGGGGTTCGATAAAGATTCAGACCGCGAAGCGCTGGACGCTATTCTTCAGGAAGTTTGGGAAGATGAGAGCTGGCGGTAGCTCTTCAAAAAAGCGCCAATATCAACCTCATGTTTGGTAGCATGGGGTTGTTTTTTATGGGATTAGATAAAGGAAAATCATGGATACCGTAATAGCATTTTTATCTCTGGCTCTTTTTATTGCTTTTATCATTGGTCTTATCAAGCCGTCGCTGGTTAGGATGCCAAATCGAAAGCGCTCAAGTGCGGTTTATCTCGGCGGCTGTCTGGCGCTGGGCGTTATTGGCTCAATCTTATGGCCGACTGAAAAGGGTCAGCCTGTAGCGAAAAATGATGTACCGACGGTTAAAGCGGAACCGGCTACGCCAACGTTTGAGTACGCAGATAAAACCCTCAAAGAATATCGCAACGAGCCAAAAGAAACCCGGCACGAAATCGTTAAAGACTATGTTGGCTTCAAAAGTGTACCGGCCAGCTCTGCAGATGTTTTTTATGCCTGTATGAGTGAGTACACTTTTACTAAAGATGATGCGTTAAAGCTCGGTGATGTGTTGGGGTGGTGTTTCAACGACTTTGAGAAGGATCCACAATCTCTAAATAATAAAATCAACCTTGATGTATTTCAGGGAAATTTTAGCGGTTGGGATGGCTCTTATCGTCCGTTAGAGAGGCTGATAAAAGCCAGCATGAATGATGATTCCTCTTATAAACATGTTTCAACGGTTTACCATCTTATTTTGAATAAAGACCCGCATGCCGTTGTCAAAACAACGTTTCGCGGAACTAATGCTTATGGTGGAGTGGTTAAACAGACCGTAGCAGCGCGCGTCGATGTTCGAACGGGTGAGGTTGATTCAATACTCGAAAATTAAGTAATACAGTGACAAACGCCGCCGGTGTTGAAAAACGACTACCGCGAGGCGTTTGTCCTGCCTTTCAAAATTTCCAGATGTGTTATTGGTTACACACTAGTGATGAATGGGACGTTACCTTAGCGGGTTTTATAGTGGCGCTTTGACGACACTAAATAAAATTCATTGAGGGCGATATTATGCATCGACTACCGGGAGAAATTCCGCAGCACAAAACTAAAAGCATAAAACTGATGGCAATCGTTCATCGTCTGCAGACGATAATGGTCAATGAGAACCTGACGCCAGCAGAACTGGTTGGGTGTGCAGAAATAGTCAGGGATAACTACGGCAAACTGGATAATATCAGCAGGCCGATACAATACGCACCTCCACCACGTCGTCCATAGCAAACGTCGCCAGCGATGAAACTCGCTTTCAGTGCTGGCGGGGTTGAACAACGAGCTACGCGAGGCGTTAGTGTTAATTTAGTTTTAATGAATGGTACTCAACCGAGTCGACCTTAGATTTGATATATGTAAAATCATTTACAGAGAGTAATGCTGCTAGTAAGCGACATACCAGAGCCTGCATTTCTCGTAATATATCATCACCATATTGACCGCCATTAACACTGGAGAAACCAAGCGGTTGACCATAGAAAATAGCCTCATGAAAATTATCATTGCGGATGGTTGTAATATTTTTTTTGCCTGTTACCCATGAAGGCCGTGGTATGCCATAGGTTTCGCACAGCCACTTTAACCGCCTGGAGTGATTTAACGTTTTTTCAGGGCACTTGTTTTTTTCTGCCCACGCTAAAGCAAAACAACCATCCAATGCCATGTAAAGATACTGGAACTTTTCAAATGAAAGGTATTGTGGGTTGTGAGATAAAAATAGTGCGTGCACCACTGCCGCTATTTTTATTGGTGATTTCTCGGTTTTTTGCTCGCTAGATATGTAATTGAGAGCCAATTCTATGATTGCTTTTTCAGAGCATCTGCCGAGAATAAAGTCTGTTAACTTAGCAGGCTTGATGGGGGTTGCATCTAAAAAACCAGCATCGGTGGTTGTTAATCTCATCCCCCTGAAAAAAGACAGGCACCACACAACAAAGTTGAGAGCTTCTAGCGAGGATGTATTTTTTAATTTTAGTATGTGCGTTTTTGGCAATCCGAATACTCGGCAACTATAAGGCATTATGGATATGCCGCCATTAAAGTTATATGTCTCTTGGTTTCCTGGGTATATCCAGCCATTAACAACATTTTTGTCATTGTTAACGCGCTCTACTTTCTCAGCGAGGCCGGGTAAAGTAAGTAAAGAAAAATTTTCAGTCTCAATGTTAACTTCTACTGGATAGTATCCAAACTCAGTTCCAATCTCATCGGGCTGCTGTTCGTTAACTTCACCTTGCATATCTTTCTCCGTTCAAAAATAGGCTCGATAGTTATGGAGAGGCTATCATGTTTGGAAATTGCCAATGTTCGTGATTTTTGTAAATTTAAGGTGATTTATCAATAAATAAGCTGTGCATGCAACAGGTGCATGGTTTTGCATGCGTCAGGCTTGCCCGTTCTGGTAGTGCGCCGCCAGAGCTGGCGCGGATCCAGAGTGGTCATGCAACTGCATTAAAACCGACCCATAAAGCGGGCAGGCGTGGCGGGGAAAGCATTGCGCGCCAGAGGTGGTGCGGAATAATAAAAATTATCGTCTGAGCGCCTCATAATGGCGCTATCGTGGTTGCTGTTGCTTCGTTGGTGGTCGTGTGTGTTCGTGCGCGTGTGGCGCGTCTGAGGCGTGATGGTGGCGGGGTATGAAAAAGCCGCCATGCTGGCGGCTTGAGGGGGTTATTCCGGGTTGTCGAGGGTGTACTCTTTGAATCTGATGACCTCCATGCCGAGCCAGTCGTTTACCTCCCTGAACCTGTCCTGTAGCGGCGACAGCTCATTGCGCACAAATACCTTTGCCACCTTCTCAACGTCACCGAGTGAGCCGATATTCTCGGGCTTGCCGCCCATTAGCTGGAACGGTACGCGGTGCGCATCCATCAGGTCGGCGGCACTGGCTTTCTTGATGTTGAAAAAGTCATCCTTTGTGGCGACCTCGCTCAGTGGCACGATTTTGATGCCGTCCGGTTTTCCGCCGGGGGCGTAGAAAAACAGGTTCTTAAAGTTGCCGAGTCCTTTCGAGTTACGCATCGCCTCGCGTAGCGATTCGACGTCGGTCGCGCTCTGCGCCGGGTCAGTCACATACATGATGTAACCCGCGTGCGCGCCGTTCTGGTAATACTTGCGGCGAAACAGCGTTGCGGATTCATTCAGCCAGGCAGAATTAAGCGCGCTGAGATATTCCGGCAAGCCGTAAATCTCCTGATTAATGTCAGGCTCCAGCAGGTGAAATACGGTGTCAGGCGCGAATTCATGCGGCAGAGTGAAGTTTTCCACAAACCAGAAAATCGAATCATCAACCCCACGACGGGTGTATTTGGCCGGTGAGGTCAGTAGCTTGATTAACTGGCCGGTGACGCTGTGGCGCTGCTCAAGAAAGGCGTTGCCGAAGACCAGATAGTCGAGCGCAAAACGGCTGAAATCCTGACGGGACAGCAGCGGGTGTGGAATGTAGGTGCTCGCGAGTACGTTGCGTTTAACGTAAATCGGTGAGCTGTGATGTACAGCAGAGCGCAGGCTCTTTGCCAGCCCGGAAAAGCTGACCGGCGGCTCGTACCATTTGCCGTTACTGATGCACTCGACGTAATCCAGAATATCGCGCTTGTCGAGCACCGGCACTGGCTCACCGAAGGTGAACGCTTCCATTTTTTGCGGTGCGCTGGCTTTCAGTTGCTGTGGTGCGCGTGTTTTCTGCGCGGCGGCTTTGCGGGATTTTTGCTTACCCATTAGTTGAACTCCAGAATAGATTTAGGCTGCATGCCGCTACCGGCAGAAAGCGGTTCGTTTAACAGGGCGTGCATGGTCGCCCATGCGATATCGGCGTGACTGGCTTCCTCGGTACGACTGGCCTCATAGGTGGCGCTTCGCCCGCTGCTGGTCATGGTTTTGCGAATCGACATAAACGACTGCGTGACGTCGGTTGCCCCGGCGTCGTACTCCAGACAGCCGCGACGAATGGTGTCTTTTGCCTTGAGCACCATGGCGGTTTTCATTTCAGGTGTGTAACGGATGCCGCGTGCCGCCGGGTAGAATGAGCGCACCAACTGGAACACGCCGAGACCGAGGCCGGTTGCGTCAATGCCGATGTATTCGACGTTGTATTTCTCAGTCAGCTTGCGGATGCCCTCTGCCTGCGCGGCAAAGTCCATGCCTTTCCACTGGTGGCGCTCCAGCATGCGGAACTTGCCACCCGAGACCACCGGCGGTGCGAGCACGACGCACCCGGCACTGTCGCCAGTGTGCGACGGGTCGTAGCCAATCCAGACCGGGCGAGAGCCGAAAGGATGGTCGGCGAACGGGGCAAAATCCTCCCATTCTTCCATCACATCGACCATGCAGCGCTGCAGCTCCTCGAACGGGAATACCGATGCCTTATCGTCGACAAACTCGCACATAAACAGGTTTTTAAAATCATCATCACTGTTTTCGCGTTTGAGCTGGTCGAGGTCGAACAGGGTGCAGCCCCCGGCAAGGGCGTCCTCAATAGTGACAATCTGCCGCCACTGACCATCATCGCAGAGCTGACCACCGGCGAGTGCGCGGTGACTGATGTCGATTTCGATGCGGTCAGCGGCACTGGCGCGCCCCTTGTTGAACAGCTCACCCGACCAGAAGGGGTAAGCCCCGTGCGCCAGCGTTGAGGGCGTCGAAAAGTAGGTTGAGCGCAGGTGCTTCTGCGATGCCATGCCCGAGGCGACTTTGCGCAGTTTCTGAAAGTTCGGGATCCAGAATATTTCATCGACATACAGGTCGCCGTTATGGCTCTGCGCGGTGTTGGAATTGGTACCGAGAAAAATCAGTTTTGCGCCGTTGTTGCCGATGACAATCGGGTCGCCGGTCAGGTCGACGTCGACCAGTCGTGCAAACTGGATGATGTATTCGCGGAACACGTAAGCCTGCGTTTTACTGGCTGACAGAAATATCTGGTTATGGCCGGTTTTGAGCGCGCGCAGCAGCGCCTCACGGGAGAAATAGAACGTCGCGCCAATCTGGCGGGATTTGAGAATGTCGCGAATACGGTGCGCCAGTCCTGCGCGGTACCACTGCAACTGGTACTCGAAAGACTGGTCGAAAAATAGCTCCTCCAGTTTCTCGATAGCCTCGTCGCTGAAAAAATTCTTTTTCGGCTTTTTGCGCTCCCCTTTGTTGCGGTTGGCGACGTTGGGGTTAAGGTCGGCCTCGTTGCCGGTCTGGCTGTAGCGGTTGACGCGCGCCAGCCGTTCAATCTGCCGTCCGAGCAGGTCAATCTCTTTGAAATCGCCGCCTGTCTTTTGCGGCTTGGCGATGAGCTGAATCAGCCTGGCCTCAAGGCTGCTTTCAACGCGGGAAATCGGCGCGATGCCGTCCCAGCCGTCGCGCTGCTTCCAGCTCTGCACGGTCGGGCGCTTGACCTGCAGCATTTCGGCAATCTGTGGCACGGAAAACCCCTGCCAGTAAAGCAGCGATGCCTGTCGTCGCGGGTCATGCAACAAGGTTGTATCGGTGGAAATGGTCATTGATGCCTCGCCGTAGTGGATTCAGGGCAAGGCTACTTAATGGCCGTCAGTGATTCGCTAAGGTGCTGTTGTGTGGGCGATTGTCCAGCCGTCGTTAGTGGTCTGGTGTGCCCGGAGTCTGGAAACTGGCGTTGACCAGTAACCCTAACCTCAGGACTCCTGACAATGGCAAAAAAAGTCTCAAAATTCTTTCGCATCGGCGTCGAGGGTGATACCTGCGACGGGCGCATTATCAGCGCCAGTGATATTCAGGAAATGGCCGACACGTTTGACCCGCGCGTCTACGGTTGCCGCATCAATCTTGAGCACATCAAAAGCGTGTTTCCTGATAGCCCGTTCAAACGCTATGGCGATGTGGTCGAACTGAAAGCGGAGAAAATCGAAGATGACTCCGCGCTTAACGGAAAGCTGGCACTGTTCGCAAAAATCAGCCCATCCGACGATTTAGTCGCAATGAATAAGGCACTCCAGAAGGTTTATACCTCAATGGAAATCGCGCCGAATTTCAGCAACAGCGGCAAATGCTATCTCGTTGGTCTGGCTGTGACCGATGACCCGGCAAGCCTCGGCACCGAATACCTCGAATTCTGTCGCAATGCAAAACACAACCCGCTTAACCGCTTTAAGGCTAACCCTGAAAACCTGATTTCAGCGGCAACGCTTGCAGAGCTTGAGTTTGAAGACCAGCCGGAAACGGTATTTACCGCCCTGACTGACAAGGTGAAAGCCATTTTCAGCCGTAAACAGGTCAGCGACGATGCGCGCATGAATGATGTGCATGAAGCGGTGACCGCCGTCAGCGAGCATGTGCAGACCAACCTCACTGCGCAGGATAAGCGTATTTCCGATATGGAAACCGCACTTGCCACCTTCAAACAGGAACTGACCGGCAAGGTTGAGGAAACCAGCAAGGCATTTTCCGCCCTGAAAACCACCCTCGATAAAACCGAAAGTTTCAGCCAGCCGCGACGCACGAAAGCCAGCGGCGGTGGTGGCGATGAGCTGCTGACCGACTGCTGATAAGCCGCAAACCCGAAACCGGGCGGCAACCCCGCCCGATGCAGTGACTAACCGATAATTTCAAACAGGAAATACTATGCGCCCGGAAACCCGTTTTAAGTTCAATGCCTATCTGACCCGCGTCGCTGAGCTGAACGGCATCAGCACTGATGATGTCAGTAAAAAATTCACCGTCGAGCCGTCCGTCACGCAAACGCTGATGAACAAAGTGCAGGAGTCATCCGCGTTTCTGCAGACGATTAATATCCTGCCGGTTGCAGAAATGAAGGGTGAGAAAATCGGCGTCGGTGTGACCGGTACTATCGCCAGCACGACCGACACCTCGGGTGATGATGAGCGTAAGACCGCAGACTTTACCGCGCTTGAGTCCAACAAGTACGAGTGCGACCAGATTAACTTTGACTTCCACCTGAAATATAAAACCCTCGACCTGTGGGCGCGTTTTCAGGACTTCCAGCGCCGTATCCGTGACGCCATCGTCAAGCGTCAGGCGCTCGATTTCATCATGGCCGGTTTTAACGGTACCACCCGCGCCGCCACCTCTGACCGCACCAAAAATCCGATGCTGCAGGATGTGGTCGTCGGCTGGCTGCAGAAATACCGCAATGAAGCCCCGACGCGCGTGATGAGCAACATCACCGACGCTGACGGTAAGGTCGTTTCAGCAGTGATTCGTGTCGGTCGAAACGGTGACTATGAGAACCTCGACGCGTTGGTGATGGATGCGACCAATAACCTGATTGACGAGGTTTATCAGGATGACCCGAAACTCGTTGCCATCGTTGGCCGTAAGCTGCTGGCCGACAAATATTTCCCGCTGGTGAACAAGCCGCAGGAAAATAGCGAAGCGCTCGCGGCAGATATCATCATCAGCCAGAAGCGAATCGGCAACCTGCCTGCTGTGCGTGTGCCGTACTTCCCGGCGAATGCCGTGTTAGTGACCACGCTGGAAAACCTCTCTATCTATTTCATGGATGAGAGCCACCGCCGCAGCATTGATGAAAACCCGAAAAAAGACCGTGTGGAAAACTACGAGTCGATGAATATCGACTATGTGGTCGAGGCGTATGCTGCCGGGTGCCTGCTGGAAAACATCACCCTGGGCGATTTCACCGCACCTGCAGCACCGGAAAGCGGAGCCTAAACCATGACGAGCCCCGCACAGCGTCACATGATGCGGGTCTCGGCCTCTCAAACCGCGCAGCGGGAGCAAGCCCCGCTGCGCCATGCAACCGCCTATGAGCAGATGCTGGTTAAGCTGGCCGATGACCGCCGCACGTTAAAAAACATCCGTTCAAACGAACGTAAAGCCGAGAAAAAGCGCGAGCTGCTGCCGTTCTATGCGCCGTGGGTCGCCGGTGTGCTGGCTGATGGTCGTGGTGCGCAGGATGACATTGTCATGACCGTCATGCTGTGGCGTCTCGATGCCGGTGATATCGCTGGCGCGCTGGAAATTGCCCCCTACGCGCTGAAATACGGCCTCACCTCTGACCATCGCCGCACAACACCTTACATGCTGGTTGAGGAGGTGGCGCTTGCCGCGCAGCGTCTGCGCGATGCCGGTGAGTCTGTCGACCTTTCCTGGCTGCAGACCACTATCGACCTGACCGACGGCGCTGACGTTCCCGATATGGTGCGCGCCCGTCTGCATAAGGTGACAGGCCTGACCCTGCGTGATGCCGGTATGAATGCCGAGGCGCTGGCGCAGTTTCAGCGCGCGATGCAGCTCGACCGCAATGCCGGTGTGCGCAAGGAGATTGAGCGACTGGAACGGGCATTGAAGCCAAAGCCAGAGGCCGCACCCCGTAAAACGACTAAACCGCGCACGCGCAAACCTGCCAGCAAACCGGCAGCAAAGCGCGGGCGTCCACCAAAGGCGGAAAAACCGCCGGTTAACTGAACGCTCCCCGAGCCGGGCGGCACGCCGGTCAAAGCAGGCAAAGACCTGACGGCGACCGGCGTCCACCGCCCAACCTGATGAGGTTGTCATGACGACAGTGATACTGAACCAGCCCGATGAACCGCAGGACGTACCGGGCGTGGTGATTCCCGCACCGGAGACGGGCGGTGCAGTGATTAAAAACACGTTCTTTTTCCCTGATGTGGATCCGAAGCGCGTGCGCGAACTGATGCGCCTTGAGCAGACGGTTTCCGATGCGCGCCTGCGCAATGCCATCAAGACCGGCATGGCCGAGACCAATGCGGAGCTTTACGACTACCGGCAGCGCCAGACTGCCGCCGGGTTTAAGCAACTGGCCGACGTGCCTGCCGAGGAAATCGACGGTGAGAATGTGCGCGTTTTCCACTACCTCAGCGCCGTGACGGCGATGGCGACCGCCACCCTGTATGAGCGTTATCGCGGCGTTGAGGCCACCGGCAAGGGTGACAAAAAAGCCGACAGTGTGGAAACCACCATTGATGACCTGTGGCGGGATATGCGCTGGTCAGTTGCGCGTCTGCAGGACAAGCCGCGCTGCATAGTGGGTCAGCTCTGATGAAAGTCAGGGCAATGCAGGGCGACACCCTCGATGCGATTTGCGCCCGGTATTACGGGCGCACTGAGGGCGTGGTCGAGACGGTGCTGCAGGCTAATCCGGGTCTGTCTGAGCTGGGAGTCATTCTGCCGCATGGTACCGAGATTGACCTGCCCGATGTGCCATCTTCACCAGTAACTAACACTATCAATCTTTGGGAGTAAACCATGACAGAAGGGGAAAAAGGCGTCCTGTCACTGTTTGTGATTGGCGTGATGATTGTTGTCGGGAAAGTGCTGGCAGGTGGTGAGCCCATCACCCCGCGCCTGTTTGTCGGACGCATGCTGCTCGGCGGTTTCGTTTCGATGGTCGCCGGTGTTGTTCTGGTGCAGTTTCCTGATATGTCACTGCCTGCCGTGTGCGGGATTGGATCCATGCTCGGCATTGCCGGTTATCAGGTGGTGGAAATCGCCATACAGCGCCGCTTTAAGTCACAGAAAGGGGAAGACGATGCCGGTCATTAATACTCACCAGAATATCGCCGCCTTTCTGGACATGCTGGCGTATTCCGAAGGAACAGCGAACCATCCGCTGACGAAAAACCGTGGCTATGACGTCATTGTCACCGGTCTTGATGGTAAGCCAGAGATTTTCACCGATTACAGCGACCACCCTTTCGCACATGGCCGACCACCGAAAGTGTTTAATCGCCGTGGTGAGAAATCCACGGCATCGGGGCGTTACCAGCAGCTTTATCTGTTCTGGCCGCACTATAAAAAACAGCTCTCGTTGCCTGATTTCAGTCCACTGTCGCAGGACAAGCTCGCGATCCAGTTAATCCGGGAACGCGGTGCTATTGACGATATCCGGGCGGGGCGTATTGAGCGTGCTGTTTCCCGTTGTCGCAATATCTGGGCGTCATTACCGGGTGCCGGTTACGGCCAGCGCGAGCACAGTCTCGAAAAGCTGGTCACTGTCTGGCGCACGGCTGGCGGGGTGGTGGCATGAAAGTCCTGATAACGCTGCTTGTGCTGGCCGTGCTCGGGTTGCTGTGGTTGCGCCATGAGAACGGCAATTTATACCGCTCTTTTGAGGCGGCAAACCGTGTCGCGAGCGAGCAAAAGACGACGATTGGCATGCTGAAAAATCAGCTCAGTGTTGCCGGTCAGCTCGCCCGACGTAATGAATCCGCGCAGGTGGCACTGCGCGAGCAGCTCGCAAAGGCAAGTGCAGAAGCCAGCCGCCGTGAGCAGACGATAACGAGGTTACTTAATGAAAATGAAGCCTTTCGCCGCTGGTATAACGCTGCTCTGCCTGATGTTGTGCGTCGGTTGCACACCCGCCCCGCCTGCGCCAGCGCCGGTGATTGTGGTCAACGGATGCCCGAAGGTGAGCCTTTGCCCGATGCCGGGAAGTGACCCGAAAACAAATGGTGACCTGAGCGCGGATATTCGCCGTCTTGAGGGCGCGCTGACTGCCTGTGCGCTGCAGGTCAAAACCGTCAAACACTGTCAGGATGAACTCGATGCAGAAGCACAAAAGCCTGCGCAAAGCGCTGATTAACGCCGTGCCGCAGCTCCGAAACAACCCCGATATGCTGCGCATGTTCGCTGATAACGGGCATACGGATTCCCGACTGGCGAGCTCACTGTCGTTTGAAAAAGTGTACGTGCTTAACGTGGTGGTGACTGACTTCACCGGCGACCTCGATTTGATATTCGTGCCGGTGCAGGCGTGGCTGCGTGAACATCAGCCGGACATTATGACCACCAACGACGGGCGCGAGAAAGGATTCACCTGGGTGATTGATATCAATAACGACGATTCGCTCGATATCAGTATCAGCCTGAGACTCACCGAGCGCACGCTCGTCAAAGAGGTCGACGGCGCACTGCACGTCAGCTATGCGCCAGAGCCGTCGCTGCCTGAACCCGTGACGCGCCCGGTCGAACTGTACGTTAACGGCGAACTGGTGAGTAAGTGGGATGAGTGAGTTAACCGCGCTGCAGGAGCGCCTTGCCGGTCTGATTGCCAGCCTGTCACCGGCGACGCGTCGGCAAATGGCGGCTGAGATTGCGAAAAAGCTGCGCGCCAGTCAGCAACAACGCATTAAGCGCCAGCAGGCACCCGACGGCACCCCGTATGCCGCGCGAAAGCGCCAGCCGGTGCGGAGCAAGAAAGGCCGCATTAAGCGCGAGATGTTCGCCAGACTGCGCACTAACCGCTTTATGAAAGCCAAAGGCAGCGACAGTGCGGCGGTGGTGGAATTTACCGGCAAAGTGCAGCGCATGGCGCGGGTGCATCAGTATGGCCTCAAAGACCGGCCAAACCGCAACAGCCGTGAGGTGCAGTACGAGGCGCGCCCGCTACTCGGTTTCACCCGCGACGATGAGCAGATGATTGAAGACGTCATTCTCAGTCACCTCGGCAAATAAATATTGTGTGAGCCATCACCGGAGCCGCGCGAATTGGCGCGGTTCCAGACCAGAGGCATCCTTGCATTATGAATACGTTATCCACTTTACAGGAGCTCGCGCGCGCAATTCGCAACCTCATCCGCTCAGGTGTGGTGACTGAGGTCGATATTGTGCAGGGGCTGTGCCGCGTACAAAGCGGCGGGATCCAGACTACATGGCTGAACTGGCTGACTACCCGCGCCGGTCGTTCGCGTACATGGTGGGCTCCCTCGGTCGGTGAGCAGGTACTGCTGCTGGCGATTGGTGGCGAGCTTGATACCGCTTTCGTTCTGCCGGGGATTTTCTCAGACGATAACCCCGCCCCGTCTGCCTCGGCGGATGCGTGGCATGTGGTGTTCCCTGATGGCGCGGTTATGGAGTATGAGCCGGAAACCGGTGCGCTGACGGTCAGCGGCATCAAGACTGCCGACGTGACGGCATCGGAGTCCATCACCGCCACCGTGCCGGTGGTGCTGGTCAAAGCGGCAGAGCGTATCACCCTCGACACCCCGGAGGTGGTCTGCACCAACAAACTGACGACGGCGACGCTTGAGGTGCAGAAAGGCGGCACCATGCGGGGAAACATCGAACATACCGACGGCACGTTGAAATCAAACGGTGTGCAGGTTGATGACCACGGTCACGGCGGCGTGCAACGGGGTGGGAGCTGGACGGAGGGCACCAAGTGACGGCGCGCTATATGGGGATGAACCGCAATTCCGGCCTCGCTATCCGTGACAGTGAGCATATCAGCCAGAGCATGCGCGACATTCTGCTGACGCCGGTCGGCTCGCGGGTAATGCGTCGTGAATATGGCTCGCTCCTGTCTGCGTTGATTGATATGCCGCAAACCCCGGCGCTAAGGCTGCAAATCATGGTGGCGTGCTATTCCGCGATCCAGAAGTGGGAACCACGCATCAGGCTTACATCCATCAGTTTTGAGCGCGGCGACACTGGCGAAATGTATGTCGATATTACCGGGATGCGTACCGATACCGGTGCGTCAGTTTCAACCACTGTTTCACTGAGTTAAATCACTATGCCAACTGTTGACCTGAGTCAGTTACCCGTTCCCGACGTGGTTGAGGAACTGGACTATGAAACCATCCTTGCGGAACGCATAGCGACGCTGATTTCGCTTTATCCTGAAGACCAGCAGGAGGCTATCGCCCGCACGCTGGCACTTGAGTCTGAGCCGATTGTTAAGCTTCTGCAGGAAAACGCCTACCGCGAAGTTATCTGGCGTCAGCGGGTGAACGAAGCCGCGCAGGCGGTGACGCTGGCCTATTCTGCCGGTGACGACCTTGACGTCATGGCCGGGAACAACAATACCGAACGCCTGACCATCTCACCGGCGGATGACACCACCATCCCGCCGACACCTGCCGTTATGGAGTCCGACACCGACCTGCGTCTGCGCGCACAACAGGCGTTTGAGGGCTTGAGTGTAGCGGGTCCGGTCGGAGCATATGAGTATCACGGTCGCAGCGCCGACGGGCGGGTCGCTGACGTTTCGGTCGCCAGCCCGTCACCAGCCTGTGTGACGATTACCGTGTTATCACGCGAGGGCGACGGCACCGCCAGCCCTGAGTTACTGGCAGTCGTTGAAAAGGCGCTGAATGCTGAAGATGTGCGCCCGGTGGCAGACCGGGTGACTGTCCAGTCAGCCGAGATTGTGCCGTACCAGATTGACGCGACGCTCTATGTTTACCCAGGCCCTGAATCCGAACCCATCAGGCAGGCGTCAGAACAGAAGCTGCAGAGCTACATCAGCGCGCAGCACCGCCTCGGGCGAGATATCCGACTGTCAGCCATTTATGCGGCGCTGCATGTTGAAGGGGTACAGCGTGTCGAACTGGCATCACCGCAGGCCGACATTGTGCTGAGCAAGTCGCAGGCGTCGAACTGCACCGAATACCAGATAACTATCGGGGGCTCGGATGAGTGACCGGCTGTTACCCGTTGGCTCATCACAACTGGAGGTCGCCGCCGCTGCTGCACTCTCTGAGATTCAGCGCGTGCCGGTACCGCTGCGCACTCTGTGGAACTGGCGCACCTGCCCGGTAAACCTGCTGCCGTATCTGGCGTGGGCGCTGTCGGTCGACAGGTGGGATGAGAAGTGGCCGGAGGCGACAAAACGCAGCGTCTGTGCTTCCTCGTTTTTCGTCCATCAGCACAAAGGCACCATCAGCGCATTGCGCCGGGTGGTTGAACCGCTTGGTTTTCTGATTGAGGTGCGCGAGTGGTGGCAGCTCGACGAGGAGCCAGGCACATTCCGCCTTGTTGTCGGCGTGCTCGATAGCGGCATCACTGACGAAATGTATCAGGAGCTTGAGCGCCTGATTGAAGATGCCAAACCAGCAAGCCGTCACCTGACAGGGCTGGCTATCAGTCTGAGTGCAAGCGGTGAGCTGTATGTCGGCGCGGGATGCTACCACGGCGACGCGCTGACCGTTTACCCCTACACCCCCAAGGAAATTGTCGTCGGCGGTGAATATTACCTGGCCTCGGCCATCCATTTGATTGATAACCTGAGAGTGAACGCATGACCGCAAAATATTTTGCCATTCTGACCAATCAGGGCGCGGCGCGACTGGCGAACGCGGCGGCACTCGGCACCAAACTCAACCTGACGCAGATGGCCGTCGGTGATGCGAATGGTGCGCTGCCGACCCCTGACCCGTCGCAGACGAAACTCATCAACCAGAAGCGCATCGCGCCGCTGAACCTGCTGACCGTTGACCCGACCAATAGCAGCCAGATTATCGCGGAACAAATTATTCCCGAGAATGAGGGTGGGTTTTGGATCCGAGAGATTGGTCTCTACGATGACGACGGCATTCTGATTGCTGTGGCGAACTGCCCGGAGACCTATAAACCGCAACTTCAGGAGGGAAGTGGCCGCACGCAGACCATTCGCATGATTCTCATCGTGTCCAGCACATCAGCTATTACTCTGAAAATCGACCCGTCGGTCGTGCTGGCAACGCGCCAGTATGTCGATGACAGAATTATCGAAGTTAAAAGTTATGTCGACAGTAAATTCACGGCTCATGAACAGTCACGAAATCACCCCGATGCCACAACGGCTGATAAGGGATTTGTGCAGCTTAATAGTAGCGTGACAAGCGAAAGTGAAGCGCAAGCGGCAACACCAAAAGCGGTAAAAATAGCTATGGATAACGCCAGTGCTCGACTGGCTAAAGAGCGCAATCTCGCAGATTTGCCAAATCCGGCATTGGCGCGGCAAAGTCTACAACTGGGCGACAGTGCGACTAAAAATACCGGGACAACTGCTGGCACTGTGGCAGCAGGTGATGATGCTCGTATCTCAGGCGCGATGCAGAAAAGCCAGAATGGCGGTGATATTCCCGATGTCGCACAGTTTGTCCAGCACCTTGGTCTGCAATTTTTTAAGTCAGCGCCATCTGAGTTATCAGATGCTTTTACCAGTGTTCTGTCTCCTGATGGAAAATTGCGGATTGTACTGGCAAATAGCGGAGAGTGGGGAGTGCAGGATAGTCAGGGAAACGCCGTGGCACTTCCTGTATCTCGTGGCGGTACTGGCGCAACCGATGTGGCGGGAGCACTTCGCAGACTCGGGCTTGATTATGGCAGCCTGTTACCGGTGGGCGTTCCTATCCCATGGGTATTCGCAACACCGCCCGAAGGATTTCTGAAATATAACGGTGCATCGTTTGACAAGGCGCTGTATCCGAAGCTCGCACAGATATTCCCATCAGGAAAACTATTGGATTTACGCGGCGTATTTATTCGTGGCTGGGATGATGGAAAAGGGATTGATGCCGGACGTGCAATACTGACACAACAGCAGGATGCCCAGCAAAATATCACCGGTATGGTTTCTGATGTTACTGTCGGCGTTAACGCTGCCGGAACAGGTGCATTTAGTCTGGTCGATTTAACTACATCAGGCATTGCGGCAGGTGCATTAAATTCATTTTATCAAAAGCACATTTATCTGGATTCCTCCAGGGTGGTTCGAACGGCAACCGAAAACCGTCCGGTGAATATTGCATTTAACTACATCGTGAGGGCTGCATAATGGCGAAAGCGACGCTAAACAAAAATGGCATAGCTACGAAAGCAGGTGATATGACCGTCTATAACTACGACGGCGCAACTAGAGAGTATCTGTCGACCTGCGTTGAATATCTCGCGGTTGGTGTAGGCATTCCTGCCAATTCTTGTACTGATGCCCCATTAGATGAAAAAGACGGTTTTACCGTGTGTCGTACGGCCAGTTTTGAAGGATGGGAATATGTAGCAGACCATCGGGGCGAAACGGTTTATGACACAGCAACAGGTAAGCCTGTCACGATTACTGTGCCGGGTGATTATGCAGACGACGTGACCACGGTTGCACCCGCAACGCCTTATGACCGCTGGAACGGTAGCGAATGGGTCACCGATAAGAATGCGCAGAAAAACGGTCAGATTATGGAGGCAGAGCAGAAAAAATCCGCGTTGTTAGCCGAAGCGCAAAGTACTATCAGCCTGTGGCAGACCGAGTTGCAGCTCGGCATCATCAGCGACGATGACAAAGCCAGCCTGATTGCATGGATGAAATACATTCAGGGGCTGAACGCGGTCGACACCTCAGCGGCACCGGATATCGGGTGGCCGGTTAAGCCGGAGTAATGCGGGGCGGGCTGATGCCCGTCTTTTTTTAATTTGTTTATGTGCCATCCCCTACCCATCGCCGACAAATAGCCCACCATTACAGCACAACAGAAAATACGCTCACCCCTTAACCATGGAGTTAACCGGATGAGTGATTTTCACCACGGCGTGCAGGTGCTTGAAATTAACGACGGCACCCGCGTCATTTCCACAGTTTCGACCGCTATCATCGGCATGGTCTGCACGGCCAGTGATGCGGATGCGAAGCTATTCCCTCTCAATGAACCGGTACTGATTACCAATGTGCAGAGCGCCATTGCGAAAGCCGGTAAAAAAGGCACGCTGGCAGCCTCTCTGCAGGCCATCGCCGACCTGGCTAAACCTGTCACTATCGTTGTGCGCGTTGCCGAAGGTACCGGAGACGACGCAGAAGCGCAGACCGTTACCAACATCATCGGCGGCACGGATGAGAACGGAAAATACACCGGCATTAAAGCGCTGTTGACTGCCGAAGCGGTTACCGGCGTTAAGCCGCGCATTCTCGGTGTGCCGGGTCTCGATACGCAGGAAGTGGCGGTCGCACTTGCGTCAGCCGCTATCAAACTACGCGCATTTTGTTATGTCAGCGCGTGGGGCTGTAAAACCATTTCAGAGGCGATGGCCTATCGCGAGAATTTCAGCCAGCGCGAACTGATGGTCATCTGGCCTGACTTCCTCGCATGGGACACCACCGCGAACGCCACCACCACGGCATATGCCACCGCCCGCGCACTCGGTCTGCGCGCCTACATAGACCAGACCATCGGCTGGCACAAAACGCTGTCTAACGTCGGTGTGCAGGGTGTTACCGGCATCAGCGCCTCAGTCTTTTGGGATTTGCAGGCATCCGGCACCGATGCTGACCTGCTCAACGAGGCCGGGGTCACGACGCTGGTGCGCAAAGATGGTTTCCGTTTTTGGGGGAACCGCACCTGCTCTGATGACCCGCTTTTCCTGTTTGAGAACTACACCCGCACCGCGCAGGTACTGGCCGACACGATGGCTGAGGCGCACATGTGGGCGGTCGATAAACCCATCACTGCATCGCTCATCCGTGACATTGTCGACGGTATTAACGCCAAATTCCGCGAGCTGAAATCTAACGGCTACATCGTGGATGGTGAATGCTGGTTCGATGAGGAATCGAACGACAAGGAAAACCTCAAGGCCGGGAAACTGTATATCGACTACGACTATACACCGGTTCCCCCACTGGAAAGCCTGACCCTGCGCCAGCGCATCACCGATAAATATCTGGTGAATCTGGCCGAATCGGTCAACAGCTAAGGAGCCTGAAACAACATGGCACTACCCCGCAAACTTAAATATCTGAACATGTTCAACGACGGCCTTAGCTACATGGGTGTTGTTGAATCCGTGACGCTGCCGAAGCTGACCCGCAAGCTCGAAAACTATCGCGGCGGCGGTATGAATGGTGCGGCGGCAATTGACCTCGGCCTCGACGACGATGCGCTCACCGTCGAATGGTCTGTCGGTGGCCTGCCCGATGTGGCGCTGTGGGCGCAGTACGCCGCGCCGGGTGCTGACGCCGTGCCGCTGCGTTTTGCTGGATCCTATCAGCGCGACGACACCGGCGAAATCATCGCGGTCGAGGTGGTCATGCGTGGACGTCACAAAGAAATCGACGGCGGCGAGAATAAACAGGGTGAAAACACCTCGACCAAGCTGTCGACCGTCTGCACCTACTATCGCCTCACGATTGATGGTAGCGACGTCATCGAAATCGACACCGTCAACATGGTCGAGAAGGTGAACGGCGTCGACCGTCTGGAACAGCACCGCCGCGCAATCGGGCTGTAATTCCCTGATCGGTCAGCACTGCTGGCCGGTTATTAATCCCCATTCAGAGCAGAGAAAAACATCATGGCAAAAGCACCACGTAAAACCGCTGAATTTGTTGATACGGCTGGCAATGAAATTGACACCGTAAACCCGAACGTCGTGACCCTCGACAAGCCGATTAAGCGCGCCGGTCAGACGATTGATAAAGTCACCCTGATTGAGCCCAACGCCGGTACCCTGCGCGGTGTCAGTCTGGCAGCGGTGGCGCAGTCCGAAGTCGATGCGCTGATTAAAGTGCTGCCCCGCATGACCTATCCCGCGCTCACCACGCAGGAACTGACCGCGATGAACCTGCCCGACATGTTATCGCTGGCCGCTAAGGTGATTGGTTTTTTGTCACCGGCTTCGGCGGAGTAGATTTTCCGCCCGACCTGTCGACCGATGACCTGATGGCGGATATTGCCGTGATATTCCACTGGCCGCCATCAGAGCTCTATTCCCTGAGCCTGAGCGAGCTCATCACATGGCGCGAAAAGGCGCTGCAGCGTAGTGGAAACCACAATGAGTAATAACCTGAGGCTTGAGGTATTGCTGAAAGCGGTCGACCAGGCGACCCGACCGCTTAAATCTATCCAGACCGCGAGTAAAACCCTGTCGGGTGATATTCGCACCACACAAAAAGGGCTGCGTGACCTGAATGGTCAGGCGTCGAAAATCGACGGCTTTCGTAAGGCAAGCGCGCAACTGGCCGTAACCAGTCAGGCGCTTGATAAGGCGAAGCGTGAAGCCGGTGAGCTGGCTGTGCAGTTTAAAAACACCACCAGTCCGACCCGTGCGCAGGCGCAGGCACTCGAAGCGGCAAAGCGTGCCGCTTCTGAACTGCAGGCGAAATACAACAGCCTGAGAACATCGGTACAGCGTCAGCGCTCCGAACTGATGCAGGCCGGTATCAATACCCGCACCCTGTCTGCCGATGAACGTCGTCTCAAAACATCCATCAGCGAAACAACAGCGCAGCTTAACCGCCAGCGTGAGGCACTGGCGCGCGTCAGTGCGCAGCAGGCGAAATTAAGCCGGGTGAAAGAGCGATATAAATCAGGTAAAGAGCTTGCCGGTAACATGGCCGCAGCAGGCGCTGCCGGGGTGGGTATTGCGACAGCGGGAACGATGGCCGGGGTTAAATTGCTGATGCCCGGTTATGACTTTGCGCAGAAAAATTCCGAGCTGCAGGCTGTGCTCGGGGTCGATAAGCAGTCGCCAGAAATGGAGGCGTTACGCAAACAGGCTCGCCAGCTCGGCGACAATACTGCAGCCTCTGCAGATGACGCAGCGAGCGCGCAAATCATCATTGCGAAAAGCGGCGGTGACGCTGCTGCTATTCAGGCGGCGACGCCGGTCACACTGAATATGGCACTGTCAAACCGACGCTCGATGGAGGAAAACGCTGCGCTGCTGACCGGGATGAAATCAGCATTTCAGCTTTCAAACGACAAGATTGCGCACATTGGCGACGTTCTCTCGATGACGATGAACAAAACCGCCGCCGATTTTGACGGACTGAGCGACGCGTTGACCTATGCCGCGCCGGTGGCAAAAAATGCCGGGGTGAGCATCGAACAAACCGCCGCAATGGTCGGTGCGCTGCACGACGCCAAAATCACCGGGTCAATGGCGGGCACGGGTAGCCGCGCCATTCTCAGCCGCCTGCAGGCTCCCACCGGAAAAGCGTTTGAGGCCATTAAGGAGCTCGGCGTCAAAACGTCCGACAGCAAGGGGAACACGCGCCCGATATTCTCCATCCTGAAAGAAATGCAGCGCAGCTTTGAGAAAAACAACCTCGGGACAAGCCAGCGCGGCGAGTACATGAAAACCATTTTCGGCGAAGAGGCCAGCTCGGCGGCGGCGGTACTGATGGAAGCAGCCTCAAGCGGCAAACTTGACCGGCTCACCGCAGCGTTTAAAGCCTCGGACGGTAAAACCGAGGAACTGGTTAAGGTCATGCAGGATAACCTCGGCGGCGACTTTAAAGAGTTCCAGTCTGCTTATGAGGCAGTCGGTACCGACCTGTTTGACCAGCAAGAGGGCTCGCTGCGTAAACTCACCCAAACCGCCACGCAATACGTGTTAAAGCTCGACGGCTGGATCCAGAAGAACAAAGGGCTGGCGACAACCATCGGCATCATCGCCGGTGGCGCACTGGCTCTGATTGGTATCATCGGCGGTATTGGTCTCGTTGCGTGGCCGGTTGTTATGGGGATTAACGCCATTATCGCTGCTGCTGGCGTGCTGGGTACGGTATTTACTGTCACCGGTAGTGCCATTGTGACCGCACTCGGCGCGATTACCTGGCCGATTGTCGCATTGGGGGCGGCGATTGTGGCCGGGGCGCTGCTCATTCGTAAATATTGGGAGCCCATCAGCGCATTTTTCTCGGGGGTGATTGAGGGGGTCATGAGCGCCTTTACCCCTGTCGGGGAAATGTTCGCTCCACTGGCACCCATTTTTGACGGTCTCGGTGAGAAACTGCGCGGTGTCTGGCAGTGGTTTAAAGACCTGATAGCACCGGTCAAGGCCACGCAGGAAACGCTCGATAGCTGCAAAAATGTCGGCGTCATATTTGGTCAGGCGCTGGCCTCTGCTTTGATGGCTCCGCTCAATGTATTTAACAAGTTGCGCAGCGGTGTCGACTGGCTTCTCGAAAAGCTCGGCATCATCAACAAAGAGTCGGACAGCCTCGACCAGACCGCAGCCAAAACCAACGCCGCCACACAGGGTAATTCCTACATCCCGGCAACCAGCACATATGGTGGTTATCAGGCTTATCAGCCAGTGACCGCACCGGCGGGACGCTCTTACATTGACCAGAGTAAAAGCGAATACAACATCACTTTGCCGGGTGGCGTTGCGCCGGGGCATCAGCTTGACCGACAGCTACGCGATACGCTCGAACAGATTGAGCGCGAAAAGCGTGCGCGTCAGCGTGCCAGTATGAGCCATGACTGAGGAGGAATAAATAATGATGCTTGCGCTTGGAATGTTTGTGTTTGAACGCCGCACCCTGCCTTATCAGTCGATGCAACTCTCGAAGGATTATCGCTGGGCATCTAATGACCGGGTCGGTAAACCTCCTGCGTATCAGTTTCTCGGTGAGGGGGAAACCTCCATTCAGCTTGCCGGTACGCTTTACCCTGCCATTACCGGTGGCCGTATATCACTGAGGGCAGTTGAACTGATGGCTGACGAGGGCAGAGCGTGGCCGATGATTGAGGGTACCGGCAATATTCTCGGGATGTATATCGTCGATAAAGTCTCGACTACACACACCGAGTTTTTCAGTGATGGCGCGGCCAGAAAGATTGATTTCACACTTTCGCTGAAACGGGTCGACGAATCACTGGCGGCGATGTTTGGCGACCTGAATAAGCAGGCTGGCGAACTGCTTGGCTCTGCCGGTAATCTGACCGATAAGCTGCAGGGTATGCTCGGAGGGCTGACCGCATGATGACGGGCATGACCATTGACGCCGGGGCAAGCCTTGCACCGGTATTTATGCTGACACTGAACAGCCAGGACATTACCAGCAATTTTAGTGACCGGTTGATTTCTCTCACTATGACCGACAACCGGGGTTTTGAAGCTGACCAGCTAGACATTGAGCTCGACGATACTGACGGCAAAGTCGAGTTACCACTGCGCGGCGCGGTGCTGACGCTGTGGCTTGGCTGGCAGGGTTCGTCACTTCTGAATAAGGGCGATTTCACGGTTGATGAGATTGAGCACCGAGGCGCGCCTGATACGCTGACCATTCGTGCGCGTAGCGCAGATTTTCGCGGAACACTCAATTCACGGCGTGAGGAATCATGGCACGACACCACTCTCGGTGAGCTGGTCAGCGCCATCGCAAAACGCAATAAACTGACGGCCAGCGTCGCGGATTCGCTGAAAAAAATCCCGGTACCGCATATCGATCAGTCGCAGGAGTCCGACGCAGTATTTTTGACCAGACTGGCTGAGCGCAACGGGGCGGCAGTATCAGTGAAAGCGGGGAAATTGCTGTTTCTGAAAGCCGGTAGCGCAGTGACAGCCAGCGGTAAACCCGTCCCACAAATGACACTGACCCGCAGTGATGGTGACCGTCATCAGTTTGCCATTGCCGACCGTGGGGCTTATACCGGCGTAACGGCAAAATGGTTGCACACCAAAGACCCTAAGCCGCAAAAGCAAAAGGTAACGCTGAAACGTAAACCAAAAGAGAAGCACCTGCGCGCACTGGAACACCCGAAAGCAAAGCCGGTCAGCAAAAAGACAAAAGCCAAAAAAGAGCAGGAAGCGCGCGAGGGTGAGTATATGGCCGGTGAGGCTGATAACGTGCTGGCGCTGACGACGGTCTACGCTTCAAAGGCTCAGGCGATGCGAGCAGCTCAGGCTAAGTGGGATAAGTTGCAGCGAGGCGTTGCGGAGTTTTCAATTACACTGGCGCTCGGTCGGGCTGATTTATTCCCCGAGACACCGGTGCGCGTGTCGGGCTTTAAGCGTGTCATAGATGAGCAGGCATGGTTAATCAGTAAGGTAACTCACAATCTGAATAATAATGGATTCACGACGGGATTAGAGCTTGAGGTTAAGCTCTCCGATGTGGAGTACAGTGCTGAACCGGATGATGAATAAAATATATTCACAAAAAGTGAATTGATGTTTATCATTGATTCACGAATTGAGAATAGTAGGGTGGGTTATGTTTCATTGTCCAAAGTGTCATCATGCCGCACATGCACGAACAAGCCGCTATTTAACAGAAAATACAAAAGAGCGCTACCACCAATGCCAGAACATCAACTGTAGTTGTACGTTTATGACAATGGAAACGATAGAGCGCTTTATTGTTACTCCAGGAGCTATCGACCCGGCACCGCCGCACCCGACTGTCGGTGGTCAGCGGCCATTGTGGCTCTGATAAATTTCCGTTAAATGCCCGCCGTGTGCGGGTTTTTTTATACGCTCAGGAAAATGGCGGTATAAAATCCACCGCCATTTTATCGCCACTTAAAAACGAGACAACAAAAAAGCCACTCTTTCGAGTGGCTTAATTATATGATTTTAAAGCTAAAATTTGGTGGCCCCTGCTGGACTTGAACCAGCGACCAAGCGATTATGAGTCGCCTGCTCTAACCACTGAGCTAAGGGGCCGTGGCGGTGGATTATAAAGTAACTCCGCGTTGCAATCCAGACATAAGCGTACGGATGCTGTTTTTATAAACAATGTATTTTCAGTCCGTTATACTTGTTCCTCTGATGTATTGTTCGGAGTAATTATGGTTAAGGACATACTGGCACCGGGGCTGCGGGTGGTGTTTTGCGGCATCAATCCGGGGCTATCTTCCGCAGGTACAGGATTCCCCTTTGCACACCCCGCTAATCGCTTCTGGAAGGTTATCCATCAGGCGGGGTTTACCGATCGCCAGCTTAAACCTGAAGAGGCACAGCATCTGCTGGATTTCCGCTGCGGCGTGACTAAGTTTGTCGACAGACCAACGGTACAAGCCAATGAAGTGAAGCTACAAGAGATGCGTAGCGGAGGTCGTCTGCTTATTGAGAAAATAGAAGAGTATCAGCCAGCCGCGCTCGCTATCCTCGGGAAGCAGGCATTTGAGCAGGGGCTTAGCCAGCGTGGGGCGCAGTGGGGAAAACAGACGCTGACCATTGGCGCGACGCAAATATGGGTATTGCCGAATCCCAGCGGGTTAAGCCGGATCACGCTGGATAAACTGGTAGAGGCGTATCGGGAAGTGAATGTGGCGTTGAAGGCGCGCGGCCTGTAACTGCCGGAGCCTTAGGCTCCGGCGTCACTGTCAGAACTCGAAGCGTGCGCCCATGTTGTAGCGGCGTCCTTCCAGGATGGAAGACTGGTTATAGGACGTTTTGTAGATTGGGTTCACGTCGAACAGGTTATAAACCCCCGCCATCAATGTGATGCTCTTGTTGAGATGGTAGCGTGCGCCTAAATCGACCAGCGCATAGGCGTCGGTTGACGTTGATTTGCCGATGTCAGGCGTATTGCTGCGCCAGCTGGCTTTACTCCACAGCTCCAGATCGTTAAGTGCATTCCATGTCAGAGACAGGTTGGCCATGCTCGTCGGGAACTCGTTCAGTGCCTCTCCCTTGTACTGACCGCTCTTTTGCTCGCTGTGGGTATAGGTGTAGTTCGCGTTCGCTTTCAGCGCGGTAGTGACCTGCCAGTCGCCGTTCAGCTCCAGGCCATAGATTTCCGCGTCACTGACGTTGAAATACTGCGAGACTTCTTCCGCTTCATACCCGTTGTAAATGCACTTCTGCGTGGCCGTTGCGGTACAGATGGTGTAGTCGCTGATCTTGTCCTTGAATTTGGTGAAGAACACGGTTGCATCCAGTGCCAGTGTGTCCTGTTGCCAGTAGACGCCCAGCTCGGTGTTGACGCTCTGCTCAGGTTTCAGGTCATCGTTGCCGATCCCAATGAAAGAATACGGATACGAACCGTAGACGCTGGTGAAACCTTCATTGTTCTCACGCAGGTCCGGTTTTTTATAGCCCGCCGATACGCCGCCCTTCAGCGCCCAGCTTTCGTCAATCGTCCAGTTACCGTAGAGTTTTGGCGTGACGTGGTAGCCAAAGTAGCTGTCGTGATCGAGACGCGCCGAGGTGGTGAGGGTGAAGTCCGGAACCATCATCCAGGCATCCTCCGCGAAGATGGCCCAGCCGTCACGGGTGATCTTGCTGACCGGCGTTATGCCCGGCACTTCTTTGTTTTCGATGCCGAAAGTGTCGTCCAGCTCATTACGGGTGAAGTTGATCCCCAGCGTCAGCTTGTGGTCGCCCAGCGTAAAGGTGTTCGCGCTGTTGGCTTCATAGTTTTTCTGCTTAATGAACTGCGAACTCATGCCCGGCACACGATACTCGGTTTTAGCGTTCTCGTAGCTGATGAAGTTCTTCACTTCCAGCAGATCGTCGCCGTACCAGGCATGCTGCGCAAGTGAAGCGGCATCGCGGTCAAAGTCCCATTGCCAGGCTTTATCATTGTGTGATTTTACCTGATGCCCTTTGACGACGTTCAAATCCCACAGTTGGGTGTCGGTCGGCGACATGTTGATGGTGGCATCCAGATTGCCAGCCTGGTGCTTCACAAAGCGCTCATCGGAGATGCTGTCGTCATCACGGCGATCAAGATAATCCGCCGCTACGCTCACCCCGAGCTTGCTGGGGATAATTGGCCCCATCAGGAAGACATTGGTCTGGTTGGTGTTACCGTACTCGCTCTTCTCTTGCAGGAAGTAGTTATCTTCCAGCACACCCGTCCATTTATCGAGGTTGTAGCCTTTTTTGGTGATGACGTTGACCACGCCGCCGATGGAGTCAGAGCCATACAGTGAGGACATCGGTCCGCGAATCACCTCGATTCGCTCGATAGCAGCAAGTGGCGGTAAAAAGGCAGCCTCTGTCCCGATATGGTGTCCGTAAGGACGCGATTCGCGGGTGCCTTGTTTGATGCCGTTGACCATGTAGGAGGTATAGGTCGAGTCCATGCCGCGCATCTGCACATCGCCTGTGGCAAGGCTACCGTTGCCATTACCCACCAATACGCCGGGCATCTCGCGAAGGGCTTCGGTGACGTTCTGGTTAGAGCGGGTGTTCAGTTCTTTCTCGCCGATGACGGAGATGGTCGCCGGTGCCTCACGGCGTTCCTGTGCGAAACCGGTGGCGGTGACCACCAGTTGATCTTCATTATCTGGTGTGGTTTCTTCGGCGAAAACGGTCGCCGGGAGGCTGGCAAGGGCGAGCGAAATCGCCAGCGCGGTACGAGTCTGGTTAATCACAACGTATTCCTCAGAACTGGGTTAAATCGAGCTTGAGTACATAGTCAGCCTTGTTGGCTTTTTCATCCTGCTTCACGCTAACGAAGAGCGTTTTGCTGTCAGGAGAAAGCACCATGCTGTTTGGCATTGCTGCCGTTTTGATGGTGTGCTTCAGGCTGTAAGTGTTGGCATCGATAACGCTAATCTGACGGGCATTGCGATGGGTAACATACACTTCGTTGCGGGCAGGGTTATAGACCGCAGCGATAGAGTTTGGCGTGGGAACGCGGTGAACAATTTTACCGCTGTCCAGTTGGACTACCAGCACGTCGGCGGTGTTGGTATCGGCGATAAATCCGACGCCTTTGGCCGTGTTCAACGCGATGTTCAGGAAGTAATGCTTCGGCTCGGAGGGGTCAACCTTCACACGCGACAGAACCTGCGACGTTTTGCCATCCAGGGTAACCAGTTCGCCTTTGCCAGTGACGGCGTAAACTTTATCGCCAGCTTCATCAACGGCGAAACCGACCGGATCCATCCCTTTGAGGGCGTGTAATAGTTTCTGGTTATGCGTGTCGACAACCCACAGCACACCTTTATTTTCACTGCCAATACCGGAGACATACAGACGGTGGTGCTTCTTGTCGAGCACCACTTCACGAACGTGGGCTTTATTTTCTTCGTCTGCAAGCTGAAGCATTTTCACTTCTTTATGGGTGCGGGTATCCAGCAGGGTCAGTGAGCCATCCAGCGCATTACCTAGCCAGAGAATGTGGTTAGGTTCATCCAGTGAGACCGCAAAAGGACGGCGTTCGGTGGCGATCCGCTCATCGACTTTTAATGATTCAGTTGAAAACAGGAACACTTCACCGGCGGTTTTATCTTTGTCGAAAGAGGGGGCAGAGGCTGCATAGATAGCCTGTTGTCCGGCGTCATAAGCCAGTTCGTAAACGCCATGACCAAGCGTCTGAGAGGCGAACTGATCCTCAGTAAAGTCTTTTGCCAGGGCTGAACCGGCATAAAGTGCCAGTGAAATCGCAAGCGCGCAGAGGGACTGATTTTTTAATGTTTTTAAATTCATGTCATTTTTCTTTACAGTTGTTTACGAAAAGAAAATGATAATGAAAATAAATATCATTTACAATTGCGTGTATAGGCAATGCCCCCTACCAATTTTTGTACACTGCGGAAAATCCCAAAAAAAAAGCTCCCCGGAGGGAGCTTCTTAATAACAGAAACGATTAATCGTCGAGGAAGCTACGCAGTACTTCAGAGCGGCTCGGGTGGCGCAGTTTACGCAGCGCTTTCGCTTCGATCTGACGGATACGTTCACGGGTAACGTCGAACTGTTTACCGACTTCTTCCAGCGTGTGGTCGGTGTTCATATCGATACCGAAACGCATACGCAGAACTTTTGCTTCACGGGCGGTCAGGCCAGCCAGAACGTCGTGCGTTGCGGCACGCAGGCTCTCGGTAGTCGCAGAGTCCAGCGGTAGCTCGAGGGTGGTATCCTCGATGAAATCACCCAGATGCGAATCTTCATCGTCGCCGATCGGCGTTTCCATGGAGATAGGCTCTTTAGCGATCTTCAGCACTTTACGGATCTTGTCTTCCGGCATCAGCATGCGTTCAGCCAGTTCTTCCGGCGTAGGCTCGCGGCCCATCTCTTGCAGCATCTGACGGGAGATACGGTTGAGCTTGTTAATGGTCTCAATCATATGTACCGGGATACGGATGGTACGCGCCTGATCCGCGATCGAACGGGTGATCGCCTGACGGATCCACCAGGTTGCATAGGTGGAGAACTTGTAACCACGACGGTATTCAAACTTATCAACCGCTTTCATCAGACCGATGTTACCTTCCTGAATCAGATCCAGGAACTGCAGGCCACGGTTGGTGTATTTTTTAGCGATAGAGATAACCAGACGTAAGTTCGCTTCAACCATTTCTTTTTTCGCACGGCGGGCTTTCGCTTCACCGATGGACATGCGACGGTTGATATCTTTAACCTGCTCGATGGTCAGGCCGGTTTCTTCTTCAATCTGCTGCAGTTTCTGCAGGCCGCGGTGAACGTCATCTGCCACATCGTGCAGTTTTTCAGACCACGGTTTGTTCATCGCGATTGCCGCGTTGAACCAGGTTTCGCTGGTTTCGTTGCCAGTGAACAGGGTGATGAAGTTTTTCTTCGGCATTTTGCACTGCTCAACGCAGAGCTTCATGATCAGACGTTCCTGAGTACGCACGCGGTCCATCATGACGCGCATGCTGTTTACCAGGTAGTCGAACTGCTTCGGCACCAGGCGGAACTGTTTGAACACTTCGGACAGCTTCTGAATTTCTTCCTGCGCGGCAGCATGGCTGCGGCCTTTCGCTTTGATGGTGTCGCGAGTGATTTCGTACTGAGTACGCAGTTCACCGAATTTTTCACGCGCTAACTCAGGGTCGATGCTGTTGTCGTCATCGCTGCTGTCGTCGTCGCCATCTTCTTCATCTTCGTCTTCATCGTCATCCATCTCTTCCTGAGAGAGTTCAGAACCGACGTGGGTCGCCGTGGGCGCCATGTCTTCTTCCGCGTTTGGATCGACAAAGCCAGTGATCAGATCGGAAAGACGTGCTTCTTCAGCTTCTACGCGATCGTACTGCTCAAGCAGGTAGGTGATAGCTTCCGGGTATTCGGCAACGGAGCATTGAACCTGGTTAATCCCGTCTTCGATGCGTTTAGCGATGTCGATTTCGCCTTCGCGGGTTAACAGTTCAACGGTACCCATTTCACGCATGTACATGCGGACCGGGTCAGTTGTACGACCGATTTCGGACTCAACGCTGGACAGAACCTGGGCAGCCGCTTCTTCCGCGTCTTCATCGGTGCTGTTGGAGGTTTCAGCAAGCAGCAGATCATCGGCATCAGGTGCTTCTTCCATCACCTGAATACCCATGTCATTGATCATTTGGATGATGTCTTCGATTTGATCTGAATCGACGATATCTTCCGGCAGATGGTCATTGACCTCGGCATAGGTCAGATAGCCTTGCTCCTTACCACGTTGGACAAGAAGCTTCAGCTGTGACTGCGGGTTTTGCTCCATAAGACGGTATCCACACTTAATTCGTTTGATTGGTGTTGGGCGGTAAAACCGCCAACGGCAAAACGAGGGCATACTTATATTTTGCCGCTGCCTCTCCGTGCGGCTGTCGGGGGCTTCCCGATCGATATTCGGCAGTTAAGCCGTTAAATACTTCATCTTTCACGTTGTCTCTGCGTTAGCTGCGTTCGTTACTCGGCTCATCCTGAGCCTCGCCCCTTACGGGGCCGCCGCAAGCAGCGTTCAAATCCGCTCCCGGCGGATTTGTCATCCTGGTCATGTACTTATGTACACTCCCAGGCGTTCGTTCACTTGCTGCCTTGATACAACGCGAATGATTTTGTCTTTGTTTTGTCTTTCTCTTATTTCTTGGCCAGTTCCTGGTTCAGCGTCCAGAGTTCCCGGCGTTCTTCGCTGCTTAAACCGTGTGTGCGCTCACGAGCTATCAACTCTTCCTGGCGCAGTTCAAGCATCGAATCAAACATATGGTTGAGTGAGTCGGTGAAGGTTTTTTCTGCGATATCTTTATCTGCTATATCGTCCCACATCGACAGTTTTTCAAGGGTCGCAGCATCATTTGTGCCACGATAGTGTTCTAAAAGTTGCCCGGTGGTCAGACCTGGCTGAGCCAGACAAGTGTTGACCAGTTCTCTTAATAAGCCAAGTCCAGGCAGCTTATTGCTATCCAGTGCGCCTAACGGTGGAACCAGCGGGGCGAGCTCCGGGTTCTGCACCAGCAACCCTATAAGTATACGCATGGTCGTACGTTTTAGCTGTGGAACAGGGCGGGAAGCCCCATTTTCTGCCAGTTTTGGCATTAAACGTTCAAGCTGGCTGTCATCCAGAATGCCGAGCTTGTTTCCCAACTCCTGTCGCAGGTAAATGCGCAACGTTTCCCCTGGTACTTGAGTAATCAGCGGTAATGCCAGCGTGCTGAGCTGTGCGCGTCCGTCTGGGGTACTCAAATCCACCTGCGGCAACAGGCTGTTAAATAAAAACGCAGAGAGCGGCAGCGCCTGCTCCATCCGCGCTTCAAAGGCCTCTTTCCCTTCTTTGCGCACCAGCGTATCGGGATCTTCGCCGTCAGGTAAAAACATAAAGCGTAGCTGGCGTCCGTCTGTCATATAGGGCAGTGCGGTTTCCAGCGCGCGCCATGCTGCGTCGCGTCCGGCACGGTCGCCGTCGTAACAGCAAATTACGTTGTTCGTCGCGCGGAACAACAGTTGGATGTGATCGGCGGTGGTTGACGTCCCAAGGGATGCCACGGCGTAGTTAATGCCGTATTGCGCCAGCGCCACCACATCCATATAGCCTTCTACCACTAACAGGCGCTGTGGATCGGCGTTATCCTGCTGGGCTTCATAAAGACCATACAGCTGGCGACCTTTATGGAAAATATCGGTTTCCGGGGAGTTCAGATACTTCGGCAGAGCATCGCCCAGCACGCGTCCACCAAAACCAATGACCCGACCACGTTTGTCGCGGATGGGGAACATCACCCGTTCGCGGAAGCGATCGTAACTGCGTCCCTGATCGTTGGTGACCAACATCCCCGCATCAACCAGCGATTTGCGATTTTCAGCATTGCCGCCAAACCGTTTCAGGACGTTGTCCCAGCCGGGGGGCGCAAAACCAATAGCAAAACGGGTGATAACGTCGCTACTTAATCCTCGCTTTTCCAGGTACTGGCGCGCAGGGGTAGCGGCGGGTTGCATCAAAGACTGTTGATAAAAAGTGTTCAGGCCATCCATCAATTGATAAAGGCTTTGCCGTTGGTGGCGCTCTATCTGACTGGGGCCACTGCCTGCTTCATAGGGCACTTCAAGGTTG
Source organism: Citrobacter sp. Cf087 (assembly GCF_030334285.1). NCBI lineage: Bacteria > Pseudomonadati > Pseudomonadota > Gammaproteobacteria > Enterobacterales > Enterobacteriaceae > Citrobacter > Citrobacter sp. Cf087. The sequence goes on from NZ_JAOWED010000028.1 coordinate 250,405, forward strand.
TGCATTGCGGCCAGTTCTTCGACGGTTTCCACAAACTCGAGCTTGTCGTAGTTCATGAGAAAGTCGACGGCGTTGCCATGCGCGCCACACCCAAAGCAGTGATAAAACTGTTTTTCACCGTTTACGGTGAAAGAGGGGGTTTTTTCGTTATGAAACGGACAGCACGCGTGATAATTTTTGCCCTGCTTTTTCAGCTTTACCCGCGCGTCGATGAGATCGACGATGTCGGTTCTTGCCAGCAGGTCATTGATAAAAACGCGAGGAATTCGTCCAGCCATAAGCCCCTGTTTTTTGATGACTCATATACACAAAATCATTCAGGATGCATCAAGGCGGCAAGGAAGCGAATCCTCAGGAGCGTACATCAGTACGTGACTGGGGTGAGCGACTGCAGCCAACACTGAGGCAGCTTGAATGATGACGTGTATAAACGAAAATAAGCCGCGCATTCCTTCCGGAAGCACGGCCTTACAACTACAACTCAGTCTGAATTGAGAGCTTTGGCTCTCAATGGATTAGTACAGACGAGTACGGCGTGCGTTTTCGCGAGCCAGTTTCTTCGCGTGACGTTTCACAGCAGAAGCTTTAGCGCGCTTACGTTCGGTAGTCGGTTTTTCATAGAACTCACGACGACGAACTTCCGCCAGAACACCTGCTTTTTCGCATGAACGCTTGAAGCGACGCAGTGCTACGTCGAACGGCTCGTTTTCACGTACTTTAATTACCGGCATGTAACTCTCACCTTTAATAAATTCGGTTTGCCGCTGGCATCAACGCCAGCTTATTTCAAAATGGTGCGGAATTTTACTGCAATTGCTGCTGCTTTGTAAAGCACCGACGCGATTTTGAAAGGGACTTTTATAAGGACAAGGAGTATACACGAGCGGAACTCCTGGGGCGAACAAAGTTTTACATCAACCCGCATTGGTCCTACACTGCGCGGTAATAGAGCGAGGTAAAACAAGTCATGCGTGTACTGGGTATTGAAACATCCTGCGATGAAACCGGCATCGCCATTTACGACGATGAAAAAGGTCTTTTAGCCAACCAATTGTATAGTCAGGTGAAATTACACGCTGACTACGGCGGCGTAGTGCCAGAACTGGCCTCGCGCGATCACGTACGTAAAACCGTACCGCTGATCCAGGCCGCGCTGAAAGAGGCGGGACTGACGGCAAAAGAGATCGATGCGGTGGCGTATACCGCAGGTCCTGGTCTGGTTGGCGCGCTGCTGGTTGGCGCAACCGTAGGACGTTCGCTGGCGTTCGCCTGGGGCGTACCGGCAATTCCTGTGCACCACATGGAAGGGCATCTGCTGGCGCCAATGCTGGAAGATAATCCCCCTGCGTTCCCGTTCGTCGCGCTGCTGGTTTCCGGCGGTCACACGCAGCTGATCAGCGTCACCGGTATCGGTCAGTATGAATTACTCGGCGAATCGATTGATGATGCTGCTGGCGAAGCGTTCGACAAAACCGCCAAGCTGCTGGGGCTGGATTATCCTGGCGGTCCAATGTTGTCAAAGCTGGCCTCGCAAGGCGTTGAAAAACGTTTTGTCTTCCCGCGCCCGATGACCGATCGTCCGGGGCTGGATTTCAGCTTCTCCGGGCTGAAAACCTTTGCCGCGAATACTATTCGTAATAACGAAAATGACGATCAGACGCGCGCAGATATTGCTCGTGCCTTTGAAGATGCGGTAGTTGATACGCTGATGATCAAGTGCAAACGCGCGCTGGATCAAACCGGTTTTAAACGTCTGGTGATGGCGGGGGGCGTGAGCGCTAACCGTACGCTACGCGCAAAACTGGCCGAGATGATGCAAAAACGTCGTGGCGAAGTATTTTACGCGCGTCCGGAATTTTGTACCGACAACGGGGCGATGATCGCCTACGCGGGCATGGTGCGTTTTAAAGCGGGCGCAACGGCGGATCTTGGCGTAACCGTGCGCCCACGCTGGCCGCTGGCGGAATTACCGGCGGCGTGATTTTTTGCCCGGTGGCGCAATGTTACCGGGCAAGACGCTACATCCGCAGCATTCCTTTCTCTTCCAGAAACGCGATAATTTTTTCCAGACCCTCTCCGGATTTTAAATTGCTGAACGTCCATGGACGCTCCCCGCGCATACGCAGGGTATCGCGTTCCATCACCTCCAGCGAGGCGCCGACGTAAGGGGCCAGATCGGTTTTATTGATAACCAGAAAATCGGATTTAGTGATCCCCGGCCCTCCCTTACGCGGGATCTTCTCGCCTTCGGCAACGTCGATCACATAGATCGTCAGATCCGCTAATTCCGGACTAAAGGTGGCGCTCAGGTTATCGCCACCGCTTTCCACAAAAATCAGATCCAGATTGCCGAATTTCTCGCTCAGCGCCTCTACGGCAGCCAGATTCATCGACGCATCTTCGCGGATGGCGGTATGTGGGCAGCCGCCGGTTTCCACACCGACGATCCGGTCTGGCTCCAGTGCGCCCGCCTCGGTGAGAATGCGCTGATCTTCTTTGGTGTAGATATCGTTGGTCACCACCGCCAGTTGATAGCTGCTGCGCATGGATTTGCATAACGCTTCCAGCAGCGCCGTTTTGCCGGAACCGACCGGGCCGCCAACGCCCACACGCAGGGGATGCTTGTAGTTACTCATTTTTTCTCCTCAGGAGCGGAATAATCGGGAATATTGGGTTTCATGCCGGGCAGACGCGATAGCGGCCAACGGCGTTGCGGAGCCGAGACTGGCGTCAGGCGTCGCCAGCGCCTGAGCCAGACCCTGCGCATAGCGACCGCAGAGCGCAATAATCAAACGCTGGGCCGCCTGTTGTCCAAAAGGAACCAGCTTGACGCCAGCCATCACAGCGCTCTCAATCCAGCTGTAGCCGAGGCTTAACGCCAGTTCGGTCAGGGGAATTCTCCAGCGCACGGCCAGCCAGGCCATGCCGCAGAGTTGGCTGTCGGCGAAGAGAGTGCGCCACTCTCGCGAGCAATCCGCCTCCCAGTCGGTGACCAGCCGCGTAAACGCCGCGCCCCGACTGCGTTCTTCATCCCGCAGTTCGCGGGTTTCGCGACAGGCTAACAGGTAAGCGCTCCAGCGGCGTGCGGCGTCGAGATCGTCCTGCTCGCAGGCGCGATACAGTCTCGCCAGCAGCGGTAGGTCGACGGTAAAAAAGTTCTGCTCCATCTGCTGAATTTGCCAGGCAGAGAAGTCATCGACGCTTTTCACCCAGCCAATCTCCACTGCCCACTCCAGACCCTGGGACCAGGTAAACGACCCCACCGGGAGTGCGCTGCTGGCGAGCTGCATCAGACGCAGCTGTTGGGTGTTATGCATCAGTGCGCATGGCCGTGATGATGCCCGTGTGATTCACTGGCATAAGCGCCTGCTTCCGGTTCAAACGGCAACTGGGTGAACGTCACCTCGAGGTTGAACTGGCGCAGCATGGCGTCCAGCACATGATCGTGGTGGTAGCGCAGCTCATCCGGCAGGATTTGCAGCGGAACGTGGCGATTGCCGAGGTGATAACAGGCTTTGGCGAGTAGGAAAGGATCGGCGCAGCGCACCACGGAAACCGACTCCGGCGCGGCGATCACTTCGATCACCTCGCTGCCATCGTCGGTGGTCAGCAGGTCGCCACCGCGTAACAGCAAACCGCGCGGTAGCATCAGCCCGGCTTCGCGACCGTCGTTCAGCGCCACTCTGGCACGACTTTTTACCCGCATATCAATGGGTAGCGTGACGCTTGCGGTGACGCGGTGAGCGTGGTCAAGGCGTTGGGTCAGGTAGATCATCGTCACTCCTAAAACAGAAAATAGCGTTGTGCCATCGGCAAAACGTTTGCCGGTTCGCTGGTAATCAGTTCGCCATCAATACGCACCTCGTAGGTCTGAGCATCGACGGTGATATTGGGTTGCAGGTCGTTGTGGATCATGTCGGCCTTTTTCACTGTTCTGCAGCCTTTAACGACGGCGATGGCGCTTTGCAGGTTGAGCTGCTGCGCGATGTTTTGCGCATCAGCGGCCTGCGAAATAAAGGTCAGCCGGGTGTGATGCCGCGCTGCGCCAAGTGCGCCGAACATCATGCGGTAATGCACCGGCTGTGGGGTGGGAATCGAGGCATTGATGTCGCCCATCGGCGCACAGACGATCATCCCGCCTTTAACGATCGTCGCTGGTTTTGCGCCAAAGAAGGCCGGTGACCACAGCACCAGATCGGCCAGTTTGCCAGGCTCAACGGAGCCGACTTCATGGGCGATACCGTGGGTTAGCGCCGGATTGATGGTGTATTTGGCGACGTAGCGTTTAACGCGCAGGTTGTCGTTGTCACCGGATTCTTCTGCCAACGGGCCACGCTGAACCTTCATGCGGTGTGCCACCTGCCAGGTGCGCAGGATCACTTCGCCCACGCGCCCCATTGCCTGTGAATCGGACGAGGTCAGGGAAAAGGCGCCAATGTCATGCAGCACATCTTCGGCAGCGATCGTTTCCCGGCGAATGCGTGATTCGGCAAAGGCCACGTCTTCGGCGATATCCGGATCGAGATGGTGGCAAACCATCAGCATGTCGAGATGCTCGTCGATGGTGTTGATGGTATAGGGCAGCGTCGGGTTCGTAGAGGAGGGCAGGATATTCGGATGCGCGCAGGCGGTGATGATATCCGGCGCATGACCACCGCCCGCGCCTTCGGTGTGAAAAGTATGAATGGTGCGATCGCCAATCGCCGCCAGCGTATCTTCCACGAAACCGGACTCATTGAGCGTGTCACTGTGCAGCGCGACCTGGATGTCCATCTCGTCGGCCACGGTCAGTGCGCAGTCAATAGCGGCGGGCGTGGCACCCCAGTCTTCATGGATTTTCAGGCCAATTGCGCCCGCGGTGATTTGCTCGCGCAAGGCGTCAGGATTTGAGCCGTTACCTTTGCCCAGTAAACCGATGTTAACCGGTAACGTGTCTGCCGCCTGCAGCATGCGTGCGATGTACCACGGCCCCGGCGTACAGGTGGTGGCGTGAGTGCCCGCGGCCGGACCGGTGCCGCCGCCGATCATCGTCGTCACGCCGGAAACCAGCGCCTCTTGCGCTTGCTGTGGGCAGATCCAGTGAATATGCGTATCCACGCCGCCTGCGGTGACGATCTTGCCTTCCCCGGCGATGACTTCAGTTCCCACGCCTATCGGGATCGTAACGTTGGGCTGAATATCGGGATTACCTGCCTTGCCGATGGCGAAGATCCTGCCGGCTTTGATACCGATATCTGCTTTCACGATCCCCCAGTGATCGACGATCAGCGCGTTGGTTATCACCAGATCCACACATGCATCGGCGCGCATTTGCCCCTGGCCCATGCCGTCGCGGATCACTTTTCCGCCGCCGAATTTGACCTCTTCACCGTAGGTGGTGAAGTCTTTTTCCACTTCGATCCACAGGTCGGTATCCGCCAGGCGCACTTTATCGCCGGTGGTTGGGCCAAACATGTCGGCGTACGCCTGCCGGGAAATGTCACTCATTATCTGCCTCCAGCGCGCCCATCACTTCGCTGCGAAAACCCACGATCCTTTGTGCGCCAGCAACGCGCACCAGTTCGACTTCGCGTTTTTGTCCTGGCTCAAAACGCACCGCTGTGCCCGCAGCAATGTTCAGACGAAAGCCGCGTGCGGCCAGCCTGTCAAAGTGCAGCGCCGGGTTCACTTCGAAAAAGTGATAGTGCGATCCCACCTGGATGGGCCTGTCGCCATGATTTTCCACCACGATCGTGCAGATCTCTCGCCCCTGATTAAGTGCGATACTGCCTTTTGCGATCTGATATTCACCTGGGATCATTGCCGCTCCTTAGACGATCGGATTGTGGACAGTGACCAGCTTCGATCCGTCCGGAAAGGTGGCTTCAACCTGAATATCCGGGATCATTTCCGGTACGCCTTCCATCACCTGATCGCGGCGCAGCACGTGACGCCCGTCCTCCATCAGTGCGGCCACGGTTTGCCCGTCGCGCGCCCCTTCCATGATGAAAGCGCTAATCAGCGCCACCGATTCCGGGTAGTTCAGCTTCAGCCCGCGGGCCAGGCGACGTTCCGCTACCAGCGCGGCGGTAAACAGCAACAACTTATCTTTTTCTCTGGGGGTCAGTTCCATAAGGGTTCTCTTAGGTTTGCCAGATTCGCGGGAGTACAGGCGTTTTATGTGTCAGCAGCGGGCGCAAAAATTGCCAGATGTCACGCATAACGCGCTGAACAACCAGGTTGTCGTTAGCAAGAAAACGGATTGTCAGCAGCGAGTCGTTAAGCGTTGCCCCGGCGTAATCGCCAAGCGCCATAAGCCGCTCCCGCGTGCCCTCCAGCATGTGTTCGTTGGCCGGATAACACAGCAACGTGCCGACCCAAGGATGATGCGCGACGCCGCTCAGATTCCCCTCCTGCAATATCAAGCGTTCTATCAGCAGCGGCAGCCCATCTCGCCACACTTCCAGGCGATTTTGCAGCATGCCGTGGCTGAAAGTTTCCTGCATAACCGGTCGGCCAAGACACAGCAGATCCCAGGCCAGCAGGCGGCTTGCGGATGTCAGATGAAAGACGGTCTGAATAGCGGCGTTGGCGCCGGGAAAGAGGATCGTATCCTGCGGCAGCCACTCCAGCGTGGCGTGCGAGGCGAGGGTAAAATGCTGGCGCAGCAACGCCTGCGGTCCACGGCTGCGATAAAACTTGCCCGCGCCGGGCTGGGTGATTAACGCATGGCTGTTTTCGTCGAGTGTGACGGCAATATGAAGCTCATCCCCGCCAACGATCCCCGCAGGTGGATGCAGCAAATAGAGGTGGCAGACGTCCTCTTCCGGGTAAAACGGGCGCTGAACCGTCAATGGACCATGATGACGCGCCAAGGCGAGCACCGTTTTGTGCCCGGAGCAGGTAAAATGCAGTTCCAGTTCGGCCTGCCAGCCCCGTGTGAGTGTCTCGTGCGCAACCGTGTCCAGAGCGTTTCCCCTATCAGCATGAGGGTGTTTGCATACAAAAAAGTATGCCTCAGCGCATCGGGAAATCGATCATATGAGAAGCTTATGGATAAAGGGGCGACAATACGCCGCCCAAGGGAGATTACAGCAAAACGAGGGGCATCCAGACCAGACCGGTGATCACCAGCAGCACGAGGAAAATCAGGCCAAAAATAGCGCCGAGCCGCCAGTAATCCACCGTTGGCAAATAACCGCTGCCGTAGTAGATAGGGCTAGGACCGGTGGCGTACGGGGTCAGAATGCTGCCCAGACCAATGACGGCGCCGACCATCAGGCAGAAGACCGGTAGCGGGATTTCCGGCATTGCCAGCGCGGCGGCAATCATCATCGGCGCGAGTGCCGAGGTATACGCCGTGGCGCTGGCAAAGAAGTAGCGCAGCAGATAGAACACCACGATCAGCGCCACCATCACCATCATCGGCGAATAGCCGCTCAGTCCTCCCGCCAGCAGCTTGCCAAACCAGGAGATAAAGCCGGTGTTATTGAGCCCGGTGGCGAGCGTTATCAGCGAGGCCAGCCAGAAAAAGACGTTCCATGCGGCTTTATTGCTGACGATGTCATCCCAGCTAATGATGCGTAGTACCAGCATCAACGCCACCACGCTGTATCCGACCATTGCGGCGTCAATGTAGTCGCCGCCGAAGATCCACAGCACCAGCGCGCCGACCATCAGTGCCAGCATCTTTTTCTCGCGAGCGCAGAGCGGTCCCATCGCTTTTAGCTCTGTATCCGCCCAACGTGGAACCTGCTCGCCGGATTTCAGCACCGGTGGATACAGCACGTACGCCAGCCATGGCACGATCAGCACCAGTAAAATGCTCAGCGGCAGCATGCCTAAGAACCAGTCGCCCCAGCTCAGCGCCGTGTGGGACGCGCCTTTCATCAGGCCGATCAACAGCAGATTTGGTGCCATCGCCGTTAAGAAAATAGCGCTGGTAACGCAGTCAGCGACAATGCCCATCCACATGATGTACGAGCCAATGGAGCGTGAACTGGTGCTATTGGGCTGCGAGTTATACAGCGGCGGCAGGTTGCGGATAATCGGGTAGATTATTCCGGCTCCGCGCGCGGAGTTGGAAGGCGTGACGGGAGCGAGGATAAGTTCGGAGAACATCACCGCATAGCCGAGAAATAACGTCCGGTGCCCCATCTTTTTCACCAGCATCAGCGCGATTCGCCGACCAAGGCCGGTTTTCTCATAGCCGGTACCAAACATAAAGGCCGCGAAGATCAGCCAGATGACTGAGTTTGAGAATCCAGATACCGCCCACGACAGCGATTTGGCGGTAAATTTAAAACCGTCCTGCGCGAGTTGCTCCGGACTGAACAGCAGCCACGGTGAAAGGACAGCGATGATCGAAATGCCAATCATCGCCACCACCGCGCCCGGTACAGGTTCCAGAATAAGCCCGACAATCACACCGGTAAAGACGGCAAAATAGAGCCAGGTGTGACTCTCAAGACCGGTGGGGACGGGCAGAACAGCAATAATGGCGATGACCACCAGCGGAGCCAGGTATCGCCACCAACCAGCTAAAGGTGCCATTGTTGTATCCCTGCGAAGAGGGAGAGGCGTTACGCCCCTCCGGGAGGGTTATTTGATGTAGTGCACGTGCTCGCAGATTTCTTCGACGATAGGATCGCGACGTTCAGCGAACAGCTTTTTGTTTTCGGCAATCAGGTTATTACCGTGAGTATCGATGGAAACGATCAGCGGGCCGAACTCTTTTACCCGGCATACCCACAGAGATTCCGGCATGCCGAGTTCGGTCCAGTGAACCTCTTCAATTTCTTCAACCTGAGTAGCCGCCACGACCGCACAGCCAGCCGGGAAGATGACGTGCAGCGCTTTGAACTGTTTGCAGCCTTCTTCCGTCAGCGGCCCCATGCCGCCTTTGCCGACCACCAGCTTGACGCCCGTCTGCTCGATAAAGTCTTTCTCAAACGCTTCCATACGCATGCTGGTAGTTGGGCCGACGGAGACCATCTCCCATTTTTCACCGTTCTTACGGACGATCGGGCCCGCATGGAAAATGGCTTTGCCGTTCAGGTCATAAGGAATCGGGCGCTTCAGTTCGATCAGGCGACGGTGGCAAACGTCACGGCAGGTCACCAGCGTGCCAGTCAGGTAAATGACATCGCCAACGCGAATGTCTGCCAGATCTTCGGCTTTGATCGGGGTTGTGAGGATCTTTTTCATAACGCGCTCCGGGTGTGAGACAGGTTTTCGAAGGAGAGGTCGGCATGAACCAACAGCGTGCCGCGACGATGCGCCCAGCAGCCGGTAGAGACGGCAACGCCGATAGTCGACGGGTGGCGCGCGGCGGATTCGATATGTACGCCCATCACTGAGCTATTCCCGGTCAACCCTTGCGGCCCAATGCCCAGACGGTTAAGTCCTTCTTCCAGGCGCAGTTCCAGTTCTGCCGCTTTTGGGTTTGGATGGCGTGATCCGATTGGGCGCAGCACCGCTTTACGAGAAAGCACGGCAGCGGTTTCTACAGAGGTGGCAATACCTACGCCCACCAGCACTGGCGGACAGGCGTTGACTGCCAGCGTGGAGATATTTTCGAAGACAAATTTCACCACGCCTTCGTAGCCTTCAGAAGGCATTAACACTTTCGAGCGCCCCGGCAGCGTACAGCCGCCGCCTGCCATGTAGACTTCGATTTCCGCGTCATCGTTATCAGGGATGATGTCCCAGGTGATCCACGGCACACCGGTACCGGTATTTTTTCCGGTATTCACTTCGTCAAAAATCTCAACCGCGTTATGGCGCAGCGGCGCTTTTACCGTGGCATCTTCAACAGCCTGTTTCAGAATGCTTTGCAGTTCGCCAAGTAGAGGAAAACGGGAACCGACCTTCACGAAGAACATAATTTCCCCGGTGTCCTGACAGGCAGGGCGGTTCAGGTCGATAGCTTTCTGCATGTTGTCAAACATGGTGTGGTAGATGATTTTACCCATCGGCGAGGTTTCGCCTTCACGCAGCTGTTTTAATTTATCCACAACATCGTCAGGCATGCGGGTAGAAATCATGGCGGTAAAGTCGGCGACAATGTTCGTCAGCGTAGTTATCGCATGTTGGTTATTTTGATTGCTCATCTTATTAACTCCAGTTCTTTTATTTGTCTGGAAATAAATTCTCCGCCACAAACTACCACTAAAAATGTGGTTTTATATTATTTGGCACTGTGAATATCTAATTAACAGTTCGTGAATGATGTCCAGATAAGGCAATAAAAATTGCGCCAGGGCAGGGTTTAATACGTATGGGAGAATTACACTGCGGTTAATCACATTACGGATTACCGATCATGCTGAATACGTATCCCCTGGCGAAAGACCTACAGGTGCTGGTTGAAATTGTTCATAGCGGCAGCTTTAGCGCCGCCGCTGCGACGCTGGGCCAGACGCCAGCGTTTGTGACGAAGCGCATTCAGATCCTCGAGTCCACGCTAGGGGCTACGTTGCTAAGCCGCTCGGCGCGCGGCGTGGCGCTAACGGAGAGTGGCCAACGTTGCTATGAACACGCGCAAGCGATCCTCGCAGGTTATCAACATTTGGTCGATGACGTTACGCAACTCAAAACGCGTCCGGCAGGGATGATTCGTATCGGCTGTAGCTTTGGTTTTGGGCGCAGTTATATTGCACCGGCAATTACAGAATTGATGCACAGCTATCCTGAATTACAGGTACATTTTGAACTTTACGATCGGCAAATTGATTTGGCGCAGGATAATATCGATTTGGATATTCGTATCAATGATGAAATTCCTGATTATTATATTGCGCATTTGTTAACGAAAAATAAAAGGATATTATGCGCAGCACCGACGTATTTACAAAAATACGGTGAGCCGACGACGTTACAGGAATTAATTCGGCATGATTGTCTGGTCACCAAAGAACGGGATATGACTCACGGGGTGTGGGAACTGGATAACGGTCAGGAGAAAAAGTCGGTTAAGGTAGCGGGACATCTTTCTTCTAACAGCGGTGAGATTGTGCTGCAGTGGGCACTACAGGGAAAAGGGATCATGCTGCGTTCTGAATGGGACGTACAACCGTTTCTGGCCAGCGGTGAGCTGGTGCGTGTGCTGTCGGACTATGCGCAGAGCGCTAATATCTGGGCGGTTTATCAGGAGCCGCTGTATCGCAGCGTGAAGCTTCGCGTGTGCGTGGAGTTTCTGGCGACGTGGTGTCAGAACCGATTAGGCAAACCGGTGGAGGGGTATCACATCCCCGAGGCCGGATAAGACGCCGACGCGTCGCTATCCGACAATAAAATCACTCGGGGTCTTTTTCGCGTTTTTTCTTTAGCTTGGTCCAGATCTTCGGCTCCTGACGACGCCACAGACGCTGAATGTTGTCATGGTGACGAAGCAGAATTAAGCACGACAACATGGACACCGGAAAAGTGAACTGGGGATTGAACCACCAGACGTAAAAAGGGGCGATCAGCGCACTGACGATAGCGCCTAACGACGAATAGCCGCTTAACAGGACGGTTAGTAGCCAGGTTCCGGCCATCACGCCGGTTAAGTCCCAGCCAATCGGCGCAATTGCGCCAAAGGCGGTGGCAACGCCTTTTCCACCTTTAAAGCCGAAAAATACCGGCCAGATGTGTCCCAGACAGGCGGCGATCGCGATCAATCCCAGCCAGAAGGGGCTGACGCCTAGCGCATAGGCACCCCAGACGGGTAACATACCTTTCAGGACGTCGAAAATCAGTACCGCGACGGCGGCTCCCTTGCCACCGATGCGCAGCACGTTTGTCGCGCCCGGATTCCCAGAGCCGCTGTCGCGCGGGTCCGGCAATCCAGCAAGGCGGCATACCAGAATAGCACTGGAAATTGAGCCACAGAGGTACGCGAAGATAATCATTCCAGGCGCGATTGCACTCATAAGCTGTTCCGTTTTGAAAATGTCGTGTAAAACGCTACTTCTGTGGATAATACGCATATTTCGCCGGAAGTGGTATCCGGGTTAGCCAAAAAGCAGGCAGGTCGTGATGGATATTGTATTTATAGAGCAACTTTCTGTAATCACCACTATTGGTGTTTACGACTGGGAACAAACGATCGAACAACGGTTGGTGTTCGATATCGAAATGGCATGGGATAACCGCAAATCAGCTAAAAGCGATGATGTGGCTGATTGCCTGAGCTATGCTGATATTGCTCAAACGGTTGTTAATCATGTGGAAGGTGGGCGTTTTGCGCTGGTAGAACGTGTGGCGGAAGAGGTGGCGGATTTGCTACTTAACCGCTTTAATTCACCGTGGGTGCGGATCAAACTCAGCAAACCTGGCGCGGTAGCCCGTGCGGCAAACGTCGGGGTCGTCATTGAGCGTGGCAATAATCTGAAAGAAAATAATTAATTTAATAATTTCTAAATCAAACGGGTATAAAAGAGTCCTTTCGTCGGCTCTTTTTTGCCGTGTTTTCTCTATCTAGGGGTTTATTAATGAGTGATATGCACTCGCTGCTGGTGGCGGCAATTTTGGGTGTGGTCGAAGGATTGACGGAATTTTTACCCGTTTCCAGCACCGGCCATATGATTATTGTTGGCCACCTGTTGGGTTTTGAGGGTGATACCGCAAAAACATTCGAGGTGGTGATCCAGTTGGGGTCTATTCTGGCAGTAGTGGTGATGTTCTGGCGACGTTTGTTTGGCCTGATAGGCATTCACTTCGGCAAGGCTCCGCATGAAGGTACTGGCAAAGGTCGGCTGACGCTGGGGCATATCCTGTTGGGGATGATTCCGGCGGTTGTACTGGGACTGGTGTTCCACGACACCATCAAGTCGCTGTTTAACCCGATCAACGTGATGTATGCGCTGGTGGTGGGTGGTGTACTGCTGATTGCCTCAGAATGCCTGAAGCCGAAAGAGCCGCGCGCGCCGGGTCTGGATGATATGACCTATCGCCAGGCGTTTATGATTGGCTGTTTTCAGTGTCTCGCGCTGTGGCCGGGTTTTTCTCGCTCAGGGGCGACGATTTCTGGCGGTATGCTGATGGGCGTGAGCCGTTATGCGGCTTCTGAATTTTCATTCCTGCTGGCGGTGCCGATGATGATGGGCGCGACGGCGCTGGATCTCTACAAGAGCTGGTCGTTCCTTAGCGCATCAGATATCCCAATGTTTGCAGTCGGTTTTGTGACGGCGTTTATCGTGGCGCTGGTCGCGATCAAAACCTTCCTGCAGCTGATTAAGCGTATCTCGTTCATTCCGTTTGCGATTTACCGCTTTGTTGTGGCGGCTGCCGTCTATGTGGTTTTTTTCTGATCGCCACTAAATGCCGGATGGCGCTGCGCTTATCCGGCAACGTCAGTTTAATGGGCAGGTTTAGGACACCGCTTCTCCTTCCAGTTGGCCACCGCCGCAATGCGACGCCGGGTCAGTTCTTCACGAATTGCCTGACCTTTGAATCCCGCTTCCACGACATCTTTCGTGGGAACCGCCTGTGCAACCAGCCAGGCTTCACGCAACAGCCTGCCTTGCGGGTAATCCGCCGCTTCAAAACCGGTTCGCCCACGCACGTCGGCCTCGCTGGTGAGGGCGATTTGCTCCACGCGCTGCGGTTTGCGCCATGCATCGATGGAATCAAACAGCTTAACGATGGTTTTCGGTTGCAGGATCGGGAAGGTATGAATCAGGTCGTGGAACTCGGCCACCAGTTTGGCTAAATCACGGATGTCATTCGGCACGCGCAGGCGCTGACACAGTTGCTCGACCAGCTTAACACCCGCCGGACCGTGGCCATGATGGCGCGGCCATAGCGCTTTAGGCGTTAATGCTTTGCCAAGATCGTGGCACAGCGTGGCAAAACGCACGTCGACCTCCGGGCTTAACATGGCTGCCATCGACAGCGTCATCAGCGTGTGAATACCGGTATCAATTTCCGGGTGCCACTGCGCGGGCGCGGGAACGCCGAACAGAGCATCCACTTCAGGAAACAGAACGTGCAGTGCGCCGCAGTCGCGCAGGACCTGAAAAAATACCTGTGGGTTGCGGGTGGTTAAGGCGCTTTCCGTTTCTTTCCACACGCGCTCTGGCGTCAAGTGTTCCAGCTCGCCAGCGGCGTTCATATCGCGCATCAGCGTCATGGTTTCGTCGGCAATACGAAAGCCAAGGTGCGCATAGCGGGCAGCAAAGCGCGCTACGCGCAGCACGCGCAGTGGATCTTCGCTAAAAGCCGGGGAAACATGACGCAGCAGGCGGTTTTCCAGATCATCGCGTCCGTTATACGGGTCGATAATCTCCCCGTTGTCATCGCGGGCCATTGCGTTGATGGTCAGGTCGCGCCGCTGAAGATCGGCCTCCAGCGTCACATCTGGCGCGGCGTAGCAGGTGAATCCGGTATATCCCGAACCTGATTTGCGTTCAGTACGCGCCAACGCATACTCTTCCCGGGTTTGCGGATGCAGAAACACGGGAAAATCGCGGCCTACCTGTTGGTAACCCGCGTCGAGCATTCCTTGCGGCGTGGCGCCGACAACGACCCAATCTTTATCTTTAATCGGTAGCCCTAATAACGCATCCCGAACAGCACCACCGACCAGATAAATCTTCACGCCACTTTCCTTTTGAAAAAAACATCCCTTAATCATATGTCAGTGTGGCGGAGAAGGCGATTCAGTTCATCCAGCGATCTTTGCGTTTACGGCTTGGGATCATGTGTGGCAGAACCAGACCGAGCAGCAGACCAAGACCCAGCACGCCGCCGCCATACATAAACCATTGCATGATGATAGTACGCTGCTTGTCATCAAGCTGAAGGTTGGCTGCGCTCACCTTCTTTTGCGCCACGATAAGTTCGTTCTTCAGCTTCTGGTTTTCTTGTTTCAGCCCGTCAATCACGCTGTCGCTCTGCGCTACCTTTTGCTGCATGTCGGCGGTACGCTGATTCCATGTGGTATCGATATTATTGAGCTTATCGGTCAAGATCTTAACCTGGTTTTCCAGGTCGGGAACGCGGGTACGCAGGCTCGGCGTACTGTTCAGCTCTTTCAGTGGGATCCAGGCGGTACGTCCGGTGCTGTCTTTCACCTGGGCGTAGTTGGTGTTGGCATCAGTCTGTAATAGCGTGACTTCCTCGCCGGCGTTAACCGTACCCACGAGGCGATAATTATCTCCCGGACCGCTGCGGACCCAGGTGTTCAGTTCGTCAGAGACATAGCGCTTTTCTTCGGCATGAGAGACTGCAGTGGCGCTAAGTGCGAGTAAAGTTAATCCAATCAGGCGTAATTTTGGCATCAGGCTGTCGTTATTGTCATAGAAAGTGGAACGATAGTAGTGGCATCAGTGTCTCTACGCAAAGCATTCGACATCAATCGGAATCATCTGTGTCCTTTTTGCCACCACTCGAAACTTTTACGCCCGTCAAATTGCTCGTTGCATGGCAATTTGGCGCAAAATACTATCTACTGACCATAAAGAACGAACTTAGTTCGCAGTCAGTTTTCTCAACTGTGACATAACCCATAAGTACAAGACCATGGCCCAGGAAATCGAATTAAAATTTATCGTTAATAGTGACGCTGTCGATGCGCTACGTGAACGTCTGAATACGCTGGGGGGAGAGCATCATGCGCCCAGCCAGTTGCTGAATATTTACTACGAAACGCCGGATGCGTGGTTGCGTGGTCACGATATGGGGCTGCGTATTCGCGGTGAAAACGGTCATTACGAAATGACCATGAAAATTGCCGGACGCGTGACGGGCGGCCTGCATCAGCGACCGGAATTTAACGTTGCGCTAAACGCGCCTGAGCTGGATCTCACCTTGTTCCCAACCGAAGTCTGGCCTGATGGCAAACTGCCCGCTGAACTTGTTTCTCAAGTGCAGCCGTTGTTCAGCACCGATTTTTACCGTGAGAAATGGTTGGTTGATGTTGATGGCAGCCGGATTGAAATGGCCCTCGATGTGGGGGAAGTGAAAGCGGGCGAGTTTGCAGAACCTATCTGTGAGCTTGAACTTGAACTGCTAAGCGGCGATACCCGTGCGGTACTGAAGCTGGCAAACCAGCTGGTTTCGCAAACCGGTTTACGCCAGGGCAGTTTGAGCAAAGCAGCGCGCGGTTATCATTTGGCCCAGGGGAATGCGCTGCGCGAACTCAAACCGACGCGGATTTTGAAGGTTCCGGCGAAGGCGAGCATTGAGCAGGGGCTGGAAGCGGCGCTGGAGCTGGCATTATCACAGTGGCAGTACCACGAAGAGCTGTGGGTACGCGGCGTGAAAGGGGCGAAAGCCGAGGTGCTGGCGGCAATGGGTCTGGTGCGTCACATTCTGATGTTGTTTGGCGGTAATGTGCCACGAAAAGCGAGCGCTCACTTACGTGATTTGCTGACCCAATCGGAAGCGATCATTGCGTCGGACGTTTCTGCTATTTCGGCGGTTTACAGTACGCAAACGGCAATGGCCAAGCTGGCGCTGACCGAATGGCTGGTGACCAAAGGATGGCAGCCGTTCCTGGATGCGAAGGCGCAGGGCAAAATTGCCGACTCCTTTAAGCGCTTCTCTGATACCCATCTTTCACGTCATGCCGCTGAGCTGAAAACCGCTTTTGCGCAGCCGTTGGGCGATCAGTACGCCGATCAGCTTCCACGTTTGACGCGCAACATTGATAGCATGCTGATGCTGGCGGGATACTACGACGAAAATGTCGCATCAGAATGGATCGCTACTTGGCAGGGCTTACGTCGCGCCATTGCGGCCAACCAATATATTGAAATTGAACACTTCCGCAACGAGGCGATCGCGCTGGAACCGTTCTGGCTGCACAGCGGAAAACGATAATCAGGGCCGAGGCCGGGATGCCTGATGGCGCTGCGCTTATCAGGCCTACGCGATGTGTGTAACTGTCATGTAGGTCGGATAAGGCGAAAAGACGCATCCGGCACCATTCAAAGGATAACCCGTAAATGAAGCAGCTCTCTTCACCGTTACAGCAGTACTGGCCGACCGTTGTTGAGCGGCTGCCAGCAGCAATATCTGAGTCCTCGCTTAGCGTTCAGGCGAAGTCAGTACTTACATTCAGTGATTTTGTCCGTGACAGCATTATTGCCCATCCCGAATGGCTGGCTGAGCTGGAAAGCACTCCACCCCTGGCGGATGAATGGCAACACTATGCCAACTGGTTACAGCAAGCATTGGCTGACGTTAGTGACGAAAACACACTGATGCGTGAGTTACGCCTGTTTCGCCGTCGCATTATGGTGCGTATCGCCTGGGCACAGACGCTGTCGCTGGTGACCGAAGAGAGTATTTTGCAGCAGCTAAGTCATCTGGCTGAAACGTTGATCGTCGCCGCGCGCGACTGGTTGTACGCAGCCTGCTGTCGCGAATGGGGAACGCCGTGTAATCCTGAAGGTGTGGCGCAGCCGCTGCTGATTTTAGGCATGGGGAAACTGGGCGGCGGCGAGCTGAATTTTTCCTCCGATATCGACCTGATTTTTGCCTGGCCGGAACACGGCAGCACACAGGGTGGGCGTCGCGAGCTGGATAACGCGCAGTTCTTTACCCGTATGGGCCAGCGGCTTATCAAAGTGCTGGATCAGCCCACAATGGATGGGTTTGTCTATCGGGTGGATATGCGTTTACGCCCGTTTGGCGACAGCGGCCCGCTGGTGCTGAGCTTCTCCGCGCTGGAGGATTATTACCAGGAACAAGGGCGCGACTGGGAACGCTATGCGATGGTTAAAGCCCGCATTATGGGCGATGCCGACGGTACATACGTCAGCGAGCTTCGTGCCATGCTGAGGCCTTTTGTCTTCCGTCGCTATATTGATTTCAGCGTGATCCAGTCGCTGCGTAACATGAAAGGGATGATTGCGCGTGAAGTACGCCGTCGTGGCCTGAAAGACAACATCAAGCTGGGGGCGGGCGGCATTCGTGAAATCGAATTTATCGTGCAGGTATTCCAGCTGATTCGCGGTGGGCGCGAGCCATCGCTGCAATCCCGCTCGCTGTTACCGACGCTTAGCGCCATCAATGCGCTGCACTTGCTTTCTGATACCGACGCGGAACAACTGCGCGCAGCCTATCTCTATTTACGCCGCCTGGAAAACCTGCTGCAAAGTATCAATGATGAGCAGACCCAGACGCTGCCGGGTGATGAACTGAATCGCGCGCGGCTGGCGTGGGGGATGAACGTTGATGACTGGCAGCAGTTAACCGATGTGCTGACCAATCATATGGACAATGTGCGCCGGGTCTTCAACGAGCTGATTGGCGATGACGAAGCTGAAACCCAGGAAGAGTCGCTCTCAGAACAGTGGCGCGAATTGTGGCAGGACGCCTTACAGGAAGATGACACCACGCCAGTGCTGACGCATCTGGCGGATGACGATCGGCGGCGCGTGCTGTCTCTGATTGCTGATTTCCGCAAAGAGCTGGATAAACGCACTATTGGCCCGCGTGGACGCCAGGTGCTGGATCATTTAATGCCGCATCTGTTGAGCGATGTCTGTACGCGTGACGATGCCTCAGTCCCGCTGTCACGCATTACACCGCTGCTGGTGGGTATTGTGACTCGCACGACCTATCTGGAACTGCTGAGCGAATTCCCCGGGGCGCTGAAGCATTTGATTTCGCTCTGTGCGGCCTCGCCGATGGTCGCCAGCCAGCTGGCGCGGTATCCGTTGTTGCTCGATGAACTGTTGGATCCGAATACCCTGTATCAACCTACCGCGACGGACGCCTACCGTGATGAGCTGCGCCAGTATTTGCTGCGCGTGCCGGAAGATGACGAAGAGCAGCAACTGGAGGCACTGCGCCAGTTTAAACAAACGCAGCTACTGCGTATTGCCGCGGCTGATATCGCCGGTACGCTGCCGGTGATGAAGGTGAGCGACCATTTAACCTGGCTGGCGGAAGCGATTATTGATGCGGTAGTCCAGCAGGCGTGGACGCAGATGGTTGCTCGCTACGGGCAACCTACCCATCTTGGCGAACGTGAGGGGCGCGGTTTTGCCGTCGTCGGCTATGGCAAACTGGGCGGCTGGGAACTGGGTTACAGTTCGGATCTTGATTTGATCTTCCTGCATGATTGCCCGATGGACGTGATGACGGACGGTGAACGTGAGATTGATGGGCGACAGTTCTATCTGCGTCTGTCGCAGCGCATTATGCACCTTTTCAGCACCCGTACCTCGTCCGGTATTTTGTACGAAGTGGATGCGCGGCTGCGTCCATCCGGCGCGGCGGGAATGCTGGTGACATCAACCGACGCTTTCGACGATTACCAGCGCAACGAAGCCTGGACATGGGAGCATCAGGCACTGGTGCGTGCTCGTGTGGTATATGGCGACCCGCAGTTGACCTCTCAGTTTGATGCGATTCGTCGCGATATCATGACCCTCGTCCGTGATGGGAAAACCTTGCAGACCGACGTGCGTGAAATGCGTGAGAAAATGCGCGCCCATTTGGGCAATAAGCATCGGGATCGTTTTGATATTAAAGCGGATGAAGGTGGCATCACAGACATTGAGTTTATTACGCAGTATCTGGTGTTGCGCTATGCGCATGAAAAACCGAAGCTGACGCGCTGGTCGGATAATGTGCGCATTCTGGAATTACTGGCGCAAAACGACATTATGGACGAGCAGGAAGCGCTGGCGCTTACCCGTGCTTATACGACGTTGCGTGATGAACTTCACCATCTTGCGTTGCAGGAACTTCCGGGCCATGTGGCGCTGGAGCACTTTGACGCTGAACGTACACTGGTGCGTGACAGCTGGCAGAAGTGGCTGGTTGCCGAGTGAAGTGTGCTATTATCGCGCGCAAATTTTAAGACCCTCAGAGAATCTCTCAGGAGACAGGAATGAAAGTAACGCTGCCAGAGTTTGAACGTGCAGGAGTCATGGTTGTCGGTGATGTGATGCTGGATCGCTACTGGTACGGCCCTACCAGCCGTATTTCACCTGAAGCGCCGGTTCCGGTGGTGAAGGTCGATACCATCGAAGAACGTCCCGGTGGCGCAGCAAACGTGGCGATGAACATTGCCTCTCTGGGCGCAAATTCCCGTCTGGTGGGTTTGACCGGTATCGACGACGCGGCGCGTGCGCTGAGCAAAACGCTGGCGGATGTGAACGTAAAATGCGACTTCGTTTCCGTGCCGACGCATCCGACAATCACCAAACTGCGCGTGCTTTCCCGCAACCAGCAGTTGATTCGTCTGGATTTTGAAGAAGGTTTTGAAGGCGTGGATCCGCAGCCGCTGCACGAGCGTATTAATCAGGCGCTGGGTTCTATTGGCGCTCTGGTGCTTTCCGACTACGCCAAAGGCGCGCTGGCAAGCGTGCAGCAGATGATTGCGTTGGCGCGTAAGGCTGGCGTGCCGGTACTTATCGATCCGAAAGGGACCGATTTTGAACGTTACCGCGGCGCAACGCTGCTAACGCCGAACTTGTCTGAGTTTGAAGCGGTAGTGGGTAAATGCAAAAGCGAAGATGAACTGGTTGAGCGCGGCATGAAAGTGATTGCTGATTTCGACCTTTCCGCACTGCTGATTACCCGTTCAGAACAGGGGATGACGTTGCTGCAACCGGGCAAATCGCCACTGCATATGCCGACGCAGGCGCAGGAAGTGTATGACGTGACCGGTGCGGGCGATACGGTAATCGGCGTGCTGGCGGCGACGCTGGCGGCGGGTAACACACTGGAAGAGGCGTGCTATTTTGCCAACGCTGCAGCCGGTGTTGTGGTCGGTAAACTGGGAACCTCCACCGTTTCTCCGATTGAACTGGAAAACGCGGTGCGTGGTCGGGCTGATACTGGTTTTGGCGTGATGAGCGAATCTGAGCTGAAACAGGCCGTTGCCAGCGCCCGCAAGCGCGGTGAGAAAGTGGTGATGACTAACGGCGTGTTCGACATCCTGCATGCGGGCCACGTTTCCTATCTGGCAAATGCGCGCAAGCTGGGCGATCGCCTGATCGTGGCGGTAAACAGCGATGCGTCGACCAAACGTCTGAAAGGAGAAACGCGTCCGGTCAACCCGCTGGAACAGCGCATGATCGTGCTGGGCGCGCTGGAATCCGTCGACTGGGTGGTCTCTTTTGAAGAAGATACACCGCAGCGTCTGATCGCCGGTATCCTGCCGGATCTGCTGGTCAAAGGCGGTGACTATAAGCCAGAAGATATTGCGGGTAGCAAAGAGGTATGGGCGAACGGCGGTGAAGTGCTGGTGCTGAACTTCGAAGATGGCTGCTCAACGACCAATATCATCAAGAAGATCCAGAAAGACAGCGATAAATAACAATTGGAATGTTTGTCGGATGGCGGTGTCCGGCCTACGAGGTTGTAGGCCGGATAAAACGCGTAAGCGTTGCCATCCGGCATTTCTGTTTCTTATTCTTCAGTCGTTTTCTCAACAGGCTGTGGACTGTTTTTCAGCGGATCGGCCAGTGCCGACAGCGAACCGCCGGACAAACCAATTTCATTTAACAGCGAGTCAATCAGCGGCGCTTGTGTACGATAGGCAAGGGCGGCGGATAATGCCTGCTCAGCCAGATTCCCTCCGGTTACGTTACCTGCGGTCACTTCACCGACGGCGCCGCCACGATTCAGACCATCAACCTGGATAATCTTGATCCCATCGATAGACTTCATTGGCTCAACGGATTTCTCAATGACTGCTGGCAGGGACTGCAGCAGGGCCAGCTTAAATTTCAGACTGGTCTGTTCGTCGGAAAGCACGTTGATAGCATCGTTCAGCGCACGCTGGGCTTCGGCTTCCGCCAGACCTTTTTTCCGCGTGGCTTCGGCCAGTTCCACAATTGCCGCCGCCTGCAATTCTGCGGCTTCTTTTTCCGCTTTTGCCCGGACGGTCAGTTCAACCGCCTGGGTTTCTGCATCCTGCGCTGCGGCAATCAACGCCACCTGTTTGGCACGATCCGCTTCTGCGGTCTGGCGGGTGGTTTCTACGTTCTGCTGGGCGCGAACCGCTTCGGCTAGCGCATCGTTAGCGCGTGCTTCAGCCTGAGACTGCTGTTCAGACTTGGCGGCAATAGCGATGGACTTGGTCTGGTTGGCGATCTCCGTTACCTGCTGTTGTTCGATTTCTTTAATGCGAACTTCACGCTCGGCCTCGACTTTTCTGGAACGCACCGCCTGTTCACGCTCGATTTCTGTTTCCTGAATCTGGCGTTCAGCAAGAATGCGCGTCTGCTCAGCTTCACGATGACGTTCGGCTTCGAAGGCGGCAATTTTGGCGTTTTGCTCGGCCGTGCGGGTCTTCACCTGCTGCTCCTGCTCGAGCGTCATGAAGGCTTCCTGCTGTTCGATTTCCAGCTTGCGTGCCAGCGCATCACGGTTTTTCTCACGAACGGCAACTTCTACGTCCTGCTCGACTTCGTTACGTTCGCGACGACGGCGTTCTGTTTCCTGGGTCAGCTTGGTCAGACCCTCGGCATCAAAGGCGTTATTCGGGTTGAAATGGACTTTTTCGGTCTGGTTAAAGTTGGTGAGTGAAACGCTCTCCAGTTCCAGGCCGTTTTTGGACAGGTCTTCCGCGACGGTATTTTGTACGCCCTGAACGAAGTTTTCACGCGTATCCTGCAGTTCATGCATGGTCATCTGCGACGCAGTGGCACGTAGGGCATCAACAAACTTATCTTCTATTAGCACACGTAAATCCTCTGGTGACAGCGTCCGCTGTCCCAGCGTCTGTGCGGCGGTAGCAATCCCTTCAACAGACGGTTTTACACGTACGAAAAAGGCGACGACGACATCCACGCGCATACGGTCTTTGGTGATGAGACTGTCGACAGTTGAACGGCTCACCTCAAGTTTGAGGGTGTTCATGTTGATAGGAATAATTTCGTGGAAGATAGGCATGACAATTGCGCCGCCGCTCATCACCACTTTTTGTCCGCCAAGGCCGGTACGCACAAACGCCTGTTCAGCAGATGCGCGGCGATACAGGCGGGCAAAAATAATCCCGATAATTACTAAGACGACCACCGCCACAATGGCGGTAAACATCCATGAAGGTAACATGCCAAAAACATCATCCATCTATAAGATCCCTCTGTATAAAATTATAAAACAGTCGGCCAGGGGTTTAGCTCGGCCAGGTAACGCGTTGCGGAGAGTCGGCAGATAATCAGCACCTTGTCTCCTTTTTTGAATTCTTTGCCCGCTTCAGGCTCCAGCAGCACATAGTGAGTCTGCCCGAACTTATCGGTAAATTTGCCTTCGCAGGGGGTTCCGGCACTTGCGGAATGTCCGGTAATAATCGCCATGCTGCCGATAAATTCATCTTCAGCGAGGGCGGTGGTTTCATCCCGCGGCAGCCAGGGAGCAATGATTTTTCCGCTGTAATGCACGGCGAAGACGGCAAGAATAAAACTCACCGGAGCAAGCAGCAGGTTGCTGAGCGGTGCTTGCCACAGCGTGACCCAGCCATGCTGAAGGAGGATGCCGAAGAGTCCAAAGAAGCCAGCGAGTAAACACAGCACGATCAGTGCCGGGATCCGCCCGATATTGAGATAGTGAAGCGCCTGGCCGATATTGCCGGAAGTCAGGGCATCGTAATGTTCGAGGTGAGCATCAAGCGCACCTGAAAGAAAATGGCCAAAAATAAGAGAGATGATTTCCAGTAGGCCAATCAACAGTACAAATGAAATAGCAAACAGGTAGGGGCTGTTGTAATCCGTGAATAATGCCAAGTTGTTTCCTCCTGTTACTGCGTTCCCTGTCCGTGTCAAAAGTAATGGTTTTACCTCTTACTTTTACATGACGTTACAATAACATGCGTTACCCTGGTCTTTAATCCGAAAAGGGGCTCATCCCCCTCTTAGATTTCGTAGGAAACTGTGAAGCAGGCGGTTTTTTTGCGCACAATATGTACAGAATAACTTCGTATCCAGGGAAATACTGAAATTAGAAAAAGCATATGGCCTTAGCAGATATTCAATAACTGGAGGGTATGCTCATGAACAGCAATATGTATTCAATGAACAATTTCGATTTCCTGGCCCGTAGTTTTGCCAGAATGCAGGCTGAGGGCCATCCCGTTGATATCCAGGCGATAACCGGGAACATGGATGAAGAACATCGAAGCTGGTTTTGCAAACGCTATGCGCTGTACTGCCAGCAGGCGACGGAAGCCAGGAAGCTAGAACTGGAACACTAACAGAAAAACGGGCCTTGCGGCCCGTTGTCGTTTTACTCTTGCGGATCGACTGACGGGATCGCGGGGGCAGGTTTAACTTCTGCCGTTTTTTCACGCGATTCCAGCTCAGTCAGACGTTGCTCAAGCAGCGCCAGCTTTTCACGTGTGCGCAATAAAACCTGAGTCTGTACATCGAATTCTTCACGGCTTACCAGATCCAGACGGGTCAGCTGTGACTGCAGCGTTTGACGAATTTTCTTCTCGACGTCTTCGCCAAACTCGCGGATCCCTTTCGGCATCGACTCGTGAACCTGACGAGCAATCTGCTCAATTTTTTTCGGGTCAATCATTGTGGTTTCCCTGAACTGGTACGTGTTGCTGCCTATTGTAGTGCGAACTGGCACAGGCATAAACCAGAATTGTGTGAAGCTAAGACGAGTAAAGGCGTTGATGAAGGTAATCAATAGCGTTATAGTTAACCCGCTTATTCTCAGGGCGGGGCGAAATTCCCCACCGGCGGTAAATCAACTGATGTTGAAAGCCCGCGAGCGCTTTTTGTTACGGCAAAAAGGTCAGCAGATCCGGTGTAATTCCGGGGCCGACGGTTAGAGTCCGGATGGGAGAGAGTAACGATCCAGTCGGGCATGGACCCGCTCACGTTATTTTTTTGCCGCTTAGACGGTACTCCTAAGACTGCCCTGATTCTGGTAACCATAATTTTAGTGAGGTTTTTTTACCATGAATCAGACGCTACTTTCCTCTTTTGGTACGGCTTTCGAACGTGTTGAACATGCGCTGTCTGCGCTGCGTGAAGGACGCGGTGTGATGGTGCTTGACGATGAAGATCGCGAAAACGAAGGCGATATGATTTTCCCGGCAGAGACCATGACCGTAGAACAGATGGCGCTGACCATCCGTCACGGTAGCGGTATTGTATGCCTGTGCATCACTGAAGACCGACGCAAACAGCTCGATCTGCCAATGATGGTGGAAAATAATACCAGCGCTTACGGCACCGGTTTTACCGTGACCATTGAAGCAGCAGAGGGCGTGACCACCGGTGTTTCCGCTGCGGACCGTGTGACTACGGTGCGTGCGGCAATTAAGGATGGCGCCAAACCTTCCGATCTTAACCGTCCGGGGCACGTTTTCCCGCTGCGTGCTCAGGCTGGCGGCGTGTTGACCCGCGGTGGTCATACTGAAGCGACCATCGACCTGATGACGCTGGCAGGGTTTAAACCGGCAGGCGTGCTGTGCGAACTGACCAACGACGATGGCACCATGGCGCGAGCGCCAGAGTGCATCGAATTTGCCGGCAAGCATAATATGGCGGTGGTGACTATCGAAGACCTGGTGGCTTACCGTCAGGCGCACGAGCGCAAAGCCAGCTAATAGACTATTACCACGTTAGTTGTGGTAAGCATAAAAAACCGAAGCCATCTTCCAGGCTTCGGTTTTTTTATTTTTGCTCAAATTATTTGGCCCTGGCCAGTTTCAATGCCCATGCGCCGCTCATTATCACCAACAGCAATAAACATAAGCCAAAGGCTAGCAGGCATGCCTGCGCCATGTTCATAAATTGCCACGGTGGAAGCAGATACCAGCCTTCAGACTGTTGGTATAGATCGATAAACCACTTTTGCGTACTGCTGAGTGCCACGCCATCAGGCACTATGGGAGCATCATAGCCGCAATCTCCAGTGGGTTTAAACCACTCCGGAGCCCAGTTTGCCAGCGGCAAATTGAAAGGGAATGTCGGATCGGTGGAACACCCCTGGACGCCAAACAGCGAATCTGGGCTATGTACCGCATGATGAATATCATTGAGTTTGAGCGAGAACTTAATGCCCATGATGCTGCCGTAAAATGCCGCGATGCAGCCAATAAGCTTCAGAACAACATTTTTAGGGTTTATTGCCGCGATCAATCCACCGAAAACCATCGCAAACATGGCAAAGCGAATGTAGACACACTGCTCGCAGGGGGCCATATAGAGATAGATTTGGAAAAACGAGTGGGCCAATATTATTAACCCGCCCATCGCGCAGGCCATCAGTAGCCACAGAAAGCGCCGTTCCTGCCATCTCACCAGCGTATCAACCGGCGTGGTACGTAAGTCCCGCCACAATCCTTTTATGAAAACCATAGCCTCGTCCCTGTTTATTTTGTCGCCAGCTCTCTGACAAGCTCAGCCATGGAGTCAATGGATTTGATACTCTTGGTGTAGATCAGGTATTTACCGTTAACGACGTAAGCCGGAACCCCCTGAATTTTGGCGACGTCATATGCCGCTTTCCATTTCTCCAGCGTTTGCTGAACGGTGGGATCTTGCAGCGCGGCGTCAAAATCTGCCTGGCTCATGCCTGCAGCATCCAGGCCTGTTTTAATGAATGCGGTCGGATCTTTACCATCTGACCAGCGCTCTTTCTTGTCGTGGTAAGCAGCGTAATAAGCGAATTTCGCTTTTTTGAACTGTGATTTGGCATCAAATAATGAAATCCCTGCTGCCTGATCTTTAGCAATCATTACTGCAAAAACTTCACTGGCCTGTTTACCATATTCCCCTTTGGTTTCCAGATGAAATGGTGTGAAGGTGACGAGATCGGCCACTTTTTCAGAAACCGGGCCAGTCACGGCTTTATCATATTTGTAACAGAACGGACAGGCGTAGCTGAATACTTTTATTAACGTCTTATCAGCATTAGGAATCGGTTTCTCTAAAACCATATAATCAGTGCCTTCTGTAAAAGCGGAGGCGGCAAACGACGAGGCAAGTGCGGCGGTTAATACCACGCTTTTAAATAATGAAGTAATCCATTTAGATGACATAATTAATCCTTAATCTAACGATATTATTTAAACATTTGTTGTGGGTGAACCAGTAATGCGCGGTAGTGCGTTTGGTTTGGCTTATCTGAAAGGACATCAATTTCGACTTTGACTTCTTTGGTCTTATAGTCAATTTCGTTGATTTTGCCGATGGTTGGTTGTCCAACGTCAAATAAATTAATAGAACCACCAAATCCAAACATGGTGTCGCGGTCTTTCTGATATTCGATAACCGAGGTGATGGGACTATAGAAATCGTAACCGCGTTCTTTGCCGTATTCCCAAATTTGCTGAACGGTTCCTTTTTTCTCGTCAACTTTATATTCGACGAAACGAGAATATTTCATCGTCGGCAATGCCGGTTGTTCGAGCCCACGACCATCGCCGTTGTCAAAGATGGTTAATGTCCCTTTGCTCGAGAGCCATGCGGTGTGTTGGGTGTAGGTAAAATCGAAATCAGTATTCTCGCACTTACCGTTTTCGTCACATTTTAGCGCGTTGCCCTTATCATCAACCGGTTCTAACAGCTTGCTTGCCAGCGCTTTATTCCAGCCTTTAGACGGTGCCAGAATCCACTTCACCTGTTTATCGCGACCGATTTTGACAACACCCTGATGGCGGGAAGAGATAATAATGGAGTCATCTTTGGCATCATAGGCAATGGAGTTAACGTGCGCCCAGTTACGACCTGCACCCACTCCGAGGGCGTCACCGTAAGGAGTATCTGGCTCCAGTTTCGCCTGTTGACCGGCATGAGCGAGGTCAACGTTGACGCATACCGCGCCTGCGTCCAGTGCACCCAGAAGCGCATCACGCATCGGATCGAGTATCTTTGTCAGATCCCACACATCAACCACACGACCGGACTTGTCTACTTCAATTATCTGATCGCGGATGGTTTGCACATGGATGCCATCTTCTTTGCGATAATCGCGTTTGCCCACGCGAAGCAACACGGTGTCGTTGATTGTTTCGATCGATTCATGCGACGCGTCGAGGAAGCCGCGCGGTAGCTTATGATCGGCCAGAATCTGCCCCATCATATCGAATTCGTACCAATGCTGACCCTGAACGGCTGTGAAGGTGCCGCGCGGCGTTTCCCGGATACCCATCAAGTAACCGCGCTTATTGATATCCATGTCATGGCCATCGTAAAAGGTATCTTGATCCAGCCACCAGCGGTATTCACCTTCCGTATCGACGATAAAGGTGAAGGGGGCAATGTCAAAGGGTAATGCCCCGCCCGCAGGACCCGCATCCAGGATACCGGCATTTTTGTCTTTTTCACCATGCCAGTGGAATTCTGCCCCCTGAGCGGTGAAAGTATGGGTATTCACCAGATAGAGACGGTCTTCAAAGCCAGGCGCTACCTTAATAACTTTCGTTTGCTGTAAATCGGAAATAGAACGGTTATCCATGTAGTGATTAACGATGGCGGATGTTTGCACCACATAATCATCCTTCATGGCTTTGCCATTTTCTTTATATTCAACGGTGACCTTATTGGCAAACTTTTGATAAAGGCCAAAAATAGGTATGCCATCGTAGGTAGCGAGTGACTCTTTGCCCACGGCATATGTCACAGGAATCCCTTTTTCACCTTTACCATGAACGGTGACTTTGACATCTGAAATAACGTGACTATCTAATTCAACCAGTGCGGTAAGCGGGGCGTTTCCATAAGGATCAACGACTATAGCGCCCAGTTTCCCTGCGGGTTGGGCGGGTTGAAAACCCGCGGCAAAGGAATTTCCAACCGTTAATCCAAACGTCAGTGCCAGAGTTCCTGCGAGAAGTGTTTTTCGATATTGTCTAAACATGGATATATCTCCTTATATTGCCTATAAATATAATCTCAATGAATATATTATGTTTTTACGATATGGCTAAAAATGAAAATGGTACTACTGATGTCACTTTTATTGTGGGTATATAAATATTGATGAAGTGTATTATTCTACAAAATCTAATTTTTATTGTTTTCTGGATAGTATGAGTGAGGTATTTTAAGGACAATGTTTATTATTGCTTAGTGTGATCTCGTCGACAGAGTTTTATTTTTTATAACTGTTTTAGCTATTGGCATAGCTGCTGGTTTATATGATCGAAATCATATATTTGTTTCTGAAATATGCCACTATAGGGGTATGTCAGAATAAGTTTATGTAAAATTTTAACGTTAAATGTTTAATGATGTTAAATGTTAAGGGTAAAAGAATGTTTATTGCCTGGTATTGGATCGTATTAATTGCACTCGTTGCATTGGGTTATTATTGCCATATGAAGCGTTATTGTCGGGCATTCCGACAAGACAGAGACGCATTGCTTGAGGCGCGAAACAAACTCTTCCGACGTTCTGGTGAAGATAACAGCGTGATTAAGGAACAGGAATAGTCCTTCACGTTCTGCTATGGATGAGCGGATGCTGTAAAATAGCAGGGTGGCATCCGCCCTCTGGATTATCCGATTCCCATGGACTGGAGGATGACGAGACTTAACCCCATCACCGACATTCCGCACAGGACCCCATAGCTGGGATTATTATTTGGGTCGATCTCTTTTGCCAGTGGCATCAATTCATCGACTGACAGCGCCACCATAATACCCGCGACTGCCGCCATTATTGCCGCCATCACCACAGGCGAGATGAGACTCCCCAGAATTAACCACGCCAGTACGCCGCCCAGTATTTCTGCCATGCCCGAGATCCCGGCCCAGAATATCGCCGTACGTTTGGAGCCCGTTGCTGCATAGACCGGACCTGCAACGGCTAATCCTTCTGGAATATTGTGTAATGCGACGGCAAGCGCAATACCAAAGCCCAGCTCGAGGTTGCTGCTGGCGGTAACAAACGTCGCAATCCCTTCCGGAAAATTGTGCAGGCTGATGCCGAGCGTTAATAAAATCGCGGTGCGTTTAATGGATCCGGGTAGAGGCTGCGTTGTTTTTTGTACCAGATCCTGAGGGTGCGCGTGCGGCAATAGACGGTCCAGGCCAAAGTAGCCCAGCAAGCCGACGATAAACATTCCGTAGCCTAGCACTGGCGACATGCCTTCAGCGGCCAGCGCAGCAGGTAGCATTTCCATTAGAGAGATCAGTAGCATAATCCCGGCAGCGAAGCCTAAAGAAAAGGCGAGAACGCGGTTGGAAGGCTTTTGCCCTAACACGCCGAGAAATGCGCCGATAAACGTGGCGGCACCTGCCAGTAAAGTCAGAAGTAAAGGTACTGACATCGACAAATAAAACTCCTTATCAATCTGCTTTCCGGACTGGATCGTCAAAATAACTGATGATCTTCATCATGGTTATCTGAGTTCTTCATCAACCGAATAAGCGTATTGTAATGGTATCAAAATGACTCCCTCAGTAAGGATATCATCATGTCTTCAACTCGTATGCCAGCATTGTTTTTGGGCCACGGTAGCCCGATGAATGTTCTGGAAGATAACGTTTATACCCGTGCCTGGCAGCAACTGGGGGAAACGTTGCCGCGTCCGAAAGCCATTGTGGTGGTCTCGGCGCACTGGTTCACCCGTGGAACGGGTGTGACAGCGATGGAAGCGCCTAAAACGATCCACGATTTCGGCGGTTTTCCGCAAGCGCTGTATGACACCCATTACCCGGCTCCGGGCTCGCCAGAACTGGCGCAGCACCTGGTTGATTTACTTGCTCCTGTATCCGTCGCGTTAGACAAAGAGGCGTGGGGTTTTGACCACGGTTCCTGGGGCGTACTGATCAAGATGTATCCGAATGCCGACATCCCGATGGTGCAGTTAAGCATCGATAGTACAAAACCGGCGGCCTGGCATTTTGAGATGGGCCGCAAACTAGCGGCACTGCGTGATGAGGGTATTATGCTGGTGGCCAGTGGTAACGTGGTGCATAACCTACGTACTGCGCGTTGGCACGGTGAGAACACGCCATATCCGTGGGCAACCTCATTCAATGATTATGTTAAGGCTAACCTGACCTGGCAGGGACCGGTTGAGCAGCACCCGCTGGTGAACTATCTCGATCATGAAGGTGGATCGTTGTCGAACCCGACGCC
Source organism: Citrobacter sp. Cf087 (assembly GCF_030334285.1). Lineage (NCBI taxonomy): Bacteria > Pseudomonadati > Pseudomonadota > Gammaproteobacteria > Enterobacterales > Enterobacteriaceae > Citrobacter > Citrobacter sp. Cf087. The sequence continues at coordinate 281,388 of NZ_JAOWED010000028.1, forward strand.
AGATCACTATCTGCCGCTGCTGTATGTTCTCGGGGCATGGGATGGTAAAGAGTCTGTTACGATCCCTGTAGATGGTATCGAGATGGGAAGTTTAAGTATGTTGTCGGTGCAGGTTGGGTGATGAACGCCCGATGGCGCTACGCTTATCGGGCATTAAGTTCGTGCCGTAGGCCGGGTAAGGCGGAGCCGCCACCCGGCACTCTCAATCATTCGACAAAAATATGCGGATAGAAACGTGAAAGATCCTGCGTGATCAACGCACGGTCTTCACGAATGCCGATCCCTGCGGGTTGATCGTTGATCAGCCAACTGCCAATCAGCATATAGCTGTCGCCAAACTTCGGTAGCTGATGGAACTGCTGCACGATCATGCCTTCTTCACCGTACGGTCCTTCCACAGATTCGATCGTTTTACCGTTCTCAATGATGGAGACGTTAGCTCCCTCGCGCGAGAAGATCGGTTTGACAACGAATTTATCCATCTGTGGGTAGTCGTCTTCGGCGAAATACGCTGGCAGCAGGTTCGGATGATTCGGGAACATTTCCCATAACAGCGGTAACAGTGCTTTATTGGAAATAATGCTCTTCCAGGCGGGTTCCAGCCAGCGAACGCCAGCGTCTTCCAGCTTGGTGGAGAACATTTCACGCAGCATGAATTCCCACGGATAGAGCTTGAACAGGTTAGCGATCACCTGATCCTGCATATCGGTGAATTGGCCTTTTTCACCAAGACCAATATCTTCTACATAGAGGAATTCTGTAGCGATCTCTGCTTCGGCCGCGCAATCCTGCAGATACTGGATCGTACCGCGATCTTCCACCGTATCACGACAGCAGGTCAGATGTAGCAGTTGAAAACCATACTGTTCACGCAGCTCGGTGAAACGCTCGATCAGCTTTTCCTGCAGACTGTTGAACTGATCGCTGCCTTCCGGCAGGTTGCCCGCATTGAGCTGATCTTCCAGCCAGATCCACTGGAAAAACGCGGCTTCGTACAGCGAGGTTGGCGTATCAGCGTTGTTTTCCAGCAGTTTGGGTTCACCGGTTCCATCCCACGCCAGATCGAGACGTGAATACAGCGACGGTTGCTGTGTCAGCCAAGACTGGCGGACAAAACCCCAGGTATGCTTCGGAATGCGAAACTTGGTCATCAGCTCATCGCTGGCAATGACCTTTTCCACCACTTTGAGGCACATTTGATGCAGCTCTGCGGTGACCTCTTCCAGCTTTTCAACCTGAGCAAGGGTGAGTTTGTAGTACGCGTCTTCACACCAGTACGGCTCGCCGTACATAGTGTGAAAATTAAAACCGTATTCGGTGGCTTTATCGCGCCAGTCCGGGCGCTCAACAATACTGACTCTTTCCATGACGATCAGCCACCCATTGAACGTGTGGTGGTGCCGCTTGCGCTACGCTGCATGGTGCTCTGTTTGGCCACAGACTCACCAAATCCGCCGCGGGTTACGGTAGAGGTGGTGGCTGGTTTCGGTGCCATAGCGGTTTTCGGTACGGTCATGGTGCGACCCGGCGTTGCTGCGCCGTAGTTTTTACCGCTGGCATCTGTGTATTTGCCGTAAGCCGGGCTGGCCGGGTTTTTCGAGCTAAACAGCGGTTGCTGAGCGCCCATTCCGCCACCCATCAGTCGGCCCATCATGTAGCCTGCCATCAGTGGCATCCAGAAGCTGCCGCTGCTTTGATTCTGCGCCTGAGCCTGACCTTCACCGGTCGGCGCCATACCTGCTTGCGCAGGAGCCTGCTGGCACTGGCCTTCGCCGAATTCAGCGATACAGTCTTCACGAGTGGCGTATTTTGGTGCGGTACGTTCAGCTTCTTTCAGCGCATTGTTAAACGCGGTAGTACATTCGGCGCTTTTACCTGGATTCGCTGCAGAGCAGTCGTCAGCGTTCTGATAAAGCGAAACCGTTTCGTCACTCTTTTCACAGCCCGCGAGCATAAACACTGCGGTAACTGCCAGGGCGACAGGAGTCAGATGGCGCGCGCTCCAGCTTTTGCGGAACGAGGCGTGATGTATAGATTTTGTCCGTTTCATTTTTGTCTTCCAGGACCCAGTGGTAAACACAGTAAATAATGCTCAGGATAGAGGATGACTGGTCGAAATTGAAGCGGGAAGAGGCGAGAATGCGCAGGAAGGGGCGGATCTTTACGTTGTCTTACGTTCAGACGGGGCCGAAGCCCCGTCATCAGCATCAGTTACGGAACGGGTTGTTGCCGTTGCTGCTGGTTGAACGTGCTGCTGTCGGTTGAGCCGCAGGCAAATTGCCAGTGCCGTTAAAGTCATTCACGGCGGCATCTTGTTGTGGATTTTGCGGTGCCACGGTATCCGGCGTTGTGGATACCGGTTTACCCAGCGTATTGTTCAGTGCCACCAAATCCTGCTCGTTCAGCGTACCGAGCGCAGATTTGACGTTTAACTGATTGATAAGATAGGTATAACGCGCATTTGCCAGTTGCTGTTTGGCGTTGTACAGCGTGGTGGTGGCATCCAACACATCCACAATGGTACGTGTACCTACGGAATAACCGGCTTCCATCGCATCCAATGAGCTTTGAGCAGAGACAACCGCTTGTTTGTACGCGTTAATGCTACTAATAGAAGCATTAATGTTGTTGAATGAAGAACGAACGGTCTGCACCACGCTGCGGTGTGCGCTTTCCAGTTGTTCACTCGCGCCAACAAAGTTGTACTGCGCTTGTTTCACCTGCGAGTTAACCATCCCGCCCTGGTACAGCGGCAGCGAGAAGCTCAGACCGATTTTGTTCTGGCCCATGTTGCTGTCGTCATACTGATTACCCGTAGTACCACCATGAGTTTTAGATCCGCTGTACGAGGTGTCAGATACCCCGGTAGAGGCGGTTAAATCCAGCGTTGGTAAGTGACCATCCTGTGCCTGACGAATCTGCTCACGCGCCAGATCCTGGCTTAAACGCGCCTGCAACAAAGTCAGGTTGCGGTTTTCCGCTTCTTTCAGTAGCGCATTCACCGCCTGCGGTTTGTTGGTTTTGAAACCATCAACGTTCAGCGAAGCCAGTTCCGGGTAATAGTTACCGGTCACCTGACGCAGCTGTTCTACCGCGTTATCCAGATTGTTACGCGCGGTCACTTCGTTCGCCAGCACGGTGTCGTATTGTGAACGGGCGTTCTGCACGTCAGTGATGGCGACCAGACCAACGTTAAAACGCTGAGTGGTCTGATCTAACTGACGATAAACCGCATCTTTCTGTGCCTGGGTGTAAGACAGCACATCAATCGCGTTCAGTACGTTAAAATAGGCCGTAGCGGTATTCAGGATCAGCGTTTGCTGATCGGTCTGATACGTTACGTCCTGGATGCCCGCTGATTTTTCTTGCAGCGTCAGGGCACGCCATTTAGACATGTCGAACAGCGTCTGAGTCAATTGTAATGATGCGCTGGTGGCGTTGGAGTTGACGCCGTTTGCATCACGGTAGCCATTGCTGTAGGTGTAATCGGCACCTAAACCCAGTTGCGGCAGTAATGGACTACGCGCTTCGTTAATTTTTTCGAATGCAGCATCGCGATCGGCGGCGGATTTACGCAATTCCGGGTTGCTCAGGCGTGCTTGCTGATAAACCTGCATCAGGTTTTCTGCCTGGCTCAAAGTACTGAACCCCGACAGGCTCAGGCCGATAAGGATGGGGAGCAATTTCTTCATTTGCATTCCTTGTTGTGAAGCAGTATTTAGCGCTGATCAAATTGTAAAAATATTTGCTGATTCTAGCAGAATCCGCCACTGCAAAAAGTTGGCGTTACGTGCCATACGGCGTTAATTTGCATCAATTTAACACAAGGGCGTTCAAACATCAGTCAAACGACCTTGAAATTCACATTTTAATCACTATTGGTTTCAGGACAGCACAATGCGTAAACCAGACAACTTGCCAATGACTTTCACTAAAAATGATGTAGAAATTATTGCACGAGAAACGCTATACCGCGGTTTTTTTTCACTGGATCTTTATCGGTTCCGCCATCGCCTGTTTAACGGTGGTATGAGCGGTGAGGTAAAGCGCGAAATTTTTGAGCGCGGACACGCGGCAGTCTTGCTACCCTTTGACCCTGAGCGGGACGAAGTTGTACTGGTCGAGCAGATACGTATCGCGGCGTTTGATACCAGCGAAAGCCCGTGGCTACTGGAAATGGTAGCCGGAATGATCGAAGAGGGCGAAACCGTTGAAGATGTGGCCCGTCGTGAAGCGATGGAAGAAGCCGGATTGGACGTTAAACGTACGAAACCCGTTCTGAGCTATCTGGCAAGCCCTGGCGGCACCAGTGAGCGCCTGTCTATTTTAGTTGGCGAAGTGGACGCTACGACCGCGAGCGGAATTCATGGTCTGGCTGATGAAAACGAAGATATTCGTGTTCATGTGGTGAGCCGGGAGCAGGCTTATCAATGGGTAGAAGAGGGGAAAATCGACAACGCGGCTTCTGTCATCGCCTTGCAATGGTTACAGCTGCACTATCAAGAGTTAAAAACTGAGTGGAAAAAATGAAGCGTTACACACCTGACTTCCCTGAAATGATGCGCCTGTGCGAAACCAACTATTCGCAATTGCGCCGCCTGCTGCCACGTAATGATGCAGCCGGTGAAACAGTGAGCTATCAGGTAGCAAACGCACAATATCGGTTAACGATCGTTGAATCGACCCGATACACTACGCTTGTCGCGATCGAACAAACGGCGCCGGCTGTCACATACTGGAGCCTGCCGTCATTGACCGTGCGCCTGTATCATGACGCGAGGGTGGCTGAAGTGTGTTCAAGTCAGCAGATCTTTCGCTTCAAAGCGCGGTATGATTATCCAAATAAAAAGTTGCATCAACGCGACGAAAAGCATCAAATTAATCAGTTTCTGGCCGACTGGCTACGGTACTGTTTAGCACATGGAGCGATGGCGATTCCGGTTTATTAGCGTCGTGAAACCTAAGGACACCATTTGGAAAGCCTGTTAACCCTTCCTTTGGCTGGTGAGGCCAGAGTCAGGATCTTACAAATTACAGACACTCACCTGTTTGCCGAAAAGCATGAAACGCTGCTGGGTGTGAATACCTGGGACAGTTATCAATCCGTACTGGATGCCATACATGCAGAGTCGCCTGAGTACGATCTGATCGTCGCGACGGGTGATTTGGCGCAGGATCAATCCGCTGCGGCCTATCAGCATTTTGCTGAGGGCATCGCAAGCTTTCGTGCGCCCTGCGTTTGGCTACCGGGCAATCACGATTTTCAGCCGGCAATGTACAGCGCGCTGCAGGACGCGGGAATTTCCCCTGCCAAGCGTGTTTTCATCGGCGAACAGTGGCAAATTTTGCTGCTCGACAGCCAGGTGTTCGGCGTTCCCCACGGTGAATTAAGTGAATTCCAGCTCGAATGGCTGGAGCGTAAACTTGCTGATGCACCAGAGCGTAATACTTTGCTGCTTCTGCATCATCATCCTCTGCCTGCGGGTTGTAGCTGGCTCGATCAGCATAGCCTGCGCAATGCCGCTGAGCTGGATAACGTGCTGGTGAACTATCCACGCGTGAAGTATCTGCTGTGCGGGCATATTCATCAGGAACTGGATCTGGACTGGAACGGACGCCGCCTGCTGGCGACGCCATCGACCTGCGTGCAGTTTAAGCCGCACTGTTCCAACTTCACATTGGATACCATCAGCCCCGGCTGGCGGACGCTGGAGCTTTTTGCTGACGGGACGTTGCAGACTCAGGTACGTCGTCTGCAGGGTAATCGGTTCCACCCTGATACCGCTTCAGAAGGCTACTGATGTCTACGCTTCTCTATCTTCACGGATTTAATAGCTCTCCTCGTTCGGCGAAGGCGTGTTTGCTGAAAAACTGGTTGGCGGAGCACCATCCGCACGTTGAGATGATCGTACCGCAGCTGCCGCCGTATCCGGCCCAGGCCGCAGAGATGCTGGAATCGATCATTCTTGAACATGGCGGAGAGTCGCTGGGGATTGTCGGCTCCTCATTAGGTGGTTATTACGCCACCTGGCTGTCGCAATGTTTTATGCTGCCGGCAGTGGTGGTGAACCCTGCTGTACGGCCTTATGAACTGCTGGTCGACTATCTCGGTCAAAACGAGAACCCCTACACGGGGCAGCAATATGTGCTAGAGTCACGCCATATTTACGATCTTAAAGTCATGCAGATTGACCCGCTGGAAGCGCCGGATTTGATCTGGCTGCTCCAACAAACGGGCGATGAAGTGTTGGACTACCGCCAGGCGGTGGCGTATTACGCCTCCTGCCGTCAGACAGTTATTGAGGGCGGAAACCACGCATTCACGGGCTTCGAAGATTATTTCAACCCGATTGTCGATTTCCTTGGACTGCACAGTTTCTGACGATCAATTCGAATTGCTTATTTAAACCATGACGCAAACTTATAACGCTGATGCCATTGAGGTACTCACTGGGCTTGAGCCGGTACGCCGTCGCCCTGGGATGTACACCGATACGACCCGTCCGAACCATCTTGGACAGGAAGTGATTGATAACAGTGTGGATGAAGCACTGGCGGGCCACGCGAAACGCGTGGACGTGATCTTACATGCCGACCAGTCTCTGGAAGTCATTGATGACGGACGCGGCATGCCAGTAGACATTCACCCTGAAGAGGGCGTTCCGGCGGTTGAGCTGATCCTCTGTCGTCTGCACGCGGGCGGCAAGTTCTCCAACAAGAACTACCAGTTCTCCGGTGGTCTGCACGGTGTGGGGATCTCCGTTGTTAACGCCCTGTCCAAACGTGTGGAAGTGAACGTACGCCGCGATGGGCAGGTATACAACATCGCGTTTGAGAATGGCGATAAAGTGCAGGATTTACAGGTTGTCGGTACCTGCGGCAAACGCAATACCGGGACCAGCGTGCACTTCTGGCCGGATGAAAGCTTCTTTGACAGCCCGCGTTTTTCTGTTTCGCGCTTAACGCACGTACTGAAAGCCAAAGCGGTACTGTGCCCGGGCGTTGAAATCACCTTCAAGGATGAGGTCAACAACAGCGAACAGCGCTGGTGCTACCAGGATGGTCTGAATGACTATCTGAGCGAAGCGGTGAATGGCCTACCGACTCTGCCGGAAAAACCGTTTATCGGTAATTTCAGCGGTGAGACGGAGACGGTGGACTGGGCGCTGCTCTGGCTGCCGGAAGGCGGTGAGCTGCTGACCGAAAGCTATGTGAACCTGATCCCAACTATGCAGGGCGGGACGCACGTCAACGGTCTGCGTCAGGGTCTGCTGGATGCGATGCGCGAGTTCTGCGAATACCGCAATATTTTGCCGCGCGGCGTGAAGCTGTCGGCGGAAGATATCTGGGATCGCTGTGCTTACGTGCTGTCGGTAAAAATGCAGGATCCGCAGTTTGCCGGACAAACCAAAGAACGCCTCTCTTCGCGTCAGTGTGCGGCGTTTGTTTCTGGCGTGGTGAAAGATGCCTTCAGCCTGTGGCTGAACCAGAACGTACAGTCAGCTGAACTGCTGGCTGAGATGGCAATTTCCAGCGCCCAGCGTCGTCTGCGTGCGGCGAAAAAAGTGGTGCGTAAAAAGCTGACCAGCGGTCCGGCGCTGCCGGGTAAACTGGCGGACTGTACTGCACAGGATCTTAACCGCACCGAACTGTTTCTCGTCGAAGGTGACTCCGCAGGTGGTTCCGCCAAACAGGCGCGCGATCGTGAATATCAGGCGATCATGCCGCTCAAAGGTAAGATCCTCAATACCTGGGAAGTCTCTTCTGATGAAGTTCTGGCGTCTCAGGAAGTGCACGATATTTCGGTAGCGATCGGTATCGATCCGGACAGCGACGATCTGAGCCAGTTGCGTTACGGTAAGATCTGTATCCTGGCGGATGCGGACTCCGATGGTCTGCACATCGCCACGCTGCTGTGCGCACTGTTTGTGAAACACTTCCGCACGCTGGTGAAACACGGTCACGTGTACGTGGCGCTGCCGCCGTTATACCGTATCGACCTCGGTAAAGAGGTGTATTACGCGCTGACGGAAGAAGAGAAAGCGGGCGTACTGGAGCAGTTAAAGCGCAAGAAAGGTAAGCCGAACGTGCAGCGCTTTAAAGGACTGGGTGAAATGAACCCGATGCAGCTTCGTGAAACCACGCTGGATCCGAACACCCGTCGCCTGGTGCAGCTCATTATCGATGATGAAGACGATCAGCGCACCAACGCAATGATGGATATGCTGCTGGCCAAGAAGCGTTCTGAAGACCGTCGTAACTGGTTGCAAGAGAAAGGCGACCTGGCGGATCTCGAAGGGTAAGCATGATGTTAAATGCCGGATGGCGCTTCGCTTATCCGGCCTACATTCGCATTGTGCCCGTAGGCCTGATAAGACGCATCAGCGTCGCCATCAGGCGTTACAGCTTATGCCGCTTGCGATACTGCAACGGCGTCTCGCCAATGCCTTTACCGAAGGCGCTGATGAAGTATGTTACCTCTGAAAATCCCACCTTTTGAGCAATCTCCCGCACGCTGATTTCACTGTGTAACAGCGCTTCACAGGCTTTGCGTAACCGCAGCGTATTGAGATAGTCGAGAATGCTCTCGCCCGTTTCCATCTGGAAGCGGCGGGATACATAGCTTTTTGATTTATTCAGTTCCTGCGCCAGCGCTGCCAGACTAAATTTGTGAGTGTAATGTTCATCCAGCCAGAACATCACCTGACTGGCAATTCCGCTGCTAATTTCCGGCATATTGCCATTATCGTCGGGTAACAGGCTGAATAAATTGACTAACAGACAGGCAACCTGCTCAGTGCTCAGCGGTTTTTGAGCGGCCATTTTTTCATAACGGCTGAAGAGAAAATCAACATGTGGATGAACATTCGCCGCGTCGACGACCCATGCTTCACTGCCGCGAATGCTCAGATTTTGCAGATGCTGTTGAGTATGAGGCAAGTCGCGCAGCACCTTCAGTACCGCATGTTGATCGAGATGAATAATGGTACGTCGATAACCATCCCGCGCCTGCTCATCGACCCAGATCTTGTGTAGGGTAAACGGCGGGAAAAAGAACATTCGTCCCGGTCGCATGGTGTATTGCTTATGGTCAACCGTAACCACGCCAAAGCCTTCTTCCACATACAGCACTTCCAGACACTGATGCCAGTGGTGATAACGCACCGTATTGGCGAATAAACGGCTGAACGACGCAACCGCATCATTAAGGGCGATCAGCTCCAGACGTTCTTGCGGTGAGGATAAAGTCATAGTGCAATAAATTTAAATTTTTGCCGCCGAATGGTAATTTATAAACCCTATTTTTAAATTTTCTCAATCACTGTTTTACTTTAATTCTGGTGCTGTGATTGACGTAACATTTCTGCTGCTCTGCGATTCACTATTCTTTAGCCACTTAATTCAGAGGGGCAGATTATGTGGTCAGCAACTGAAGAAAAATCAAATCCATTGTCATCACGCGAAGACGTAACGTGTGCGGTTAACGCCATTTTACGTGCGCTGGATCGGCAGTTTCCGGCGGGACAGGCTCAGTTTTCTCTTGGCAATACCTGTGCTCACTACAGCGCGGATATTGCCTGTATGGAAGGGCTTTCCCGGGCGTTGTGGGGGCTATTTCCTCTGATGGCAGGCGGGGCTAAAGTGCCGTTTGCCGAAAAGTACATTCAGGCGATAAAACTCGGTACTGGCCCACAAAGCCCACATTACTGGGGAGGCACCGGTCCTTACGATCAGCGTCTGGTTGAGATGGCTGCTTATGGCCTGGGTCTGGCATTGTTACAGACGCAATTAACGGAGCATTTCTCCCTGAGCGAACGCGAGAATCTGCACCGCTGGCTGAATCAGATAACCGACTCGCAAATGCCGGACAGCAACTGGAACTACTTTGCGATTATCGTTCAGCTTGGTTTCAAGCGTGCGGGTCTGCCTTACGATCAGGCGGCTATCGATCGCCGCTTTGAGCTGATGGAAGCCTACTATCTTGGTGACGGTTGGTATTCCGATGGTCCCGGTCGACCGAAAGATTACTACATCTCAATGGCTTTTCACTTCTACGGCCTGTTGTATGCCACCCTCAGCCCGGATGACACCGAACGCGCTGTCGTTCTGCGTGAACGTTCGCGCTTGTTTGCCGAAGATTTTATTTACCTGTCCGCCGCTGACGGCGCATTGGTGCCGTTTGGCCGCAGCCTGACCTACCGCTTTGCCATGGTTGCCTTCTGGAGCGCGGTGGCGTTTGCCGAACTGGATGTTCTTTCACCAGGCATAATCAAAGGGGTGATCCTGCGTCATTTGCGCTGGTGGCAGAAGCAGCCGATTTTCGATCGTGATGGCATTCTGACGCTGGGGTTTGCCTACCCGAATCTGGCGATGTGTGAAGACTACAACTCGCCGGGATCGCCTTATTGGGCATTGAAGGTTTTTTTGATTCTTGCACTGCCGGAGGATCATCCATTCTGGCAGGCTGAAGAGCTGGCGCTACCGCAACTGGTTGAAAAACGTGTTATCCCCCATGCTGCGCAGATCCTGCAGCATAGTGAGCATTCTGAGCATGTCATGATGTTGACCTCAGGCCAGCTTGAACTGAACAACTACGTTAATACCGAAGCCAAATACACCAAATTTGCCTACTCCAGCCGCTTTGGTTTCACCATTGAGCGCGGCCGTTACGGCATCAAACATGCAGCCTGTGACTCTATGCTGCTGTTGGCGGACGGCGATGGCTACTATCGTGGCCGTCGTCAGTGCGACGAGGTTCGGGTCGATGAGAATTTTATCTGGTCCCGCTGGTCTCCCTGGCATGACGTAATGATTGAGACCTGGCTTGTCCCGTTTGGCGAATGGCATCTTCGCCTGCACCGTATTAACAGTGCGCACACGCTGCAAACGGTGGAAGGGGGATTTGCGGTGATGAAAGCCGAGCCTCGGTTATGTGAGCGTGGATGCCTCCTTGCGGCATGCAACGGAACCAGCGTTATCGTTGATCTGTCGCCGTCCATAGTTCGCCAGCCAGACAGCGTGGTCACGCCGCCGAACAGTAGCATCATGTTCCCTGAATGTGCGTCGATTCCTGTGTTGACCAGCGAAATCCCGCAGGGCGAAAGCTGGCTTTGCTGCGCCGTGAGTGCCAGCGGGCAGCAAAGACAGTACTCAGCCGTTCCGCAGCTATCCATCAACAATAACCAGGTTGTTATTCAGCAACCTGAAAGTGCACGCCAGTTGTCGTTCTTTTTATAGCGAGGGTGGTATGAAAAATAATTCAACGGGAAATCGGACTGAATATTATAAAATAAGCAGTTTTATATTCCTTTATTTCTTTACCTGGTCCGCAAGTATTGGTTTGTTGGCTATCTGGTTGGGGCAAAAAGCGCAGTTGAGCGGTACGGCGATCGGCACCGTATTTGCTGTGAACGGTATTTTCTCGGTTATTCTGAAGCCTATTTATGGCTATATCCTCGATAAAATAGGTATGAGCAAATATCTGCTCTATTTCGTCGTAGTGATGTCAGCGTTAATGGCACCGTTTTTTATTTATATCTATCAGCCATTATTACTCTCCAATACCATGCTGGGTATTATAGTTGGCGCGATTTACTTGAGCTTTGCGTGGTATGCCGGGGTGGCGGCCTGTGAATCTTATTCTGACCGCTACAGCCGTCTGAACGGCATGGAGTTTGGGCAGATCCGTATGTGGGGGTCGCTTGGCTGGGCGGTGGCGTCATCGTTCTCTGGCCTGCTGTTTAACCTCTCACCGGCCTATAACTTTATGCTCGGCAGCCTGACGTCAGTGGTGATGCTGGTTGTTCTGGTGAGTCTGAAAGTCAATGTCAATGCGGCCAACGCCTCGGAGGTTATAACTAAAGAGAAAATCTCCCCGACGGATGTTTACGCCCTGCTGCGTAATCGCAAATTTTGGGCATTCTGCCTGTACGTTGCGGGCGTGGCGTGGATGATGTTTATCGCGGAGCAGCAGTTCTCCCGCTACTTCGTCACTTTCTTTGCCGATGTACATGAAGGGAACGCCGTCTTTGGTTATCTGGGCACAGTGCAGTCGGGAATGGAATTTGTCATGTACATGGTCATTCCGCTATTCGTCAATTATATTGGCGCGAAGCGTGGTCTGCTGATTGTTGGGACGCTGGTGGGCGCGCGATTGGTGATATCTGGGCTATGTGACTCTCATTTATTAATTTCTGTGCTGAAGCCGCTATACGGCCTGGAGATCTGTTTATTACTGGTTTCCGTCTTCAAATATATTGCCGAGCATTTTGATAAACGTGTCAATGCGACCATGTATTTACTGGGTTATCAGGCGATGCTGTATGTCGGTAACGTGGTGGTTTCCTCTCCTGCCGGATTAATGTACGACCGGATAGGCTTTGAGAAAACATATATCATTATGGGCATTGTGGCGCTGACCTTTACATTGATATCGGCATTTACTTTATCTGCCTGTCAGAGCAAACGTGGCAAAAATATCGCTCTCGATATTGCTGAAAATACCCCTGCAAAATAATTTACGTCATAAGGAACCGAAATATGTTAAATCATATCGTTGAGGAATCGTTGCGCGTATTTCCTGGCAGTCCGGTTAATCCCGGCAGTTTTCAGGATCAAATAAGTTGCGCCAGAGAAGATGTCCTCGAATTGATTAGCCGTCATTTAACGGAATTCGGTGAACAATTTCCTGCCGAAACCTGTGTGCAAGGTTATTACCCACTGACAGAGAATGTGGAATGGACGACCAGCTTCTGGACCGGGCAATTATGGCTGGCGTGGGAAATGAGTGGTGAGAGCAAATTTCGTGAGATGGCGGAGAAGCATGTGCGTTCGTTTGGCATGCGTATTGCCGGACGCCACGATACCAACACCCACGACCTGGGATTCCTCTACACGCTTTCCTGTGTGGCGGCCTGGCGATTGACCGGCAATCGCGATGCTCGAGGTTTTTCCCTGATGGCGGCAGAAGCGCTGTTGGAGCGTTTTCATGAAAAGGCGCAGATCATCCAGGCGTGGGGCGATCTTCGCGATCCCGATCAGGCCGGACGGATGATCATTGATTGCAATATGAATCTGCCGCTGCTGTACTGGGCTAGCGAGCAAACGGGCGATCCGCGTTTTGCGAATGCGGCGAAGGCCCACGTTGCGCAGGCAGCCAAATATCTGATCCGCCAGGATGCGTCGACCTTCCACACCTACTATATGGACGTGCAAACCGGCGCACCGCGTTACGGTAATACGCAGCAGGGCTATGCTGATGATTCTTGCTGGTCGCGTGGGCAGGCATGGGGGATTTATGGTTTTCTGCTGAGCTATATTTACACTGGCGATACACAAATGGTGCAGCTGTCGAAGAAACTGGCCAACTACTTTCTTAATCGCCTGCCGGAAGATGCCGTTTGCCACTGGGATCTGGCATTAGTCGGAACCGATGCGCTGCGCGATTCATCTTCGGCGGCGATTGCCGTCTGTGGTCTGCTGGAGCTGATTAAACATCTGCCGGTGACCGATCCGGATCGCGAGTGCTACCAGCAGTGGGCGATGGGGATCATGTCTTCGCTGACCAGGCATTATCTGATGGGTAAAGATGAGCAGGGGAACGGGCTACTGAAACACTCGGTGTATCACCTGTCGAGCAACAAAGGGGTCGATGAGTGTGCAAGTTGGGGGGATTATTTCTACGTTGAAGCGTTAATGCGCTTCACTCAGAGCTGGAAGCTCTACTGGTAAAGAGTGCCCGGTGGCGCTGCGGTTGAATGCCGGATGGTGGCCTAAAACGCATCATCCGGCAAATCGACAACCTTAAATACCCGACTCCAGAATTCGAATATTCATGTCCAGCACGTCACCTTTCACGGCTTCGCTGTAGGCTTTCATATGCGGGGTCTGCAAATGCGCTTCAAGATGCGCGATGCTTTCCCACTGCTCAACCATCACGATTGAATCTGGCGCTGTGGTCTGAAAACTCACACCTGCGGCATGATCCACCATCGGCGCATAGCCGTGGCAGCCTTCTTCTTTCAGTACGGTCGGAACGATTTTAGCAAACTGATCCAGTACCGCCTGGCGGTGATGTTGACCTGGACGTGTACGGATTTCTGCAATAACGGTAAGCATGGTTAACTCCTTCTAATTCCAGGTTACCAGTTAACCAAAAATTTCGGTCAGATGCTTGCGATATTCTGCGATATAACGCGGGACGTCCGGCATTTTAATCACGTCATTGGTGATAAAGGTCGGTAGCGCTTCCATTCCCAGGAACTGGTTTGCTTTATGGAACGGGAGATAGACGCCATCAACACCAACGCCATGGAAGAACTGGTCTTTTTCAGTGAAGGCTTCCATCGGTGCGTTCCAGGTCAGGGACAGCATGTATTTTTTGCCCTGAATCAGCCCGCCGGAGCCATATTTTTTAGAGGCATCTGAACGTGTGCGGCCATCGCTGGCGTACAGCGTGCCGTGACCTTCGGTAAACACGTCATCGATGTATTTTTTCACGGTCCACGGTGCGCCCATCCACCAGCCTGGCATCTGCCAGATAACCGCATCGGCCCAGACGAAATTCTGCACTTCTGTTTTTACATCATAATCGCTGTCCGCGCGTACGACTTTAACATCATGCCCGAGGTCGCGCAGGATACCGTCCGCGACCTCGGTCAGGGTGTCATTCAGTTGGCCATTAGAATGACCGAATTTTTTCGCCCCGTTGATAATCAGAATGCTGCTCATTTTGTGTCCTCAAGGAAATACGTTTGAAGACGATTTTACCCCCACCAGCGGTGCGGTGAAATTAGCAAAATGTGCAAAGTCTTTTGCTATTTGAGCAATAATAATGCAGTTACCAACTGACCTTAGCTTCAAAGCCACCTTCCGAAGCGTTGCCAAACGAGGCTGACATTCCATGCAGTGTTGCGATACGGCGGACAATTGACAGCCCGAGACCGCTGCCGGTCACGCTTTGTCCCGGTGGACGATAAAAACGTTCACCGATGTGTGTAAGTACCTCCGGCGCAACGCCAGGACCATTATCTTTGACGCTGAAATTGCGGGCGTTGAGCGTCACTTCCACAATGCTCCCCTGCGGACTGTAGCGAATGGCATTATCCAGCAGATTTCGTACCATCAGGCTCAGCAACAGCGGCTGTCCTGTGCGCATAATATTGTGTGCGTTAATCTGCAAACGTACGTCAATGTGCGCCTGCTGGGCCGGGTGGTAGATATCCATCACCGCGGATTGCAGTAGCTCCTCCAATGAAATTTCCGCCACATCCTGAAGATTATCGAGGGAGTCGAGGCGCGAAAGCGTCAGGAGCTGATCGACCAGTCGGGTGGCGCGTTCAATTCCCGCATGTAGCTGCGCCAGCGCTTTTTCCCGCGTTTGCGGGTCGTCGTCTGACAGTTGCACCACTTCGGTTTGCACCTTCAGCGCGGTCAACGGACTGCGCAGCTCATGGGCGGCATCAGAAGTGAAGCGGCGTTCACGCACCATCATTGAGTGGATGCGGGTAAACAGCTGATTTAGCGATTCAACCAGCGGGCGCACTTCGCTTGGCACACCTTTCGAGTCGAGCGGCTCTTCTGATTCCGGGGCGCGCCAGCGCAGAGCTTGCGCCAGTTTTTTTAGCGGCCTGAGTTCGCGACTCAGCATGACCACCAGGATCAGCAACATCAGCGGCAGCGCAACCAGCCATGGGGTTAATTGTGCAGTAAGGATCGACAGCGCCATATCCTCCCGATATTCCCACTCCTGGCCCACCACAATGCGATATTTCCCATCAGCGGAATTCAGCCACAGGAAGCGCCAGGAATCGCTGTCGCCCCTGAGTTGGCCGTCGCTAAACCCTTCCCGGCTGTAGCTGTAGGGAATATCCTGGCCATTATCGCCATCGTGTAGCACCATTTTGCCGTCGGTGGAGTAGATGGCAAACGCCAGTGCGTCGTCATCAATATGGCCATGCTTCAGTTTCTTTGGCGTGCGGGCCATATTGCTTGAAGTGGTGACATCGCTGATATCCAGCGTGCTAAGCCGCTTGGCGAACAGCATCAGCTGGGTATCAAACAGCTCATCGACATTATCGGTAGTCTGCCTCCAGGCCACAAAACTGGATACGGCCCAGGTGGCTGATGCCAGAATCAGAAAAATAAGCGTTAGCCTGACGCGCAGGCTGAGGCGTTGTGTGAGTTTCATGCGTCACCCAGGGTGTAGCCAATGCCATGCACGGTACGGATAAAGTCGCTGCCGAGCTTACGGCGTAAGTGATGAACGTGGACCTCAACCGCATTGCTGGAGACATTTTCGTCCCAGGTATACAGTTTTTCTTCAATCAGTTTGCGGGGCAGGACGCGACCTTTGTTGCGCATCAACAGTTCCAGCAGTGCGAACTCTTTAGGTTTGAGTGACAAAGGTTCACCCGCCGCCGTGGCGACCAACGCGCCGGGATCGAGCGTTACCTGGCCATGGCGCAATGTGTTGCTGGCCTGGCCGCTGGCACGACGCACCAGCGCCTCCAGTCTGGCAGCAACTTCGATCAGCGCAAAGGGTTTACACAGATAGTCATCTGCGCCCAGGCGCAGGCCTTCAACGCGTTCCGCCAGCGCGTCGCGAGCGGTCAGAATCAGTACCGGCTCCTGCTTCCCGTTAGCTCGCCATTCGCGCAAAATGTCCCGTCCGTCTATGCCTGGCAGTGTCAGGTCGAGGATTACCGCATCATAAGGTGCGCTGTAGAGTGCTTCTTTCCCCTGGCGACCTTCGGTAAACCAGTCAATGCTGAAACCCATTTTACTCAGACCTGTTTTCAGGCCATCGCCAATCAACGTGTCATCTTCGATCAGTAAAATACGCATATGTTCTTCCCTGCGATACCTCATTTGCAGTCAGTAAACCTGTGGCTACAGTCTCTGTACAGTAAAAAAAGTATCTTTTTTTGCCTTAAGAACTTGTTAAGGATTAACTTATTTAATAGTCGTAAACCAACATGAAAGGGAGACATGACGATGAAAAAATTAGCTGCAATGGTTGCCGTAATGGCACTGTGTTCCGCACCTGTTCTGGCAGCTCAGCAGGGCGGCTTCTCTGGGCCAACGACAACCACTACGCAGAGCCAAAACGGCGGATTTGTCGGCCCTAACGGTAGCAGCACGACAGTAGAAAGCGCCAAATCACTGCGTGATGACACCTGGGTTACCCTGCGCGGGAACATCGTTGAGCGTATTTCCGACGACCTGTATGTGTTTAAAGATGCGACCGGCACAGTGAATGTGGATATCGACCACAAGCGCTGGAACGGCGTAACCGTCACACCGCAGGATGTGGTTGAAATCCAGGGTGAAGTGGATAAAGACTGGAACTCCGTTGAAATCGACGTGAAACAGATTACCAAAGTTGCTAAGTAATCCCCATCAGGGCCGCATTCGCGGCCCTTTTCTTTGTGACTCAACACGCCAGATAGGGTAGTATCTGCGGCAATATTGCCCTTCAATAGAGGGGTACAAAGTTGAGGAACCACGATTAATGAGCGATATGGCAGAGCGCCTGGCGCTGCATGAATTCACGGAAAACGCCTATCTGAACTATTCCATGTACGTCATCATGGATAGGGCGTTGCCGTTTATTGGCGATGGTTTGAAACCCGTTCAGCGTCGCATCGTGTACGCGATGTCCGAACTGGGGCTGAATGCCAGCGCCAAATTTAAAAAATCCGCCCGTACCGTCGGTGACGTGCTGGGTAAATACCATCCGCACGGCGACATCGCCTGCTATGAAGCGATGGTGCTGATGGCGCAGCCGTTCTCTTACCGTTATCCGCTGGTTGACGGGCAGGGGAACTGGGGGGCGCCGGACGATCCGAAATCCTTCGCGGCGATGCGTTATACCGAATCCCGCCTGTCTAAATATGCGGAAGTCCTGCTGGGTGAACTCGGTCAGGGCACGTCGGACTGGGTGCCGAACTTCGACGGCACCATGCAGGAGCCGAAGATGCTGCCTGCGCGTCTGCCAAATATTCTGCTCAACGGTACGACCGGTATTGCCGTTGGTATGGCAACGGACATTCCGCCGCACAACCTGCGTGAAGTGGCAAAAGCAGCGATTACTCTGATTGAGCAGCCGAAAACGACGCTGGATCAGTTGCTGGATATCGTGCAGGGGCCGGATTACCCGACCGAAGCGGAGATCATTACCTCGCGCGCGGAGATTCGTAAGATTTACGAAAACGGACGCGGCTCCGTACGTATGCGTGCGGTATGGACGAAAGAAGACGGCGCGGTGGTGATTTCCGCGCTGCCACATCAGGTTTCCGGGGCAAAAGTGCTGGAGCAGATCGCTGCTCAAATGCGCAATAAAAAACTGCCGATGGTAGACGACCTGCGCGACGAATCGGATCACGAAAACCCGACTCGTCTGGTGATTGTCCCGCGCTCCAATCGCGTGGATATGGAGCAGGTGATGAACCACCTGTTTGCCACCACCGATCTGGAAAAAAGTTACCGCATCAACCTGAACATGATCGGTCTTGATGGGCGTCCGGCGGTGAAAAACCTGCTGGAGATCCTCACCGAATGGCTGGCGTTCCGCCGCGATACCGTGCGCCGCCGCCTGAATTATCGTCTGGAAAAAGTGCTCAAGCGCCTACACATCCTTGAAGGCTTGCTGGTGGCGTTCCTCAATATTGACGAAGTAATCGAAATTATTCGTCATGAAGATGAACCTAAGCCAGAGCTGATGTCGCGGTTTGGTATTTCTGAAACCCAGGCTGAAGCCATCCTTGAGCTGAAATTGCGCCATCTTGCCAAACTCGAAGAGATGAAAATCCGCGGCGAGCAGGATGAACTGGCGAAAGAGCGCGATCAGTTGCAGGCCATTCTGGCTTCTGAACGTAAAATGAATAACCTGCTGAAGAAAGAGTTGCAGGCTGACGCTGAGGCCTATGGCGACGATCGTCGTTCTCCGCTGCAGGAGCGCGAAGAAGCGAAGGCGATGAGCGAGCACGACATGCTGCCGTCTGAGCCGGTGACCATTGTGCTGTCCCAGAGTGGCTGGGTGCGTAGCGCGAAAGGCCACGACATCGATGCGCCGGGATTAAGCTATAAAGCGGGCGACAGCTTTAAGTCGGCAGTGAAGGGTAAGAGCAATCAGCCGGTGGTGTTCGTGGACTCGACCGGCCGCAGCTATGCCATCGATCCGATTACGCTGCCGTCGGCGCGCGGTCAGGGTGAACCGCTGACCGGGAAGCTCACTCTGCCGCCGGGCGCGACGGTTGAGCACATGCTGATGGAAGGCGATGATCAGAAACTGCTGATGGCATCGGATGCGGGCTATGGTTTTGTCTGCACCTTCAATGACCTGGTAGCACGTAACCGTGCAGGTAAGGCATTGATTACGCTGCCAGAGAATGCGCGTGTCATGCAGCCGGTGGTGATTGAAGATGAAACCGATATGCTGCTGGCGATTACTCAGGCTGGTCGCATGTTGATGTTCCCGGTGAGCGATTTACCGCAGTTGTCGAAAGGCAAAGGGAACAAGATCATTAATATCCCTTCAGCGGAAGCGGCGAAAGGCGAGGATGGTCTGGCGCAACTTTACGTGCTGCCGCCGCAGAGCACGCTGACTATCCACGTCGGTAAGCGCAAAATCAAACTGCGTCCCGAAGAGTTGCAGAAAGTGACCGGCGAGCGCGGCCGTCGCGGCACGCTAATGCGTGGTCTGCAGCGTATCGACAGCATTGAGATTGACTCGCCTCGACGCGCCAGTCACGGCGACAGCGAAGAATAACGCTACCGTCCGGCTCTCCCTGTTAAAGCCCAGGGAGAGCCAACGTTAAAAATTCCCGTGAAACCGTTGTTTATTCGTGCGTTGCGATTAACAATACGCTTTTCCAGAGAGCCGCCCTTAACAAAGCCCTAACCTGATACCGCGTGATGAATCAGGTGACGTAAAATGCCAGGCTCTTAGGCCTTAGAGGTTGTTATGCTATATATTTTTCGTTTAATTATTACTGTTATTTACTGCGTTCTGGTCTGTATTTTCGGTTGCATATACTGTCTGTTCAGCCCGCGAAATCCAAAACACGTTGCAACGTTCGGTCATATGTTTGGCCGCCTGGCTCCCCTTTATGGTCTGAAGGTCGAGTGCCGCATGCCGGCAGACGCGCAGAACTATGGTAATGCTATCTATATTTGTAACCATCAGAACAACTATGACATGGTTACTGCTGCGAATATCGTTCAACCGCCGACGGTGACGGTAGGTAAAAAAAGCCTGCTGTGGATCCCTTTCTTCGGGCAGCTGTACTGGTTAACCGGTAACCTGCTGATTGACAGAAATAACCGCGCAAAAGCACACAGCACCATTGCTGCCGTGGTTAATCATTTCAAAAAACGCCGCATTTCTATCTGGATGTTCCCGGAAGGAACGCGTAGCCGCGGTCGCGGTCTGCTTCCGTTTAAAACCGGCGCGTTCCATGCAGCGATTGCTGCTGGTGTCCCGGTCATTCCGGTATGCGTTTCCACAACCTCGAACAAGATAAAATTAAACAGACTCAATAATGGTCTGGCGATTGTCGAGATGTTGCCGCCGGTGGATATTAGCCACTTTGGCAAAGATCAGGTTCGTGAACTGGCAGCACATTGCCGCACGTTGATGGAACAAAAAATCGCAGAGCTCGATAAAGAAGTTGCTGAGCGGGAAGCCGCCGGTAAGGTTTAATCCGCGCAATTCGGTTTTTTTACAGGAAATGACTTCCTGCGTGTTAATAGCCAGTTTTTTATGGAGTTTATATGTCATTCAGTCGGCGTCAGTTCATTCAGGCATCGGGGATCGCACTGTGTGCAGGTGCTGTTCCGCTGAAGGCTAATGCTGCCGGTCAGCAACAACCGTTACCTGTGCCTCCGCTGCTGGAATCCCGCCGGGGGCAGCCGCTATTTATGACGCTGCAACGTGCGCACTGGTCCTTTACACAAGGCACGCGCGCACCTGTCTGGGGAATTAACGGCCGCTACCTGGGACCGACAATTCGCGTCTGGAAAGGGGATGACGTCAAGCTTATCTACAGCAACCGTCTGACTGAGAATGTCTCGATGACCGTCGCCGGGTTACAGGTACCAGGCCCGCTGATGGGCGGCCCGGCGCGCATGATG
The DNA here is from genome assembly GCF_030334285.1 of Citrobacter sp. Cf087. NCBI lineage: Bacteria > Pseudomonadati > Pseudomonadota > Gammaproteobacteria > Enterobacterales > Enterobacteriaceae > Citrobacter > Citrobacter sp. Cf087. The sequence goes on from NZ_JAOWED010000028.1 coordinate 302,523, forward strand.
TCCCCGAATGCTGACTGGGCGCCGGTGCTACCGATTCGCCAGAATGCCGCCACGTTGTGGTATCACGCCAATACGCCAAATCGTACTGCTCAGCAGGTCTATAACGGCCTTGCCGGGATGTGGCTGGTTGAAGATGAAGTGAGTAAATCACTGTCTATTCCCAACCACTATGGCGTGGATGATTTTCCGGTCATTATCCAGGACAAGCGGTTGGACAACTTTGGCACGCCGGAATACAGCGAGCCCGGCAGCGGTGGCTTTGTCGGTGATACGTTGCTGGTCAATGGGGCGCAAAGCCCGTATGTCGAAGTCTCCCGCGGCTGGGTGCGCTTGCGTTTACTGAACGCTTCAAACTCGCGTCGTTACCAGCTGCAAATGAGCGATGGCCGTGCGCTGCATGTGATTTCCAGCGATCAGGGCTTTTTACCTGCGCCCGTTTCGGTGAAGCAGCTTTCGCTTGCGCCTGGCGAGCGTCGTGAGATCCTGGTGGATATGACGAACGGTAATGAGGTCTCTATCACCTGTGGCGAGGCAGCCAGTATTGTCGACAGGATCCGCGGGTTCTTTGAGCCTTCCAGTATTCTCATCTCCACGCTGGTGCTGACTCTGCGTCCAACGGGGCTTCTGCCGCTGGTGACTGACAGCCTGCCAATGCGCCTGCTGCCAACGGAAATCCTCAGCGGTTCGCCGATTCGCAGCCGTGATATCAGCCTGGACGATGACCCTGGCATCAACGGTCAGCTGTGGGACGTCAATCGTATGGATATTACCGCTCAGCAGGGCTCCTGGGAGCGCTGGACTGTGCGGGCGGATATGCCCCAGTCCTTCCATATTGAAGGCGTCTCGTTCCTGATCCGTAATGTGAATGGCGCGATGCCGTTCCCGGAAGACAGAGGCTGGAAAGATACCGTCTGGGTTGACGGCCAGGTTGAATTACTGGTTTATTACGGACAGCCTTCCTGGGCCCATTTCCCGTTCTACTTTAATAGCCAGACGCTGGAAATGGCAGATCGCGGCTCAATCGGACAGATGTTGGTGAACCCGGCGCCGTAATGCGCCGGGATTTCCGTTATGCCCGCCAGAACATGCGCGAGAACAGGATCAGAATGGGGTAAATCTCCAGACGCCCCATGATCATGGCCGCGCACATCAGTAGCTTTGCTTCCTCATTTAAGGTGCCAAATGTCGTGGCGGTGACGCCAAATCCTAGCCCCATATTGTTGATGCAGGCGGCGACGGTGGCAAAAGAGGAGAAGAGATCGTAGCCCATCAGATTGAGCGCCCAGATAAAAAAGCTGGTGAACAAAACGTAGAGAAAGAAAAAGCTCCATACCGAACGCACCACCCGGTCGCTTACCACGCTATTGCCCACTTTAATGTTCAGCAGGGCACGGGGATGCGCGAGCTGGTGTAACTCCTGACGGCACTGCTTGAACATAATCAAAAAACGTAGCACCTTAATCCCCCCGCAGGTCGATCCCACACAACCGCCGAAGAAACTGGCGCTGAGCAGCATGAAGATCGTGTGCGAAGGCCACTGCGCGTAATCCGCCGTCGACAGGCCATTATCTGTCAGCATCGAACTGGCCAGAAAAAAAGCATGCACCAGGCTGTCCGTTAATCCATACATGCCTGCCCGCCAAACTTGCCAGGTGGCGATCAGAGTGACAACCAACGCAATAAGCAAAAAGAAACGCAGTTCGGCATTACGACGAAAGGGTTTGAAGGTACGTTTCGCGATAGCCACGTACCAGAGGGTGAAGTTAAACGCGGACAGCAGGGAAAATACCCCAGCGACCAGCTCGATCGCATGGCTGTTATAGAAGCCGATGCTTTCACTGCGAGTGGAAAATCCGCCGAGAGAAACCGTCGACAGCCCGTGGCATAAGGCATCGAAGAACGACATCCCGGCAGCCCAGTAGGCCAGAGTACAGATTAGACCCAGAATGACATAGGTCAGCCACAGCGTACGTGCAGTATCGGCAAGCCTTGGAGTGAGCCGTTCTTCTTTGAAGGGACCCGGCATTTCAGACTGATACAGCTTCATGCCGCCGATACCCAAAAGCGGTAATACCGCCACGGCGAGGACAATAACACCCAGGCCACCAATAAAATTGAGCTGAGCCCGATAGTAGAGATACGACTTCGGCATGGCGCTGACGTCGCCAATTACCGTTGCGCCCGTGGTGGTAATCCCGGAAACCCCTTCAAACAGGGCATCCGCAAAGGAGAGGTTTAAGCCATCGTCCATCCACATCGGCATCGCGCTGATAAACGAAAACAACAGCCAGAACAGGACGATAATAACGAAACCATCCCGTGTTCGCAGTTGAATACCCGCATGTTTGGTTGCCAGCCACGCCCCGCCGCCGAGGGTGAAGAAAGTCATAAATGTGCTGAAAAAAGCGAACAAGCTCCGCTCTTTGTTTAACAAAGCGATGGTCATCGGTGGCAGCATAGAAAAGCTGTAGAGAAGAACCAGAAACCCACACAGGTGAACAACAACCCGTAGCTGGGAAATATGCAGTGAATCGTTGAGTCGCAATGAAAAATCCCCCGCCGAAAAAGAGTTATCTCAGCTGGCCGGCATGGTGTTAATTATGATTGATAAAAATGAGCGTCGTAAAATTTAACAATTTATATAACTTTCTACTGCCCTGGTTCAGACTCCACTTCATTTCTTGTCGACATACAGCGTATAATCCCCGGCCTTTGATTATTTTTTTACCATTTTTGGAAGCATTATGAGCGCAATATCCCTGATCCAGCCGGACAGAGACCTTTTCTCCTGGCCGCAGTACTGGGCTGCCTGTTTTGGCCCGGCACCGTTTTTGCCGATGTCACGCGACGAAATGGACCAACTAGGCTGGGATAGCTGCGACATCATTCTGGTTACCGGCGATGCATACGTCGATCATCCGAGCTTTGGCATGGCAATATGCGGCCGTATGCTGGAAGCGCAGGGCTTTCGTGTAGGGATTATCGCCCAGCCGGAGTGGAACAACAAAGACGATTTTATGCGTTTGGGTAAACCGAACCTGTTCTTTGGTGTGACCGCAGGCAACATGGACTCGATGATCAACCGTTATACCGCCGATCGCCGACTGCGCCATGACGATGCCTACACACCAGACAACGTAGCAGGTAAACGCCCGGACCGCGCCACGCTGGTCTATACCCAGCGTTGTAAAGAAGCATGGAAAGATGTGCCAGTTATTCTCGGCGGCATTGAGGCCAGCCTGCGCCGTACCGCGCACTATGACTACTGGTCTGATACCGTTCGTCGCTCTGTTCTGGTGGATTCCAAAGCCGACATGCTGATGTTCGGCAACGGCGAACGTCCGCTGGTAGAAGTGGCGCATCGTCTGGCGATGGGCGAAACCATCGATCAGATCCGCGACGTGCGTAACACCGCGATTATGGTTAAAGAAGCGCTGCCGGGCTGGAGTGGGGTGGATTCCACGCGTCTCGACACGCCGGGCAAGATTGATCCGATCCCGCATCCGTACGGCGAAGATCTGCCGTGTGCCGACAACAAACCGGTCGCCCCGAAAAAGCAGGAAGCGAAAGCGGTAACCGTACAGCCGCCGCGTCCGAAACCGTGGGAAAAAACCTACGTGCTGCTGCCGTCCTTTGAAAAAGTGAAGGGCGATAAAGTGCTGTATGCGCATGCGTCGCGTATCCTGCACCACGAAACCAACCCTGGATGCGCGCGTGCGCTGATGCAAAAGCACGGCGATCGCTACATCTGGATCAACCCGCCAGCCATTCCGCTGTCTACCGAAGAGATGGATAGCGTCTTTGCGCTGCCGTACAAGCGCGTGCCGCATCCGGCGTATGGCGACAGCCGCATTCCGGCCTATGAGATGATCCGTTTCTCGATCAACATTATGCGTGGCTGCTTTGGCGGCTGTTCGTTCTGTTCGATCACCGAGCACGAAGGCCGCATCATCCAGAGCCGCTCTGAAGACTCGATCATCAATGAAATCGAAGCCATTCGCGACACCGTTCCGGGCTTTACCGGCGTGATTTCCGACCTCGGCGGCCCAACGGCGAACATGTATATGCTGCGCTGTAAGTCACCGCGTGCGGAGCAGACCTGCCGTCGTCTGTCATGCGTCTACCCGGATATCTGTCCGCATATGGATACCAACCACGAACCGACGATTAACCTTTATCGCCGGGCGCGTGATTTGAAAGGCATTAAAAAGATCCTCATTGCTTCCGGTGTGCGCTATGACATCGCGGTTGAAGATCCGCGCTATATCAAAGAACTGGCGACCCACCACGTTGGCGGCTATCTGAAGATTGCGCCAGAGCATACTGAAGAAGGCCCGCTGTCGAAGATGATGAAGCCGGGGATGGGCAGCTACGATCGCTTTAAGGAGTTGTTCGATACCTACTCTAAACAGGCGGGTAAAGAACAGTACCTGATCCCGTACTTCATCTCCGCGCACCCGGGTACGCGTGACGAGGATATGGTGAATCTGGCGCTGTGGCTGAAACAACGTCGTTTCCGTCTGGATCAGGTGCAGAACTTTTATCCATCGCCGCTGGCGAACTCCACAACCATGTATTACACCGGGAAAAACCCGTTGGGTAAAATTGGTTATAAGAGTGAAGACGTGGTGGTGCCGAAAGGTGATAAGCAGCGCCGTTTGCATAAAGCCCTGCTGCGTTACCACGATCCAGCTAACTGGCCGTTAATCCGCCAGGCGCTGGAAGACATGGGTAAAAAGCATCTGATCGGCGGTCGTCGTGAATGTCTGGTTCCGGCGCCTACGCTGGAAGAGATGCGCGAAGCACGTCGCCAGAATCGTCATACCCGTCCGGCGTTGACCAAGCACACCCCGGTGGCGCACCAGCGCCAGACCCCTGCCGCAAACAAAAAACGCGGGAAAGTAGCGGGACGTTAATTTGCTTTGCCCGGTGGTGAAATGCTTATCAGGCCTACGAGCAGCACAGTTTTGTAGGCCGGATAAGGTGCTTGCACCGCCATCCGGCAGAAGTGCTCAGTATTTATGCCTCACGAATTCTGGCCGCTAATGCGGCCAGTTTTGCATCATCCGCCCGTTCATGATCGTGTGATGACAGATACCCTTCATATTGCTCGAAAAATTTGGTCTGCCGCGACTCAATCGGTTTCCAGTGAGTTAGATCGCCAGTGCCGTGCATGGGGCTTAATTTGCTGTGCACATGGTCTACGCCGAAACCTTCGAAGAACATCCCCGTACGACTGACATCCGGGAAAGCCTTATCCAGTTTCTTAGCCACTTTTTGGGTTGCCATCATCAGGTCAGCCAACGCCTGCGGCGGCATATCGAAGGCATAGCTGGGGTAATGCTTTTTCGGGATCACCACGGTAAAACCGTCGGTGTTCGGGAAAATCGACAGAAAAGCCAGATGGTGCTCGTCTTCCCAGACCTTATGGCAGGGTGCTTTACCTTCAACAATTTGACAGAAAATACAGGTCATTCCTTTTCTCCGCAGGTAAGGTGATTCGTCAGGGCGCAGTTAGTTTAGTACAGACCCAACACCTTCCACCACATCAGACCTACGGTGATAAACACCGCCTGGTTAAACAAGCTAATGATAAATCCTGTGCGCCACCAGACGCCCGTTGGAACGTACCCGGCACCAAACAGGATTGGACCGCGAGCGTGGGTGTACTGGGTGAGCGAGCAGTACAAACTGCTGGTGAAGGCCAGCATTAACGCCGTGGGGGCTGCGGGGATATTCAGATGCAGTCCGACGCCGAGGAAAACGGCGTACAGCGCGGCAATCTGTGCATTACCGCTGGCAAAAAAGTAGTGGGTATAGAAGTAGGCGGCATTCAGCAGCAACAGGACGATCACCCAACTGGTACCGTGCATAGTACTGCTCAGGCTATCGCCGATCAGATTGCCAAACCAGGTAGTGAAACCTAGTTTTTTCAGCTGGTTCGCCATCATCAGCAGTGCGGCAAACCAAATCAGCGTGTCCCATGCGCCTTTCTCGCTTTTCACATCTTCCCAGCTCAGAACGCCGCTTAGCAATAAAATGGACAGTCCCACGAACGAGGCTGTAGTGGCGTCGACGCCTAACGTATCGCCAAAAATCCACAGCACCAGCAGTACGCCGACGGTAACCAGCATCAGCCATTCGCCGCGAGACATACTGCCCATTTCAGCCAGCTCTTTGCGCGCCAGGTTCGGGGCATCCGGCGTGTGCTTTATTTCCGGGTGCACGATCCAGTAGACCAGCAGTGGAACCAGCAGTAAGGACACAAGGCATGGCAGCAGCGCCGCCATAAACCAGCTGCCCCAGGTCAGCGTGACGCCCGCATTGGCCGCCAACTTCACCGCCAACAGGTTGCCGGTATAACCGGTCATAAAGAGCGCGGCGGTGACGTCGTTGACGTTGCCAATGCAGGTGATAAGAAAGGTACCGATTTTACTGCGGGACTCATCTTCCGGGTTCGAATGGAAACTGCGTGCCAGAGAGTCGGCAATCGGATAGATGACGCCGCCGCAGCGTGCTGTATTACTCGGCATTGCCGGGGAGAGGATCAGATCGGCAAAAGCCAGACCATAGGCGAGTCCCAGCGTGCGCTTGCCGAGCAGACGGATCATCTGCAGCGCAATGCGTCGTCCGAGGCCAGTTTTGATAAAACCGCGGGCAATCATAAAAGCCACGACGATAAGCCAGATAAGTGAACTGTTCAGTTCGCTTAGCGCTGTGGTGATAGCGCCGCTGGCGGTTTTATCCCCGGCCGCATAGGCGAGTGCAAAAACCGTAATCCCAATAATGCCGACCGCGCCGATGGGTAAAACTTTTGCCACGATAGAAGCAATCGTCGCAACGAAGATAATTGCCGAATGCCAGGCTGGCGCACTTAACCCGGATGGAGGGGTAAGTTGCCACAGCCCGGCAGAAATGAATGTTATAAGAATTAATGGGAGCCATTTGACTCCGCTACCTTTTTTCTCAGTCACGGTTACGCACCTATGGATATGGTGAATACATTCATTAAATAAATATATTTATTTGATAATTAACAGGTTATGTTGCGCAATGCTGCTCCAGTGACTGCAAGAAATACAACAATATATGTGCGTGAATTGTTTCCTGATATTTCAAATCAGTAAAGGCCCGACGAGAGTGTCGGGCTGGAGGGAAGGGGTTAACCGCCGAACTGGTCCGGGTCTGGCCCCAGACGTTTGCCCTGATCGAGTTTCGCGATTTCGCCTAATTCATCTTTATCCAGGCGGAAGTCCCAGACGTTAAAGTTTTCTGCGATACGCGCAGGGGTGACCGATTTCGGAATCACCACCAGGCCGCTATCCAGATGCCAGCGGATGACAATCTGCGCCGGTGATTTGCCATATTTCTCTGCGAGGTCACGGATTATCTTTTGATCGAAGACGTCTTTGCCGCCCTGCGCCAGCGGGCTCCAGGATTCGGTCTGGATTTTATGTGTGGCGTTCCAGGCGTGCAGCTGGCGCTGCTGCATGAGCGGGTGAAGTTCTATCTGATTAATCACCGGAGGTACGCCGGTTTCATCCATCAGCCGCTGGAGATGGTTGATCTGAAAGTTGCACACGCCGATGCTCTTAATCAGCCCTTCTTTTTGCAGGTCGATCATGTTTTCCCACGCTTCAACGTAGTGGTCGATCGCCGGAACTGGCCAGTGCATCAGGTACAGATCGAGGTAATCAAGCTGGAGTTTCTCCATGCTTTCGAGCAAGGCTTCCCGGGGGCGTTTCTGGTCATCATTCCACAGCTTGGTGGTAATGAATAACTCTTCCCGTGGCACGCCTGCGTCACGTATTGCTTTGCCGACACCTTCTTCGTTTTTGTACGCTGCCGCGGTATCAATTGAGCGATACCCCACTTCCAGCGCTTTATGAATGGCAGTGATGACTTCTTCGTTGCTTGCCTTCCAGACCCCCAGGCCCAGTTGCGGCATGACGTTACCATCCTGTAGTTTGATAATGGTTGGAGTGGTCATAATTCCTCCCCTTAATGACTGTCACCGGAACATACTCCGGTGACATAGGTGTGACTTAAGTCTGGTATAAATACCCAAAAACGAAAGGCGGAGGTTAAAAAACCTTAGCGGGCAGCTTCGTAAATCCGACGGCTGACCTCAAGCGTAATGTCCTGATGTTCGCCCAGTTTCGTACCGCCATGCGCTTGCAGTTTTTCCAGCAGCGCCGGGATGGAGCTACCGTCCAGACCGTAGTCAGACAGGCGAGTCGGTACGCCCATTTGTTCGAAGAAAGCGCGGGTTGCGGCAATGGCGGCGTCGATGCGCTGGTCATCGCTTCCTTCGGTGATATTCCAGATACGCTCTGCGTATTGCAGCAGTTTGGCACGCTTGGTATCACGTTTTTCATTCCACAGCGCTGGCAGAACGATGGCCAGTGTTTGAGCATGATCCAGACCGTGCATTGCAGTCAGTTCATGGCCCAGCATATGCGTTGCCCAGTCCTGCGGTACCCCTGCGCCAATCAGACCGTTCAGCGCCTGGGTTGCCGCCCACATGACGTTCGCACGCACGTTGTAGTTTTCCGGTTCCTGCAAGGCTTTCGGACCTTCTTCTACCAGTGTGAGCAGAATGCCTTCGGCAAAGCGATCCTGAATTTTCCCGTCGACCGGATAAGTCACATACTGCTCAACGGTATGAACGAACGCATCCACGACGCCGTTTGCAACCTGACGTGGCGGCAGGGTGTAGGTGTAAACCGGATCCAGTACGGCAAATACTGGCTGCACAAACGGGGTCATAAAGGCCAGTTTATCGCCGGTGGTTTTACGCGAAATTACCGCGCCGGAGTTAGATTCAGAGCCGGTTGCGGGCAGGGTTAATACGGAGCCCATCGGGATGGCGCTTGTTACGTCGTTGCCGTGGGTTTCCAGAATGCGCCATGGATCGATGCCGTCAGCGTACTGTGCAGCAGCCGCGATGAATTTGGTGCCGTCCAGCACGGAACCGCCGCCTACTGCCAGCAGAAACGTCACTTTCTCATCACGCACGATTTTTACCGCGTTCATCAGCGTTTCATAAGACGGATTTGGCTCGATACCGCCAAACTCCAGCACGTCCAGGCCTTTCAGCGCGTCCTGAACCTGTGCCAGGACACCTGTTTTTTTCACGCTGCCGCCGCCGTAAGTAACCAGTACGCGAGCGTCCTGAGGAATTTGATCGCGCAGCTCAGCAATCGCGCCTTTACCAAACAAAATACGTGTTGGGGTATGGAGATTAAAGTTGTTCATTGCTCGTTCCCTTTGGTGGGTAATAAAAGAGGGCAGGAGAGTGTCTGCCGGATGATGAACATTGTGGTCGCCCGCCGCGCTGCTCTCAATGCTCATTTCTGCCGATGTCTTGCCCATTTCTACAGACTGCTGGAGAAAACGGATAAATCTGCGCATTATGTCAGGGTCGAAAAACGATAATGAAATGGTGCCCCATGAACCGTGATGAGATCTGCCTTCTGCTGACAGATAAAATTAAGCATCTGAAAAACAATGAAAATAAACTTAGCGAACTGCTGCCAGATGTCCGCCTGCTACACGGTACGGAGCCGGCGGCGCGTACACCAGTCATGTATCAGCCAGGCATCATATTTCTCTTTTCGGGACATAAAATTGGTTACATTAATGAGCGCGTATTTCGCTATGACGCCAACGAATACCTGCTGCTAACCGTACCTTTACCCTTCGAATGTGAAACGTATGCGACGCCGGAGGTTCCTCTGGCCGGTATTTACCTGAATGTCGATATCCTGCAATTGCAGGAGCTGTTGATGGACATTGGGGAAGACGAGCTGTTCCAGCCCGCTATGGCTGCCAGTGGGATTAACTCTGCGACGCTCTCAGACGAAATTCTCTGTGCTGCTGAGCGCCTGCTGGATGTGATGGAGCGACCGCTGGATGCGCGTATTCTGGGGAAACAGATCATTCGCGAAATCCTCTACCATGTGCTGACCGGGCCGCGTGGTGGCGCGTTACTTGCGCTGGTAAGTCGCCAGACGCATTTCAGTTTGATAAGCCGGGTACTCAAGCGGATTGAAACCAAATACACCGAAAACCTCAATGTAGAACAGCTGGCGGCAGAGGCGAACATGAGCGTATCGGCGTTTCATCATAATTTTAAAGCGGTGACCAGTACCTCGCCGCTGCAATATCTGAAGAGCTATCGCCTGCATAAAGCACGGATGATGATGATCCACGATGGAATGAAGGCCAGTGCGGCTGCAATGCGCGTCGGCTATGAGAGCGCATCGCAATTCAGTCGGGACTTCAAACGTTTCTTTGGCGTAACGCCGGGGGAAGATGCGGCAAGAATTCGTATGATGCAGGGGAGTTGATTTCTTGTCGGCTTTAAAGCTAGCTGTGCGCCATCAATGAAATGCCGGAGTGACTCCGGCATACGGCTAATACTCAGGCGCTACAGTATTTTTTTTTAATCACCACGAACAGCGTTCCCAACAGACCTGCGGTTAACAGGGCAATTGGCAGGATCATTAAAAAGGTCATCACCTGATCTTCATGACGTTTGACGAACGGGATCATACTCAGCGCATAGCCGAAACTGGTAACGACGGTGACCCACAGCAGTCCGCTCAGCCAGTTAAAAAACTGGAACCGACGGTTAGGAAGCCCTGAAATGCCCGCCATCGTTGGCAGCAAGGTACGGACGAACGCCAGGAAACGCCCGGCAAGCAGCGCCATCAACCCGTGTTGGTCAAACATGCAGGTAGCGCGTTGATGGTATTTTTCAGGTAATTGCGCCAGCCAGCCTTTCACCGTGCGCGTGTTGCCCAGCCAGCGTCCCTGAATGTAGCTCAGCCAGCAGCCCAGACTGGCTGCGGCAGTCAGAATAGCTATGGTAGGTAAAAAACTCATCACGTCCTGAGCGATCAGCGCTCCTGCCAGTAATAACAGGCTGTCTCCGGGTAAAAAGGAGGCGGGCAGAAGGCCATTTTCTAAAAACAGTGTGGCGAACATGACGAAGTACACCACGCTCACAACGTGCGGATCCGCCAGTGCGGCAAAATCGTGTTGCCAGAGCGCGGAGACAATATCTTGAATGACTACCATGGACTTTCCTGTGGAACAGCGTTTATATGTGGATTGTACTCCTGAATTGCCCGGGATGCCTTGATCCCGGACGCAACAATTGCAGACTTTTCCACCAGAAGTGTCTGCATATATGTCCATCTGTGGCAATTTTACTCGATTCGGGCAAATCCTGCGGCCAAATCGGCAATCAGATCGTCAACATTCTCTAAACCGATATGCAAACGGATGAGCGTTCCGCTGAAGTCCACCTCGCCTTGCGGACGGATTGCCGCAATGTGTTCCGGCTGGTTGGCGAGAATCAGCGACTCAAAACCGCCCCAAGAGTAGGCCATGCTGAACAGGCTGAAGTGATCCAGATACGCGGCCAGCTCCTCATTATTGAGTTTCTTATTCAATACAAAGGAGAACAGGCCGCTGCTGCCGGTGAAATCACGCTTCCAGAATTCATGTCCTTTACTGCCGGGTAGTGCCGGGTGGTTCACGCGGGCGACCTGCGGATGGCTGGCCAGCCACTCGGCGACCTTTAAGCTGCTTTCATGGTGCTGACGCAGGCGTACACTCAGCGTACGCAGCCCACGGCTGGTCATATAGGCGGTATCGGCGTCCAGCATTTGCCCCATCAGATACGCATTTTCGCGAAGTTGATCCCAGCAGCGGGCATTAGATACCGCCGTTCCGACCATGCCGTCGGAATGGCCAATCAGATATTTGGTGCCTGCCTGAATAGAAATATCGATGCCAAAATCCAGCGCTTTGAACAGCACCCCGGCAGCCCAGGTGTTATCAATCATGATGATTGCGTCAGGTGCTACGCTTCTGACGGCGGCAACAATTGCCGGAACATCATGCACTTCCATGGTGACAGAGCCGGGCGACTCCAGAAATACGACTTTGGTGTTCGGCTGCATGTGCTTCACAATATCGGCGCCAATCAGCGGATCGAACCAGCCGGTGGACACGCCAAGCTTGCCGAGAATTTTGGTGCAGAAATCCTGACTGGGTTCATAGGCGGTATTGGTCATCAGCACATGATCGCCTTGCTCCACAAAAGCGAGGATGGTGTTGGCAACGGCAGCCGCACCGCAAGGGAACAAGGCGCAACCCGCGCCGCCTTCCAGTTCGCACATCGCTTCCTGCAGAGAGAAATGCGTCAGGGTTCCGCGACGTCCATAGAAAAGCGCACCGTTGGCACGGTTGTGTGTGGCCTGCTTTTTGGCCTCCACGGTGTCAAACACCAGCGAAGAAGCGCGCTGGATCACGCTATTTACCGAGCCCAGCGTGTATTTTTTACTGCGTCCTGCGTGAACGAGCTTGGTTTCAAGTTGCTTATCTGCCATGTTGTCTTACCTGTTTTTATACGTCTGGATGTCTAAACTACCATGAATCAAAGATGACGCATCCTGCAGAACGGTCATACAGTAGAAAATAATCTCAAAATGCTTCTGGTGACTTTTTTACTGCGTAAGCGCAAGGAAAAGAAACCAAAGGTGCGGCAATATGTAAATAGTAATGAGAACGACTATCAATTCGACGTCTTTTTGATATCATTACGCTCAGATTTTGTGATTTGCGTCCTGGAGATACAGAGTGGGTAATAATTTGATGCAGACGGATCTTTCCGTCTGGGGTATGTATCAGCACGCCGATATCGTGGTTAAGTGCGTGATGATTGGGCTGATTTTGGCGTCAGTGGTCACCTGGGCTATCTTCTTTAGTAAGAGCCTTGAGTTCTTTACTCAGAAACGCCGCCTTAAGCGTGAACAGCAACTGCTGGCGGAAGCCCGCTCTTTAGATCAGGCAAGTGAGATTGCCGCAGGATTCGATGGCAAAAGCCTGGGCGCACAGTTGATTAACGAAGCGCAAAACGAGCTGGAACTGTCAGAAGGCAGTGACGATAACGAAGGCATTAAAGAGCGTACCGGCTTCCGTCTGGAGCGTCGTGTGGCGGCGGTAGGTCGTCATATGGGACGTGGTAACGGATACCTGGCCACCATCGGGGCTATCTCTCCATTCGTCGGTCTGTTCGGTACCGTATGGGGCATCATGAATAGCTTCATCGGGATTGCACAAACTCAAACGACCAACCTGGCCGTTGTTGCGCCGGGTATCGCAGAAGCGCTGTTAGCGACCGCAATTGGTCTGGTCGCAGCAATTCCAGCGGTTGTTATCTACAACATTTTCGCACGTCAGATTGGCAGCTATAAAGCGATGCTGGGTGACGTCGCGGCACAGGTGCTGTTACTGCAAAGTCGCGATCTGGACCTGAACGCAAGCGCATCCGCGCATCCGGTACGTGCAGCGCAGAAATTACGTGTAGGATAATGTTCCATGGCAATGAGCTTTAATGAAAACCTGGACGATAACGGTGAAATGCATGAAATCAACGTGACGCCGTTTATCGACGTTATGTTGGTTTTATTGATCATTTTTATGGTGGCCGCACCGTTAGCAACGGTGGATGTGAAAGTGAATCTTCCTGCCTCCACCAGCACGCCGCAGCCGCGTCCGGAAAAACCGGTTTACCTGTCTGTTAAAGCCGATAAAAGTATGTTTATTGGCAACAATCAGGTGACGGATGACACCATGATTAGCGAGTTAAATGCACTGACAGATGGGAAGAAAGACACCACCATTTTCTTCCGGGCAGATAAAACCGTTGATTATGAGACCATGATGAAGGTTATGGATACGCTGCATCAGGCGGGCTTCCTGAAGATTGGTCTGGTTGGCGAAGAGACTGTGAAAGCGAAGTAATCCTCCTCATTGCCGGGTAATGGTTGCCGCCTTACCCGGCGTGCCTCTCCTGATTCAACTCTCTCGCATACCTGTTCTTATCTGTTCTCGTCTAACGCGACCGTGGTTGTCCTGGTGGGTTCGTAGTTCCCTTCAGACAGCTTTCGTGTCAGGCGTAAGGTGGCTGTTTCCCGCGCGAGTATATGCTGGTAGGTGCTTTCCAGTCGGGCCATGATTTTGTCCCGCAGTTCTGGTTGCTGCTCCATAATGGCTTCGATCGCGGCACCGTAGATCTCTTCTTTAGCCTGTAGCGTGTAAATTTCACGCCGATTTTGCCATTTCATCCGCACCAGTGCAGCGGGAATAGAGACTATCTCCTGAGCAACGCTTTCCAGCGTCGCGTTTTTATTGGCAATCAACACGGCTAAATTTTGCTTTAAGACAAACTCATCGCTTTTATGGTTATCTAAAGCCAAATAAACATTGTTATCCTCAACATCTTTCATTCTATTTCTCTTCCAGAGAATAAAAAATAGGGGCGCTGGTTTCACGCGTAATTAAATTAAGCCAAATTTTGTTGCCCTGTTCATTTATGATGGCTGTTTTTTGAGTCAAAATTTTACTTAATTCTTGTGCGTTAATATCGCCTTCTGCTTGTAGTGAATTGAGCAGGCGAGAGAATGACTCAATTTTTGCTGCACGAAACAGACGCTCTTTTAAATGACGGTCGCACTCTTCAAATAGCATATTTCGTGACTGACCGGTAACCGTTGAGCTAATCAAAATATCGGATTCGTAATCGCTTAATGTTCTCTTTCCCTGAGTCAAATTTTCACTATTATCTACGGGGTTGGTATTGGTAGCGGGGCTGGATAAGTGAAAGTGCGAGGGAACAAGATGCTCGGGAAGCATGTTGAAATATCCTTTGATGCCAATGATATGTTGTTTTAAATAAACCAGGCCGCGTTGACAATAGCATGGCGTAATTTTAAAATCAAAAAAAATGGAGCCAGTATATGAACAGTATATTTTATTCTGTTATTACCCTGCTATTGCTGACCTGCGGGGTACTTTTGTTAATGCGCAGTGCAAATAAAAACCGACATGCCGAAAATGGGCACTCTGAAAACCAGCCGGAAATGCTGAGTAAAGAAGAAGGCGAGGACCATTTCTCGGTATTGATGAATTCGATTACGCCAGTCTGGTATTGGCGCGTTAATCACGAATATATCGATTTTATCCACTCCACGATCAAGCGGATGACAATGGTGGAGTTGAATGAGACACCTGGATTATTTGATGCGCAGCGGCGTTGTAGCGATCTCAACTCTGCGGTGTATAAATATTACGACAATATTAAAAAGCGCTGTTTGAACGGTGAGAAGGTCCCGCATGCCGACCTGGACGTGCTCAACCTGCGTCAGTGTTTCAGGGAGTTCAGTCTGGAGGCTTATCCCGCGCTTGTCGCGCTGGTGTGGCCGGAGTATCAACGCCCGGAGATCAAAGCGGAAGAGGTGTGAAGGGGACTGTTTGGCCCGTATTACGTGCCGGGGAGGCTAACGCTGCCACCCGGCACGATGTTACATACGGCTATTTGTCAGATGAGGCCTGCCACAGGTTCAGCTTACCGTCCGCGACGTGCTTATCGATCTGCGCCAGTTCTTCGGTGCTGAACGTCAGGTTCGCCAACGCCTGAACGTTTTCCTCCAGTTGCTCCGGTCGACTGGCGCCAATTAATACCGAAGTCACCCGGTTGTCTTTTAGCAGCCAGCTTAAGGCCATTTGCGCCATCGACTGTCCACGATGTTGCGCCATCTCATTGAGCAACCGCAGGCTGTTAAGATTCTCTTCCGTCAGCATATTTTCCGTCAGCCCACGAACTTTTTTCCCTTCACGCTGCATGCGTGAACCTTCCGGAATGCCGTTGAGGTATTTCCCCGTCAGTAGTCCCTGAGCCAGTGGCGTAAAGGCGATGCAGCCCATGCCATTGGATTCCAGCGTATCCAGCAGGCCGCTGCTGTCTACCCAGCGGTTAAGCAGGTTGTAAGACGGCTGGTGGATCAGCAGGGGAATTTTCCATTCTCGCATCAGCTCGGCCATTTTTTGCGTACGCTCTGGCGAATAGGATGAGATGCCGACATACAGCGCTTTGCCGCTCTGTACGGCGTGGGCCAGGGCTGAGGCGGTCTCTTCCATTGGCGTATTTTCGTCGACGCGGTGCGAGTAGAAGATATCGACATAGTCGAGGCCCATGCGTTTCAGGCTCTGATCGAGGCTGGCGAGCAGGTATTTGCGCGAACCGCCAGAACCGTATGGCCCTGGCCACATGTCATAGCCTGCCTTGGTGGAGATAATCAGTTCATCGCGATAGTGTGCAAAATCCTCGCGCAGTAATCGGCCAAAATTCTCTTCTGCGCTGCCTGGTGGCGGCCCATAGTTATTGGCTAAATCAAAATGCGTGATGCCTAAATCAAATGCTTTACGCAACAGGGCTCGCTGTGAATCCAGCGCCTGAACGTGCCCAAAACTGTGCCATAAACCCAGCGATAGCGCGGGTAAGCGCAAACCGCTGCGCCCACAGTAGCGATAGAGCATCTGCTCGTAACGTTCAGGATTGGCAAACCAGGCCATGAGATCTCCTTAGTGCAGGTGAATTTCGAAACAACGTTTCTATTCTAGCGGGTTCACGGTGAATATCCCGTTCACCAGGTCACACTGAGATGAAAAACTGGGCAAAAACAGGTCACTGTGCTTTGCTTAAAAAAACATCAATCAGGAGTGCGACGATGCCGCGTTTGACTGCCAAAGATTTTCCGCAAGAACTGCTCGACTACTATGACTATTACGCTCATGGCAAAATAACGAAACGCGAGTTTCTCAATATGGCAGCGAAATATGCAGTGGGTGGCATGACGGCATTGGCCTTATTCAATTTATTGAAACCCAACTACGCTCTCGCAACGCAGGTAGAATTTACCGATCCCGATATTCTGGCGGAATATATTACCTATCCCTCGCCTGAAGGACATGGTGATGTGCGGGGGTATTTGGTTAAACCTACGAAGGTGACGGGGAAAGTTCCGTCGGTGGTGGTAGTGCATGAGAATCGTGGGCTGAATCCGTATATTGAAGATGTGGCGCGACGGGTGGCGAAGGCGGGCTTTATGGCACTCGCGCCTGATGGGTTAAGTTCGGTAGGGGGATATCCAGGCAATGATGATAAAGGTCGGGAATTGCAGCAGCAGGTTGACCCCGTAAAGTTAATGAACGACTTTTTTGCCGCCATTGAATTTATGCAGCATTATTCAGGGACGACAGGAAAGGTAGGTATCACCGGATTTTGCTATGGTGGTGGTGTGTCGAATGCCGCAGCTGTGGCTTTCCCTGAACTGGCCTGTGCGGTGCCTTTTTATGGGCGTCAGGTTCCTGCATCAGATGTCCCTAAAATAAGCGCGCCTTTATTACTGCACTATGCGCAATTAGATACCCGAATTAATGAGGGATGGCCTGCATATGAAGCGGCGCTAAAGGCGAATAAGAAAGTCTATGAAGCATATATCTACCCCGGTGTTAATCATGGCTTTCACAATGATTCTACCCCCCGTTATGATAAAGCTACCGCTGATTTAGCCTGGGAACGTACTCTTGCGTGGTTTGACAAATATTTGCGATAGAAAACAATAGATTATTTAATGCTTTTAATTAATTACCTGAATAATAATGCTACCTAATTTCATTAGCATTCATATTGATATAGGGGGGAGAGATAGTGGATGTACTTAAGAAAGTAAAAAAATAAAGAACGCATTATATCTTCTCTACTGCCTGCCGATAACAAGGATAAGTATCGCCTGATGGCGAATTCCTCATCAACGGCAAGGAAATTATTATGCGTTTGCTGAAAAACTTCACTATTCGTATTGTCATGTTGGCAATACTGGGACTTTTCTGCCTGCTCTGGTCGGGCGTGGGTTTATTCAGTCTTCATTCGTTATCAAAAATATCTGAAGGCAATGATATTGACCGCCATCTTGTCCATCAGATGACGGTTCTCAGTCAGGGTAACGATCAGTACTTTCGCTTCGTAACGCGCCTAAGTCGCGCCATGGATGTCAAAATGAGCGGCGGAACGCCTGATTTTGCGCCGGCGCAGCAGTCCCTGGAGAATATGAGTAAAAAACTCCAGGAGATGAAAACATTGTCTCCAGGCCCCATGGATCCGGAAGTTGCCGCGGCGGTACTGACGAAGTGGCAGGCGCTGCTGGACAATGGCGTGATCCCGCAAATGCAGTTGGCAAAGCAGGGCACGCTCACGGCCTTTGCGGAACATGCCAGTACCATAACGCCAGCGCTGAGCCGTGAATTTGGCGCCAGTGCCGAACGTTTTAACGCCACGGCAGGAGAGCGGCTTGATACCACCCGCGTGATGGTCGATGGCAAAACGTCTATCATCCGGACGTTAATTATTACTGCCGTTATCCTCGGTATTGCCCTACTGTTCTTTACCGACCGTTACCTCGTCGCCATGATGGTGAAACCTCTGGGACGCATCCGTCAGCAGTTCCAGCAGATTGCGCAGGGCGATCTCAGCCATCCCATTGAAGATTTTGGTCGTAACTGTGTGGGTCAACTGGTGCCGTTACTGTGCGCGATGCAGGACAGCCTGCGCGAAGCCGTCAGTACCATCCGTTCAGGTAGTGACAACATCTGGCGAGGGGCGACGGAAATTTCCACCGGTAATAACGATCTCTCCTCACGTACTGAAGAGCAGGCCGCGGCGCTGGAAGAGACCGCTGCCAGCATGGAGCAACTGACCGCAACGGTAAAACTGAACGCTGAAAATGCGCGTGAAGCCAGCCAGCTTGCCGATACGGCCACAGAAACGGCAGGTAAAGGGAGCACGCTGGTTTCAGAAGTGGTTGAGACGATGGATGGTATTGCCGCCAGCTCTAAACAGATCGCGGAAATCACGTCAGTTATTAACAGTATTGCTTTTCAGACCAATATTCTGGCGCTGAACGCCGCAGTTGAAGCTGCCAGGGCAGGCGAGCAGGGGCGCGGTTTTGCCGTCGTTGCCGGTGAAGTACGCAACCTTGCCAGTCGCAGCGCCGGAGCGGCGAAAGAGATTGAGACGCTAATTGGCGAGTCATCGCGTCGTGTCGACCAGGGGGCTCGTCTGGTTAAAGAAACGGGATTAACCATGGAGGCAATTCTGCGCGGCGCCACCGAAGTTACGGTCATCATGAAGCAAATTGCCTCAGCCTCGGAAGAGCAGAATAAGGGCATCTCGCAGGTGAGCGTGGCGATCACGCAGATGGACAGCGTAACGCAACAGAACGCTGCATTGGTAGAGCAAGTCTCCGCCGCTGCCGTGGCGTTGGAACGCCAAACAGAGGAACTGCAACGCTCGGTGCAACAGTTCCGCCTCTCAGCGAATGATGTGCAATACGCCGCTGCTAATACTGCTTCCCCTTCAGCAGACAGCAAAACGTCTGCGGCAGCTAAAACGGATGAATGGGTGTCCTTTTAAGCTGGCATAAAAAGTTCGTGATACCTCTGGTCTTTGCTCAAAAAATCGCTATATAATTTATTATATAGCGATTGGAGGTTATGCATGGACAACCATTTTGGAAAAGGCCTGATGGCCGGATTAAACGCCTCAAGTGCGGACAGCGCACGCTCAGTGGCGAATTTTTGTGCGGATTATAAGCGTGGTTTTGTGTTGGGATTTTCACATCGCATGTTTGAAAAAACGGGCGATCGACAGCTTAGCGCGTGGGAAGCGGGCATCCTCACGCGTCGCTATGGACTGGATAAAGAGATGGTTATGGATTTCTTTAGAGAGAATCAATCCAGTACAACAATTCGTTTTTTCATGGCTGGCTATCGACTCGAAGCTTGATCCGAAAGGGGTATTATCTTGCTTTAATTAATTACACTATTGACCTACGCCTTCGTTTTGTTGCTCCGTCGAAGTATTATAATGCACATAACCATATAAAAAGTGTGGTAATGGCGCGCCGATCGCAATATGCAACATGCGAATGGTGCAAAATAAAAGCCAGGTCTTCGCAACGGAATAACTATAAAATGACTGGAGATAACTCTCTCATCAATTCGAGCGGCATTAATCGCCGTGATTTCATGAAGCTTTGTGCAGCACTGGCCGCTACCATGGGGCTCAGTAGCAAAGCCGCCGCAGAAATGGCCGAATCAGTTTCTCGTCCTCAGCGCCCACCGGTTATCTGGATTGGTGCCCAGGAGTGTACGGGTTGTACTGAATCGCTGCTTCGCGCGACACACCCTACAGTGGAAAACCTCGTTCTGGAGACAATCTCTCTGGAATACCATGAGGTGCTCTCTGCCGCCTTCGGCCATCAGGTTGAAGAGAACAAACATAACGCTCTGGAGAAGTACAAAGGGCAATATGTTCTGGTAGTAGATGGATCTATCCCACTGAAAGATAATGGTATTTACTGCATGGTTGCCGGTGAGCCGATCGTGGATCACATCCGCCGGGCCGCAGAAGGCGCAGCCGCTATCATTGCCATCGGCTCTTGCGCGGCGTGGGGTGGTGTTGCTGCCGCTGGCGTTAACCCAACGGGTGCCGTCGGCCTGCAAGAAGTTCTGCCAGGCAAAACCATCATCAACATCCCCGGCTGTCCGCCGAACCCGCATAACTTCCTCGCAACGGTCGCGCATATCATCACTTACGGTAAGCCGCCGAAGCTGGATACCAAAAACCGTCCGACATTCGCCTATGGCCGTTTGATTCACGAGCACTGCGAACGTCGCCCGCACTTCGATGCTGGTCGTTTTGCGAAAGAGTTTGGCGATGAAGGCCACCGTGAAGGTTGGTGCCTCTACCATCTGGGCTGTAAAGGGCCAGAAACCTACGGCAACTGTTCAACGCTGCAATTCTGCGACGTTGGCGGCGTGTGGCCGGTGGCTATTGGTCACCCTTGCTACGGCTGCAACGAAGAAGGCGTCGGTTTCCATAAAGGTATTCACCAGCTTGCTCATGTGGAAAACCAAACGCCGCGTTCCGAGAAGCCTGACGTCAATATGAAAGAAGGCGGTAATGTATCTGCCGGAGCGATTGGACTGCTGGGTGGCGTAGTAGGACTGGTTGCCGGCGTCAGCGTGATGGCGGTACGTGAACTGGGGCGTCAGCAAAAGAAAGATAACGCTGACTCACGGGGAGAATAACCGTGAACAGACGTAACTTTATTAAAGCAGCCTCCAGCGGGGCATTGCTGTTGGGCGCAGCGCCGTCCATCAGTCATGCGGCTGCAGAAAACCGTCCGCCGATCCCGGGTTCTCTTGGGATGCTCTATGACTCGACGCTGTGCGTAGGCTGCCAGGCCTGTGTCACCAAGTGTCAGGATATCAACTTCCCGGCCCGTAACCCGGAAGGCGAGCAAACCTGGTCGAACAACGACAAACTGTCTCCGTATACCAATAACATCATCCAGGTGTGGCGTAGCGGAACAGGCGTGAACAAAGACCAGGAAGAAAATGGCTACGCATACATCAAGAAACAGTGCATGCACTGTGTTGATCCGAACTGCGTTTCCGTTTGCCCGGTCTCCGCGCTGAAGAAAGATCCGAAAACCGGCATCGTCCATTATGACAAAGACGTCTGCACGGGCTGTCGTTACTGCATGGTCGCCTGCCCGTACAACGTGCCTAAGTACGACTACAACAACCCGTTTGGTGCGCTTCACAAATGTGAACTGTGTAACCAGAAAGGCGTTGAGCGTCTGGACAAAGGCGGTTTGCCGGGTTGTGTTGAAGTGTGCCCAGCCGGTGCGGTGATTTTTGGTACTCGTGAAGAGTTGATGGCTGAGGCGAAAAAACGTCTCGCGCTGAAGCCTGGCAGCGAATACCACTATCCGCGTCAAACGGTGAAAGCAGGCGATACCTATCTGCATACGGTACCGAAGTACTACCCACACCTGTACGGTGAGAAAGAAGGTGGTGGTACACAGGTTATGGTGCTGACGGGTGTTCCTTACGAGGATTTGGATCTGCCGAAGCTGGATGATCTTTCAACTGGTGCGCGTTCCGAACATGTTCAACATTCCCTGTACAAGGGCATGATATTACCCCTGGCTGCGCTGGCGGGCTTAACCGTGCTGGTTCGTCGTAACACGAAAAACGACCATCACGATGGAGGAGACGATCATGAGTCATGATCCTAAACCGCTGGGCGGAAAAATAATCAGCAAACCGGTCATTATTTTTGGGCCGCTTATCGTCCTGTGTATGCTCCTGATCGTGAAACGTCTGGTCTTCGGACTGGGCTCAGTCTCCGATCTGAACGGCGGTTTCCCATGGGGTGTATGGATCGCGTTTGACCTGTTGATTGGTACTGGCTTTGCGTGCGGCGGTTGGGCGCTGGCGTGGGCGGTGTATGTTTTCAACAGAGGACAATACCATCCGCTGGTACGTCCGGCGCTGTTGGCGAGCCTGTTTGGCTACTCGCTGGGTGGTCTGTCAATCACCATCGACGTCGGTCGTTACTGGAACCTGCCGTATTTCTACATTCCGGGTCACTTCAACGTGAATTCGGTACTGTTCGAAACGGCGGTCTGTATGACCATCTATATCGGCATCATGGCGCTGGAATTTGCTCCGGCTCTGTTTGAACGTCTGGGGTGGAAAGTTTCTCTCAAGCGTTTGAATAAAGTGATGTTCTTTGTTATTGCCCTCGGCGCGCTGCTGCCAACCATGCACCAGTCTTCAATGGGTTCATTGATGATTTCTGCGGGTTATAAGGTGCATCCGCTTTGGCAAGCTTATGAAATGTTGCCGCTTTTCTCGGTATTAACCGCCTTTATTATGGGCTTCTCGATCGTCATCTTTGAAGGCTCACTGGTACAAGCGGGTCTGAAAGGTAACGGTCCGGACGAGAAAAGTTTGTTCATCAAGCTGACGAACACCATCAGCGTGCTGCTGGCGATTTTCGTGGTTCTGCGCTTTGGCGAACTGATCTATCGCGACAAGCTGTCGTATGCGTTTGCAGGCGATTTCTACTCAGCCATGTTCTGGCTTGAGGTCGTGCTGATGGTCTTCCCGCTGGTGGTGCTGCGCGTCACTAAGCTGCGTAATGACTCGCGCATGCTGTATCTGTCTGCGCTGAGCGCATTGCTGGGTTGTGCAACATGGCGTCTGTCCTATTCGCTGGTGGCGTTCAATCCTGGTGGTGGCTACCACTACTTCCCGACCTGGGAAGAACTGTTGATTTCTATTGGTTTTGTGGCTATTGAGATTTGTGCATACATCGTACTCATTCGTCTACTGCCGATACTTCCTCCTTTAAAACAAAACGATCAAAATCGTCATGAGGCGAGCAAAGCATGAGCCAGAGAATTACTATTGATCCGGTAACCCGTATTGAGGGTCATTTACGCATCGACTGCGAAATCGAAAATGGCGTGGTATCTAAAGCATGGGCTTCCGGTACCATGTGGCGCGGCATGGAAGAGATCGTGAAAAACCGCGATCCGCGCGATGCCTGGATGATTGTGCAGCGTATCTGTGGCGTTTGTACGACCACTCACGCTATCTCTTCCGTTCGTGCAGCAGAAAGTGCGCTGAATATTGATGTTCCGGTGAACGCACAGTATATCCGTAACATCATTCTGGCCGCGCACACCACGCATGACCATATTGTTCACTTCTATCAGCTGTCTGCGCTGGACTGGGTGGATATCACCTCTGCCCTGAAAGCTGACCCAGCGAAAGCATCTGCCATGCTGAACGGCGTGTCCTCCTGGCACCTGAACAGCGCAGAAGAGTTCACCAAGGTTCAGAACAAGATCAAAGATCTTGTTGCCAGCGGTCAGTTAGGCATTTTTGCTAACGGTTGCTGGGGTCACCCGGCAATGCAACTGCCGCCGGAAGTGAACCTGATTGCGGTCGCTCACTATCTGCAGGCGCTGGAATGCCAGCGTGATGCCAACCGCGTTGTGGCGCTGTTGGGCGGTAAAACGCCGCACATCCAGAACCTGGCGGTAGGTGGGGTTGCTAACCCGATTAACCTCGACGGTCTTGGCGTGCTGAACCTTGAGCGTCTGATGTACATCAAGTCTTTCATTGATAAGCTGAGCGACTTCGTTGAGCAGGTTTACAAGGTTGATACCGCGGTCATTGCTGCGTTCTACCCTGAATGGCTGGAACGTGGTCAGGGCGCGGTTAACTACCTGAGCGCGCCGGAATTCCCGACTGACGGTAAAAACGGCAGCTTCCTGTTCCCGGGTGGTTACATTACTAATGAAGATCTGTCGACCTATCGTCCGATTACCTCTCACTCCGATGAGTACCTGATCAAAGGGATTCAGGAGAGTGCGAAACACGCGTGGTACAAAGACGAAGCGCCGCAGGCTCCGTGGGAAGGTACAACGGTTCCTGATTACACCGGTTGGTCAGATGACGGCAAGTACTCCTGGGTTAAAGCACCGACCTTCTACGGTAAAACGGTTGAAGTGGGTCCGCTGGCCAACATGCTGTGTAAACTGGCGGCCAAACGTGAGTCTACTCATGCCAAGCTGAATGAAATCATCGCGATTTACACCAAGCTGACCGGTAAAACTATCGAAGTGTCTCAGCTGCACTCTACGCTGGGTCGTATTATTGGCCGTACCGTTCACTGCTGTGAACTGCAGAACGTTCTGCAGGATCAGTACAACGCGCTGATCGTGAACATCGGTAAAGGCGACCACACCACCTTCGTGAAACCGGATATTCCGGCAACGGGCGAATTCAAAGGTGTTGGTTTCCTCGAAGCGCCACGCGGTATGCTGTCTCACTGGATGGTGATTAAAGATGGCATTATCAGCAACTACCAGGCGGTTGTACCGTCAACCTGGAACTCTGGCCCACGTAACTTTAATGATGAAGTGGGACCGTATGAGCGCTCGCTGGTAGGTACGCCGATTGCCGATCCAAACAAACCGCTGGAAGTGGTTCGTACCATTCACTCCTTCGATCCTTGTATGTCATGTGCGGTGCATGTGGTGGACGTTGACGGGAACGAAGTGGTCTCAGTTAAGGTTCTGTAATGCGGATATTAGTCTTAGGGGTCGGCAATATTTTGCTGACCGACGAAGCCATCGGAGTACGTATCGTTGAGGCATTAGAGCAACGGTACATCCTGCCAGACTTTGTTGATGTTCTGGACGGTGGTACGGCTGGGATGGAGCTTCTCGGCGATATGGCGAACAGAGATCATCTGATCATTGCTGACGCCATTGTGTCGAAGAAAAACACGCCAGGAACGATGATGGTCCTGCGGGATGAAGAGATCCCGGCGCTGTTTACCAACAAAATCTCACCGCACCAGCTTGGCCTGGCCGACGTTTTGTCGGCCCTGCGTTTCACCGGCGAGTTTCCGAAAAAGCTGACGTTAGTCGGCATTATTCCGGAATCACTGGAGCCGCATATCGGGCTAACGCCAACGGTCGAAGCGATGATTGAACCTGCGCTTGAGCAGGTTCTTGCTGCGCTTCGCGAATCAGGTGTTGAAGCGATCCCTCGGGAGGCGGCTCATGTCTGAGGAGTTTGTCGGTTTTCAGACGGCCCCGAAGATGCAGATTCAGGCAGCGTTTGAAGAGGTTGCCCGGCGTTCGATGCACGATCTCTCTTTCTTGCACCCGAATATGCCGGTATATGTCTCTGATTTTACGCTGTTTGAAGGGCAGTGGACGGGGTGTGTTATCACACCCTGGATGCTCAGCGCACTGATTTTCCCTGGACCAGACCAGGTCTGGCCGGTACGTAAAGTCAGCGAAAAAATCGGGCTGCGTCTGCCGTATGGCGAGATGACCTTTACCGTTGGTGAACTGGAGGGCGTATCACAATACCTTTCCTGTTCACTGATGTCGCCGCTTTCGCACAGCATGTCTGCGCAAGAAGGTGTGCGCCTGACTGACGATTGTGCGCGAATGCTGTTATCGCTGCCGGTGAGCGATCCAAATGCGCCGCAGCTCAATCGCCGCGCGCTGCTGCTGGGTCGTCGGAACTGCGAAAATGCATGAGCTGTCCCTTTGTCAGAGCGCGGTTGAGATTGTTCAACAGCAGGCAGAGCAGCACGGTGTCAAACGTGTAACCGGCGTTTGGCTGGAAATCGGGGCGCTCTCCTGCGTTGAAGAGAGCGCCGTGCGTTTCAGTTTCGACATCGTCTGTCAGGGGACGCTGGCGCAAGGGTGTGAGCTGCATATTGATTACAAGCCAGCCCAGGCATGGTGCTGGGATTGCAGTCAGGTTGTGGAAATCACCCAGCATGATGCGCAGTGTCCACATTGTCAGGGGGATCGTCTGCGAGTTGATGCGGGCGATTCACTGAAAGTGAAAAGTATTGAAGTCGAATAACCCATAGGTTGCTATGGGGCGGAGTCAGATATGTGTATTGGAGTCCCTGGTCAGGTTCTGGCCGTTGGTGAAGATATTCACCAGCTTGCGCAGGTTGAAGTGTGCGGCATCAAACGTGATGTCAATATTGCCCTGATTTGTGAAGGTGATACGGCTGAGCTGGTCGGGCAATGGGTGCTGGTGCACGTAGGGTTCGCCATGAGCATCATTGATGAAGATGAAGCTAAAGCCACGTTAGACGCACTTCGCCGTATGGAGTACGACGTCACCAGCGCGTGATTTTGTGCCGGATGGCGGCGCAAACGCCTTATCCGACCTACGGCATGACATCTTTGTAGGCCTGATAAGACGCCCCGGCGTCGCCATCAGGCATTTTAAGCCTGGCGCTTATCTTCGGTATTGGTATCGAAGTCGCTGGCGTCATGGCGTTCATGAAGCTGCTCGTTCAGCGGTCCGTTGGTACGGTTAACAATACGACCACGCTTAACCGCCGGACGCGACGCAATCTCTTTTGCCCAGCGCTGCACGTGCTTGTAGCTTCCTGCATCAAGGAACTCTGCCGCGTCGTACACGTTACCCAGAACCACATTGCCAAACCACGGCCAGACTGCCATATCGGCAATGGTGTATTCATCTCCGGCGACAAACTGATGCTGCGCTAACTGTTTATCCAACACGTCAAGTAAGCGCTTGGCTTCCATGGTGAAGCGGTTAATCGCGTATTCAATTTTAACCGGCGCATAATTATAGAAGTGACCAAAGCCACCGCCGAGGAACGGGGCAGCACCCTGTAACCAGAACAACCAGTTTAGCGTTTCAGTACGTTTTGCCAAATCCTGCGGCAAGAAATAACCATATTTTTCCGCCAGATAGAGTAGGATTGCACCAGATTCGAATACGCGAACCGGTGGGTTTTGCGAGTGGTCACGCAGAGCTGGGATCTTCGAGTTCGGATTCACCTCAACAAAGCCGCTGGAAAACTGATCGCCATCGCCGATGCGGATAATCCAGGCATCGTATTCCGCGCCCTTCACGCCCTGCGCCAGCAACTCCTCCAGCATAATCGTCACTTTCTGCCCGTTTGGCGTACCCAGCGAATAGAGCTGCAGCGGATGCTTGCCAACCGGCAGCGTTTTCTCGTGTGTAGCGCCGGAAATAGGGCGGTTGATATTGGCGAATGCGCCGCCGTTCGATTTTTCCCACGTCCAGACTTTCGCGGGCTGATAGGTATTGTCTGACATAGTGACCTGCCTTCTGAGTGGTTGTTTGATGCAGTGTAGCAGCAAGGTAGAACTCAATTTAACAGATTGGGACTTTATGCCGTTTTGTGCTGAAAGGGGAAGATAAATCTAACCCGTTCATTGTACCTGGCCCGTACTCCATGAAGAGGAAATCTTTGTTGCACGGAAATTGCTACCGTATTCACCATCAAAAATTGGCGGTGAATAAGCAGTAATAATGAAAAAGGGTGTTCCAGGAGTAAGCGGTTATCAGGGCCCGGCGGGTGGGTGGGGCGCGGTAAAAGCCGTCACTGCTTCGCTGTTTTCGCAAAAGGCTGTCGCCCGCGACATTATCGCGATGTTTAAAATGAACCAGGTGAAAGGATTCGACTGTCCGGGCTGTGCATGGCCGGACCCTGGCCATCGGGCACCGATGGAGCTGTGCGAAAATGGCGTTAAGGCGGTCTCCTGGGAGACAACCAACAAGAAAGCGTCACCGGAATTTTTCAGCCGTCACCCGGTTTCCACACTCTGGCATTACAGCGATTATGAGCTGGAAAACATCGGTCGTTTGACGCATCCAATGAAATACGATGCCGCATCAGACACATGGCAGGCGGTGGATTGGGATATCGCCTTCCAGGAAATCGGCGAGCGTCTGCGCAGTTATGATTCAGCCCAGCAGGTTGAGTTTTACACCTCCGGCAGAACGTCAAATGAGGCAGCGTTCCTGTATCAGCTGTTTGCCCGCGAATATGGCAGCAGCAACTTCCCTGATTGCTCAAACATGTGCCACGGACCGACCAGCGCAGGGCTAACGCCGGCCATTGGCCTTGGAAAAGGAACCGTTGAACTTGAGGACTTTGACCACTGCGATCTGGTGATTTGTATCGGGCATAACCCTGGCACTAACCATCCGCGCATGCTGACCACCTTACGCGACGTTGCCAAACGCGGGGCTAAAATTATCTCCATTAATCCGCTGAACGAAAGGGGGCTTGAGCGCTTTAGCTTCCCGCAAAGCGCGAAAGAGATGTTCACCGGTCAGGCGACGGCGCTGAGCAACGACTACTACCAGGTAAAAATTGGCGGTGACGCTTCGCTGCTCAAAGGCATCATGAAAGCGCTAATCGAAATGGACGAAGCGCGGATCTTATTGGATCAGCAGCCGACGCTTGATCATGCGTTTATCGAAGAGCATACCGCTGGATATGCCGCGTTGTATGATGACTTACGCCAGCGTAGCTGGGCGGAGCTGGAACAGGACTCGGGTCTGACGCGCAGTCAGATGGAAGATCTGGCGCACAGCTACAGTAAATCCCGCGCCACGATTGTTTGTTACGGCCTGGGCATCACCCAGCATAAAAACGGCACTGAGAACGTCCAGCAACTGGTAAACCTGCTGCTGCTGAAAGGCAATATAGGTAAGCCTGGGGCGGGGATCTGCCCGTTGCGCGGTCATTCTAATGTGCAGGGCGATCGTTCTGTGGGAATCAACGAAGCGGCGTCCGAAGATTTCCTGCAACGCCTTGAGACGTATTTTTCTATCCGTGTTCCGCGCAAACATGGTCGTTCCAGCGTGGAGAGTATTCGGGCCATCGAGCGGGGCGATGCAAAAGCGCTCATCTGCATGGGTGGCAATCTGGCGGTGGCGATGCCCCAGCCGCAGCGTACCTTTGCGGCGATGAAAAATCTGGATCTGCAGGTCCATGTGGCGACCAAACTGAACAGATCGCACCTGCTGCTGGCAAAACACAACTATTTGCTCCCCGCGTTGGGTAGAACCGAGCGCGATCTGCAAGCTACGGGCATTCAGCCTGTGACTGTCGAAGACTCGATGTCGATGGTCCACGCGTCCTGTGGCGCGCTGAAGCCGGCTTCCCGCTGGCTAAAATCCGAGCCCGCGATTGTGGCGGGCATGGCGCGCGCAACGCTGCCGCTTTCGCCGGTAAACTGGGAAGCGTTGACCGGGGACTACGCGCTGATCCGTAATGCCATTGAAGCCGTGATCCCGGCGTTCCACGACTACAACGCCCGTATTGCTGAACCGGGCGGATTTCGTATGGATACGCCTGCTTCGCGCCGTGAATGGCGAACGGAGAATGGCAAAGCCAACTTTATCGTCAGCCATCAGCGGGCGGTAGAGCGGGAAAATCAGCCTGCCGATACGCTGATACTGGCGACGCTACGCAGCCACGATCAGTACAACACCACGATTTATGGTATGAACGATCGCTATCGTGGCATTACCGGCCGTCGGGATGTGGTGTTTTTAAGCGCCGAAGAAGCGATGAGGCGCGGTCTGAGCCAGGGTGATGTGGTCAACGTTCAGGCGCTGGACGACAACGGTCAGCCCTGCGCGGATCGCATCATGTACGGTTTAACGGTGGTGATTTACAACATGGCGGCGGGCTCAATTGGCGCGTATCTGCCTGAAGCGAATGTCCTGCTGTCGCTGGACGCGGTGGACACACAAAGTTTGACTCCGGCCTATAAAAGCGTGCCGGTAATCCTTACCCAGGCATAGTTCCTGCTGTGAATTTTTCGCCTCTGAGCGCCAGTCGCTGCGTTGAGGTGTATGATGATGTCAACCTCTGTCCGGTTAGTGTCGCAGAGCAGGCAATCAGAGCGAAAAATTCACGCCAACCTGCTCAGGCTGTATTGTTTTGAGGTAAGGTGCATGAGCAAAGGAACGACCAGTCAGGATGCCCCATTCGGGACATTATTGGGCTACGCCCCAGGCGGCGTAGCAATCTACTCTTCAGATTACAGCTCCCTTGACCCACGGGACTACGACGATGATGCGGCATTTCGCAGCTATATCGACGACGAATACATGGGCCACAAATGGCAGTGCGTAGAGTTCGCACGCCGCTTTCTTTTCCTAAACTATGGTGTGGTCTTCACCGATGTAGGCATGGCCTGGGAGATTTTCTCCTTACGCTTCCTGCGTGAAGTGGTAAATGACAATATTCTGCCGTTACAAGCATTTCCCAATGGTTCACCCCGCGCACCGGTAGCAGGCGCGTTGCTTATCTGGCAAAAAGGCGGCGAATTTAAAGACACCGGCCATGTGGCGGTCGTCACCCAGTTGCTGGAAAACAAAATCCGTATTGCCGAACAGAACGTGCTCCATACGCCGCTGCCTCCCGGACAGCAGTGGACCCGTGAACTGGAGATGGTGGTTGAAAACGGTTGCTACACCCTGCGGGATACCTTTGACGACACCACCATCCTTGGCTGGATGATCCAGACCGAGGATACCCGTTACAGCCTGCCGCAGCCGGAGATCGCCAGTGACTCGCTGAAAATTGGCGGCGCGCGACTGGAAGATAACGGGCAGTTTGACGGTAAATGGCTGGATGAACAGGATCCGCTGCAAAAAGCCTACGTGCTGGCGAATGGGCATGTGATTAATCAGGATCCGCATCAGTACTTCACCATTACCGAAAGTGCCGAACAGGAGCTGATCAAAGCCACTAACGAGCTGCACCTGATGTACTTGCACGCGACCGACAAGGTGCTGAAAGACGATAACTTACTGGCGCTGTTCGATATTCCGAAAATCCTCTGGCCGCGCCTGCGCCTTTCCTGGCAGCGTCGTCGGCATCATATGATTACGGGTCGTATGGATTTCTGTATGGATGAACGCGGACTGAAGGTGTATGAGTACAACGCCGATTCCGCATCGTGCCATACCGAAGCCGGTTTGATTCTCGAAAGATGGGCTGAGCGGGGCTACACAGGGCAGGGACACAATCCGGCTGAAGGGTTGATCAACGAACTGGCGGGTGCCTGGAAGCACAGCCGCGCACGTCCGTTTGTCCACATCATGCAGGATAAGGATATCGAAGAAAACTATCACGCGCAGTTTATGCAGCAGGCGCTGCGTCAGGCCGGGTTTGACAGCAAAATTCTGCGTGGCCTCGATGAGCTACGTTGGGATGATGCTGGTCAACTGATTGACGGTGACGGTCGCCTGGTGAACTGTGTCTGGAAAACCTGGGCGTGGGAAACCGCGATTGAGCAGGTGCGAGAGGTCAGCGAAACAGAGTACGCCGCGGTACCAATTCGTACCGGGCATACGAATCAGGAAGTGCGTTTAATCGACGTGTTGCTGCGCCCGGAAGTGCTGGTCTTCGAACCTCTGTGGACGGTGATCCCAGGCAACAAAGCGATATTGCCAATCCTCTGGCAGCTTTTCCCGCACCACCGCTATCTGCTTGATACCGATTTCACTGTTAATGAAGAGCTGGCACAAACCGGTTATGCGGTGAAACCCATTGCAGGACGTTGTGGCAGCAACATCGATCTGGTGAGTCATCAGGAAGAGCTACTGGATAAAACCAGCGGTAAGTTTGCCGAGCAGAAGAACATTTATCAGCAGCTTTGGTGTCTGCCAAACATTGCCGGTAAATATATTCAGGTTTGTACCTTCACCGTAGGCGGTAACTACGGCGGTACCTGCCTGCGCGGCGATGAATCACTGGTGATTAAAAAAGAGAGCGATATCGAACCGCTGATTGTGGTGAAGGAATAATCGCAACCCCCTGTGGTGGTGATGTTACTACCACGGGGTTATTTGATGGGAATAATTTTAGAAATACTCCAAAGCAAAAACCCGCCTTTTGGGCGGGTTCTTTGAATAGTGGTGCCCGGACTCGGAATCGAACCAAGGACACGGGGATTTTCAATCCCCTGCTCTACCGACTGAGCTATCCGGGCAACGAGGCGCATTAAACCCGATTCACTTCGTTTCGTCAACGAAATTTCTTCAAATCAATGCAGACTGCACAATCTATCACCACATTGTTGCTATTGCACGCATTCTCAGGCAAAAAAAGCTGTCCACGCTGCGGAAAGCGGCATTGCCAGTAGAAGGGCAGGAAGCATATTCACCACCGCAAACATTTTAATGCCGCAAATCCGCAAACCGGTTGCAAGTAGCAGCAGTCCGCCTACAGCGCTGAAATCGGCCATCATGGCTGGGGTTGTCAGCGGTAAAATCAGAGCTGCACAGGTGGCAAGCGTCAACTGAATTGCCAGCATCGGTATGAAAATGGCAGACACGGCGATCCCTAGCGAGCAGGCGAAGATAATAGCGGTGAAGAAATCGAGAAATGACTTGGCGATTAAAATATTAGGATCGCCGGTCATCCCTTCATGGATCGCCCCGAATATCCCGGTCCCGCTGGCGCAAAACAACACGATGATCGCCACATAGCTTTGGATAAAGGATTCGTGTGTTGCATTGGCATCCGATTTGGTGAAAAGCTGTTGCGCTTTGGCAACCGCGGCATTGATTCCTTTTTCCAGATGGCAGAATTCGCCAATTAATGCACCGATCAGTGTCGCCAGAACCATCACCGGCAAGTTAACGCATTTGATAACCAACAAGATACCAATTCCCAACGAGCACAACCCGAATATTGAGGTCATTGAGATCCGAATACGTTCGGGTAAGTGCTGACTGAGCAGCGCGCCGAGAACACCGCCTAATAAAATGGCGCTGGCATTAATAAAGGGTCCGATTACCACGTTTGCTCCTGCATACCCATTATCGTCTTGATGTTAAAGGCAACTGTTTGGGTGAAATTATGTTTCAGATTGCATTATTATGCCGCTATTGTCAGACGAAATGCTTGTTTATCTGTGAGGTTTAAGCACAGGATTTTATCTTGCGCCAGTAGGTGAAAGGTGCCATGATTGCGCGAATTTTCTCCTGTCTGAATGGGGCTGCCTGGGATGATATTACTCCCCCTACATCGCCTTCAATATCGCCTTTTTGCGCGACGTTTTCCCCTTCCTGCGACTTATCTATACTCTGCCACCATGCGGTGAGGGCAGCGCATGCTCACTGCAGGATAACAGTAAGATCAGAGGCTATCTGCTTTTACTGATGTCTGGCGGTCGGGGCTGGTAACCAGTTTGACCCGTCATTTCGTGGGCAAAGCAATGCGGCTTTGCCCGGGACTTTTGATTTTCCCGAAACGGGTTATTGCGCTTATGAAATCAATGAAAATTGCCGCCAGTGGTGAACTGGCTTCTCGTCTTTCCAGCCATCGCCAGGTGGTTGCGCTGGACAGCACCGATTTTACTGACGTCGCGGCAGTCGTCATTACCGTTGCGGACAGCCGCAGTGGGATCCTGGCTTTGCTGAAACGCACTGGTTTTCATATACCGGTGTTTTTGTTCGCAGAGTCTGATGTCGATGTACCTGCGGGCGTTAACGCGGTGATTCGCGGTCAGGCTCAGGACTGGCTGGAGCTGGAGTCTGCTGCCTGTCAGTATGAGGAAGAATTGCTGCCGCCGTTCTATGACACGCTTACCCAGTATGTCGAAATGGGGAACAGTACGTTTGCCTGCCCGGGACACCAGCACGGTGAGTTTTTTAAGAAGCATCCGGCGGGCAGACATTTCTATGAGTTCTTTGGCGAGAACCTGTTCCGCGCGGATATGTGCAACGCTGACGTTAAGCTGGGCGATCTGCTGATTCATGAGGGATCAGCGAAACATGCGCAGAAATTTGCCGCGAAAGTTTTTCACGCGGATAAAACCTACTTTGTGCTGAACGGAACCTCTGCGGCGAATAAAGTGGTCACCAACGCGCTGCTGACGCGCGGCGATCTGGTGCTGTTTGACCGCAACAACCATAAGTCCAACCACCACGGTGCGCTGATCCAGGCCGGTGCGACGCCGGTTTATCTGGAAGCGGCGCGTAATCCGTTTGGCTTTATTGGCGGTATTGACGAGCACTGCTTTGATGAGGCGTATCTGCGCCAGCAACTGCGTGACGTTGCGCCGCACAAGGCTAACCAACCGCGCCCGTTCCGTCTTGCAATCATTCAGCTTGGTACCTATGACGGTACGATCTACAACGCCCGGCAGGTGATCGACAAGATCGGTAGCCTGTGCGATTACATCCTGTTTGATTCAGCCTGGGTTGGCTACGAGCAATTTATTCCGATGATGGCCGATGGGTCACCGCTGCTACTGGATCTCAATGCTGACGATCCGGGGATCTTTGTCACCCAGTCGGTACACAAACAGCAGGCCGGATTCTCGCAAACCTCGCAGATCCACAAAAAGGATAACCATATTCGCGGTCAGGCGCGGTTCTGTCCGCATAAGCGTCTGAACAATGCATTTATGCTGCATGCTTCCACTAGTCCGTTTTACCCGCTATTTGCGGCGCTGGATGTTAACGCTAAAATCCATGAAGGCGAGAGTGGGCGTCGGCTATGGGCGGAGTGTGTAGCGCTGGGCATTGAGGCCCGTAAAGCGATTCTTACCCACTGTAAGATGATTCAGCCGTTTATTCCTCCGGTAGTTGATGGTAAGCCGTGGGAAAGCTATCCGACGCAGGTGATTGCCAGCGAGCGCCGCTTCTTTAGCTTTGAACCGGGTGCTAAATGGCATGGTTTTTCCGGCTACGCGCGCGACCAGTACTTCGTTGATCCCTGCAAGCTGTTGTTAACTACTCCGGGCATTGATGCGCAAACCGGGCAATATACTGAGTTTGGTATTCCGGCGACGATTCTGGCGCATTACCTGCGTGAAAACGGCATTGTTCCGGAGAAATGCGACCTTAACTCGATTCTGTTCCTGCTGACCCCGGCAGAAAGCACCGAGAAACTGGCGCAACTGGTGGCGATGCTGGCGCAGTTTGAGCAGCATATTGAGGACGATACGCCGCTGGCAGATGTGCTGCCCACCATCTTCAACAAGTATCCGGTACGCTATCGGGATTACACGCTGCGTGAACTGTGTCAGGAGATGCACGATTTATACGTCAGCTTTGATGTGAAGGATCTGCAAAAAGCGATGTTCCGACAGGAGAGTTTGCCTGCCGTGGCGATGAACCCGCAGGATGCCAACAGCGCCTTTATCCGTGGTGATGTCGAACTGGTGCGTATTTGTGATGCCGCAGGTCGCGTTGCGGCAGAAGGTGCGCTGCCTTATCCTCCAGGCGTTCTGTGCGTGGTACCGGGCGAAATCTGGAGCGGGGCGGTGCAACGTTATTTCCTGGCGCTGGAAGAGGGTGTTAACCTGCTGCCGGGCTTCTCGCCGGAGCTGCAAGGTGTGTACAGTGAAACGGATGCAGACGGTATTAAGCGTCTGTATGGATATGTTGTGAAGTAAGCGCAAAAAAAACGGGTTACCTTTTGGCAACCCGCTTTTCTCTGCGTAAACGTTAGTGCGCGATAGTTTGGGTGCCTGCCGGAACGCGTACGTGTTTATATTTAAACAGCGCCACGAAGGCAAAAGCCAGAACCAGCGAGTAACCTGCGAAGATCAGCCACACGGTCTGCCAGTCGGTAATACCGTTCAGCGTATAGTGTTCAACTACTTTACCGCTCACCAGTCCGCCCAGAATACAACCGAAGCCGTTGGTCATCATCAGGAACATACCCTGTGCGCTAGCGCGGATTTCAGGGCGAACTTCTTTCTCCACGAATACCGAGCCAGAGATGTTGAAGAAGTCGAAGGCGCAGCCGTAAACAATCATCGACAGAACCAGCAGCACGGTACCGAACGGTGTCGGATCGCCGTAGGCAAACAGGCCGAAACGCAGCATCCACGCCACAATACTGATAAGCATTACATTCTTAATACCGTAACGGCTCAAGAAGAACGGGATGGTCAGGATAAACAGCGTCTCGGAAATCTGCGAGATCGACATCATCACCGAGGCGTGTTCAACGATGAAGCTACCGGAGAACAGTGGGTTGTTATCGAAGCTGTGCAGGAAGGTATTACCGAACATATTGGTAATCTGCAGCTCCGCTCCCAGCATCATTGAGAAGATGAAGAAAATCGCCATGCGCTTGTTTTTAAACAGCGCGAAAGCATCCAGGCCCAGCATGGACGACCAGCTCTGGTTTTTCTGCTGGTTAGCCACCGGAATATGCGGCAGCGTCAGCGTGAACAGCGCCAAAACAACGGACAGCGTTGCACCGATATACAGCTGCATATGACTCAGCTCGAAGCCGGAGAAGCTCACGCCCCACATCGCCATGATAAAGCCGATAGTGCCCCAGATACGGATTGGCGGGAAGTCCGTTACGATATCCATCCCGGCTGACTGCAGGCGATAGTAAGAAATGGTGTTGATTAACCCCAGCGTTGGCATATAGGCCAAAGAGTTAAGCAAGATCACAAAGAACATCGCGCCTGGGGTGGTGACTTCGGCTGCGGCGAACAGCGTTGCTGCACCGACCAGGTGACAAATGGCGTACACCCATTTCGCACTGATCCATTTGTCGGCCACGATCCCTAACAGCGTAGGCATAAACACGGCGGCGATCCCCAGCGAGCTATACACTGCGCCAATGGATGCACCATCGAATTTTAGGGTGACAAACATATAGGAGCCGAGGGTAGTGAGCCAACTACCCCATAAGCAGAACTGCAGAAACGAGAGCACTTTCAGCTGCAGCTTAAGATTCATGTTAATTTCCTCACACCGTAATGCGGATGAATGTTTTAAAAGGCACATTTGCCGGGGCTTGATGATGTGATTCTATCAACGAGGGACACTCTTTTTTTGTTACCTGTGACAAATATTTGCAAACAATTTCTGATTGCAAAGCAAAAGAGTGATGGAGTTAACACTTTACCCTCTTCCGGGCCCCGTTTACCGGGGCAGAAGAGGGGATATATTAGCGGCGTCGATATGATTTTTGTGCGGAATTGACCTTGTAAAGGTATCGGCGTGATTCAGCCGACGGATGTCGGGTAGTCAGCGTTTGATAAACGTCCCCCGGGGTCATGCTGTTGATAATATTCGCGGCCTGGATTTTATCGTTCGAGAAAACGCGCAGCACGCTGCCCGCACCGCCGTTATATGCCGTGATCACCGCGTAGCGACGGGACGTTGGATTATCAATGCCGCCTAAATAGACATTGTTGAGCATAGCCAGATAGGCGGTACCGGTATCAATGTTGCTGGCCGGGTCAAACAGGAAGCTACGGCTCGGTGTGCCGGAGCGCCCTT
This sequence comes from Citrobacter sp. Cf087, assembly GCF_030334285.1. Classification (NCBI taxonomy): domain Bacteria; kingdom Pseudomonadati; phylum Pseudomonadota; class Gammaproteobacteria; order Enterobacterales; family Enterobacteriaceae; genus Citrobacter; species Citrobacter sp. Cf087. Next base: position 339,915 of record NZ_JAOWED010000028.1, read on the forward strand.
GCGAGCGAAACACATCTTTCCCGGCGCTGTGCTGTACCACCTGCATCAGTCCCAGCGCATCGGCATGGCTGACCGCATATGGGTTAAATGAGGATTCGGTTTGCATGATGGCCAGAATCAGCGACTCATCGACGCCATACTTACGCGAAGCCTGACGCACCATGCCGACGTATTTATGCGCGCGCTTATCAAGGTGGTTCGGTACCAGGTTGATCGTCACGCTATAGATGATGCGAATACCATTGCTGCGGCTTTTCAGGCGTGTTTTCAGCAGATAGTCAGCGAAATTGGTGGCACGTCCCTCCCAACGAATGGGCTTGCCGGTATTATCGACCACCTGCCCGTACAGGAACGGCTCTTTGGAAATCTTAATGTCGTCGACATCGGAATAGAGGTCGATAGAACCTGGATCATCCCCCATCAGCAATGTCTTGATAATCGCCCGACGCAGGTGTCCGGCGGGATCTATCCCGGCAATGGTCTCGACGGTTATCGTACCGTCATCAAAGTTGATATGGCTGCGGGTTTGATACTGATCGGTATACTTTACGTAGTCCTTTGGACCCGCAATCAGCACTTCCTTAAATCCCCACAAATTCTCAATGTTATGGGCAAATTGCCCCATCAGAATATCAAAACCGTTGGTATCCTTGACCCAGGCTTCGTTATAGGAATCGCCTTTTTTGGTCGAACTGGAACAGGAGATGAGCAACGGCGCAATAACGGCAAGCGCGAGAAATTTTTTCATCATTCCGGGAGTGCGTGTTGTGTTTGTTATTTGCAAGGACCAGAGTAAATCGTAGGCCGGATAAGCGCAGCGCCATCCGGCAACGGTTCTTAAGACTCTGGTGTATAGCCTTCAATATGCACGTCTTTGCCTTCAAACAGGAAGTTGATCATCTCCTGCTCAAGCAGTTTACGATGCTCAACGTTCATCATATTGAGCTTCTTCTCGTTAATCAGCATGGTTTGCTTATGCTGCCATTGCGCCCATGCTTCTTTAGAAATCTCGTTGTAGATGCGTTTCCCCAGATCGCCCGGGTACAGCTGAAAATCCTGGCCTTCTGCTTCGCGTTGCAGGAAAGTGCAAAAAATCGTTCTGCTCATAAAAAATCCTCTCTATCGACCGGTACGTTAAACGTGTGTACCGGCACGTAATTGCTGTAACAAACGCTCCACGGGAGCCGCCAGTCCGACCGACGGCGGTTGCGCTAAGTTATACCAGAGCGCGTTGACTTCATCCATGCATGAGCCGAATGAAGACACAGGAAGCCACATAGGCACAATGTCTAAGTGGAAATGGCTAAAGGTATGGCGAAACGCATTAAGTTGGGTCAGATTATCTGCGTTAATTTGCCGTTGCGCCAGCCAGTTGCGCAGTCCATCTTCGTCGTCAAACTGTGGAAAACAGTATAAACCACCCCATAAGCCGCTGGGCGGTCGCTGTGCGAGCAGCACTTCGTCATCATGCTGCATCAGTAAAAAATAGCCCGTTCGTTCTGGCAGCGTTTGCTTGGGTTTTTTACCCGGGTACAACGCCCAGCTTGCATTGGCGCTGGCCACACAGCCATTTTCCAACGGACACAGCGAACATTTAGGTTTTGAGCGCGTACAGACCATGGCGCCTAAATCCATCATCGCCTGATTAAAACGTTCAACGCCATGGGCGGGCGTCACCTGCTCGCTCAACTCCCACAGCTTCTTTTCGACCTCTTTTTTACCCGGCCAGCCGTTTACAGCATAACAGCGAGCCAGCACGCGTTTGACGTTACCGTCGAGAATCGGAAAATGCTGACCCAGAGAGAGGGAAAGGATCGCGCCTGCGGTTGAGCGACCGACGCCAGGTAGGGCGGCCACCTCATCAAAAGTTTGCGGAAATATACCGCTATGTAGCGTGACAACCTGCTGCGCGGCTTTATGCAGATTACGCGCTCGGGCGTAATAACCCAGCCCGGTCCACAAATGCAGAACCTCATCCAGCGGCGCATGGGCTAAATCCGTTACCGTTGGGAAGCGCGCCATAAAGCGCTCAAAATAAGGGATAACGGTCGCAACCTGAGTTTGTTGCAGCATTACCTCAGAGAGCCATACTTTGTAAGGCGTCTTATCAATTTGCCAGGGCAGCGTTTTCCGCCCGTATTTGTCGTACCAGCTCAATACCTGAGCCGAGAATTGAGACGCTTGCATGATTACCGTTTCATTATTGCCGGGGGCAAGATTGCAGCACAGCGGCAACAGGGTGTAAACCGGAACTTTCCGCTGCTCACTTTCTTCCTTTACTTGCATCCGGCAACTAACTTTGGATAATGCCCGTTTTCAGAACTCAAACACAGCAGACTAAACTTTTATGAAGAACGACGTCATTTCACCGGAATTTGATGAAAACGGCCGCCCTCTGCGCCGGATTCGTAGTTTTGTTCGTCGCCAGGGGCGACTGACGAAAGGGCAGGAACACGCGCTGGAAAACTACTGGCCGGTGATGGGCGTTGAGTTCAGCGAAGAGCCTGTAAATTTCGCAGAACTGTTTGGCCGTGATGCGCCAGTCACGCTGGAAATCGGTTTTGGTATGGGAGCGTCGCTGGTCGCAATGGCGAAAGCGCGTCCGGAACAGAATTTCCTTGGCATTGAGGTTCACTCGCCGGGCGTTGGTGCGTGTCTGGCTTCAGCCCATGAAGAGGGTGTCGAGAACCTGCGCGTCATGTGCCATGATGCCGTTGAAGTCCTGCATAAAATGATTCCTGACAATTCTTTATCTATGGTTCAGCTGTTTTTCCCTGACCCGTGGCATAAAGCACGTCATAATAAACGCCGTATCGTTCAGGTACCGTTTGCTGAGCATATCTTAAGTAAGCTGAAGCTGGGCGGCGTATTCCACATGGCAACCGACTGGGAAGCTTATGCGGAACATATGCTGGAAGTGATGTCCTCCATTGACGGGTATAAAAACCAGTCCGAGAGTAACGATTATGTACCGCGCCCACAATCGCGCCCGGTAACCAAATTTGAACAACGTGGTCATCGTCTTGGCCACGGCGTATGGGACTTAATGTTCGAGAGGGTGAAATAATGGCAAAGAACCGTAGCCGTCGTCTGCGTAAAAAGATGCACATCGAAGAATTCCAGGAAGTAGGATTTTCGGTTGCATGGCGTTTCCCGGAAGGTACATCTGGAGAGCAGGTCGATCAAATCGTTGATGACTTTATCAATGAAGTTATCGAACCGAACAAGCTGGCTTTTGACGGCAGCGGCTATCTGGCCTGGGAAGGTCTGATCTGTCTGCAGGAAATCGGCAAATGCACCGAAGAACACCAGGCAATCGTGCGTAAGTGGCTGGAAGAGCACAAACTAGAAGAAGTGCGTACCAGCGAACTTTTCGATATTTGGTGGGACTAAGTAGCACAGGGTCGGCAAATGCCGGCCCGATTTGTCTTGAGGGAAAGATATGATGCGCAAAACGCTGCTGGCGGCAGTCCTAACGTTCACGGCGATGGCCGCACATGCAGATTACCAGTGCAGCGTCACCCCGCGTGACGATGTGATTTTGAGCCCACAAACGGTGCAAGTGAAGGGTGAGAACGGCGACCTGATTATTACCCAGGCCGGCGATGTCACCTTCAACGGTAAACAGTACAGCCTGAACGCCGCACAGCGTGAGCAGGCCAAAGATTATCAGGCGGCGTTGCGTAGCAGCCTGCCGTGGATTGACGAAGGTGCCAGAGCGCGCGTAGAGAAAGGTCGCGTGGCGCTGGATAAAATCATCGCCAAAGAGGTCGGTGAAAGTAGCAACATGCGTGGCCGCTTAACCAAGCTGGATGCGCAATTGAAAGAGCAGATGAACCGTATCATCGAGCATCGAACTGATGGCCTGACCTTCCATTATAAGGCGATTGATCAAGTCCGCGCGGACGGACAACAGCTGGTTAATCAGGCGATGGGCGGTATTTTGCAGGACAGCATCAACGAAATGGGTGCCAAAGCCGTACTCAAAGGCGGTGGTAATCCGTTGCAGGGCGTGCTCGGTAGCCTTGGTGGCTTGCAAACCTCAATTCAAAACGAATGGAAGAATCAGGAACAAGACTTCCAACAGTTTGGCAAAGATGTTTGTGCCCGCGTCGTGACGCTGGAAAACGATCGTAAAACGCTGGTTAGCACTCTGAAATAATCTTCACCTCTTTTTAACGGTGCAGAAACATTCTGCGCCGTTTTATTTTGTACTTTTCTGTTTTTTTGATATCCATCTCTAAGAATAACAATTTGATGGAGATATAAATCTGGTTAATTGGAACTCGTCACATTATTCATCTGTAGGATAGACATAATGCTGCAAATTCAAGTAACTGGAGAAATAACATGGAGTTTTTCAAGAAAACGGCACTTGCCGCACTGGTTATGGGTTTCAGCGGCGCGGCGCTTGCACTGCCAAACATCACCATTTTAGCGACCGGCGGGACGATTGCTGGCGGTGGTGATTCCGCGACAAAATCTAACTACACGGCAGGCAAGGTTGGCGTAGAAAATCTGGTTGAGGCCGTACCTCAGTTGAAAGATATCGCTGTCGTTAAAGGCGAGCAGGTGGTGAACATCGGCTCCCAGGATATGAATGACGAAGTCTGGTTAACGCTGGCCAAAAAGATTAATACCGAGTGTGATAAAACCGACGGCTTCGTGGTGACACATGGTACGGATACCATGGAAGAAACCGCCTATTTCCTCGACCTGACCGTCAAGTGCAACAAGCCGGTCGTGCTGGTCGGCGCCATGCGTCCATCTACGGGTATGAGTGCTGATGGCCCGTTCAACCTGTATAACGCAGTGGTAACTGCCGCAGACAAAGCCTCTGCCAACCGCGGAGTGCTGGTGGTGATGAACGACACCGTTATGGATGGTCGCGACGTGACTAAAACCAACACTACCGACGTTGCTACCTTCAAATCCGTTAACTACGGCCCGTTGGGTTACATTCATAACGGTAAAATCGACTACCAGCGTACGCCTGCGCGTAAGCACACCACGTCTACTCCGTTCGATGTTTCTAAGCTGACCGAGTTGCCGAAAGTTGGGATTGTTTACAACTATGCTAACGCCTCCGATCTGCCGGCAAAAGCACTGGTAGATGCGGGTTACGCAGGGATCGTTAGTGCAGGTGTAGGTAACGGTAACTTGTATAAAACCATTTTCGATACGCTGGCAACCGCCGCGCATAAAGGTACCGTTGTGGTGCGTTCATCTCGTGTACCAACGGGTGCCACCACGCAGGATGCAGAAGTTGATGATGCAAAATACGGATTTGTGGCTTCAGGTTCCCTGAACCCGCAAAAAGCACGTGTGCTGCTGCAGCTGGCGCTGACTCAAACCAAGGATCCTAAACAGATCCAGGAAATGTTTAATCAGTATTAATGACTGAAGGTGGCTGCGCTCATCGACCTAACCCTGTAGGCCTGATAAGCGCAGCGCCATCAGGCAATTTGCCGGATGCGGCTCAAGGCCTTATCCGGCCTACATCGTTACCGTATTACTCCGCCAGAAACAGCTCCAACAGAGAGTTCAAAAACAGCTTACCTTGTTGAGTAATCTGCCAGTATTCATCGCATTCACTCAGGTAGCCCTGGGAAATAGCCTCATCGATCTGTCGACGAATAACGTCCTCGGTAAGCCCGGTATATTGTCTGAACTCCGCGCGAGGCGCGGCCTCAAGCAACCGGAAACGGTTCATAAAGAACTCGAACGGCTTATCGGCTTCGGCGACATCACGCTGGCTTTCGAGATAACGCCCTTGCATGTAGCCACGCGGATGCCGCGTTTTGGTGGTACGCAGAATGCGCCCGTCCGGGAACGTAATTTTGCCATGCGCGCCGCAGCCAATACCGAGATAGTCGCCAAAACGCCAGTAATTAAGGTTGTGCTGACACTGATAGCCCGGCTTCGCATAGGCTGAGGTTTCGTACTGTTGATACCCGGCGGCGGTCAGCAACTGGTGGCCTTGCTCAAAAATATCCCACAGCGCATCATCGTCTGGTAAAACAGGCGGTCGGGAACCGAACAGCGTGTTGGGTTCGATGGTCAACTGATACCAGGAAAGATGCGGTGGGTTGAGCGCGATGGCCTGCTGTAAATCGCCCAGCGCCTCTTCCAGCGTCTGATCTGGCAAACCATGCATCAGGTCGAGGTTAAAGCTGCGTAGCCCCAGACCGCTCGCCAGGTGTGCTGCTCGTTTGGCTTCTTCCGGCCCGTGAATACGTCCCAGACGCTCGAGTTTGGCGGAGCTAAAGCTCTGTACGCCAATCGAGATACGGTTTACGCCAGCGCGTTGATAATCAACAAAGCGATCGGCTTCCACCGTCCCGGGATTCGCCTCCATTGTGATTTCTGCATCTGCGGCCAGATTCAGCCGTGCACGCACGCCGTCGAGCAGCGTTTGCATTGCCGGGCCAGAAAGCAGGCTCGGCGTACCACCACCGATAAAAATTGTCTTTACTTCGCGCCCCTGGGCATGGGCCACCTCAGTATCCAGATCGCTCAGCAGGTGCTGAACATAGTCGTCATGAGGAACCTCGCCCTTAAGCGCATGCGAGTTAAAGTCGCAGTACGGGCATTTCTGCACGCACCAGGGGATGTGAATATAAAGACTTAGCGGCGGAAGGTTAACCATTGCGCAGGGCATCCAGCAGCAGCTTCAGTGCCTGTCCGCGGTGAGAAATCGCGCTTTTTTCTTCGCGGGTCAGCTCAGCAGCTGTTTTTCCTTCGGACGGCACAAAAAAGATTGGGTCGTAACCAAAACCACCGTTTCCGGCCGGTTCACGGGTAATCACGCCCGGCCAGCTTCCGTGGCACACTAAAGGCGTGGGATCGTCCGCATGGCGCATATACACCAGCACGCAGTGGAATTGCGCCTGACGCTGGTCATCCGGGACATCCCGCAGGGTGTGCAGCAGTTTTTCCAGGTTCTGCTGATCGGTCGCATCTTCGCCGGAATAGCGGGCTGAATAGATACCCGGCGCGCCGCCAAGGGCATTTACTGCCAGGCCGGAGTCATCAGCAATGGCTGGCAAACCCGTAATTTGCGCGGCATGACGCGCCTTCAGAATGGCGTTCTCAATAAACGTCAGCCCGGTCTCTTCTGCAGAATCAACACCCAGATCCGTTTGGGCAACAACATCAAGACCGAAATCACTCAGAAGAGAGGCGAGTTCACGCACTTTACCGGCATTGCCGGTCGCGAGGACAACTTTTTGCATGGGATACCTAATCAGTTAGCGCCGCAATTTCGGGCGGGATCTGTTGCGGATGAATAATTTTAACCTGTTTGTGACGACCAAGCTCGCCCTTCTCAATAACGACCTGGCTTTTCGCTACGCGGAACTGTTTACCGAGAAACTTCACCAGATGGCTGTTGGCTTGTCCATCGACCGGCGGGGCGGTAATGGCGACTTTAACTTCGTCGCCATGTAAACCCACAATACTGTCACGGCTGGCTTTCGGCTGAATATAGAGCCGTAAAACCAGACCGTCGTCGCAGGGTGTAACGGCACTCATAGCGCCATCCACAGCCCCGGCAGCAGCATGTTGCCTGTCGCCTGTAACACTTCCGCGATACCCATGTTAATGACATAGAGCAGCAGAACCAGAATCATTGGGGAGAAATCGATCCCGCCCATGCCTGGAAGTATGCGACGGATAGGACGCAACAGCGGATCCGCCAGTTGAATCAGCACGTACTCCACCGGGCTGCGACCCTGGCTGACCCAGCTCATAATCGCCATTACCAGCAGCACCCAGAAAATCAGCAACCCAATGGTCTTCAGGACAATCAGCACGGCGGCGATCCAGATGATCGGCTGGAACGTGACCACCTTAAATAGCACGATGGCTTTGATAAAGCTGAGAACGAGCGCGACTAATGCTGATGCGCTGTCAATGGGCCCCATCGGAGGAATAATACGGCGTAACGGCCCAATAATGGGCTGAGTGATTTTCACAATAAACTGCGAGAACGGGTTGTAGAAATCGCAGCGAGACCATTGCATCCACACGCGCAGTAGCAGCGCCATGGTATACAGCTCAATTACCGTTGAGAGCAGGAAGGTCAACGTATTCATGGTGTTCCTTAATTTTCCTTATTTTTTAGTGTAATCACGAGCACCAAAAATGGCAGTGCCGATGCGCACCATCGTGCTACCCGCCGCGATAGCGGCATCCATATCATCAGACATCCCCAGCGAGAGCGTATCGATATTTGGATAGCGTGTTTTCAACCCGGCAAATGCTACAGCCATTTGCTGTGCAACTTCAAACTGCCTTACATAATCTGACTCAGGAGCGGGAATAGCCATCAAACCACGCAGGGTAATGCGCGGCAGCGCAGCGACTTCAGCGGCCAGGGCATCAAGCTCTGCCAGCGGAATCCCTGACTTACTGTTCTCATCGCTGATATTAATCTGGATCAGCACATTCAGCGGCGGCAGGTCTGCCGGGCGCTGTTCGCTCAGACGGGCAGCGATACGTAGACGGTCGATCGTATGGCACCAGTCAAAGTGCTCGGCGACCAGACGACTTTTGTTGGACTGCAGCGGGCCGATAAAGTGCCACTGCAGATCGTTGACGCCTTTTTCCTGAAAGTAGCGGATTTTATCCACCCCTTCCTGGACATAGTTTTCACCGAAGGCACGCTGCCCTGCGGTAATGGCTTCTTCGATGGCGCTCGCAGGTTTGGTTTTGCTGACTGCAAGCAACATAACTTCTTCTGAAGACCGCCCGCAACGCGTCGCGGCGGCTGAGATTTTGTCCCGGACATGTGCCAGGTTATGCGCGATATCGTTCATTTTCCGAGGATGTTCATATGAATATGGAAGAAATAGTGGCCCTTAGTGTAAAGCATAACGTGTCGGATCTACACCTGTGCAATGCATGGCCTGCGCGTTGGCGCAGGCGTGGAAAAGTCGAAAGCGCACCGTTTACCACGCCTGACGTAGAGAATCTGCTGATGTGCTGGCTCAGTGAGCAACAACAGGTACAGTTGCAGGAGCAAGGGCAGATTGATTTTGCCGTTACCCTGACGGACTCCCGACGGCTGCGCGCCAGCGCATTTGTCCATCAGCAGGGAACCTCGCTGGCGCTAAGACTGCTACCGCTGGATTGTCCTCATTTAGACGATCTTCAGCCTCCCGCGGTCATACCTGAACTGCTTCACAGTGAAAATGGGTTGATTCTGGTGACAGGCGCTACCGGCAGCGGTAAATCTACGACCCTGGCGGCGATGGTGGAGTATCTTAATCAGCATATTGAGGGGCACATTCTGACGCTGGAAGATCCTATTGAATATCGCTACACCAGCCGACGTTGTCTGATTCAACAGCGGGAGGTGGGCGCACACTGCGCCTCTTTCGCCGCCGGTTTGCGCGGTGCGCTACGCGAAGATCCCGACGTTATTTTGCTGGGCGAGCTGCGCGACGTGGAAACCATTCGGCTGGCATTAACGGCGGCGGAAACCGGACATCTGGTGCTGGCAACGTTACATACGCGAGGTGCGGCGCAGGCCATCGCGCGGCTGGTGGATTCCTTTGCAGCAACAGAGAAAGATCCTGTGCGTAACCAACTGGCAGACAGCCTGCGGGCGGTTCTTTCGCAAAAACTTGAGGAGGATAAGCAGGGGGGACGCGTGGCGCTATTCGAACTACTCGTCAACACGCCCGCCGTGGGCAATTTGATCCGCGAAGGGAAAACGCATCAGCTACCCGGCGTGATTCAAACCGGGCAGCAGACAGGTATGCAGACATTTGCACAAAGTTTGCAGCAGCGACAGGCGCAGGGGCGGCTTTAATAGCCCTGCTCGAAATAGCTTTCCAGGATAATAACGGCAGAAGCGGAGTCCACTTTGCCTTTATTCAACGCCCGGTAACCGCCTTGCTCAAACAGGCCTGAGCGGGCTTCGACGGTGCTCAAACGTTCATCGTGCAGCGTTACGGTTACGCCAAAGCGACCATGAATGCGGTTAGCGAATTTACGTGCGCGCGCGGTAAGGGGCTGTTCGGTGCCATCCATGTTGAGTGGCAGGCCGACAATGATTTCATCCGGTTGCCACTCTTTCAGCAGGCGTTCAATCAAATTCCAGTCTGGCGTACCGTCCTGTGCTTTGATGGCGGGCAATGGCCTGGCCGTACCGGTAATGCGCTGACCCACGGCGACGCCGATACTTTTCGTACCAAAATCAAAAGAGAGTAATGTTCCGCTCATCATGCGTGTCCCGCCACGCCGGGCATGGTCTGAATATCTATCCCGATAAGCTTCGCCGCATCGCGCCAGCGGTCGGCAATCGGTGTTTTGAATAAGATGTTGAGATCGGCAGGGGCCGTAAGCCAGGCGTTATCCAGTAACTCTTGTTCCAGTTGGCCCTTTTCCCATGATGAATAACCCAGCGCAACCAGCACTTCGGACGGTTGTTCCTGCGTACCCAGGGTTTCTAATACATCGCGGGAGGTTGTGATGATGGTTTTATCAGAAATGCGAATACTGGACGCAAAGCGCGACGGTGGGGTATGAAGTATAAATCCACGGTCTTCTGCCAGCGGGCCGCCGAGCATCACGGGCTTATCCAGACGAATGGCCGGATCGCGTTCTTCTGGAGTAATCTTCAGCTTTTCCAGAATCCCTTCAATTTGTAAGTTTTCCAGAGGCTTATTGACGATAATCCCCATTGCTCCGTTCTCATTGTGTTCGCAAATATACACCACGGAACGGCGGAAAATTGGATCCTGGAGAGCAGGCATGGCAATTAGAAAGTGATGCTGTAAATTCATTGTCAGAGGTTCTGTTTCCTGGTTCAAAAAAGCAACAGCGCCCAGTATGCGTACAAACAGGAGCGCTGTCACTATTAGTATTGGTAGGGTCCCTTCTACCGGCGAGTTCTTTTATTTTTGCAGGCGCGCCTCAATGGCATCCATCAGCATACCGGTAATCGAAACCGGGAACTCCGCTTCAATTTCACGAATACAGGTTGGGCTGGTGACGTTAATTTCCGTCAGACGATCGCCAATGATATCCAGACCGACAAAAATCAAACCTTTCGCTTTCAGCGTTGGCCCAATGCGACGGGCAATTTCCCAGTCACTGTCGGTTAATGGACGCGGCTCGCCACGACCACCTGCGGCCAGGTTGCCACGGGTTTCGCCGCCCTGCGGAATACGCGCCAGGCAGTAAGGAACGGGTTCGCCATCGACCACCAGCACGCGTTTATCGCCGTCTTTAATGGCTGGCAGATAGTTCTGCGCCATGCAGTAGCGGGTACCGTGCTCGGTCAGCGTTTCCGCAATAACGCCAAGGTTCGGATCGCCTTCCTTCACGCGGAAAATAGAGGCCCCGCCCATGCCGTCCAGCGGTTTGAGAATGATGTCGCTGTGTTTTTGCCAGAAGGCTTTCAGCTGCGCTTTATTACGCGTGACCAGAGTTTCCGGCGTCAGATCGGCAAACCATGCGGTGAACAACTTTTCGTTGCAGTCGCGCAGGCTCTGCGGTTTGTTGACGATCAGCGTTCCTTTCTCTTCTGCACGTTCCAGAATATAGGTCGCGTAGATGAACTCGGTATCAAACGGCGGATCCTTACGCATCAGAATAACGTCCAGGTCTGCCAGCGGGAGATCCTGTTCGCTCTTAAATTCATACCATTTGTCGTAGTTCTGCTCTACGCTCAGGGTACGCGTATGGGCGCGGGCTTCACCGTTGATCAGATAAAGATCGGCCATCTCCATATAATGAATTTCGTAACCGCGGCGTTGCGCTTCCAGCAGCATAGCGAAACTGGAATCTTTCTTGATGTTGATGCTTGCGATGGGATCCATCACGATGCCGAGCTTGATCATGTTCTTCTCCGTTTATGCCTTAGCCCAGATCGCCAAAACGCACCTGAAGCGCGGTAATGGCGGTGAGCGCAGTTGTCTCAGTACGCAGAACGCGAGGTCCTAACAGAATATCAGTAAACTGATACCGTGCGGTCATGGCAATTTCATCTGCCGACAACCCACCTTCCGGGCCAATCAGCAAGCGGATGCGCTCCACCGGGAGCGGCAGCGTGTTAATGCTGGCGCTGGCGCGAGGATGCAGATTGAGCTTCAGTCCTTCGTCCTGTTCTGCGCACCATGCTTCCAGATCCATTGCCGGGCGAATTTCAGGCACCCGATTACGACCGCACTGTTCGCAGGCGGCAATAGCGATTTTCTGCCACTGCTGGAGCTTCTTGTTCAGGCGTTCATTGTCCAGTTTAACGCCGCAACGCTCAGAAAAAAGTGGCGTAATGAGGCTTACACCCAGTTCAATCGATTTCTGGATAGTAAATTCCATTTTTTCACCGCGCGACATTACCTGGCCCAGGTGGATATGCAACGGTGATTCCCGATCGTCGAGTTCAGCGTTAAGCACCTTCACTTCCACGCTTTTCTTACTGGCATGGGTAATTTCGGCGTCGAATACCTGATTGCTGCCATCAAACAGCTGTAGCGGCTGGCCTGGCCCCATACGTAGTACGCGGCCGATATGGTTGGCAGCATCTTCACACAGTGAAATTTGGCTACCGGAAGCGAGTGGCTCTGGGTGATAAATGCGAGGAATGCGCATAGTTAAACATCCGCGTCATGGCCCTGGGCTGCAACAGGCAGGGCATGGTTAAAAATATTGCCGCTAGTGTAGGTTAGCTCTTTTGCGCCTGGCAAGCGCGTTGCACATAGGGGTTATGATTCCCCTGTACCTTCGCGATGCGTTCGTCGCGCTCACACTCCCAGTCGGTGACCGGATACTGCTTATTCCAGGCATTAAAAAGCTGGGTTTGCTGGCGAGAGAGCGTCAGGTTGTATTGGTCGCGCATATAAAAATAGGTACGCGCGATGGCGCCACGGGCGCGGGCAGGCGGCTCGGCAACTTTCTCTTTGAAATCAACCTTCATCGCGCACTGTCCATACTGGCCTTCGCCACCGTTCCACTGGCTGTACATGAAGTTAGCGCGATCGCCATTCACTTCACCTACCGCAGGCTGCAGGTTATGCATATCGCTTTCCATTTTGCGATAGACCGGATCTTTAGCGCAGTTTTTACGCCCTCCGTCCTGCCAGCACTGGCGCTGATGACCAAACTGCCAGGCGGGGACAACGTGCTCCCATTCAATTCGACTGGCGCGGTTTTCGTTTTTTCGCACTTTATAGCCGCAGGATTCGAGGTCCACGACCCCTTTTTTGCCTTGCCAGTTAATTTTACAACCGCAGTAGAAATCGCCTGGTGCATCGGCGTTAACTTTGACGCCCGCCGCTTTTGCCTGAGAAAAACTGTTGATGCCTTCGGCTAAAGCCGGGCCTGAAAATGCTGCGGCTAACAAGGCCGCAGCAAAAGAAAAATTACGGTACATCACGAACTCCGTGTCAAAACGAGCCCGCAACGTAGCGAAAGTCATTCCTGTATGCAATCAGTTAGATCAGAAAAGTTCCTGATAATTCTGAAGATTATTCTGCAATCAGTGGTTCGCCGCAGTGAACGCAGCGGTAGGTGGCTTCGCCGCGTATCACGCGGTTATGGCGGCGTACGGTCAGTTGGTGTTCCTGACACTTGCAGCGGTAAGTAAAGGTCTTACGCTGCACGGATTGCAGTTCGAACTGATGCGTACGTCGGGCTGGCACGCCCAGCACGCTTTCCATCATCCATTTCCACTCTTTGCCGTGCGGCGGCACGCGGCCAAAGTATTTCCACACCAGTAAATGCGCCAGTTCATGGGGCACCACTTCGTTAACGAACGCGTCAACGTTCTCAATCAGCAGGACGGGATTAAGGCGAATTTCATAGGTTTGTAGCCACGCGGTACCCGCGGCGGTTCCGCGCTGTTGGTAAACCAGCTTTGGCTCCGGGTAATTGCGTTCGAGCTTGAGGTTGGCCTGAGCGAGCTTTTCCCGCAGGCTGCGCATAACGGCTTGCTGGATGGCGATAGGGAGACGGGAGGTTTTCATAGCGCCAGAGGATAGTGCGACAGGGAAGGGACTGCAAGAGGAAGGCTTCCTCCCGCGGGGGAGGAAGCTTTTCGTGATTAGTCGTGTGCGCCAATTTCGCGCAGTTTACGACCTTTCATCAGGTTACGTTCAATGTGTTCCAGAGAGACATTTTTAGTTTCAGGTATCAGCCACAGGGTCAGGAAGATGAACAGGACGTTCAGACCACCGTAGACCCAGAAAGTATTGGCGCTGCCCAGCGAGTTCAGCATCGTCAGGAAGGTTGCACCGACGATCATATTGGCAATCCAGTTGGTTGCGGTAGAGCAGGTGATACCGAAATCGCGGCCTTTCAGCGGTTGGATTTCAGAGCACAGAACCCAAATCAGCGGACCGGCGCTCATGGCAAAGCCAACGATAAACATCAGCAGCATCAGTACAGCGAAGTATTGCGCGGCCGCCGAGTGAATACCCACGTGCATCATCGTACCCAGCACGCCCATACCGACGGCCATGACGATAAAGCCGAGGATCAGCGTAGGCTTGCGGCCCCAACGGTCAACCAGGCCAATGGCGATAAAGGTTGCCAGCACGTTGGTCAGACCGACGATAACAGTCCCCCACATCTGCTCGGTGGTGTTGGTGTAGCCCGCCAGCTCAAAGATTTTCGGTGCGTAATACATAATGACGTTCATCCCGGTGAACTGCTGCATCACCTGTAACAGGACGCCAAGGAATACTGCGCGGCGGAAGTTGCTGTTTTCTTTAAACAGCGCCCAGCCGCTCTGCTTCACCTGCAGACTTTCACGAATTTCATCCAGCTCGCGTTTGGCTTCTGCGCTGGTATCACGCAAACGCAACAGAACACGTTCAGCATCGACAAAACGACGTTTAGCAGCAAACCAGCGTGGGCTGTCCGGCAGGAAGATAACGCCAACCAGCAGCAGCAGGGCAGGGATGATGATCACGCCCAGCATCCAGCGCCATGCGCCGCTGTAGCTAAACGCCGTATCGGAAAGATACGCACCCAAAATACCGATGGTGATCATCAACTGATACATAGAGATCATGCTGCCACGAATTTTTTCCGGGGCAATTTCAGACAGGTAAAGCGGCGCGGTATAAGACGCAACGCCTACCGCAAGGCCGAGCAGCACGCGGGAAACCAACAGCACTTCAACGTTTGGTGCCGCGGCGGAGAACAGTGAACCGGCAACAAACAGGATTGCGCCGATCATCAAACTCTTTTTACGCCCCAGTTTGAAGGAGAGCCAACCGCTGCCGACGGCACCCACGGCAGCACCAAACATCATCGAACTCACCACCCATTCCTGAGTGTGGGGGGTAATTTGGAACTCGTCGGTGATGAACGGTAAAGCTCCGGCAATAACACCGATATCCAGGCCAAAAAGTAATCCAGCCAGGGCTGCAAGAAAGCAGACAAAAAATGTCATGGCTTTGTTGGAACGCCCCGTTTTTTTATTGTCAGGCATGATGCCCTCCGGTTGGGTAGCTAGTTTTGTTGATGTTAAGGGTAGGTGAGTACGGGGTAAAAAAATGCGAATCACATCACATTAGTGTAATCGGTTACACTGGCATTCATGTAAGTTATTGGTTATTTGATTGAAAAATAACGTTATTTATTTCACATGAATAACATTGATTGTCTGAGTTTAAGATAATGCTGAAATATAATGTAACAGTGATGCAATCACAGTAACGAAGAGATGTTGATTCATGTTGGATCGAAATTCTACGATATGTAATCGCTTTCATTTGTTGTTTGCAACAAGGGAGATTAGCGTAGCTTTGGCTATGGGGTATGGAAGAGAAAAGGACATAAAAAAGACCAGCGCGAGGCTGGTCTTCATAAGCGTTGAACCGTGAGGGAATTACTTCAGACCGGCAGCTTCACGCAGCAGAGCGGCTTTGTCGGTTTTTTCCCATGGGAAATGTTCGCGCCCAAAGTGACCGTAAGCAGCGGTTTCTTTGTAAATCGGGTGCAGCAGATCCAGCATCTGAATCAGGCCATACGGGCGCAGGTCGAAGAACTCGCGCACCAGCAGGGTCAGTTGCTCAGAAGGCACTTTTTCAGTACCAAACGTTTCCACCATGATAGAGGTCGGTTCAGCCACGCCGATTGCGTAGGAAACCTGAATCTCACAGCGATCAGCCAGACCAGCGGCAACAATGTTTTTCGCGACGTAACGAGCTGCATAGGCTGCGGAACGGTCAACTTTAGACGGATCCTTACCAGAGAATGCACCGCCGCCGTGACGCGCCATGCCGCCGTAGGTATCAACGATGATTTTACGACCTGTCAGTCCACAGTCGCCCATTGGACCGCCGATTACGAAACGACCGGTTGGGTTGATGAAGAACTTGGTCGAAGCAGTCAGCCATTCAGTAGGCAGTACCGGCTTGATGATCTCTTCCATAACGGCTTCTTGCAGCGATTTCTGATCGATGTCTTCAGAGTGCTGAGTCGACAGAACAACCGCATCAATACCGACGATTTTGCCGTCGTCATACTGGAAGGTAACCTGGCTTTTTGCATCCGGACGCAGCCAGGATAAGGTGCCGTTTTTACGCACTTCAGCCTGACGCTGCACCAGACGGTGAGCATAGGTGATCGGGGCTGGCATCAGCACGTCGGTTTCGTTGGTTGCATAACCAAACATCAGACCCTGGTCGCCTGCGCCCTGTTCCAGCGGATCGGCGCGGTCAACACCCTGGTTGATGTCCGGAGACTGTTTACCAATCGCGCTCAGTACCGCACAAGAGTTGGCGTCAAAGCCCATGTCGGAATGCACATAGCCAATTTCGCGAACCGTATTACGGGTGATCTCTTCGATATCAACCCATGCGCTGGTGGTGATCTCACCGCCAACTAAAACCATACCGGTTTTGACGTAGGTTTCGCAGGCAACGCGTGCTTTCGGATCCTGCTCGAGGATTGCGTCCAGTACGGCGTCAGAGATTTGGTCAGCGATTTTGTCAGGATGCCCTTCTGATACGGACTCGGACGTAAAAAGGTGTTTTGCCATATTTAATTTCACCTAAGGAGAATTTGGTTAGCTCAAACTGTCGAGTGGAATAGCCATGTGTAGAAGATTCTACCATGAGTCTGCAGATGACGGACACTGGCAGTCTGAGTGTTAATCGGTATAGATGGATTAACATCTGGACGGCTATTTTAGGACAGTTCTTCGCCTGATTTCCAGCTTTTTTTGATTGAGGTCGCATTGTACTGAAAATGTAACTGGAAATTTTTCCTGACGGTGCTGGCAATGCGCGCATTTATCTTTTGCTTTTTGACTTCCTTATGGGTATAAAACGCGGCGCGCGGCTCATACAAAAGCACACGACGTTTTCATCGTGTTGCCACTTCCAGCCGGGTTAAGACTTTAGCTTTGGCTTGTGGGTTCGTTCCGTAAGGAGCAACCGTGGAGGTGATACGAGATAATGAACCGTTGTATTCTGCTGAATCTGTCGCACCGTTCTGGTGTACATATGTTCCCCGCAATCTGCATCTTGCATACCTGCCGATGTTATACCCATCTCGGCGCTTCTCAGGACTCCAGGGCCGGTAACGGTCACTAAGAACTGAACAAGGGCGCTCTTGGTAAACAAGAGTTTTCTCGTGGTTTCGCCGAACCGTCAGCATTAAGTTCGGTTACGTGTTTACATTGATATGAAAAAGAAACCGGTCGCACAGTCGGAGCGTCAGCACTATCTGCTGCAAATTCTGCCTGTATTTGGGTTGTTATCGCGTCTTCGGATTGCGATAGTAGTCAACTGTTTTACACTTGTTAATAAAATTTGAGGTTCGCTATGTCTGACGACATTTCTTTGGGTTCGCCTTCGTCAGCAGGCGAACACGGTGTACTACGCTCCATGCAGGAGGTTGCAATGAGTTCCCAGGAAGCCAGCAAGATGCTGCGTACTTACAATATTGCCTGGTGGGGTAATAACTACTACGACGTCAATGAACTGGGCCACATCAGCGTGTGCCCGGATCCGGACGTACCCGAAGCGCGCGTTGACCTTGCTGAGTTGGTGAAAGCCCGTGAAGCGCAGGGCCAGCGTCTGCCTGCATTGTTCTGCTTCCCGCAGATCCTGCAACATCGTTTGCGTTCGATTAACGCCGCGTTTAAACGAGCCCGTGAATCTTACGGTTACAACGGTGACTATTTCCTCGTTTACCCGATCAAGGTCAACCAGCATCGTCGCGTGATTGAATCGCTGATCCACTCCGGCGAACCGCTGGGGCTGGAAGCTGGTTCCAAAGCTGAATTGATGGCCGTTCTGGCCCATGCCGGAATGACCCGTAGCGTGATCGTGTGTAACGGTTATAAAGACCGCGAATATATCCGTCTGGCGCTGATTGGCGAGAAGATGGGCCATAAGGTCTATCTGGTCATCGAGAAGATGTCTGAAATCGCTATCGTGCTGGATGAAGCTGAACGCCTGAATGTCGTTCCGCGTCTGGGCGTGCGTGCGCGTCTGGCGTCGCAGGGCTCTGGCAAGTGGCAGTCCTCCGGCGGTGAAAAATCAAAATTCGGCCTGGCGGCAAACCAGGTGCTGCAACTGGTAGAAATTCTGCGCGAGCGTGGTCGTCTGGACAGCATCCAGTTGCTGCACTTCCATCTCGGCTCCCAAATGGCGAACATTCGTGATATCGCCACCGGCGTACGTGAGTCGGCGCGTTTCTACGTTGAGCTGCACAAGCTTGGCGTTAATATCCAGTGCTTCGACGTGGGCGGTGGTCTGGGCGTAGATTACGAAGGTACCCGTTCGCAGTCTGACTGTTCCGTAAACTACGGTTTGAACGAATACGCCAACAACATCATCTGGGCTATTGGCGACGCCTGTGAAGAACACGGTCTGCCGCATCCGACGGTAATCACCGAGTCTGGCCGCGCGGTAACCGCGCACCATACCGTGCTGGTATCTAACATTATCGGCGTTGAGCGTAGCGAACACACCGAAGCCACACCTCCGGCTGACGATGCGCCACGTGCCCTGCAAAGCATGTGGGAAACCTGGCAAGAGATGCATGAACCGGGAACCCGTCGTTCGCTGCGTGAATGGCTGCACGACAGCCAGATGGATCTGCACGATATTCACGTTGGGTACTCTTCAGGCACCTTTAGCCTGCAGGAGCGTGCGTGGGCAGAGCAGCTGTATCTGAACATGTGCCATGAAGTGCAGAAACAACTCGACCCGAGCAACCGTGCGCACCGTCCGATTATCGACGAGCTGCAGGAGCGTATGGCGGATAAGATTTACGTCAACTTCTCGCTGTTCCAGTCGATGCCGGATGCGTGGGGGATCGATCAGCTGTTCCCGGTCATGCCGCTGGAGGGCTTAAACCAGGTGCCTGAACGCCGCGCGGTGCTGTTGGATATCACCTGTGACTCTGATGGCGCTATCGACCACTACGTTGACGGTGATGGCATTGCGACCACCATGCCGATGCCGGAATACGACCCTGAGAACCCGCCGATGCTGGGCTTCTTTATGGTGGGTGCGTACCAGGAGATCCTCGGCAACATGCACAACTTGTTTGGTGATACCGAAGCGGTTGACGTGTTCGTCTTCCCTGACGGCAGCGTAGAAGTTGAGCTGTCCGACGAAGGGGATACCGTGGCGGATATGCTGCAATACGTGCAGCTGGATCCGAACACCCTGCTGACGCAGTTCCGTGACCAGGTGAAAAACACCGATCTGGACGCTGAGCTGCAACAGCAGTTCCTCGAAGAGTTTGAAGCCGGTCTGTACGGTTATACTTATCTGGAAGATGAGTAACGATAAATGCCAGGTGGTGCTGCGCTTACCGTTCCTACGAAAGTAGGCCGGATAAGGCGAAGCCGCCATCCGGCAGTCGGAATCCGCGGGGGCAGCATTTGTGGCACTCACTTGAATCCGTACAAAATAACGGCGATAATTTGCCGTAAATATGCAGTTACCAAATCAATCCCTTCCTCGTCGGGCTTAACGACGCGGAGGGGATTTTTTTTCATCGATTTTTAAAGAGGTCAGTACATGAGCACCTTAGGTCATCAATACGACAACTCCCTGGTTTCTAACGCCTTTGGTTTTTTACGTCTGCCGATGAACTTCATGCCGTACGATAGCGACGCCGACTGGGTGATCACCGGTGTACCGTTTGATATGGCAACGTCTGGTCGTGCGGGCGGGCGTCATGGTCCGGCGGCAATCCGTCAGGTGTCCACCAACCTGGCCTGGGAGCACAACCGCTTCCCGTGGAACTTCGATATGCGCGAGCGCCTGAACGTGGTGGACTGCGGCGATCTGGTTTATGCGTTCGGGGATGCGCGTGAAATGAGTGAAAAACTGCAGGCGCATGCTGAGAAGCTGCTGTCTGCCGGTAAGCGCATGCTCTCCTTTGGCGGCGACCACTTCGTCACGCTGCCGCTGCTGCGCGCGCATGCCAAGCACTTTGGTAAAATGGCGCTGGTGCACTTTGATGCCCACACCGACACCTACGCTAACGGCTGCGAATTCGACCACGGCACCATGTTCTACACTGCGCCGAACGAAGGTCTGATCGATCCGAATCACTCTGTGCAGATCGGTATTCGTACCGAGTTCGACAAAGACAACGGCTTTACCGTGCTGGATGCGTGCCAGGTTAACGACCGCAGCGTTGATGACATTATCGCTCAGGTTAAGCAGATTGTCGGTGATATGCCGGTATACCTGACTTTTGATATCGACTGTCTGGACCCGGCGTTTGCACCAGGAACCGGTACGCCAGTGATCGGCGGTCTGACTTCCGATCGTGCTATTAAACTGGTACGTGGTCTGAAAGATCTGAACATCGTCGGGATGGATGTTGTTGAAGTGGCTCCGGCCTACGATCAGTCAGAGATCACCGCACTGGCGGCGGCAACGTTAGCATTAGAAATGCTCTATATCCAGGCGGCGAAAAAAGGCGAGTAACGGTTTCGGGCTATTTTACTCGCCATTTTGAACCCGGGCAGTGCTCGCCATCCTCACGTACTACGTGTACGCTCCGGTGGCTGTGCGCTGTCCGGTCTCAAACTGGCTTCGCCAATAACGCCCGATCGCTGGACTAAATTTGTAATTCTGTAGGCCGGATAAGGCGTTCACGCCGCCATCCGGCACTGTTCGAAGATTATTTGATCCCGTCTGCGCTCATGCGATCGCGAATATGTTGCGCACGTTCTGCGGATGCCGGATGATCGTCAAACATTGAGCTTTGACGTCCTGCTTCCAGTTTTGCCAGTTTCTCAAAACTGGTGGCTAAGCCAGCCGGATTGATCCCACGTTTGCGCAACAGATCATACGAGTAATCATCCGCCTCGGATTCCTGACGCTGGGAGAACTGTGAGTTCACCAGTTTCTCGCCAAGATCGCCCAATTGCGATTGCGACAGGCTGCCGACAATCCCGCCAGCGGAAGCCGCAGCTGCCCGCACGGCGTTCGTACCCAGCGCAACCTGCATCCCTTTTTTCACGTGACCCAGCGCAACGTGACCCATTTCGTGGCCGATCACCGCTTCGACTTCGTTGTCGGTCATCATATCCATCAGGCCGCTGTATACGCGGATACAGCCGTTCGCCATGGCAAAGGCATTTACATCTTTCGCCATATAGACTTTGTAGTTCACCGGCTGGCCGTTAATGTTATCGCCAAGCGCGGCGGCGATTTTGCCAAGACGCGTTGCATACTCGCTGCCAGCCGGGGCGATGGTAGCTTTGCTGTCCATATCCTTACAGGCCTGATCGCTCAGCGCTTTTACCTGCGCATCGCTCAGACTGTAGGCCTGAAAAGCCTCTGCGCCTGAGGAAAGCAGTCCGTTTGAGTCCATGTTCTGGCAGCCGGTCAATGCCGCCGCCATGCTCGTAGCAAGCAGTAAAGCGCGAATTTTCATTTTTTCTCTTCCGCACAAAGTCAGGATTATTCTAAAAAATGCGTCGTTTGCAGGTGAACCGACGCTCGGCATAAGTATAAAGAAAAGAACAATAAGCGGGCGAGAAGATTGCGCAACTTGCGCGCATGATCCAGAGATTTCTGAAGCGGTAAAAGGATGCTCCATGTACATGACACGCGGCTTGGGTTACATTGTTGGCACTTTTTTCCGGCGTAGCCCAAAACGCGCTGTCGTCAAGTCGTTTAGGGCGTGGCCTTCATTATCCGATCTGGAGTCAAAATGTCCTCACGTAAAGAGCTTGCCAATGCTATTCGTGCGCTGAGCATGGACGCAGTACAGAAAGCCAAATCCGGTCACCCGGGTGCCCCGATGGGTATGGCTGACATTGCCGAAGTCCTGTGGCGTGATTTCCTGAACCACAACCCGACTAACCCGTCCTGGGCTGACCGTGACCGCTTCGTGCTGTCTAACGGCCACGGTTCAATGCTGATTTACAGCCTGCTGCACCTCACCGGCTATGATCTGCCGATGTCCGAGCTGCAGAACTTCCGTCAGTTGCACTCCAAAACGCCGGGTCACCCGGAAGTGGGTTACACCGCGGGTGTTGAAACCACGACCGGTCCTTTGGGTCAGGGCATTGCGAATGCAGTGGGTATGGCTATCGCTGAGAAAACGCTGGCGGCGCAGTTTAACCGTCCTGGTCACGACATCGTTGACCACTTCACCTATGCTTTCATGGGCGACGGCTGCATGATGGAAGGTATCTCTCACGAGGTATGTTCCCTGGCCGGTACGCTGAAACTGGGTAAACTGGTTGCGTTCTACGATGACAACGGCATCTCTATCGATGGCCACGTTGAAGGCTGGTTCACCGATGACACCGCGAAGCGTTTCGAAGCTTACGGCTGGCACGTGATTCGTGGTGTAGATGGTCACGATGCTGACGCGATTAAACGCGCTGTTGAAGAAGCACGCGCAGTGACCGACAAACCGTCCCTGCTGATGTGCAAAACCATCATCGGTTTCGGTTCTCCGAACAAAGCCGGTACCCACGACTCTCACGGTGCACCGCTGGGCGATGCAGAAATCGCACTGACCCGCGAACGGCTGGGCTGGAAATACGCGCCGTTCGAAATCCCGTCTGAAATCTACGCGCAGTGGGATGCGAAAGAAGCCGGCCAGGCAAAAGAAGCCGCATGGAACGAGAAGTTCGCTGCTTATGCCAAAGCTTTCCCGCAGGAAGCTGCTGAATTCACCCGTCGTATGAAAGGTGAAATGCCGTCTGACTTCGACGCAAAAGCCAACGAGTTCATTGCTAAGCTGCAGGCTAACCCTGCGAAAATCGCCAGCCGTAAAGCGTCTCAGAACGCGATTGAAGCCTTCGGTCCTCTGCTGCCTGAATTCCTCGGCGGCTCTGCTGACCTGGCACCGTCTAACCTGACTCTGTGGTCTGGTTCTAAGGCCATCAACGAAGATACTGCCGGTAACTACATCCATTACGGTGTACGTGAATTCGGTATGACCGCGATTGCCAACGGTATTTCCCTGCATGGTGGTTTCCTGCCGTACACCTCCACCTTCCTGATGTTCGTGGAATATGCCCGTAACGCGGTGCGTATGGCTGCGCTGATGAAACAGCGTCAGGTGATGGTCTATACTCACGACTCCATCGGTCTGGGTGAAGATGGCCCGACTCACCAGCCGGTAGAGCAGGTTGCTTCTCTGCGTGTGACCCCGAACATGAGCACATGGCGTCCATGTGACCAGGTTGAATCCGCAGTAGCATGGAAATACGGTGTTGAGCGTCAGGACGGCCCGACCGCGCTGATCCTCTCCCGTCAGAACCTGGCACAGCAGGAACGTACTGCAGAGCAACTGGCGAACATCGCTCGCGGTGGCTACGTGCTGAAAGATTGCGCGGGTCAGCCGGAGTTGATCTTCATCGCCACCGGTTCTGAAGTTGAACTTGCCGTGGCTGCCTGGGACAAACTGACCGCTGAAGGCGTGAAAGCGCGCGTGGTTTCCATGCCGTCTACCGATGCATTCGACAAGCAGGATGCGGCTTACCGTGAATCCGTACTGCCGAAAGCCGTCTCTGCTCGCGTCGCTATCGAAGCTGGCATTGCTGACTACTGGTTCAAATACGTGGGCCTGAACGGCGCTATTGTCGGTATGACTACCTTTGGTGAGTCTGCACCGGCAGAACTGCTGTTTGAAGAATTCGGCTTCACCGTAGACAACGTGGTCGCGAAAGCAAAAGAACTGCTGTAATTTCGATTACAGGTGAAAACGGGTCGCTCAGGCGGCCCGTTTTTAATTTGGCTGAATTTAATTCACATTGCGCAATCAGTAAATTTAGATCTGAATCACAAATATGATATTTAGTGTTATTTGGTATTTGCAATGCACGTCACATAATTAGTGTTGCTTTTTATTTTTAATGGCTCAATTCATTGTTTTTAAAGACTTCACAAAAAGACATTCCGCGCCATACGTATTTTCCCCCTCGATTGATTTCATTTTGCCGCACGCGTATTTTATTTTTAACGCTAACTCGTACCCTAAAAATAAAATAAGGAAAATGTATGCGGCTGATTGATTACTTTCCAGAATCATCTATATCAATAAAAGATT
This sequence comes from Citrobacter sp. Cf087, assembly GCF_030334285.1. NCBI lineage: Bacteria > Pseudomonadati > Pseudomonadota > Gammaproteobacteria > Enterobacterales > Enterobacteriaceae > Citrobacter > Citrobacter sp. Cf087. Next base: position 364,428 of record NZ_JAOWED010000028.1, read on the forward strand.
CAGCAAAGAACTGGCAGGAAGCAATTGACTTTTCTATGTCATCCTTACTCGCCAATCATTATGTCAATTCAGATTATATTCAGGCGATCAAAGACTCAACGATTAACAATGGCCCTTATTATATTTTAGCGCCTGGTGTCGCCATGCCACACGCTCGTCCGGAATGTGGCGCGTTAAAAACCGGAATGTCATTAACGCTTCTTAAACAGGAAGTGAAATTTGCCGATGATGATGAAGGTATCAGATTATTAATCGGGTTGTCGGCGGCAAATGCTGACTCTCACATTGGCGCTATTCAGGCTTTAAGCGAATTATTATGTGAAGAGGAAGCGCTAAGCGCTTTGTTAGCGGCTAAATCAGAAAAACAGCTGGCGGATATTATCGCCTTTGCATAATTCATCGTTTCCTTTCAGGATAATATTATGGAAAACAAGTCTGCTCGTGCCAAAGTCCAGGCTTTTGGTGGTTTTTTGACTGCAATGGTCATTCCCAATATCGGTGCCTTTATTGCCTGGGGTTTTATAACCGCATTGTTTATTCCTACCGGTTGGATGCCGAATGAGCATTTCGCCAAAATTGTCGGTCCGATGATTACCTATTTACTGCCTGTCATGATTGGCTCCACAGGGGGACATCTGGTTGGTGGGAAACGTGGCGCGGTAATGGGAGGCATTGGTTCTATTGGCGTTATTGTGGGCGCGGATATCCCGATGTTCCTTGGCGCGATGGTGATGGGACCACTTGGCGGCTGGGTGATTAAGCATATCGACCGCCTGCTGGAAAAACGCATCCCTGCTGGTTTCGAGATGGTTATCAATAACTTCTCCCTGGGTATCGCGGGAATGCTCTTATGTTTGCTGGGATTTGAAGTCATTGGCCCGGCGGTTCTCATTGCCAATAACTTTGTGAAGGAGTGTATTGAAGCGTTGGTTCATGCGGGTTATCTGCCGTTGCTATCCGTAATCAATGAACCCGCGAAAATCCTCTTTCTGAATAATGCTATCGATCAGGGCGTCTATTATCCGCTGGGAATGCAACAAGCTTCTGAAACGGGAAAATCGATTTTCTTCATGGTGGCATCTAACCCAGGGCCGGGGTTAGGCCTGTTACTCGGCTTTGCCATTTTCGGTAAAGGGATGAGTAAAAAATCCGCGCCAGGTGCCATGATTATCCACTTCCTCGGTGGTATTCATGAGCTGTATTTCCCGTATGTGCTGATGAAGCCTTTAACCCTGATTGCGATGATTGCCGGGGGAATGACCGGAACGTGGGTATTCCACCTGCTGGACGGTGGGTTGGTTGCAGGACCGAGCCCAGGATCAATATTCGCCTATCTGGCATTAACGCCAAAAGGATCTTTCCTCGCGACCATCGCAGGCGTTACAGCGGGAACAATTGTTACTTTTGTGATTACATCTGTAATCCTGAAAATGGAAAAGAGCGTAGAAACAGAAAGTGAGGATGACTTTGCTGAATCAGCCAGAACCGTCAAAGCGATGAAGCAGGAAGGTAAATTCTCTTATAAAAATATTAAACGCGTCGCTTTTGTCTGTGATGCGGGAATGGGTTCCAGTGCGATGGGGGCAACCACGTTTCGTAAGCGTCTGGAGAAAGCGGGATTAAATATTAACGTCACGCACTATGCTATCGAAAACGTTCCACAAGATGCCGATATTATTGTCACCCATGCCAGTCTTGAAGGTCGTGTTAAACGAGTGAGTGAAAAGCCATTAGTACTTATTAAGAACTATATTGGTGATCCACTGTTGGATGATTTATTTAAACGCATTACTGCGAACTAACCTTCTTCTATTTTGGGAGTAAGTATGAAAACGAAAGTGGCTGCCATATATGGCAAGCAGGATATTCGTATCCGCGAATTTGATCTGCCTGAAATTACAGATAACGAATTGTTAGTAAGCGTAATATCCGATAGCGTTTGTTTGTCCACCTGGAAAGCGGCGGCATTAGGGAGCGATCATAAACGCGTGCCGGACGATTTGGAAAATCATCCGGTCATTACCGGACATGAATGTGCAGGTATCATTGTTGAGGTGGGAAAAAACCTTACGGATAAATATAAGAAAGGTCAGCGTTTTGTGTTGCAACCCGCGATGGGATTGCCAAGTGGATATTCCGCGGGATACAGCTACGAATATTTTGGCGGTAATGCGACATATATGATTATCCCGGAAGTGGCGATTAATCTGGGATGCGTTCTACCTTACCACGGCTCTTATTTTGCCGCCGCCTCATTGGCAGAACCGATGTGCTGCATTATTGGCGCGTATAACGCGAATTTTCACACCACGCCTTACGTCTATGAGCATCGCATGGGGATTAAGCCGGGGGGAAGCATTGCGCTTCTGGCCTGCGCCGGGCCGATGGGTATCGGAGCAATAGATTATGCCATTAACGGCAGTATTCAGCCGTCACGCGTGGTGGTGGTCGACATTGACGAAGCACGACTGGCGCAGGCTAAAAAATTGTTGCCGGTTGAGCTGGCGGCAGAAAAAGGGATTGAGCTTATCTATGTGAATACCTTCGGTATGGACTCCCCGACCGCGATGCTGCGCGCCCTTACTAATGACGCAGGTTTTGATGATGTCTTTGTGTATGCGGCAGTGCCAGCCGTCATTGAAATGGCTGACGATTTACTCGCGGAAGATGGTTGCCTGAATTTCTTTGCCGGTCCGACGGACAGCAACTTTAAAGTGCCGTTTAATTTTTATAACGTGCACTACAACAGCACTCACGTGGTCGGGACCTCCGGTGGATCAACGGATGATATGAAAGAGGCTATTGCACTCAGTGCAACCGGACAGCTACAGCCGTCGTTTATGGTGACGCACATTGGCGGCCTTGATGCGGTTCCGGAAACCGTATTGAATTTACCGGCAATTCCTGGCGGTAAGAAGCTGATTTATAACGGCGTTACCATGCCGCTAACCGCCATTGCTGATTTTGCCGAGAAAGGGAAAACTGACCCATTATTCAAAGAGTTGGCGCTGCTGGTGGAGGAAACGCACGGCATCTGGAACGAAAAGGCAGAAAAATATCTGCTGGCACACTTCGGCGTTGATATCGGGGAGGCGGCGATATGATGTCGCTGGCATGGCCGTTATTTCGTATCACGGAGCAGGCTGCGTTGGCAGCCTGGCCGCAAACCGGGTGCGGCGATAAAAACAAGATTGATGGTCTGGCCGTGACGGCAATGCGCGAAGCATTGAACAGTATTGCCATCCGCGGACGAATCGTCATTGGCGAAGGGGAGATTGATCAAGCCCCGATGTTGTGGATTGGTGAGGAAGTGGGAACCGGCGCCGGACCAGAGGTCGATATCGCTGTCGATCCTATTGAAGGTACGCGAATGGTGGCGATGGGGCAATGCAATGCGCTGGCCGTCATGGCGTTTGCCCCTCGCGGCAGTTTGTTACACGCCCCTGATATGTACATGAAAAAACTGGTTGTTAATCGGTATGCAAAAGGGGCGATTAATCTGGCGCTGCCGTTGGCAGACAATCTGCGCAATGTGGCTGAGGCACTGGGCAAACCGCTGGAGCGACTGCGGATGGTGACGCTGGATAAACCGCGTCTTCAACCAGCGATTGCCGAAGCGACACGGCTTGGGGTCAAAGTCTTTGCGCTGCCCGATGGTGATGTGGCCGCCAGCGTGCTGGCCTGTATGCAGGAAAATCCCTATGACCTGATGTACACCATTGGCGGGGCACCTGAAGGGGTTATTTCAGCTTGCGCAGTTAAAGCGCTGGGGGGCGACATGCAGGCTGAACTGATTGATTTTTGCGCGGCGAAAGGTGATAGCGCAGATAATCGTCTGATTGCGGCACAGGAACGTCAGCGCTGCAGGGAAATGGGCGTTGAGATCAACCGTATCTACGCGCTAGACGAACTGGTAGGGGGAAATAAGATCCTCTTCAGCGCGACGGGGGTTACGGGCGGCGATCTTGTGAAAGGGATCCAACAGGTTGCGAATGGTGTGCGCACGCAAACTTTACTGATCGGCGGCGCGGATCGAACGTGTAATATAATAGACTCTCTGCATTCATGGTGATTTATCGGATAACTAATGACGACGCTGACAGAAGACGATGTGCTTGAGCAACTGGATGCTCAAAATAATTTACTTTCGTTTATGACGACGGCACATAACATTTTGCTCCAGGGCATTAAGCGCTTTCTGCCGTCGCTGTTCGTTAATAACGATGAAGAGATCGTGGAATATGCAGTGAAGCCGTTGCTCGCCCAGAGTGGACCGCTTGACGATATCGACGTTGCGCTACGTCTGATTTATGCGCTGGGAAAAATGGATAAATGGCTTTACGCCGATATCACCCATTTTTCCCAGTTTTATCAGTACCTGAACGAGCAGGATACTATCCCCGGTTTTGCCGATGACATCACCTGGGATTTTATCAGCAACGTGAACAGTATTACCCACAACGCAACGCTCTACGGCGCACTGGAGTCAATGAAATTTGCCGACTTTGCTGCGTGGTCTGAGGTGCGCTTTAGTGCAATGGTCAAGACGGCAATGACGCTGGCAGTGACGGCGATTTTAAAGGAATTAACGCCGTGAAAATCAAACTAACGGTGAATGGGCTACAGGTTGAAGCACATTACCATGATGATGAGATAGAGAACGTCCACAAACCGTTATTACAGCAACTGGCAAAAATACACGCTGCTAATCCGCAGCGACGTACGATAGTTTTTCTCTGCGCGCCACCGGGTACGGGTAAATCGACGCTGACCACCTTCTGGGAATATCTCTGCGCTCAGGATCCTTGTCTACCAGAGATCCAGACGCTGCCGATGGATGGCTTCCATCACTACAACAGCTGGCTGGATGCCCATAACCTGAGGGCATACAAAGGTGCGCCGGAAACCTTTGATGTGGATAAGCTTGCGCAGAATCTACGTCAGATAAGGGAAGGAGAAGGATTCTGGCCGCAATATGATCGGCAAAAGCACGATCCGGTCGAAGAGGCCATACGGGTGACTGCGCCGATGGTGATTGTGGAGGGAAACTGGCTATTGCGCGATGATGAAAGATGGCGAGCGTTAGCTGAGTTTTGTGATTACTCGTTGTTTATTCGCGCTCCAGCCAATGCGCTGCGTACGCGGCTGGTAGGCCGTAAACTGGCTGGCGGACTCTCACAAGCTGACGCTGAGGCATTTTATGAGCGTACCGACGGACCGAATGTTCGTCGGGTGCTGGAAGATAGCCTGTCAGCAGACCTTATGCTGGAGATGACGATTGAGGGGGCATATCGGACGGCATGAGGTTTTTGTTGTGTAGCCGTACTATGCGCGAAAAATGGCGCTGCGTAAATGCAGCGTCATGGCTGATCGCTACAACGCTGGCGCCACGTGTACGACACACTGCCAGCCAGTTTTCGAAGACGCCAAGCCAGTGTGCATCAAAGTCCCGACTGGGCTCATCCAGCAGTAGAATAGCGGGTTTGAGGGCTTCCAGACTGGCGACGGCAACCATACGTCGTTGTGCCGTATGCAGATCGAGCGGGTGCGCGTCGGCGACATCCTCTAACTGACATAATCGCAGCGCCGCCATCGTGCGTTGCGCAATTTCAGTCGCCGGAAGCTTCTGTAGCCGTAATCCGAAGGCCACTTCCTCTGCAACCTTGCTGTGAAAGATTTGATTCTCCGCCTCCTGAAACAGTACGCCGAGCACCCTGGCGCGCTCCCGGTTTTTCAGTTGCGCAATCGCACGATTTTGAACGGTTATTGTGCCGGATGAGGGCGTCAGTAGCCCGGCCATGATGCGCAACAGCGTGGATTTTCCTGCGCCATTATCGCCCGTTAGCGCCAGCCATTCCCCCTCCTGGTGTTCCAGCGAAATATTGCGTAAACAGTCATCGGCGGCGTTCGGCCAGCGATAGCTGATCTGGTTTAGCGTCAGCATAGTGATGACAATGCTCCGTCGCGCAGCTGCCATGCCTGCTGGCAGTAGCTGAGAAAAGGTGAAGGGTTGCGTTCGAAAAGTATCACCAAAGCATGCTGTTCCTGTGCCCACTGTTGCAGTCGCGCCAGCAGTATTGCCGTGGCTTGCGCCGTCAGGCGACTGAACGCTTCATCCAGAATCAATATTTTCGGCTGCATGGCGAGTGCGCTGGCAATGACTACCCGCTGGGTTTCCCCGCCGGAAAGGGTGCCGGGATGACGATGGCGTAGGGGCTGACATTCTGTCAGCGTAAGGGCGGCATCTATGCGCTGCATAATTTCAGTCTCGGTAAGGCAGAGATTTTCCGGGCCAAACGCCACTTCTTCCTCCACGCTGAAAGTACAACCTGAAAGCTGCAGGTAAGGTGACTGCTGCACAAGCTGGATGGTACTCGACTGCTCGACCAGCGATAGTTGCCCGATGGGATTACCCAGTAGCGTGCCTGTGCCCTCAATTTCTCCCGGAAGGAAGTCGGGGTACCAGCCAGCCATCAGCTGTGCCAGCGTACTTTTCCCGCAGCCGTTGTCACCAAAAATAGCCACCATACCAGGCCTGGCGTAATGGAAATCGTAACAGGCGGATGGCCGCATAGCGTGCGTCGGAATATAGCGAAACTGCTCTAACGTAACCATATCCAGATTCCTGTCTCAACTGCCATCAGAACCACCATACCGTAGCGGGCCAGACGTTGTAAGGTGCTGTCTGGCGGCGCCCATAGCGTGGTGCGAGTGCGATGCAGGCGAAATCCCCGCATATCGAGCGCTGCACCGCGAACGGCCAAGTCATTGAGCGCGTTATGGGTGAGCGGCACAATCAATGCCGGCATAGCGCGTAAACGTTGGTACCAGGACTCATCCAGCGGTACGCCGCGTGCGCGCTGTGCCTCGTGAATAATCGCCAATTGGTGTTTGAGCTGTTCAACCACCAGCAGCGGGCCTGCGAACAGATAGGCAACGCCTGGCGGCAGGCGTGAAGCAAACAGGGCGCGCATAAAGCGCGCAACCGGCACGTACTGCATCCACATCTGCGATGTCGACACAATGGCGAGGATCCGCAGCCAGAGCGTAACGGCATCGACCCAGCGTTCTGGTGTGCGCGGCTGCCCGCTAATCCACTCGGTAAGCCATCCGCCGTGTACCAGCCATAGCCCCAGTCCTAAGGGGATCATCAGCCAGAGTACGTATTTCGCCCGCGACCGCGTAGCCTTCATACATAGCAAACCGAAAAACGTCGCGGCGCTATACAAGCTGAGCGGCACTCCGGCTGGCAGCAGGAGCATGGAGCAGGCGGCAAGCACCCATAGAGTTAACGACGTAAACGGATGCATTTAGCGCACGGCAGACATCGTAGGGAAATGGCGCGTGGTGCGCAGCGGAAGCTGTCGCAGCAGCACCCAGACGATGATTGCCGTGAGGATTTTATCGACCAGATTCGCACCGATGACGGTGATGGCGACGGACTCCACCAGGTTCTGACCGACCGAGTGCATCCAGGCGACAAAAAGATCCGCGCCGCTGCCAGTGACACCGCCGAACAGAGTCGTGCGAATCGGCACGGCAACGAGGGTCACGGCAAGCGTGATAATTACGCCGCTAACCACGACTTTGGGTAAGGTGCGAAACCATCCCGCCCGTGCCAGCCAACCGGCGACCAGTCCAATAACCATGGCAACGGGCGCAAAGGCGGCGGCGATCGGATCGGTCAGCAACCCCCACAATAGGTTAGTGAGTAATCCGGTTAGCATCCCCACAACCGGACCTAACAGCACCGCGCTGATCAACGTGCCAATCGAGTCGAGAAAAATAGGTAATTTCAACATGCTGATAAGCTGCCCACCGACCATGTTGATGGCGATAGCAATGACAATAAGAACCAGAGACTGGCTGGAAAATTGGCGACGCGCCATAAAAGACCTCGTATAAGTGAATCGTTAGCGGGATGAAATAACCAGTTCGTCATAACCGGAAACGGCGCAGGGCTGACGGCTGAATGCCAGAGACGTCAACTCGCCAATCACCAGTTCCAGCGTGGTTCGCACGGTACAGCCCGGCATCATGTGTCCGCCCAGCATCGCGCCGTGTGGGTCAGCAACCGCCAGATGAAGATGCTCGCCGGTAAGTTCTAGCGTGCCGTTCAGAGAGATAATTTCCCACGTACCCGTAAGTAATGTGGTTTCTTCACGTCCGGCGAAGCGCAGAGCAATGTTGGTCAAACTGCCGGTGCAACCCGCTATCCAGGCTGCCTGTAGTTGATGCTGCTGGATAAAAGCGTGTAGCGCTGAAAAGACTTCCTGGCCCGGTAATAAACGCAGCGCATGAAAGCGAGCTTCAGATGGTTGGGGATAGAATGTTGCCATAGTTGAGGGACTCCGAGACTCGGACGTTGCGCTGATAATATAGACGCGGGTTAGGGAGCTTTCTGATATAAATCAGGATTTGTGACATGGCAACGAAATAATCTTGCTACGGTTATTCGTAATTCTGGAATATGGAATAAAAGTCGCGTTGAAGGACGTTAAAATGTGACGTAAGTCAGATAACTGTGTTCTGTTGCTGGACAATCATTCCTTTTATTCCGCGTTTCGCTTATTCTAGCTGAAGCGTTTCAGTCGATTAAATGTTCGACAATTAACCAATTAGTCGCAGTTTGCGACAGGTAAGGTTTCCCTGAGCGATTTGCTGCATTACTCTGTCTGCCACATCGTTTCTGAGAAATCCTTGCAGGAGACCTATGACCGTACGCGTAGCGATTAATGGTTTCGGTCGCATCGGACGCAACGTGGTTCGTGCTTTGTATGAATCCGGGCGTCGGGCGGAAATCACCGTGGTGGCAATCAACGAACTGGCGGATGCTGCAGGCATGGCGCATTTGTTGAAATATGACACCAGCCATGGGCGTTTTGCCTGGGATGTTCGTCAGGAACGAGACCAGCTCATCGTTGGCGATGACGCGATCCGCATTCTGCATGAGCGAACGCTCGATGCGCTTCCATGGCGCGAACTGGGTGTCGACGTTGTGCTGGATTGTACTGGGGTCTTCGGCAGTCGCGAACACGGCGAGGCGCATATTGCCGCCGGCGCAAAGAAAGTGCTCTTTTCACATCCTGGTAGTCACGACATCGACGCAACCGTTGTGTTTGGCGTTAATCAGGATCAGTTGCGCGCTGAGCACCGGATCGTTTCCAATGCCTCCTGCACCACGAATTGCATAATACCCGTCATTAAATTGCTGGATGATGCTTACGGCATTGAGTCTGGTACCGTCACCACGATCCACTCCGCGATGCACGATCAGCAGGTTATTGATGCTTATCATCCTGACCTGCGTCGCACGCGAGCGGCCAGCCAGTCGATCATTCCGGTTGATACCAAACTGGCGGCGGGCATCACGCGAATTTTCCCGCAGTTTAACGATCGTTTTGAAGCGATAGCGGTGCGTGTACCGACCATAAATGTGACGGCGATCGACTTAAGCGTGACGGTGAAAAAACCAGTAAAAGCCAGTGAAGTCAACCAGTTGCTGCAAAAAGCAGCACAAGGTGCATTTCATGGTATAGTTGACTATACGGAATTACCGTTGGTCTCAGTAGATTTTAACCACGACCCGCACAGCGCCATCGTTGATGGTACGCAAACGCGCGTGAGTGGCGCTCACCTGATCAAAACGCTGGTCTGGTGTGATAATGAATGGGGCTTTGCTAACCGTATGCTCGATACGACGTTAGCGATGGCTGCTATTGGTTTCAGGCTCGACGCTTGAGCGTCGACAAAACTTTATGAATCAACGAGAGGATTCACCATGTCTGTAATTAAGATGACCGATCTGGATCTGGCTGGTAAACGCGTTTTTATCCGTGCGGACCTGAACGTACCAGTTAAAGAAGGGAAAGTAACCAGCGATGCGCGTATCCGTGCTTCCCTGCCGACCATCGAACTGGCCCTGAAACAGGGTGCTAAAGTGATGGTAACTTCCCACCTGGGTCGTCCTACCGAAGGCGAGTACAATGAAGAATTCTCTCTGCTGCCGGTTGTTAACTACCTGAAAGACAAACTGTCTGCTCCGGTTCGCCTGGTAAAAGATTACCTGGACGGCGTTGAAGTCGCTGCCGGTGAACTGGTTGTTCTGGAAAACGTTCGCTTTAACAAAGGCGAGAAGAAAGACGACGAAGCGCTGTCCAAAAAATATGCTGCTCTGTGCGACGTATTCGTTATGGACGCTTTCGGTACTGCTCACCGTGCGCAGGCGTCTACTCACGGTATCGGTAAATTCGCCGATGTCGCTTGTGCAGGTCCGCTGCTCGCTGCCGAGCTGGATGCACTGGGTAAAGCACTGAAAGAACCTGCTCGTCCGATGGTTGCTATCGTTGGTGGTTCTAAAGTTTCTACCAAACTGACCGTTCTTGATTCTCTGTCAAAAATCGCTGACCAGCTGATTGTTGGCGGTGGTATCGCGAACACCTTCGTTGCTGCTCAAGGTCACAATGTGGGTAAATCCCTGTACGAAGCTGACCTGGTTGACGAAGCTAAGCGTCTGCTGACCACTTGCGACATCCCGGTTCCGACCGACGTTCGCGTAGCGACTGAATTCTCTGAAACCGCACCGGCTACCCTGAAATCCGTTAGCGATGTAAAAGAAGACGAGCAGATCCTGGATATCGGCGACGCTTCTGCACAGCAGTTGGCTGACATCCTGAAGAATGCGAAAACCATTCTGTGGAACGGCCCGGTTGGCGTGTTCGAATTCCCGAACTTCCGCAAAGGTACTGAAATCGTTGCTAATGCCATCGCAGACAGCGAAGCATTCTCTATCGCAGGCGGCGGTGACACCCTGGCAGCAATCGACCTGTTCGGCATTGCTGACAAAATCTCCTACATCTCTACTGGCGGCGGCGCGTTCCTCGAATTCGTGGAAGGCAAAGTACTGCCAGCAGTAGCCATGCTCGAAGAGCGTGCTAAAAAGTAAGAATTTAATGGGCAGGGAAACCTGCCCTTATTTTAGCGCGCTTTAGGGCGCGCGCCCTTTCCAAGGCCGAAGATACAGGACTCGTAAAATGTCTAAAATTTTTGATTTCGTAAAACCAGGCGTAATCACTGGTGATGACGTACAGAAAGTTTTCCAGGTAGCTAAAGAAAACAACTTTGCTCTGCCAGCTGTTAACTGCGTGGGTACCGACTCCATCAACGCCGTTTTGGAAACTGCTGCAAAAGTTAAAGCGCCGGTAATCGTACAATTCTCCAACGGTGGTGCTTCTTTCATCGCGGGTAAAGGCGTGAAGTCCGACGTTCCTCAGGGCGCTGCAATCCTGGGTGCTATCTCTGGCGCGCATCACGTTCACCAGATGGCTGAACACTACGGTGTTCCGGTTATCCTGCACACTGACCACTGCGCGAAGAAACTGCTGCCGTGGATCGACGGTCTGCTGGACGCGGGTGAAAAACACTTCGCAGCAACCGGCAAACCGCTGTTCTCTTCTCACATGATCGACCTGTCTGAAGAGTCTCTGGAAGAGAACATCGAAATCTGCTCCAAATACCTGGCGCGCATGTCCAAAATGGGCATGACTCTGGAAATCGAACTGGGTTGCACCGGTGGCGAAGAAGACGGTGTGGACAACAGCCACATGGACGCTTCTGCACTGTACACCCAGCCGGAAGACGTTGATTACGCATACACCGAGCTGAGCAAAATCAGCCCGCGTTTCACCATCGCAGCTTCCTTCGGTAACGTACACGGCGTTTACAAGCCGGGTAACGTCGTTCTGACCCCGACCATCCTGCGCGACTCTCAGGACTATGTTTCTAAGAAACATAACCTGCCGCACAACAGCCTGAACTTCGTCTTCCACGGCGGTTCCGGTTCTACTGCTCAGGAAATCAAAGACTCCGTAAGCTACGGCGTAGTGAAAATGAACATCGACACCGATACCCAATGGGCTACCTGGGAAGGCGTTCTGAACTACTACAAAGCAAACGAAGCTTACCTGCAGGGCCAGTTGGGTAACCCGAAAGGCGAAGATCAGCCGAACAAGAAATACTACGATCCGCGCGTATGGCTGCGTGCTGGTCAGGCAACCATGATCACCCGTCTGGAACAGGCTTTCAAAGAACTGAACGCGGTTGACGTTCTGTAATTTACGCAGTTCCACGTGACATGAGGCCCGCAAATGCGGGCCTTTTTTATTGCTATGTCAACGCTCTGCTGGCAGAGAATTCTGTGATCTGTTTGGCAAAATCCAGGTTTATTGTTTACCCTTGTCAGGTTGCCAGTCCCGTCAGGGCGGCTTTATTTCTCCCGTTTGGGTAAGCAAAAAAGGAATATTGAATGGAAGATTTGAATGTTGTCGACAGCATAAACGGTGCGGGCACCTGGCTGGTGCGCAACCAGGAACTGCTGTTGAGCTATGCCGTCAACATCGTTGCGGCCATCGCGATTGTCATTATCGGTATGATCGTGGCGCGCATTGTATCAAATACCGTTAACCGCCTGATGCTGGCGCGTAAAATTGATGCCACTGTTGCCGACTTCCTCTCTGCACTGGTGCGTTACGGTATTATCGCTTTCACGCTGATTGCCGCTCTGGGCCGTGTTGGGGTGCAAACAGCCTCCGTGATCGCCGTTCTCGGTGCCGCAGGTTTAGCCGTCGGTCTGGCGCTGCAAGGTTCGCTGTCCAACCTCGCCGCAGGTGTCCTGCTGGTAATGTTCCGTCCGTTCCGTGCGGGTGAGTATGTCGATCTCGGCGGCGTAGCGGGAACCGTGCTCAACGTGCAGATTTTCTCCACCACCATGCGTACCGTTGACGGTAAGATTGTAGTGATCCCGAACGGTAAAATTATTGCCGGGAACATCATTAACTTCTCTCGTGAGCCGGTTCGTCGTAACGAATTTATTATCGGCGTGGCTTACGACTCCGATATCGATCAGGTGAAAAAAATCCTCACCGATATCATTCAGTCGGAAGATCGCATTCTTAAAGACCGTGAAATGACGGTACGCCTCAATGAGCTGGGGGCTTCCTCAATTAATTTTGTTGTACGCGTCTGGAGCAACAGCAGCGACCTGCAAAGCGTCTACTGGGACGTACTGGAGCGTATTAAGCGCGAGTTCGATGCCAACGGCATCAGCTTCCCGTATCCGCAGATGGATGTGAACTTCAAGCGTGTGAAAGAGCGCGCGGCAGAGTAATTACGCGCCCGGAGGCGCTTTTGCTTTCCGGGCCGATAAAAACTTTCTTTCCATTAATTTCCCTAATCTACGATTAAAATTATCCATTTCCGCTAATGTTTTCCCCGCGCTATAGTCTGCTCCTAAGAGAAACAGTTCGGGATGATTAACGTGTTATCGTATTACTTTCAAGGGCTTGCACTTGGTGCGGCCATGATTCTTCCGCTTGGTCCGCAAAACGCCTTCGTGATGAACCAGGGCATTCGCCGCCAGTATCACATCATGATTGCTTTACTCTGTGCTATCAGCGATTTAGTGCTGATTTGTGCGGGGATCTTTGGCGGTAGCGCCTTGCTGATGCAGTCACCATGGCTGATGGCGCTGGTCACCTGGGGTGGGGTGGCTTTTTTACTCTGGTACGGTTTCGGGGCGTTAAAAACGGCGATGAGCAGTAACCTGGAGCTGGCCAGTGCCGAGGTGATGAAGCAAGGGCGCTGGAAAATCATTGCTACTATGCTGGCGGTGACATGGCTCAATCCCCATGTTTACCTGGATACCTTTGTGGTGCTGGGGAGTCTGGGGGGGCAACTGGACGTTGAGCCGAAGCGCTGGTTTGCGCTGGGAACCGTCAGCGCTTCGTTCCTGTGGTTCTTCGGTCTGGCATTGTTGGCGGCCTGGCTGGCTCCGCGTCTGCGCACTGCTAAAGCGCAGCGCATCATCAATACGTTGGTAGGATTAGTGATGTGGTTTATTGCTTTTCAACTGGCAAAAGAAGGTGTTGCGCACGTTCATGCGTTGTTCAACTAAGTGTTGTCTGATGGACAACGCAGCGAGATCGTCTAAGCTTGCCTGCATGTGCCCTGAGTTTCGGGGTAATTATTGAAACATGGAGGAACGACCGTGAAGTTCAAAATAATGGCCCTGGCGGCATTAGTCGGATTCAGCGCACTATCGGTACAGGCAAATGAGTTGCCAAATGGACCGCACATCGTGACTTCCGGAACAGCAAGCGTGAATGCGACACCAGACATCGCTACGCTGGCAATTGAAGTGAACGTTGCTGCCAAGGATGCGGCTTCAGCGAAGAAGCAAGCCGATGAGCGCGTGGCGCAATATCTGTCCTTCCTTGAACAGAACCAGATAGCGAAGAAAGACATTAGCGCGGCCAACCTGCGTACCCAGCCGGATTACGACTACCAGAATGGTAAAAGTATCCTCAAAGGGTATCGTGCGGTGCGCACCGTTGAAGTCACGCTGCGTCAGCTGGACAAACTTAACGCTCTGCTCGATGGCGCGCTGAAGGCTGGTCTGAATGAGATCCGTTCGGTATCGCTTGGTGTTGCCCAACCGGATGCTTACAAAGATAAAGCGCGTAAAGCGGCAATTGATGATGCCATTCATCAGGCTGAACAGCTGGCTGCGGGCTTCAATAGCAAACTTGGCCCGGTGTACAGCGTGCGCTACCACGTTTCCAATTATCAGCCGAGCCCGATGGTTCGGATGATGAAAGCCGATGCCGCACCTGCTGCTTCTGCTCAGGAAACCTACGAACAACCGGTTATTCAGTTTGACGATCAGGTTGATGTCGTCTTCCAGATTGAGCCGACGGCGGGGCAACCAGCTGCAACGCCAGCCAAAACTCAGTAATTGTTGCAGACCCGGCTTGCCAGCCGGGTTTTTTCTGTGAGCAACTGTAAAAATGAGACTTCACATCCGGTCTTTTTTTTCGCCGTAATGAGGATAGGCCATAGCGATTTTTAAGGGGACGCTATGGATATTTTTATCTCGAAAAAGATGCGTAATTTCATTCTGCTGGCGCAAACCAATAACATCGCCAGAGCGGCAGAAAAAATACATATGACCGCATCGCCCTTCGGTAAAAGCATTGCTGCACTGGAAGATCAAATCGGCTATACGCTGTTTACCCGCAAAGATAACAACATCAGCCTGAATAAAGCAGGACAAGAGCTGTATCAGAAGCTGTTTCCCGTTTATCAGCGTCTCTCTGCCATTGATAACGAAATCCATAACGCCTCTCGCCGCTCGCGGGAAATTGTTATCGGCATCGACAATACCTACCCAACGATTATTTTTGACCAGTTGATTAGCCTTGGTGACAAGTATGACGGTGTGACGGCTCAGGCCGTTGAATTCAGCGAGAATGGGGTGATTGATAACCTGTTCGATCGCAAACTGGATTTTATTATCTCGCCGCAGCACGTTTCCCCCCGCGTGCAGGAGCTGGAAAATCTGGCGATCAGCGAACTGCCTCCGCTGCGTCTGGGGTTTCTCGTTTCCCGACGCTATGAAGAAAAACAGCCGCAGGATCTGCTGCGCGAGCTGCCCTGGCTGCAAATGCGCTTCCAGAATCGCGCCAACTTTGAGGCGATGCTGGATGCATACATGCGACCCTGCGGGATCAACCCGACGATTATCTATCGTCCGTACAGCTTTATGGCGAAGATTAGCGCGGTGGAGCGCGGGCAGTTTTTGACGGTGATCCCTCACTTCGCCTGGCGGCTGGTGAACCCGTCGACGCTGAAATATTTCGACGCGCCCGGCAGTCCCATGTATATGCAGGAGTTTCTTTATTCGCTGAAAAATCATCGCTATACCGCCACCATGCTCCAGCATATTGCTGAAGATCGTGACGGTAGTGCAAGTTAACCTAGCATCGAGCCTGTTTCGAGAAGGTTGCGATGCAGATCGAACGCATGGCTGAGATCGTGATGGATATGCCCGCCGGGTGCTTTCTCCAGATAGCGGTGCAAGTAATCTTTGTAAAGCGGATGCGCACAGTTATTGATAATTGTGTGCGCCCGCTGCATCGGAGATAACCCACGCAGATCGGCAATCCCTTGTTCGGTCACGATCACTTTAACGCTATGTTCACTGTGGTCGACATGGCTGCACATCGGTACGATGGTTGAGATTTTCCCGCCTTTGGCAATCGACGGCGCCATAAAGATAGACAGGTAGGCGTTGCGCTCGAAGTCCCCGCTGCCGCCGATGCCATTCATCAGGTTCACCCCCGCAACGTGCGTGGAATTGGCATGACCGTAGATATCAAACTCCAGACCGACGTTGAGCGCAATAACCCCCAGCCGACGAATGATTTCCGGGTTATTGGAGATCTCCTGCGGGCGCAACACAATCCGGCTGGCGAAGAAGTCCATGTTGTCGTAAATCTTCTGTAGCGACGGGGCTGAAATGGTCAGGCTGGAGGCGCTGGCACCGGTTATCTTGCCCGTTTCCAGCAGATGCACCACCGACTCCTGCAACACCTCCGAATACATCATAAAGGGCGGGATATCCGGGTTCTCGCCCAGTCGAGCCATTACCGCGTTGTTGATATTGCCCACCCCGCTTTGTAAGGGCAGAAACTCAGCTGGAATGCGTTTGTGCGCCATTTCTGCCAGCAGAAAAGAGACTACGTTATCGGCAATTTGTTGGCTGACCGGATTGGTTTTATCCGATGCATTTCCTGCATCGGGCAGTTCGGTATCTACCACCGCAACCACCTTTTTGGGGTCTATCTGTACGCACTGACTGCCTACGCGATCCATGGTATGAAAAATGGGTACGCTGTTACGCCGCGGCGGCGCACCGGGTATCACGATGTCGGCAAACTCCGCCACACGCGGATTATGGTAATGATTCAATTCAATGATCACTTTTTTCGCCCGCAGCAGCCAGGTGGGGGCATTACCGATACCGCTGGACAGCCAAATCCGGCCATCCGGCGCGATGGCTGAGGCTTCAATGACGGCAACATCGATCTCGCCAAAAAAGCCGTAATTAACCATTTGCGCCACTTCGCTCAAATGGAGATCGACAAACCTCACCTGGCCCTGATTAATTTTGTCGCGCAGGCCCGATGACGTTTGATAAGGCGCACGCCAGGAAACGGCATCCGCCGCGGATAGTACGTCATCAGCGGCGGCGCCAATTGATGCTCCGGTCAGCAGGCGGATCTGAAAAGGCTGTCCGTTCTGATGCTGTTCGCAGGCACGTTGGGCAATTGCGGTGGGTAACGCTTTTGGCGAACCCGCGGGGGTAAAGCCGCTAAACGCCACCATATCATCGTGCTGGATAATTTCTGCCGCCTGTTCGGCGCTCATCCGTTTCATGGCCGTCTCCTTCCTCAGACGTGATTAATGGCCGACAAAATTAGGTTTACGTTTTTCCATAAACGCGTTCATCCCTTCCTGATAATCCTCGCTGTCGTACACCGCGCGGCGCATGCCCTGAATGCGCTCGAACTCATCGGAATTCATGGTGTGCGCTTCACCCAGCACGCGCAGCTCTTCTTTAATGACGGCGATCGCCAGCGGCGCTTTCTCCGAGATGTGGTGCGCCATTTGCAGAGTGAAATCCTCCAGTTCGTCTACAGGAACCACATGGTTGAGGATCCCGACGGCCATCGCACGCTGAGCGGTAATCGGTGAGGCGGTAAAGATCAGCTCTTTCACGATGTGAAAACCGGCGTCGCGAGTCAGGTTGTGGATGCCGACCAGGTTATACGGCACGCCGAGGTTGACCGGGGTCATCGAGAAGGTGGATGTTTCAGCGGCGATGATCAGATCGGAACTCATGATCATCTCAAATGCGCCGCCCCAGACGCTGCCTTCAACCATAGAGATCACCGGTTTTGGATATTTTTGGATCATGCGGGTTATCTGACGCAGCGGATCGTCATAGGAGAGCGGATCGCGACGTCCGGTCGGGAGTTCATGAATATCATGCCCGGCGGAGAAAACTTTGGCTCCACTCGGAGCGCGCAGAATGATGCAGCGAATGTCCGCACGATTGAGATCGCTCAGCGCCTGCATCAGATCGTCAATAAACACTTTACTCAGGGCATTGAGCTTGCGGGCGTAATTGAACTCAATAACCGCGACTTTCTGGATGATGACCACGTTGACGTATTGATAAGACATAATGTTCTCTTTATTGAAAGTAATGATGCTGGATAAATTCGCTGATGTGCCGCAGACCGGTGCGCGGCGACAGATCGTTATTTTTGACAGCCTGCAGCGTCTGCTGGAAATAGCGGTCGAAATCAGTCCGCGCAAACAGCAGATGTAGGGCTTCTTCTTCAGCCTGCTGGTGTAACCAGTCCACCGCCTGCTGCTGGCGGACTTTTTCCAGTCGACCGCTGGCAGTAAGGCACGTTTTAAAGTCGGTTATCGCCTGCCAGACCTCCTCAATACCGCGTTTTTCCAGGGCGCTACAGGTCAGAACCAGCGGCTGCCACTCGTCATATTTACGGCGCAGAATATGCAGGGCGGATTCGTACATATGACGGGCGATGGCCACGCTGGCATGGTTCTCGCCGTCGTCCTTATTGATGACGACCAGATCCGCCATTTCCATCAGACCTTTTTTGATGCCTTGCAAGTCGTCGCCACCGCCAGCGATTTGCAGGGAGATAAAGCAATCCACCATGCCTGCGACTTCGGTTTCTGACTGCCCAACGCCGACGGTTTCTACAATCACCACGTCAAAGCCAGCCGCTTCGCACAACAGCATTAATTCGCGGGCGCGCTGGCTGGCTCCGCCTAAATGACCGCTGGAAGGGACCGGGCGAATAAACGCAGATTCGGCGCGAGACAGCTCCGTCATGCGGGTTTTATCGCCAAGAATGCTGCCGCCGCTGACCGGGCTGCTGGGATCGACGGCGATCACCGCCACCCGTAATCCGTGACGGATTAACAGCATGCCGAATGCTTCCAGAAAGGTGCTTTTGCCCGCGCCCGGCGTACCGGTTATCCCCAAACGCAGGGCGTTACCGGTGAACGGCATAATTGCGTCCAGCAACTGCGTACTCAGCGGCTGGTGGCGCGGGTGGCTGCTTTCGACCAGCGTCATCGCCTGGGCGAGCGTAGCCCGTTCGCCAATTCGCAAGCGGCGGACGGTATCCTCAAGCGTGGCGGCGTTAATCATGATGCTGACTGATACGGGTTAACACATCGCGGACGCTGTCGAGCATTGGCGTGCCGGGGCCATAAATGGCAGCCACACCATGCTCGTGCAGGAAGGCGTAATCCTGTGGCGGAATAACGCCTCCTGCTACCACGCAGATATCTTCACGCCCCCATTTTTTGAGCGCGGTAACCAGTTCCGGGATCAGCGTTTTATGACCTGCCGCCAGTGACGATGCGCCTATTACATGCACATCGTTTTCTACCGCCAGACGGGCGATCTCTTCTGGTGTGGAGAACATCGGACTGAGATCGACATCGAAGCCGAGATCGGAGTAGGCGCTGGCGATCACTTTCGCGCCGCGATCGTGACCATCCTGGCCCATCTTAGCGATCAGGATCCTCGGTCGGCGACCATTTTCCGCGAGGAACTGTTCGGTTTGCGCAACGATGGCGTCGAACTCATCGGCGGATTTGTCGGACTGGTGATAGCTTTGCGCAATCACGCCGGTGACGCACTGGCTGGGAACCAGATAGCGGTCAAAAGCGGTTTCCAGCGCGTCGGAGATCTCACCAAGCGTGGCGCGAACGCGGGCGGCGTTAACGGCGGCGGCCAGCAGATTTTCATTATGCTGCGCGGCGTGGGTCAGCGCCGCGAGCGCGGCATTGACGGCATCTGTGTCACGAGTTGCGCGGATATGCTGCAACGAGGCAATTTGCTCGTTGCGTACCTTCACGTTGTCGATTTCCAGTACCGACGTTTCGTCTTCTTTATCCAGCTTGTACTTATTCACGCCGACGATAACGCGTTTACCCTGGTCGATCAGCGACTGCTCGCGCGCGGAAGCTTCTTCGATCATCCGTTTAGGGAGCCCGGCTTCGATCGCTTTCGCCATGCCGCCTGCCTCATCAATTTGTTTGATGATCGTGCGCGCCTGCTTCACTATTTGATCGGTGAGCGACTCGACGTAATACGATCCGGCCAGCGGATCGACGGTGCGGCAGATCTCTGACTCTTCCTGAATGATGATCTGTGTATTACGCGCGATGCGGGCGGAGAAATCGGTGGGTAGCCCGAGCGCCTCATCAAAGGCGTTGGTATGCAGAGACTGGGTGCCGCCAAGCGTAGCGCCGAGCGCTTCAATGGTCGTGCGGATCACGTTGTTGTAAGGATCCTGCTCGGTCAGACTCCAGCCGGAGGTCTGGCAGTGGGTACGCAGAGCGAGAGATTTCGGGTTGTTTGCGCCAAAACCGCTGACTGCTTCGCTCCACAAATAGCGAGCCGCGCGCAGCATGGCGACGTTCATAAACAGATCCATGCCGATGCCGAAGAAGAATGACAGGCGCGGCGCGAAGTCATCAATTTTCAGCCCGGCAGACAACGCGGCTTTGATGTACTCAATGCCGTCAGCCAGCGTAAACGCCACCTGCTGGACGCAGTTCGCCCCGGCTTCCCCCATGTGATAACCGCTGATACTGATGGTGTTATAGCGCGGCATATTGGCGGAACACCAGGCGATGATGTCGGCGATGATGCGCATTGAAGGTTTTGGCGGGTAAATGTAGGTGTTGCGGCACAGGTACTCTTTCAGAATATCGTTCTGAATGGTCCCGGTGAGTTGCTCCGGCGTTACGCCTTGTTCTTCTGCAGCGACGATATAAAACGCCAGTACCGGCAGCACCGCGCCGTTCATGGTCATTGATACCGACATCTTATCCAGCGGAATCTGGTCGAACAGCACCTTCATATCTTCGACAGTATCGATCGCCACGCCCGCTTTGCCGACGTCGCCTGCCACGCGCGGGTTGTCAGAGTCATAGCCGCGATGGGTGGCAAGGTCAAAGGCGACGGAAAGTCCTTTTTGCCCGGCGGCGAGGTTGCGGCGGTAAAAGGCGTTGGACTCTTTGGCGGTAGAGAAACCAGCGTACTGGCGAATGGTCCACGGCTGCGCGGTATACATGGTGGCGCGTGGGCCACGCACGTAAGGCGGTAGGCCGGGAAGAGTGCCCGTGACTTCCAGATTATCGAGGTCCGCTTCAGTGTACAGCGGCTTGATGGCAATTCCTTCCGCCGTCTGTCTTTCCAGCGATTCGACGGTTTTTTCCCGTCGACTGAGTTCTTTATTAGCGAGTGTTTGCCACTCCTGCACGTTTGCCATTTTTTGCTCCGTATTACGCAATAAGTTGAATCTTTGCGGATACGGTGAGCTTTTTCATTTGGCTTGTCGCCAGCAAAAAATAGCCAACAGGGCGTCGTTTTTTGCCGCATGGCGTGTTTGATTTTGTGATTTATTTCAAAGACGTGGCGGGAATAGCATGAATAGAGGGTAAAGGCTTGTCGGCCGGATAAGGCGTTACGCCGCCATCCGGCACTCTGGAGCAATAAACGGTTTAATCCTGACGCAACACCTTGTGCCCGTATTCCAGCAGCGCGTCGGTAACGTTGCGCATCATGCGGCTTTCCGGTGCAAAACGGTGCCAGTACAGCATCCGACGCTGGAACAGACCTGGCGTTAAGTCGATCAGCTCGCCGCTTTCCAGCTCTTTCTCAATCTGTAAGTGCGGGATCATGCAGCAGGTGGTGCCCTGACGGGCCAACTGGACGAAGGCTTCAGACGAGTTAACGATGTGGCACGGCACGCTGCCCGGCGGCAGGTCGAAGTTTTGTTGCAGGAACGCCTGGTGCATATCATCAAGATGGTCAAACGCTACCGCCGGGGCTTTCAGCAGGGCGGAGCGGGTGACGCCGTTAGGGAAATAACGTTCGGCAAAAGGTTTGGAGCCAACAAACAGGTAGTCCAGCGCGCCAAGTTTATCTACCAGACAGCTTGGCAGCGCCTGATGTTGGATACTCACCGCACCGACCACTTCACCACGACGCAGACGTTCCTGGGTGCGCGTTTCATCCTCAACCTGCAGGTTCAGCCGAATCGGTGAATTGGCCAGTACCGGGGCTAACGCCGGAAGCAACCAGGTCGCCAGACTGTCGGCGTTCACTGCCAGTGAGAGCAGCAGCGGCGTCGATCCGGTTTGTTCATCACCCAGCCACTCGTCTTCCAGCAGTTCAACCTGACGCAAAAGCGCCAGTAGTTTCTGCCCCTGTTCGGTTGGGCGTGGTGGTACGGTACGCACCAGCAGCGGTTGTCCGAACATATTCTCAAGCTGTTTTATGCGCTGTGAAACCGCGGATTGCGTGATGCACAGCTTTTGCGCCGCGCGCTCAAATCCTCGTTCACGAATAACCGCATCCAGTGCTTGTAGTGTTCTGTAGTCCGGACGTTTCATTGCTTTGACGCACTCCTGAAAATTTTGCTTGTTCTGCACTATGACACAAATTTAGGTTGGGTAAAGACGAAATCCGCCGCTTGCGAGCGGGTGTGGGGACATTTTTCTGCACAATGTTCTATAATGCGCGTGAATTTTCCCACCATATTCACACCACAGGCGAAACGATCATGACGCAGGATGAACTGAAAAAAGCAGTAGGATGGGCGGCACTTCAGTATGTACAGCCCGGTACCATTGTGGGCGTAGGTACAGGTTCAACAGCCGCACACTTTATTGATGCGCTGGGCACAATGAAAGGTCAGATTGAAGGTGCTGTGTCCAGTTCGGACGCTTCAACCGAAAAACTCAAAAGCCTTGGCATCCACGTGTTCGATCTTAACGAAGTTGATAGTCTCGGCGTATACGTTGACGGCGCGGATGAAATCAACGGCCATATGCAGATGATCAAGGGCGGCGGTGCAGCGTTGACCCGTGAAAAAATCATTGCTTCCGTGGCGAAGAAATTTATCTGCATCGCGGATGCGTCCAAAGAAGTCGACATTCTCGGCAACTTCCCGCTGCCGGTTGAAGTGATCCCAATGGCGCGCAGCGCTGTGGCTCGCCAGTTGGTGAAGCTGGGCGGTCGTCCTGAATATCGTCAGGGCGTAGTGACGGACAACGGCAACGTGATCCTTGATGTACACGGTCTGGAGATCCTTGACGCCGTGGCCATGGAAAACGCCATCAATGCGATTCCGGGTGTGGTAACCGTCGGTCTGTTTGCCAACCGTGGTGCGGATGTCGCGCTGATCGGTACCCCAGACGGCGTGAAAACTATCGTAAAATGATCTGATGGGAGTGTCTTCTCCCGTTAAAAAAATTTTGGCAGGGCAAATTTGGTGACTTGTGTCACGTTTATAATATTGTCCTGCCGATCTCTCCAAAGAAAAAGTTATCGCCAGTATTTTCCTCTGACATTTCTCTCTGAATGACATTTCTTCAGCACGGCGACGCAAACGTTCATATTGCCGCAATATTATTTTTTGATATGTTGAAGAGGCGGATGAAAATCCCACACACAACACATCAGTTTGAACAAAAAAAGACAGGGTCGGGGAAATGGCAAAGGTATCACTGGAGAAAGATAAGATTAAATTTCTGCTGGTAGAAGGCGTGCATCAAAAAGCACTCGAAAGCCTTCGTGCAGCAGGTTATACCAACATCGAGTTTCACAAAGGTGCTCTGGACACTGAACAACTGAAAGAGTCCATCCGTGATGCCCACTTCATTGGCCTGCGATCCCGTACCCATCTGACTGAAGATGTGATTGACGCCGCAGAGAAACTGGTCGCGATTGGCTGCTTCTGTATCGGCACCAACCAGGTTGATCTGACCGCTGCGGCAAAGCGCGGGATCCCCGTGTTTAACGCGCCATTCTCTAACACGCGTTCCGTTGCGGAACTGGTGATTGGCGAACTGCTTCTCCTGCTACGCGGTGTACCCGAAGCGAACGCCAAAGCACACCGCGGCGTGTGGAACAAACTGGCTACCGGCTCCTTTGAAGCGCGTGGCAAAAAACTGGGGATCATCGGCTACGGCCACATTGGTACTCAGCTAGGCATTCTGGCGGAATCGCTGGGGATGCATGTCTATTTCTATGATATAGAAAATAAACTCCCACTCGGCAACGCCACGCAGGTGCAGCATCTTTCCGACCTGCTCAATATGAGCGACGTGGTCAGTTTGCACGTACCGGAAAATGCCTCCACCAAAAATCTGATGGGCGCGCGTGAGATTGCGTTGATGAAACCAGGCGCGCTGCTGATTAACGCCGCACGTGGTACGGTTGTTGATATTCCTGCGCTGTGCGACGCGTTAGCGACCAAGCACCTGGCAGGGGCGGCAATCGACGTATTCCCAACCGAGCCGGCAACCAACAGCGATCCTTTCACTTCGCCGCTGTGTGATTTCGACAACGTGATCCTGACGCCGCACATTGGTGGTTCAACGCTGGAAGCGCAGGAAAACATCGGTCTGGAAGTGGCTGGGAAACTGACCAAGTATTCCGATAACGGCTCTACGCTGTCTGCAGTTAACTTCCCGGAAGTTTCGCTGCCGCTACACGGCGGTCGTCGTCTGATGCACATTCACGAAAACCGTCCGGGCGTACTGACCGCGCTGAACCAGATTTTTGCCGAGCAGGGCGTCAACATTGCCGCACAGTATCTGCAGACTTCCGCACAGGTAGGTTACGTGGTTATTGATATTGAAGCGGATGAAGATGTGGCAGAGAAAGCGTTGCTGGCGATGAAAGCCCTCCCGGGTACCATTCGTGCTCGTCTGCTGTACTGATTTCCTCTACATGGGCAGGCAGTTGACCTGCCCATCTTTCCTCTGATTATCCTGCCTTACTATCTCTTTGTGTAACGCATACATTCCGTTTTCGATCTTTGCCGCAATTGGTAATTAAAGGCTGCGCTCTGCGTTGTACATCAATAAAAGGAATTTACGATAGGGGCTCAGCATCGTGCTGAAACGGGAAAGCCCCTACCGAAGCAGGGGCTTTAAAAAGGAAAGGGACGATGATGAGATACGTCATCATGCTGCTGATCCTGTTAATCATCGCTTCGCCAGCATATTAACAGAGAGTACGCAGGAGGGAGGTTCGCCTCCCTCACCCTTCACCGAGAAAGTTAGTTTAAAAAAACGGCGCTGTCAATCGACAAAAAAGCTACCATTCCCATACTTTTGACGGCGTCACCACCGCAGGCAGCGGGATATCCCATTCTTCGACAGGCAGCTTTTCAACTCGCTGACAATCGTGCGCGTAGCCTACGGGCTGGATCTTATGCTGCTGCCAGTTTTGTAACGTGCGGTCATAAAATCCGCCGCCCATGCCCAGGCGTTGCCCATATTCATCAAACGCCACTAACGGCGTAATCAGTACATCCAGCTGTGGCAGCGGTAATACGTCACGTACATCAAGTCGTGGTTCCTGGATCTTTAAGCGATTGGTTACCAGGTCGCTATGCGGATGATAGTGCAGGAACAGCAAATTACCGGCGCTGAAGGGATGAAGAACCGGAAGATAAACGCGCTTGCCCGCTCGCCACAGCTGATCTATTAGCGGCTGGGTATCGAGTTCGCCATCGAACGAGAGGAATACTGCCACCGTATGAGCGAGTACAACAGGGGGAAAGCTGAGCATTCGGGTCGCGGCTTGCTGACCGTATTGTCGTTGCTGTTCGGAGGTAAGCGCACGACGACGCTGCCGAATCAGTTGACGAATTTCTTGCCGGGATAAAGGGAGTTCAGAAAGTAATGTCATGGCTGTTGCCAGGTAGAAGGGAATCTCCGAGATGCCGCCGCAGGCTGTAACCCTTGAACCCTTGGTTCAAGGTGAATGTGTCGTCACAGTTTTAAGGCTTCTCGGACGGGCCGAGCATGCTCACCAACCGTGGAGCGCCACATTCTTGTGGTATGAAATATCGGCTCAGGGGACTGGCCCGCTTGCAAACATCTCAGAGAAATTTTGTCTTCACGGTCACTCTACCACAGTAAACCGAAAAGTGTTATTCAAAGTTTTGGCCCGTTTTTTCGGTTATGCGACCCTGATCAAGCAACGCCTGTTCGATGGTCTGTTGTAGCATCCGAATACGTTGTTCCATGCTCGCCGCGTACTCACGCGTCTTCGCTTTTTCCTGAGTTAATTCATAGCTGATGTTCAACGCGGCGATGAAAACCAACTGCTCAGTATTTGTGACTCTAGTGCGAACTTTCAGATCTTGCAATCGCTGATTGAGATCGTCCGCAGCCTGATTCAACGCATCCCTTTGTTCAGGCGGGCAATTCACTCGCAGTGAACGGCCAAATATTTGGATATCGACGGGTTGTGCAGACATGCCACCTTCCTGCTGATTGACTGCGCTGCCTTCGTCTCCAGACCGTGGGTCCGCGAAGGGGCGACACTATAGCTACCCTGGTATCAAGATACAAGCCCTTTTCTGGTCCACCAGGGTCCAAAGTGGTAGCATACCATGAATATTCCTCCCTTTGATGACGAATGCTTATGTCTATACAGAACGAAATGCCTGGTTACAACGAAGTTAGCCAGTTTTTGAACCAACAAGGGGCTGGATTAACCCCGGCCGAAATGCACGGCTTGATAAGCGGAATGATTTGTGGTGGAAACAACGACAGCTCATGGCAGCCGCTGTTGCACGACCTGACGAACGAAGGCCTGGCCTTTGGTCACGAGCTGGCTCAGGCGCTGCTGAAAATGCACTCTGCCACCAGCGATGCCCTCGAAGACGACGGCTTCCTTTTTCAGCTTTATCTGCCTGAAGGGGATGACGTCAGCGTGTTCGATCGCGCCGATGCGCTGGCGGGATGGGTAAACCACTTTTTGCTGGGTCTTGGCGTCACGCAGCCGAAGCTCGACAAAGTAACCGGCGAAACCGGGGAAGCGATTGACGACCTGCGCAATATCGCGCAGTTAGGGTATGACGAAGACGAAGATCAGGAAGAGCTGGAAATGTCGCTCGAAGAGATCATCGAATACGTGCGCGTAGCCGCTTTGCTGTGTCATGACACGTTTACGCGTCAGCAGCCGACTGCGCCGGAAGTTCGTAAACCGACTCTGCACTAAGAACGAAACGCAAAGGAGAGTGTGATGAGCGAGATATCTCAGCAAGAATTCCAGCGTCGTCGCCAGGCTTTACTGGCACAAATGCAGCCCGGCAGCGCCGCGCTGATTTTTGCCGCGCCTGAAGCGACGCGCAGCGCGGACAGTGAATACCCGTACCGCCAAAGCAGTGATTTCTGGTACTTCACCGGTTTTAACGAACCTGAAGCCGTGCTGGTGCTGATTAAAAGCGATGACACTCATAACCATAGCGTTTTGTTCAATCGGGTTCGCGATCTGACGGCGGAGATCTGGTTTGGTCGCCGTCTGGGCCAGGATGCTGCCCCGGCAAAACTTGGCGTTGACCGGGCGCTGGCCTTCAGTGAAATCAACCAACAGCTGCACCTGTTGCTCAATGGCCTGGACGCGGTGTACCACGCACAGGGCGAATATGCCTGGGCCGACGAGATTGTGTGCACGGCGCTGGATAAACTGCGTAAAGGCTCCAGACAAAATCTGCACGCACCTGCCGCGATTATCGACTGGCGTCCAATGGTGCATGAGATGCGCCTGTTCAAATCACCGGAAGAGATTGCGGTCATGCGTCGTGCCGGAGAAATCACCGCGCTGGCGCATACCCGTGCGATGGAAAAATGCCGTCCGGGAATGTTTGAATACCAGTTAGAAGGGGAGATTCACCACGAATTTACCCGCCATGGTGCGCGTTATCCGTCCTATAACACGATTGTCGGCAGCGGTGAAAACGGCTGTATCCTGCATTACACCGAAAATGAAAGTGAAATGCGCGATGGCGATTTGGTGCTGATCGACGCTGGCTGTGAATACAAAGGCTATGCGGGCGACATTACGCGTACCTTTCCGGTAAATGGTAAATTTACCCCAGCACAGCGTGAAATCTACGATATCGTGCTGGAATCCTTAGAGACCAGCCTGCGTCTGTATCGTCCCGGAACGTCCATTCAGGAAGTCACTGGCGAAGTGGTGCGCATCATGATTACGGGTCTGGTGAAACTCGGTATTTTGCACGGTGATGTCGATCAGTTGATTACCGAAAATGCACATCGCCCATTCTTTATGCATGGTCTAAGCCACTGGCTTGGGCTGGATGTGCACGACGTCGGCGTTTATGGTCAGGACCGCTCACGTATTCTTGAGCCGGGAATGGTGCTCACCGTCGAGCCGGGACTGTATATCGCGCCAGACGCCGATGTACCGCCGGCTTATCGTGGTATCGGCATTCGTATTGAGGATGACATCCTCATCACCGAGGACGGCAATGAAAACCTGACCGCCAGCGTAGTGAAGAAAGCGGATGACATTGAAGCCTTAATGGCTGCGGCGCGACTGCAATGAGCGTGATTATCGTTGGTGGTGGTATGGTTGGCGCGACGCTGGCGTTGGCCATTTCTCAGCTCAGCCATGGGACTCTGCCGGTTCATCTGATAGAAGCGAGCGAACCTGAAACTGACCGCCATCCCGGGTTTGATGCCAGGGCGATCGCTCTGGCGGCAGGAACCTGCCAACAGCTGGCGCGAATTGGCGTATGGCAGGCGATTGCCGATTGCGCAACGGCCATTAAAACGGTTCACGTCAGCGATCGCGGTCATGCCGGATTTGTGACGCTGGATGCGCAGGAATACCGTATTCCGGCTCTGGGCCAGGTGGTAGAACTGCACGACGTCGGGCTGCGTCTGTTTGCGCTGCTGCGCAAAGCTCCGGGCGTCACATTGCACTGCCCCGACCGCGTAGCTAGCGTGTCGCGCACGCAGGAGCGCGTTGAAGTAACGCTGGAAAATGGCGAAATAATTGATGGTCGCCTGCTGGTGGCCGCCGACGGTACGCGCTCCGCACTGGCTACCGCCTGCGGTGTTGACTGGCTGCAACAGCCTTATGAGCAACTGGCGGTAATTGCCAACGTCACGACCTCTGTACCGCACGACGGTCGAGCGTTTGAACGCTTCACGCAATATGGTCCGCTGGCAATGCTGCCGATGTCTGACGGTCGCTGCTCGTTGGTGTGGTGCCATCCGCTGGAGCAGCGTGATGAGATTATGGCCTGGTCTGACGAACAGTTTTGCCGTGAACTACAAACCGCTTTTGGCTGGCGACTGGGACGTATTACCCAGGCCGGTAAACGCAGCGCCTATCCGCTTTCGTTAACTACAGCGCTGAAGGCGATTACCCATCGTACCGTGCTGGTAGGGAACGCCGCCCAGACGCTGCATCCCATTGCCGGGCAAGGTTTCAACCTGGGCCTGCGTGACGTAATGAGCCTGGCTGAGACGTTGACGCAGGCGGAAAACGGCGCGGAAGATGTGGGTGATTATGCGGTGCTGGCACGCTATCAGCAGCGCCGCGAAAGCGATCGTAATACGACGATTGGTGTGACCAATAATTTAGTGTATTTGTTTGCCAATCACTGGGCCCCGCTGGTTGTTGGGCGTAATGCCGGGCTGATGGCGATGGAATTATTCACCCCTGCGCGCGATGCGCTGGCGGAGCGGACCCTGGGCTGGGTTGCGCGCTAAATATAACCTGTAGGCCGAATTAAAGAAGTAGGCCTGATAAGCGCAGCGCCATCAGGTAATGTCGCGGAATTGATGCCGGATGGCGGCTTTGCCTTATCCGGCCTACGGTTTTTGATTGTCCTATTTTCAGGAGCAAACAGTGCAAAGTGTTGATGTAGCAATTGTTGGTGGCGGCATGGTAGGACTGGCGGTTGCCTGCGGCTTACAGGGCAGCGGGTTGCGCGTTGCTGTATTAGAACAACATGTTCCGCAGCCGTTGGCGGCGGATGCACCTCCTCAGCTTCGTGTTTCGGCCATTAATGCCGCCAGCGAAAAACTGCTTACCCGTCTTGGCGTCTGGTCCGACATTGTTGCCCGTCGCGCTTGCTGCTACCACGGCATGGAAGTCTGGGACAAAGACAGCTTTGGACGTATTGCGTTTGATGACCAGAGCATGGGCTATAGCCATTTGGGGCACATTGTCGAAAACTCAGAGATTCATTATGCGCTGTGGCAAAAGGCGCAGCGTTCAGCGGATATTACGCTGATGGCACCCGCTGAATTACAGCAGGTGGCCTGGGGTGAGAACGAAGCATTTCTGACCCTGAAAGATGGCGCAATGCTGACGGCCCGCCTGGTCGTCGGTGCTGATGGTGCTAACTCCTGGCTGCGCAACAAAGCGGATATTCCGCTCACCTTCTGGGATTATCGTCATCATGCGCTGGTGGCGACTATCCGTACGCAGGAAGCGCACGGTGCGGTTGCGCGTCAGGCGTTTCACGGCGAGGGGATCCTGGCATTCCTGCCCCTCAGCGATCCACACCTGTGTTCTATCGTCTGGTCGCTCTCGCCGCAGGAAGCAGAACGTATGCAGCAGGCAAGCGTTGACGAGTTTAATCAGGCGCTGAATATCGCTTTTGATAATCGTCTGGGGCTGTGCAGCCTTGAAAGCGAACGTCAGGCGTTTCCGCTGACGGGACGTTATGCCCGTCATTTCGCCGCCCATCGTCTGGCGCTGGTGGGGGATGCGGCGCATACCATCCACCCGCTGGCGGGTCAGGGGGTTAACCTTGGCTTTATGGATGCGGCGGAGCTGATCGATGAACTTAAGCGGCTACAGCGTCAGGGTAAAGATATTGGGCAGTATCTCTATTTACGCCGCTACGAACGCAGCCGTAAGCACAGCGCAGCGCTGATGCTGGCAGGGATGCAGGGTTTCCGTGAACTGTTTGCAGGCGAGAATCCGGCGAAAAAACTGCTACGCGATATTGGGCTGAAACTGGCCGATACCCTCCCGGGCGTAAAACCACAACTCATCCGTCAGGCGATGGGACTGAACGATCTTCCCGAGTGGTTACGTTAGTGTCCGTAAGGACAATCTTAAGAGTTTGAGACCCGTCACACTTTCCTCTCCCGGCCTGCGCGCCGGGGTTCTTCTCTCATTTGAAATAATCTAATTCCACGCCTTTTTTCGCATTAGTTTTTTTAATATCACGTTTTTTTCATAACGCCATTTTTGACATTTTTTCCACATTTAATGTTGATTGGTGCTGTAAGTTTGCGCTTATCTTTGTTTGTTATTCTGATTTATTACTACATATATGGAGTTTTATTCTGTTGTCGATCTGGCTGTTTTTCGCCATAAGCTAATGTGATGGTTAATTTTGACTTATGGTTTAGCGTCTGTTTCGGTGGTAAGTTCAGGACAAAGAGAACGTTTGCGTCGTAGCCCCTGGAGCGGCTGCGGTGCTGGGTTTCGTGGCGATAATTTCACCGCGAAAGAGTTGATAGCCCCGCTTATTCAACGAGGAAAAGATGGCTCAACAGACTCCTTTGTACGAACAACACACGCTATGTGGCGCGCGCATGGTCGATTTCCATGGCTGGATGATGCCACTGCATTACGGTTCTCAGCTCGATGAACACCATGCTGTTCGCACCGATGCCGGAATGTTTGATGTGTCGCATATGACCATCGTCGACCTGCGCGGTAGCCGCACCCGGGAGTTCTTGCGTTATCTGCTGGCAAACGACGTCGCGAAGCTAACGAAGACGGGTAAAGCCCTCTACTCCGGTATGCTTAACGCTTCGGGCGGCGTGATAGATGACCTGATTGTCTACTACTTCACTGAAGACTTCTTCCGCCTCGTTGTTAACTCCGCCACCCGCGAAAAAGACCTCTCCTGGATTACCCAACACGCTGAACCTTACGCCATCGACATCACCGTTCGTGACGACCTGTCGCTGATTGCGGTACAGGGTCCAAACGCACAGGAAAAAGCAGCTACGTTGTTTACTGACGAGCAGCGTCAGGCGGTAGCAGGCATGAAGCCGTTCTTCGGCGTTCAGGCGGGCGACTTGTTTATCGCAACCACCGGTTATACCGGCGAAGCAGGCTATGAAATTGCCATGCCGAATGAAAAAGCGGCAGATTTCTGGCGTGCGCTGGTACAGGCTGGTGTCAAACCCTGCGGTCTCGGCGCACGTGACACGCTGCGTCTGGAAGCCGGTATGAACCTGTACGGTCAGGAGATGGACGAAGGCATTTCTCCGCTGGCGGCCAACATGGGCTGGACCATCGCATGGGAACCGGCTGACCGCGACTTTATCGGTCGTGAAGCGTTGGAAATGCAGCGTGAAAAAGGCCACGAACAACTGGTCGGGCTGGTGATGACCGAGAAAGGCGTGCTGCGTAATGAACTGCCGGTGCGCTTCACCGATGCTTCCGGCAACCAGCAGGAAGGCATTATCACCAGCGGGACATTCTCCCCAACTCTTGGTTACAGCATCGCGTTGGCGCGTGTCCCTGCGGGTATCGGCGAAACTGCGATCGTGCAGATCCGTAACCGCGAAATGCCGGTAAAAGTGACTAAACCTGTTTTTGTGCGTAACGGCAAAGCCGTCGCGTAATTCATCCTTTTTTGGAGATTGATTGATGAGCAACGTACCTGCAGAACTGAAATACAGCAAAGAACACGAATGGCTGCGCAAAGAAGCTGACGGCTCTTACACCGTTGGTATCACCGAACACGCTCAGGAGCTGTTAGGTGACATGGTTTTCGTTGACCTGCCAGAAGTTGGCGCAACCGTCAGCGCGGGCGATGATTGTGCCGTTGCGGAGTCCGTAAAAGCGGCATCCGATATCTATGCGCCAGTAGGTGGTGAGATTGTGGCGGTTAACGACGCGCTCAGCGACTCCCCGGAACTGGTCAACAGCGAGCCGTATGCGGGCGGCTGGATTTTCAAAATCAAAGCCAGCGATGAAAGCGAAATTGAATCGCTGCTGGATGCGGCCGCATATGAAGCATTGTTAGAAGACGAGTAAATACGCTTTTGCCGGATGGCGCTGCGCTTATCCGGCCTACAAAGCATGCGTAGACCCGGTAAGCGCTAGCGCTGCCGGGCTCGTAGACAGAGACAATCACGATTCACTGCACGTTTCAGGAACCATCGCCCATGACACAGACGTTAAGCCAGCTTGAAAACAGCGGCGCTTTCATTGAACGCCACATCGGACCGGACGCCGCGCAGCAGCAAGAGATGCTGAATGCGGTTGGCGCCGAGTCGTTAAACGCGCTGATCGGCCAGATTGTGCCGAAAGACATTCAGCTCGCAACCCCGCCGCAGGTGGGCGAGGCGGCGACCGAATACGCTGCGCTGGCTGAATTAAAAGCCATCGCTGGGCGTAACAAGCGCTTCACGTCCTACATTGGCATGGGCTACACCGCCGTGCAGTTGCCACCGGTTATCCTGCGCAACATGCTGGAAAACCCGGGCTGGTACACTGCGTATACGCCGTATCAGCCAGAAGTTTCTCAGGGGCGCCTGGAAGCGCTGCTCAACTTCCAGCAGGTGACGCTGGATCTGACCGGTCTGGACATGGCCTCCGCCTCTCTGCTGGATGAAGCCACCGCGGCGGCTGAAGCGATGGCGATGGCAAAACGCGTCAGCAAACTGAAAAACGCCAACCGCTTCTTTGTGGCCGCTGATGTTCATCCGCAAACGCTGGATGTTGTGCGTACTCGTGCACAAACCTTTGGTTTTGACGTGATTGTTGATGACGCGGCGAAAGCACTGGATCACCAGGATGTGTTTGGCGTGCTGTTGCAGCAGGTTGGCACCACCGGTGAAGTGCATGACTACAGCAAACTGATTACCGAGCTGAAATCCCGTAAAGTTGTGGTCAGTGTCGCTGCCGACTTTATGGCGCTGGTACTGCTGACTGCTCCGGGCAAACAGGGCGCGGATATCGTTTTCGGTTCTGCACAACGCTTCGGCGTACCGATGGGTTACGGTGGCCCACACGCGGCATTCTTCGCCGCGAAAGACGAATTCAAACGCTCCATGCCAGGCCGTATTATCGGCGTCTCCAAAGATGCGGCGGGCAATACCGCACTGCGCATGGCGATGCAGACTCGTGAGCAGCATATCCGCCGCGAGAAAGCGAACTCCAACATTTGTACCTCGCAGGTCCTGCTGGCCAACATCGCCAGCCTGTATGCCGTTTATCATGGTCCGGTTGGCCTGAAACGCATTGCTAATCGCATCCACCGCCTGACTGATATCCTGGCAGCCGGTCTGCAACAGAAAGGATTGAAGCTGCGTCATGCGCATTACTTCGACACTCTGTGCGTTGAAGTAGCCGATAAGGCCGCAGTGCTGGCGCGTGCCGAAGCGGCAGAAATCAACCTGCGTAGCGATATCCATAACGCGGTAGGTATTACGCTCGATGAAACCACCACCCGTGAAAACGTGGTGCAGTTGTTCAATGTTCTGCTGGGCGACAGTCACGCTCTGAACATCGATACGCTGGATAAAGACGTGGCGCTCGACAGCCGTTCTATTCAGGAAAGCATGCTGCGTGACGATGCGATCCTCAGCCACCCGGTGTTCAACCGCTATCACAGCGAAACCGAGATGATGCGCTACATGCACTCACTGGAGCGTAAAGATCTGGCGCTGAATCAGGCAATGATCCCGCTGGGTTCCTGCACCATGAAGCTCAACGCCGCTGCCGAGATGATCCCTATCACCTGGCCTGAATTCGCTGAGCTGCATCCTTTCTGCCCGCCAGAGCAGGCTGAAGGTTATCACCAGATGATCGGCCAGCTTTCCGAGTGGTTGGTTAAACTGACCGGTTATGATGCCGTCTGCATGCAGCCGAACTCCGGTGCGCAGGGCGAGTATGCGGGTCTGCTGGCGATTCGTCATTATCACGAAAGCCGTAACGAAGGTCATCGCGATATCTGTCTGATCCCGGCTTCTGCCCACGGTACCAACCCGGCGTCTGCACAGATGGCGGGTATGCAGGTAGTGGTGGTCGCCTGTGATAAGAACGGCAACATCGACCTGGACGATCTGCGAGCAAAAGCAGAACAACATGCCGACAACCTTTCTTGCATCATGGTGACCTACCCATCCACCCACGGCGTTTATGAAGAAACGATCCGTGAAGTGTGCGACGTTGTGCACCAGTTCGGCGGCCAGGTTTACCTGGATGGCGCGAACATGAACGCTCAGGTTGGGATCACCACGCCGGGCTTTATTGGCGCAGATGTCTCGCACCTCAACCTGCATAAAACATTCTGCATTCCGCACGGCGGCGGCGGCCCAGGTATGGGACCGATCGGCGTGAAATCACATCTGGCGCCGTTTGTACCGGGCCACAGCGTAGTGCAGATTGAAGGGATGCTGACCCGTCAGGGCGCAGTTTCTGCGGCGCCGTTCGGTAGCGCATCCATTTTGCCAATCAGTTGGATGTACATCCGTATGATGGGCGCAGAAGGTCTGAAGCAGGCCAGCCAGGTGGCGATTCTTAACGCTAACTACATTGCCAGCCGTCTGAAAGATGCTTATCCGGTACTGTATACCGGTCGCGATGGTCGCGTGGCGCATGAATGTATTCTCGACATTCGCCCACTGAAAGAAGAGACCGGCATCAGCGAACTGGATATTGCCAAGCGCCTAATCGATTACGGTTTCCATGCGCCGACTATGTCATTCCCGGTCGCGGGTACCCTGATGGTTGAACCGACTGAATCTGAAAGCAAAGTGGAACTGGATCGCTTTATCAATGCGATGCTGGCAATCCGCGCTGAGATCGATCGCGTGAAAGCCGGTGAATGGTCACTGGAAGATAACCCGCTGGTTAACTCACCGCACACGCAAAACGAGCTGGTCATGGAGTGGAATCACGGTTATAGCCGCGAAATCGCCGTCTTCCCGGCGGGTGTGGCGAACAAATACTGGCCAACCGTGAAACGCCTTGATGACGTTTACGGTGACCGTAACCTGTTCTGCTCCTGTGTACCGATGAGCGAATATCAGTAATTTGCTGATTCAACTATCTTTTAAAGGCGCTTCGGCGCCTTTATTTTTTAGGAGAAACGTTATGGCTATAGCATTGGTGACGGGCGGCAGTCGTGGCATTGGTCGAGCAACCGCGCTGCAACTGGCGCAAGAGGGTTACACGGTCGCCGTGAATTTTCATCACAATATTCGTGCGGCAACCGAGGTGGTGAACAACATCGTCGCTGCAGGCGGTAAAGCATTTGCTTTGCGTGCGGATATCAGTGATGAAAGCCAGGTGGTGGCAATGTTTGAGTCTATTGACCGTGAAGGCGAGCAACTGACTGCCCTGGTGAATAATGCCGGGATCTTGTTTGAGCAAAGCACGGTCGAAAACTTAACCGCCGAACGAATTAATCGCGTACTGGCAACCAACGTTACCGGCTATTTTCTGTGCTGTCGGGAAGCGGTAAAGCGCATGTCGTTCAAGCACGGCGGTCAGGGTGGATCGATTGTAAATGTCTCTTCGGCGGCATCGCGGCTTGGTGCGCCATTCGAATATGTTGATTACGCGGCCTCGAAAGGCGCTGTGGACACGCTCACCACCGGCCTGGCGCTGGAGGTTGCGGCGCAAGGGATCCGCGTAAACTGCGTGCGACCAGGTCTTATCTACACTGAAATGCACGCATCAGGCGGCGAGCCGGGAAGAGTCGATCGCGTGAAATCACTGTTGCCTATGCAGCGTGGCGGGCAGCCGGAAGAAGTCGCGCAGGCAATTACCTGGCTGTTGAGCGAGAAGGCATCTTACGTAACGGGCAGTTTTCTGGAACTGGCAGGCGGGAAGTAGGGATTTAATTGCCGGATAGCGCTGCGTTTATCCAGCCTACGGGAGTATAACCTGTAGGCTGGATAAGGCGTTTACGCCGCCATCCGGCAAAAAATTACAGATTCTCGCCGTTGCTGGCAATCACCTCTTTGTACCAGTCAAAACTCTTCTTCCGTGAACGTGACATATCGCCGGTGCCGTCGTCATGTTTGTTCACGTAGATAAAGCCGTAACGTTTGCTGTACTGACCGGTGGTAAACGATACGCAGTCGATGCAGCCCCATGGCGTGTAGCCCATCAGGTCTACGCCATCATAGGTCACCGCTTTCATCATTTCTTCGATGTGGGCGCGCAGATAGTCGATGCGATAGTCGTCGTTGATGCTGCCGTCTTCTTCTACTTTGTCATAAGCGCCAAACCCGTTTTCAACGATAAACAGCGGCTTCTGGTAGCGTTCATACAGCTCACATAAGGCATAGCGTAGACCGACGGGGTCAATCTGCCAGCCCCAGTCGGAGGCTTTTACGTGCGGGTTCGGTACGCTGCCCTCAAAACCAGAAATGGCATCGCCGCTGCCGCCTTCCGCTTTTACCGCGTTGGTCATGTAGTAACTGAATCCGAGATAGTCACAGGTGCCTTCACGCAGGATTTGCTCATCGCCGGCTTCTATTTGGATGTTGAATTCGCGGCGTTCCCACTCGTTCAGTACATATGATGGATAGTAGCCGCGCAGCTGAACGTCAGTGAAAACGTAGCGCTCACGCATCGATTCCTGCGCGAACATCACATCCTCAGGCTTACAGGAGAACGGGTACAGTGGCACCATCGCCAGCATGCAGCCGACTTTCATTTCCGGGTTGATGCGACGTGCCGCCTTTACCGCCAGCGCGCTGGCCACGAACTGGTGGTGCAGCACCTGGTACATAGTCTCTTCCGGGTTTTTATGCTCGGTATACACCACGCCGGAGCAGCAATAACCAAACAGCGGTGCGCGCCAGTTACGCTGGTTGTTGATCTCATTGAAGGTCATCCAGTATTTGACCTTGTGCTTATAGCGCTCAAAAACGACTTCAGCAAAACGGACAAAGAAATCGACGACTTTACGATTGGTCCAGCTACCGTACTGTTGAACCAGGTGCAGCGGCATTTCAAAGTGGGAAAGGGTGATGACTGGTTCAATGTTGTACTTCAGCAGTTCATCGAACATGTCGTCGTAGAACTTTAGCCCTTCTTCATTCGGTTGGGTTTCGTCCCCTTTGGGGAAGATACGGGTCCAGGCGATTGAGGTACGGAAGCATTTGAATCCCATCTCGGCAAACAGCTTGATGTCTTCTTTGTAATGACTGTAAAAACCGACAGCTTCGTGGTTGGGGTAGTACTTACCGGACTCAACTTCCTGAGTGATTTCTCGCGGAACGCCGTGTGCCCCTCCGGTCAGTACGTCGCAAATGCTGGGGCCTTTGCCACCTTTGTTCCAGCCGCCTTCAACCTGGTGCGCCGCAACCGCGCCGCCCCATAAAAAATCTTTTGGTAAGGTAAGTTTTTTCATCTGCGCTCAGTCTCAAATTAATACAATCTGATTTTGAGTCTAACAAAGGAAAGATAAATGTCACGATATAACAAAATAGCGTAAATGTGATTTGTTACATCAAAAAAACAGATTGTTTTTTTACGCTATTCTTTTCGCCAGCTTGCGACCGAGTGATTCCAGAATATAAATAACGGGGATCTGCGTGGTTATATCGTATACCCCGGCAATACGTGTTTGTGGAACATGCCAGGAGAGGTTAAAGTCGGCGAGTTTCGCCAGGCGAGAGTGTTCATGGCTGGTGACCGACAGAACCTTACAGTTGTGCAGACTGAACTGGCTGGCAAAGCGCAGGATCTCTTCTGTTTCACCAGATACGGAAAGCACGATCGCCAGCGCGTTTCTGGCCATGTCGTTAGTTACCGGGAAATAAGGATCGTCAATGTGATTACTGAATTTACCGACGTTTGAGAAAAAACGTGCGCCATATTTTGCCAGCGCTCCAGACGTTCCTGCTCCGACGAATATAATACGTTCGGACGATAATATAATATCAACAGCCTGATCGAGCAGTTTATCGAACTCGTCGTTATTGACGCCTTTAAAGAAACTGATAATTTCGCTGGCACCGAAATTAGCCTGTTGCGGTTCATTCTGCTCTAAATATAATTTGAAGCGCACGCGAAATTCTGAGTAACCCTCACATTTAAGCTTGCGGCAAAAGCGCAGTACGGTGGTAGTGGAAACACCCACGGCATCGGCCAGTTCGCGAATGGTCATGTACATGACTTTGTCACGGTTTTTGATGACATAGTTGTAGACCAACATCTCAAGATTGTTGAGACTGGCGATGGCAGCGTGGGAGAACATACTCACAATGGCAAAACTCACTCATCAGACTTCATCTACAGGGAATAATAACATGCAGCCAAATGACATCACTTTTTTTCAGCGTTTCCAGGATGACATTCTGGCCGGACGCAAGACCATCACCATTCGTGACGAGTCCGAATCACACTTCAAAGCCGGGGACATTTTACGGGTTGGGCGCTTCGAAGATGACGGTTACTTCTGCACGATTGAGGTTGTTGGCACCTCAACCGTCACGCTGGATACGCTAACGGATAAACATGCCCAGCAGGAAAACATGACGCTTGAAGAACTCAAACATGTGATTGCCGAGATTTATCCGAATCAGACGCAATTTTATGTGATTGATTTTAAATGCCTTTGATTTAAAGAAACATCTGTTAGTTGAAAAATCACTTATAACACAATGATTTTAAAGGATTAATATTAATGTGATATTTATTTTAGCTAACAGGTGTTCACTGGAACCATTCTCAGTTACGCTAGAGGCGCAATAACGAAAGTGTTCGTTTCTGGGGAGTAACTTATGGTTCAGAAGCCATTAATCGCGCAGGGATATTCGTTGGCAGAGGAAATAGCCAATAGCATCAGTCACGGTATCGGGCTGGTGTTTGGGATTGTCGGACTGGTGTTATTACTGGTCCAGGCAGTAGATACCAACGCCAGCGCTATGGCCATTACCAGCTATAGCCTGTACGGCGGCAGCATGATCCTGCTGTTCCTCGCCTCAACCTTGTATCACGCGATCCCCCATCAGAGAGCGAAAATCTGGCTGAAAAAATTTGACCACTGTGCGATTTATCTGCTGATTGCCGGGACCTACACGCCATTCCTGCTGGTGGGGCTTGATTCGCCGCTGGCACGTGGACTGATGATTGTTATCTGGAGCCTGGCGCTGATCGGTATTTTATTCAAACTGACCATTGCGCACCGATTTAAGGTTCTGTCGCTGGTAACCTACCTGACAATGGGCTGGCTATCGCTGATTGTGGTGTATCAACTGGCGGTTAAGTTGGCAGCGGGAGGCGTGACGTTGCTGGCTGTTGGCGGTGTGGTGTATTCCCTGGGCGTTATTTTCTACGTCTGTAAGCGCATTCCTTACAACCATGCGATCTGGCACGGCTTTGTGCTGGGCGGCAGCGTTTGCCACTTCCTGGCGATCTATCTGTACGTTGGTCAGGCGTAATCATTGACGCCGGATGGAGGCTAGCGCCTTATCCGGCCTACAAAAGAAAAGCCAGCATGCCTGATAGACGCATCGCAATCAGGCATTATTCATTTACTCTTCCAGCGAATACGGCAGCGGTACGATTTGCAGCGTTTTTGCGTCGTCACGAACGCGGAACACGCTGTCGGCCTCCATGTCGTTATTCATCACAACCTGCACCAGTACCTGACCATCGGCCAGTTTTACTGCGGCAAGTACGGTACCGGTACGACGCCAGTTCTCGCCCATTTTTAATTCAAGGTCTTCGCCAGCTTCCGGTACTCGACCGGCGGCACCCGCCAAAGTCCACATGGCGCGTTTATTGGCTCCGCGGAATTTTGCACGAGCAACCATTTCCTGACCGGTGTAGCAGCCTTTTTTAAAGCTGATCCCGCCCAGAGCCTGCAGATTGGTAGCCTGTGGAATAAACTGTGCGCTGTTGGCTGTATCAATAACGGGGATACCCGCTTCGATATCCAGCGCCAGCCACTGCTGGCTGTTATTTAACTCTGCTTCGCCACGCAGCTTTTCAACCAAGGTTTCTGCTGTGGTGGCATCAACGATCAGCAGAAAACGTTCAGCAGGGTGTTCGAACCACAATACCGTGGAGGCACCTTCGGTAATGACCTGCTTATCACTGTTCGGTAATTCGCTAAAGAGATTGGCCAGCGCTGCACGTGCCTGGAATCCCGCTACGCCCAGCAGGACACGCTCGTCATCCGGGGCAATCGCCACCTTCGAGAAGACCGCGTATTTTTTCAGCTCGGTGAGCTGCG
The DNA here is from genome assembly GCF_030334285.1 of Citrobacter sp. Cf087. Taxonomy (NCBI): domain Bacteria; kingdom Pseudomonadati; phylum Pseudomonadota; class Gammaproteobacteria; order Enterobacterales; family Enterobacteriaceae; genus Citrobacter; species Citrobacter sp. Cf087. Next base: position 405,410 of record NZ_JAOWED010000028.1, read on the forward strand.
CATCACGCAGGCTACGGCGCTCAAGCCATGCAAAACCGTCACCCTGTCGGAACAGACGCAGGTTGCTCCACATTTTACCTTTGGCGTCACAATGTGCAGCTAACAGGTGCTGATGCTCGGTCATCTGGCTGACATCCGCCGTGACCTGACCCTGAATATACTTCTCACTGTCGACACCGGTGATGGTGGCGAGCGCCCAGTCATCGAGCGTCATTAGCGTCAGAGGCAAACGCGTTGACGCGAAAGGCTGGCGAGGAGGAAAAGATGTAAAAGCCATAATAATGTCCTGATTTGCTTAACGCAGTGATAATGACTAATGGTAAAAGAGCTATGGCCCATTGCAAGCGGTTTAAACAGGCTATTTGTGCCATATATTGCGCTTTGCGAGGAAACATCAAAAAATGGTGAATCCTTTGGCTTAATAAGGTTTTATTTAGCGAGCGAGCTTCAGTTTACTGATATTCCCGTAAAAGAGCGGGAAAAACACGTTACAATAGCGGGATACTTCGTTTTCGCGAGACAGGGAGAAGAACATGGATATTAACAACAAAGCACGTATTCATTGGGCATGCCGCCGCGGTATGCGCGAGCTGGACATCTCGATCATGCCGTTTTTCGAACATGAATATGACAGCTTAAGTGACGAAGAAAAACGTATCTTTATCCGTCTGCTAGAATGTGATGATCCAGATTTATTTAACTGGTTGATGAATCATGGGAAACCAGCTGATGCTGAGCTGGAGCAGATGGTGCGACTTATCCAGACACGGAATCGGGAACGTGGTCCAGTGGCAATCTGATTTACGCGTATCATGGCGCGCGCAGTGGCTTTCACTGCTAATTCATGGGCTGGTCGCGGTGTTTATTTTATTGATGCCCTGGCCATTGAGCTACACCCCATTATGGCTGGTTTTGCTCTCTCTGGTGGTATTCGATAGCGTTCGCAGTCAGCGTCGAATCAACGCTTGTCAGGGTGAGATTCGGCTGTTGATGGATGGTCGTCTGCGCTGGCAAGGGCAAGAGTGGTCTATCGTTAGCGCCCCCTGGATGGTTAAAACAGGCATGATGCTGCGTTTGCGCTCTGATGCCGGAAAACGTCAACATTTGTGGCTGGCGGCAGACAGTATGGATGATGCAGAGTGGCGGGATTTACGGCGGTTGATGCTGCAAAAGGCGAAGCAGAAGTAGTACTGACGGTAAGGTTGCGAGCTTAGCCGTCAGTCGGCAGAAATTCAGGACCAGTGCTCGGCCATTTCGCCAAGAATTTGCTCGCACCAGGCCTGAATGCGTTCATCGCTGAGATCGTACTGGTTCGTTTCATCCAGCGCCAAACCAACAAACAGCTGTCCATCGGCAATGACGGGTTTATCGCTGGTGAATTCGTAGCCTTCGGTGGGCCAGTAGCCGACAAACTTTACACCTTTGGTGATCAGTTTATCGTGCAACATACCCAGCGCATCCAGGAACCATTCACCGTATCCCAACTGATCGCCCATACCGTAAAGCGCGACAATCTTTCCTTCCAGGTTGAGGTCGTCCAGTTGCTCCCAGACAGCTTCCCAGTCCTCCTGAATTTCACCGAAATCCCAGGTTGGGATGCCCAAAATGAGCACGTCATACTGCTCCATTAGGGTCGGGGAATCGTCTTTGAGGTTGTGCAGTGTCACCAGTTCGGGACCCAGGATATCGCGGATTTTTTCTGCTGCCATTTCGGTGTAGCAGGTGCTGGAACCGTAAAAAAGACCCATGTTCATGACGTAAACATCTCAATTCTGCTGTAGCGTTGCGGGTAGTGTAACAGAATCGCCGCAATCCCGGCACAATGAGGCATAATGCATCAAAAATGAGAGTGGAATAAGGGGCGCGAGTGGAACAGGATCTGGCGCGCATCGAGCAGTTTCTTGATGCCCTGTGGCTGGAACGAAATCTGGCGGAAAACACATTAAGTGCGTATCGTCGCGATCTGACCATGCTTGTGGAATGGTTACATCACCGCGGCGCTTCGCTTGCGACCGCGCAAAGTGATGATCTGCAAGCCTTGCTGGCTGAGCGGATGGATGGAGGGTATAAAGCCACCAGTTCTGCACGTTTGCTCAGTGCGACGCGACGTTTTTTTCAGCATCTGTACCGCGAAAAATATCGCGAAGATGACCCCAGCGCCTCGCTTGCATCACCTAAACTTCCGCAGCGTCTGCCCAAAGATCTCAGCGAAGCGCAGGTAGAACGACTGCTGCAGGCGCCGCTTATCGATCAACCGCTGGAGCTACGCGACAAAGCCATGCTGGAAGTGTTGTATGCAACGGGCCTGCGCGTGTCTGAACTGGTAGGACTGACGATGAGTGACGTCAGCCTGCGTCAGGGCGTGGTACGGGTGATCGGTAAAGGTAACAAAGAGCGCCTTGTCCCGTTGGGTGAGGAGGCAGTGTACTGGCTGGAAACATACCTGGAGCATGGGCGTCCATGGTTGCTCAACGGCGTATCGATTGATGTGCTGTTTCCTAGTCAGCGGGCGCAACAGATGACCCGTCAGACCTTCTGGCATCGTATCAAACACTATGCTGTGTTGGCGGGAATCGACAGCGAAAAGCTGTCACCGCACGTCCTGCGGCACGCATTTGCCACGCATCTGCTCAACCATGGCGCAGATCTGCGCGTGGTGCAGATGCTACTGGGGCATAGCGATCTCTCGACAACGCAAATTTATACTCATGTCGCAACGGAGCGCTTGCGGCAACTACATCAACAGCATCACCCGCGAGCGTGAGTGCTGACAGGATAGGATAGGCTATGAAAAAACGTTTTATGATGTTCACCCTGCTGGCGACGGCGTTTTCCGGCATGGTACATGCAGACGACGCGGCAATTCGCCAGTCATTAGCAAAGCTGGGTGTGCAGAGCACCGAGATTCAACCTGCTCCGGTTGCGGGCATGAAAACCGTACTAACCAATAGCGGTGTGCTGTACGTAACTGAAGACGGTAAACATATTATTCAGGGACCGATGTATGACGTGAGCGGCGCAAGTCCGGTGAACGTCACCAACCAACTGCTGATGAAGCATCTGAACGCGCTGGAAAAAGAGATGATCATCTACAAAGCGCCGCAGGAAAAACACGTCATTACCGTTTTCACCGACATCACTTGTGGTTACTGCCACAAGCTGCATGAAGAGATGAAAGATTACAATGCGTTGGGGATCACCGTACGTTATCTGGCCTTCCCACGTCAGGGGCTGGACAGCCAGGCTGAACAGGACATGAAGTCTATCTGGTGTGCTAAGGACAAAAACAAAGCCTTTGACGACGCGATGACTGGCAAGGGTGTAAAAGCGGCGACCTGTGATGTGGATATCGCTAACCACTATGCGCTGGGCGTACAGTTTGGCGTCAGCGGTACACCGGCGATTGTGCTGAGCAATGGCTATGTCGTACCTGGTTATCAGGGCCCGAAAGAGATGAAAGAATTCCTCGACGCACATGCAAAACAAACCAGCGGTAAATAATTCGCGTGAAACAACAGATACAACTTCGTCGGCGTGAGGCCGACGAGACCGCCGAGCTACCTGCAGACTTGCCGCCACTGCTGCGCCGTTTATACGCCAGCCGGGGTGTACGTAGCGCGCAGGAGCTTGAGCGTAGCGTGAAAGGCATGCTGCCGTGGCAGCATTTGAACGGCGTCGAAAAAGCGGTTGAGATCCTCTACAACGCCTTTCGCGAAGGAACCCGAATCATCGTTGTCGGCGATTTTGACGCTGATGGTGCGACCAGCACGGCGCTAAGCATCCTGGCGATGCGCGCGTTGGGCTGCAGTAACGTTGACTACCTGGTGCCAAATCGTTTTGAAGACGGTTATGGTTTAAGCCCGGAAGTCGTTGATCAGGCCCATGCCCGGGGCGCTCAGCTGATTGTCACCGTAGACAACGGCATCTCGTCTCACGCGGGTGTCGAACATGCCAGAACGTTGGGGATCCCGGTCGTTGTGACCGATCACCACCTGCCAGGGGATACGCTGCCGGGCGCAGAGGCAATCATTAATCCTAACCTGCCCGACTGTGAGTTCCCGTCGAAATCGCTGGCAGGCGTTGGTGTAGCCTTCTATCTGATGCTGGCGCTGCGTACTTTCCTGCGTGACAAAGGCTGGTTTGATGAAAGCGGCATTGCACCGCCGAACCTGGCGGATTTGCTCGATCTGGTTGCACTTGGCACGGTGGCGGACGTGGTCCCGCTGGATGCCAATAACCGTATTCTGACGTGGCAAGGCTTAAGCCGCATTCGTGCCGGAAAGTGTCGCCCTGGTATTAAAGCGCTGCTGGAGATTTCCAATCGCGACCCCCTAAAGCTGGCAGCCAGTGATTTGGGTTTTGCCCTCGGGCCACGGCTGAATGCGGCGGGCCGTCTGGACGATATGTCCGTTGGTGTGGCGCTGTTGCTGTGCGACAACATTGGCGAAGCGCGTGTGCTGGCCAATGAGCTGGATGCGCTCAACCAGACGCGCAAAGAGATCGAGCAGGGTATGCAGGCCGAAGCACTGACCTTGTGTGAAAAGCTGGAACGCAGTAGCGATACACTACCGGGCGGCCTGGCAATGTATCATCCCGAGTGGCATCAGGGCGTTGTGGGGATTCTGGCATCGCGTATTAAAGAGCGATTCCATCGTCCAGTGATAGCGTTTGCCCCGGCAGGTGACGGTACTCTCAAAGGGTCCGGGCGTTCGATTCAGGGGCTACACATGCGCGATGCGCTGGAGCGCCTGGACACCCTTTATCCGGGCATGATCCTCAAGTTTGGCGGTCACGCCATGGCGGCGGGTTTATCGCTTGAAGAGGCGCAGTTTGAGCGTTTCCAGCAGCGTTTTGGCGAACTGGTAACCGAGTGGCTGGATCCTGCCTTACTGCAAGGTGAAGTGGTGTCGGATGGCCCACTGAGCGCGGCGGAGATGACCATGGAGATCGCACAAATGCTGCGCGATGCCGGACCGTGGGGGCAAATGTTCCCGGAACCGCTGTTTGACGGGCATTTCCGTTTGCTCCAGCAGCGTCTGGTCGGTGAGCGTCATCTGAAGGTGATGGTCGAGCCCGTGGGCGGTGGTCCGCTGCTGGACGGTATTGCGTTTAATGTCGATACCACCTGCTGGCCGGACAACGGCGTGCGCGAAGTTCAGCTTGCCTACAAACTGGATATTAACGAGTTTCGCGGCAACCGCAGCTTGCAGATTATAATCGACAATATCTGGCCACTTTAGCGTCACTAATCGCTATAAAAAAGGGCGTGGATTAGTTACAATCCCGCTCTTATCACCGCATTTTGACTAGTCCAATAAAAGAAATCAGACAATGTTTGAAATTAATCCGGTAAATAACCGCATTCAGGACCTCACGGAGCGCTCTGACGTTCTTAGGGGGTATCTTTGACTATGATGCCAAGAAAGAGCGTCTGGAAGAAGTAAACGCCGAGCTGGAACAGCCGGACGTGTGGAACGAACCCGAACGCGCTCAGGCGCTGGGCAAAGAGCGTTCCTCCCTTGAGGCCATCGTTGATACGCTCGATCAGATGAGCCAGGGCCTGGAAGATGTCTCCGGCCTGCTGGAACTGGCTGTAGAAGCCGACGACGAAGAAACCTTTAACGAAGCCGTAGCAGAACTCGATACGCTGGAAGATAAGCTGGCCCAGCTGGAATTCCGTCGTATGTTCTCCGGTGAATATGACAGCGCGGATTGCTATCTCGATATTCAGGCAGGTTCTGGCGGTACGGAAGCGCAGGACTGGGCAAGCATGCTGATGCGCATGTATCTGCGTTGGGCTGAAGCGCGCGGCTTTAAGACTGAAATCATTGAAGAGTCTGAAGGTGAAGTCGCGGGTATTAAATCCGTGACCATCAGAATTGCTGGTGAATATGCTTACGGTTGGCTGCGTACTGAAACCGGCGTACACCGCCTGGTACGTAAGAGTCCGTTCGACTCCGGCGGACGTCGCCATACGTCGTTCAGTTCGGCGTTTGTTTATCCGGAAGTTGACGATGATATTGATATCGATATCAACCCGGCGGACCTGCGTATTGACGTTTACCGTGCCTCCGGTGCAGGCGGTCAGCACGTTAACCGTACGGAATCTGCGGTGCGTATTACCCACATCCCGACCGGGATTGTGACGCAGTGTCAGAACGACCGTTCCCAGCACAAGAACAAAGACCAGGCCATGAAGCAGATGAAAGCGAAGCTTTATGAACTGGAAATGCAGAAGAAGAATGCCGAGAAACAGGCGATGGAAGACACCAAGTCAGATATCGGCTGGGGTAGCCAGATTCGTTCTTATGTCCTTGATGACTCCCGCATCAAAGATCTGCGTACCGGGGTTGAAACCCGTAACACGCAGGCGGTGCTGGATGGCAGCCTGGATCAATTTATCGAAGCAAGTTTGAAAGCAGGGTTATGAGGAACCAACATGTCTGAACAACACGTACAGGGCGCTGACGCGGTAGCCGACCTTAACAATGAACTGAAAACGCGCCGTGAGAAGCTGGCGAGCCTGCGTGAGCAGGGGATCCCGTTCCCGAACGATTTCCGTCGCGATCATACCTCAGACCAACTGCATGCTGACTTCGACGCGAAAGAAAACGAAGAGCTGGAAGCGCTGAACATTGAGGTATCCGTTGCTGGCCGTATGATGACCCGTCGTATTATGGGTAAAGCATCATTCGTTACGCTGCAGGACGTTGGCGGCCGTATTCAGCTGTACGTTGCTCGCGATGACCTGCCGGAAGGCGTCTACAACGAGCAGTTCAAAAAATGGGATCTGGGCGATATCCTCGGCGCGAAAGGTAAGTTGTTCAAGACCAAGACCGGTGAGCTGTCTATCCACTGCACCGAACTGCGTCTGCTGACCAAAGCGCTGCGCCCGCTGCCGGACAAATTCCACGGTCTGCAGGATCAGGAAGCGCGCTATCGTCAACGTTACCTGGATCTCATCTCTAACGATGAATCCCGCAATACCTTTAAAGTGCGTTCACAGATTATGGCTGGCATTCGTCAGTTCATGGTTGCTCGCGGCTTTATGGAAGTCGAAACCCCTATGATGCAGGTGATCCCAGGCGGTGCGGCAGCGCGTCCGTTTATCACTCATCATAACGCGCTGGATCTGGACATGTACCTGCGTATCGCGCCGGAACTTTACCTCAAGCGTCTGGTAGTTGGCGGCTTCGAACGCGTATTCGAAATTAACCGTAACTTCCGTAACGAAGGCATCTCTGTTCGCCATAACCCAGAGTTCACCATGATGGAACTCTACATGGCTTATGCGGACTACAAAGATCTCATCGAACTGACTGAATCTCTGTTCCGTACGTTGGCGCAGAACGTTCTGGGAACGACTGAAGTGCCTTACGGTGAAGAAGTCTTCGACTTCGGTAAGCCGTTTGAAAAACTGACCATGCGCGAAGCGATTCAGAAATACCGTCCGGAAACCAACATGGCCGATCTGGATAACTTCGACTCTGCAAAAGCGATTGCTGAATCTATCGGCATCAAAGTTGAGAAGAGCTGGGGTCTGGGTCGTATCGTGACCGAGATCTTTGAAGAAGTTGCAGAAGCGCACCTGATTCAACCAACCTTCATTACCGAGTACCCGGCAGAAGTTTCTCCGCTGGCGCGTCGTAATGACGAAAACCCGGAAATCACCGATCGCTTCGAATTCTTCATCGGCGGACGTGAGATCGGTAACGGCTTCAGCGAGCTGAACGATGCCGAAGATCAGGCGCAGCGTTTCCAGGATCAGGTTAACGCCAAAGATGCGGGTGATGACGAAGCGATGTTCTACGACGAAGACTACGTTACCGCTCTGGAACACGGTCTGCCGCCGACTGCGGGTCTGGGCATTGGTATCGACCGTATGGTTATGCTGTTCACCAACAGCCACACCATCCGTGACGTGATCCTGTTCCCGGCGATGCGCCCGGTTAAGTAAGATGTGAAATGCCGGATGGCGGCTGACGCCTTATCCGGCCTACGATTCGTAATGTAGGCCGGATAAACGTAGCGCCATCAGGCAATAATTTGTTGGCAGTAATTCTGCAACAGCGCACGCGCTTCTTTGTTTGCAACCTGCATTACCATCCACGGGCTGAAAGCCCACGGCGTCGCGTCAATCCCGCTTAAGACATCCTCAAGATTGCTCCACTGGCAATCCATCACTTCATCTGGGTTTAGCTGTAGCTCACTGACGATATGTGCGGCATAAACCGGACATACTTCGTTTTCAACTATTCCACTCGGGTCCGTGGCGCGATAACGAAAATCAGCGTATACGGGGGTGAGCAAGTTGATATCTGCACCCAGTTCGAAGCGAGCCCGGCGGACAATAGCAGCTTCGTTGGTTTCACCTAACTGCGGGTGACCGCAGACAGAGTTGGTCCAGACACCTGGCCAGGCTTTTTTGTGCAGCGAGCGGCGGGTGACCAGCAGTTGGCCCTGCTCGTTAAATATCCAGCACGAGAAAGCGGAGTGCAGGGGGGTTGTGGCGGTATGCGCCGCATACTTCTCCAGCGTTCCGCAGGGTTGGTCCTGCTCATTCAATAAAATGACATGTTCCTGTCGCATAGCGTCCACCATCAATCTTAAGCACTCACATTATATGCTTAATTAAGTCAGAGTGATTAACAGAGGGTGTGAAATGCCAGAGCCGCCGGTTCGTTGCGCGATATGATTTGGCATCCGGTTTCTGGCTGCTATGATAAAGCGTCTGAAAATGTTGCGAGGTATTGTTTTGAGTGCAGGACGCCTGAAGAAAAATGGCCTGGGTATCGTGATGCTGCTGTGTGTCGGTCTGCTGTTAGTGGGCTGTTCCGGGAGCAAGTCGTCTGATACAGGAAGTTATTCCGGCTCCGTGTATACCGTGAAGCGGGGAGATACGCTATACCGTATTTCGCGCGCCACCGGTACCAGCGTGAAAGAGATCGCTCGCCTGAATAATATTTCACCGCCCTATACCATTGAAGTGGGGCAAAAGCTGAAGGTCAGCGGCGGCGCGAAAACCAGTTCTGGATCTGGCAAAACAACCAAGAAATCCTCAACCAAAACGGCGGCGGTCAGACCATCTTCTTCTGTGCCGCAGTCGTCCTGGCCACCAGTAGGGCAACGTTGCTGGCAGTGGCCTGCCAGCGGTAAGGTGATCCTGCCTTATTCTACGGCGGACGGCGGCAATAAGGGCATTGATATCTCGGCTGCGCGCGGTACGCCGATTTATGCGGCCGGAGCAGGGAAGGTGGTTTATGTCGGTAATCAGCTGCGGGGCTACGGTAATCTCATCATGATTAAGCACAGTGAGGACTACATCACTGCGTATGCGCATAATGACACCATGCTGGTGAACAACGGTCAAAACGTGAAGGCCGGGCAGAAGATAGCGACGATGGGCAGCTCGGATGCGACGACGGTGCGCCTGCATTTCCAAATCCGCTACCGGGCAACGGCTATCGATCCGCTGCGTTATTTACCGCCGCAGGGGAGTAAGCCAAAATGCTGACGGTGAATTAATCGCCAGTCAGTCTGTTAGTCCCTTGCCAAGAAGAGCGTAAGGTTTATAATCCCTTACGCACTTCAATGCGGGCGTAGTTCAATGGTAGAACGAGAGCTTCCCAAGCTCTATACGAGGGTTCGATTCCCTTCGCCCGCTCCAGATCTCTCCCCTTGTGGCAAAACTTCAATAAGACTCGTTTTGCTTTCAACTTACTTAACATAAGTTGTCGTGTTCGTTCTACCATTGAACGACGATTTACCAACACAAGGTACACTGTTAGTTGTCACGGATAGTTACTATGGAAGTAAGAGTATAACTATTCGGCGGCGGCAGTTGTAGCCCTCACACCGCGATAGCACAACGTGAAGGAAAAGCCTGATCCGGGCATTGTCTCTTACACCAGACTGATCACACGCATTCAAGCCCGATGTGTGGCCCTATGAGCCACGTAAACAGGTTTATGGTGATAACCGTACCTACAAACGACATGTAGGCTCTATCAGCGTTTCAGCCACGCTCCCGCAAGGGTACACGGTTATCCTGATAAGGTGTGATCCCTCTGACAGTCTGATGAAGTTGCTACGCTCCGCTTGTTGCTGTATCACCAACGGGGCTTTATGGCTTCTATTATCCAGAATCTTTGAGTTGCACATTTTCAGTGTGCTGGATAACCTGAGATTAATCCTAACCATCAGAGAAAAGATACTATGCAAATCACTGTCACATCCCAAAACGTAGACACACATAAGAAAAAGATAGAGCGTGACGGCCTCAAAGGGATTACCTACTTCATACAAATGGCAAACAGTGTGCGCGTTACTGCATCCCAGGATCATCAAGCAATAGTGCAAGGCGTTTTAGGGAAACCTGATAGCGATAACCACCATCAATTATCATCTTATTGGACATGGAATGATGTGGACGCCGTAAAGCTGGTTGATGTGCTGTACGCAGTCGCTAACGCATAAGGCACGAATAATTAAAATTAGTGCGAGCGGCTTAAAATGGGGAAGAGTATGTTAGAAGAAATCTATAATTTATTTTACTTTGCGTCATCATCTGATGAAAAAATAACACATGTGGGTATAGCTGTCCATAAAGTGAGTGGGAGTGATAGTGAAAAAATAAAGTACCTAAAAAACCACCTACTTTCTGATTTACCAAGGTGTGAGTATTTTGGAGTAGATCCAAGATCACTTGGTGATTCTGATTTTCTTACCAATAGTAGGTTTTTGGCGTTGGCAAGAGTGGGTGATCCAATACGTGTTTTTGAACAGGCTTTAATTGCTAAGAATGCGTCTGCTAACCCTCTAGTAATTTATACTGCTGTAGTAGATGGTCAGATTAAGGTAGATGCCTCGGTTTCTACAGACAAAGAAGTTAGACGAAGTGATTTTGAGGCCAATAGCATACCTGGGATTAAAGATTTGCCTGACTATATTGACAAGTATTTGGTTGGAAATAAATTTTTGATTAAAGATCTATTGGTTGATGATCATGTCAAACCAATACATTTATTATTTAACAATAAGCATTATTTATCTAGCATTAAACTGTTAATGTCATTTATTGATACTATAGCTTATCTTGAGTATGGTGATGTAAATAAAGCGTTTCCCATGTGGTTAGATACATACTGTGAATTATCTCACTTAGGCATAAGTTCAAATGAACTTTATGAATTAAGACACTCTCTTTTACACATGACTAGCTTGAACTCACGTAAGGTTGTACAGGGTAAAGAAAGACGAATAAGTTATAGCGTTGCCCCAGTCGGAACCCCTACGCGCACTCATTCAGGTATTGTATTTTTTAATTACGTTGATTTCATTCCCCTTTTTGAAAAAGGGTTAGATAAATGGTTAGCAACCTATAATAATGAAAAAATTTCTATTTTTGTTGAACGTTATGACCAAATTGTAAGAGAAGACCATTAAATAGCCGTGTTTGTTGGGGCTGTGATTAATGAATCCTTTTCTGCTATTCAGATACTAATTGGCAGAAAGAGACAGGCTGTTACTCTTTCTTAAACAGTTAATCCTCCTCGAATGTCCTAGTGTATTTGCACTGTTCGGACGGTCTGATCGTCACTGTCTCCGTATAATTGGCGTTGCTGTATACGCAAATCTTCGCGTTGTCTGTCTCCTCTTCATCCGTCAAAGTTAATGTGCTCCCTGCGTGGGCGAGGGTTGGTAATAGCGCCAGCGTCAGCACAATCAAGCGTTTCATGTTGATCACCATTCTAAAGAAAACTCCTCTATTAAATCGTCCTGCACGTCCTGACCATACCCGATGTAATACATCGTTGACCGTGGATCTGTTTGTCCCAGGAAATGGGCGATTGTCTCTATAGCCACCCCAGCATCGAACATCACGCGCCCACGGCTTTTACGTGGTGTATGGCATCCCACGTTAGAGAATCCCGCTCTCCTTCCCATCTTCCCAAATTCAGCAAACACGGTGTTACGGGTGACAGCGTGGCCTTTGCTGCGTAGAGTGGCTGCACTGAAAATGAAATCTGTAGCTATAGGCATCTTCGCTTGTTCTGCTTTGCGTTGTGCCACTACACATGAAATCTGGAAAGACTATCGGCTTGAACTCTTTGAAGAAATAATTAAGGAGGGACGCAAGTATGGCGTATACCTCACACTATCTAGTCAGCGGCCTGCGGACATTTCACCTACTATTGTTTCCCAGATTCACAATTTCTTCATACACCGATTGGTTAACGACCGCGACCTTATGCTGCTAGATAATACTATTAGCACGTTAGATTCCAGTTCTAAGGCTCTCATACCGACTCTAGCCAAGGGCTGCTGCGTAGTCACTGGTACCGCTTTTGATCTTCCAATGATATTGAAAATTGACCCGCTCTTGAAACAGCATCGACCCAGCAGCGACGATGTGAACCTTGAAGAACTTTGGGCGCTACCTCTAGCTTAATACAGCAACTTTGCAATTGCTGTGTATTTAACTCTAACAGAATGTGCCCTGTGAATGTCTTCAGGGCTTCTTTAATATAGAGGGTTACTCTAGACTATCTCGTTTTCCATACAAGACCTAGAGAGAACTTTTGCTTCTTTCATATATGAAAATTCAAATATAATTTTTGACATTGCAGTGTTATAGAGAGAAACTGCGAGATAATAGCAGGAGGGCTTATGCCACAATTATCAGCATTACAACTCTTCAAAAACCTCTCCGATGAAACCCGTCTAGGGATCGTACTGCTGCTCAGAGAGATGGGAGAGCTGTGCGTGTGCGACCTTTGCACTGCGCTAGAACAGTCACAGCCCAAAATCTCCCGCCATCTTGCAATGCTTCGGGAAAGTGGCCTATTGCTGGATCGCAAGCAGGGGAAATGGGTTCACTACCGCTTATCCCCGCATATTCCTTCCTGGGCCGCTCAGGTGATTGAGCAGGCCTGGCTAAGCCAACAGGACGACGTACAGGCCATCGCCCGTAAACTGGCATCGGCAAACTGCTCTGGTAGCGGTAAGGCTGTTTGCATCTAAAAAATTTTCCTGAACATATATGATTTTTCAAATGTGAGGTATTCAGAATGAAAACGTTAACGGTGTTTGACCCGGCAATGTGCTGCAGTACCGGTATATGTGGCTCAGATGTCGATCAGGTTCTGGTTGATTTCTCTGCCGATGTGCAGTGGCTTAAAGGGCGTGGGGTCCAGATCGAACGTTTTAACCTGGCGCAGCAGCCCATGAGCTTTGTTCACAATGAGAAAGCGAAAGCATTCCTCGAAGCATCTGGAGCAGAAGGGCTTCCGCTACTGCTGTTGGATGGTGAAACGGTGATGGCAGGGCGATATCCAAAACGCGCTGAGCTGGCTCGCTGGTTCGGTATTCCGCTGGAGAAGGTAGGGTTAGCTCCCACCAGCTGTTGTGGTGGTAATACTTCCTGTTGCTGAATATGTCAGGAGGACATATGAAATTCTTACAGAATATCCCACCTTATCTGTTTTTTACCGGTAAGGGAGGCGTAGGAAAAACGTCTATTTCCTGCGCGACGGCTATCCGTCTGGCTGAACAGGGTAAGCGGGTTTTGCTGGTCAGTACCGATCCTGCCTCTAATGTCGGCCAGGTATTCGATCAGGCTATCGGTAACACCATTCGCCCTGTGACAGCAGTTCCTGGGCTTTCTGCTCTGGAGATTGACCCGCAGGAAGCCGCCCAGCAATACCGCGCCAGAATCGTTGATCCTATCAAAGATCTTCTGCCTGATGACGTTGTTAACAGTATCAGCGAGCAGCTTTCAGGAGCCTGTACCACTGAGATTGCGGCGTTTGATGAGTTCACCGGCTTATTGACAGACGCTTCCCTGCTGACCCGCTTCGATCACATCATTTTTGATACAGCGCCGACGGGCCACACGATTCGCCTTCTCCAGCTTCCCGGTGCCTGGAGTAGCTTCATTGAGAGTAACCCGGACGGAGCTTCCTGTCTTGGCCCAATGGCCGGGCTGGAAAAGCAGCGTGAGCAGTATGCTCATGCGGTAGAGGCGTTATCCGATCCTGAACGTACCCGCCTGGTTCTGGTTGCACGACTGCAGAAATCGACGCTGCAGGAAGTCGCCCGCACCCATGAAGAACTCGCCGTAATTGGCCTGAAAAACCAGTACCTGGTTATTAATGGTGTGCTGCCTAAAGCCGAAGCTGAACATGACGCCCTGGCCGCTGCGATATGGCAACGTGAGCAGGAGGCACTGGCAAATCTTCCTTCCGGTTTATCTGGGCTACCGACAGATACCCTATTACTACAGCCAGTCAATATGGTTGGTGTTTCAGCATTGAAGGGACTGCTGGATACCGGTTCTGAGGCATTACCGCTCCCGGTAACGAACGTCCAGTACACGCCTGAAAATTTATCGCTCTCTGGTCTGGTCGATGATATCGCTCGCAGTGAACACGGCCTGATTATGCTGATGGGTAAAGGCGGTGTAGGGAAAACCACGATGGCTGCGGCTATCGCCGTCAGGCTGGCAGACATGGGGTTTGACGTGCATCTCACGACCTCTGATCCTGCTGCGCACCTGAGTACAACGCTGAACGGTAGCCTCAAAAATCTTCAGGTCAGTAGAATCAATCCACATGATGAAACCGAACGCTATCGCCAGCATGTCCTTGAGACGAAGGGAAGAGATCTGGACGAAGCAGGGAAACGGCTACTTGAAGAAGATTTACGCTCTCCCTGTACTGAAGAAATTGCCGTGTTTCAGGCCTTTTCCCGCGTGATTCGTGAAGCGAGTAAGCGGTTTGTTGTTATGGATACCGCCCCTACGGGACACACGCTTTTGTTGCTGGATGCGACCGGGGCTTACCACCGAGAGATTGCCAAAAAAATGGGGAATAAAGGTCATTTTACTACCCCAATGATGCAGCTTCAGGATCCGGATAGAACCAAAGTTCTGCTGGTTACGCTCCCTGAAACCACACCGGTACTGGAAGCGGCAAACCTGCAGGCTGACCTTGAAAGAGCGGGGATTCATCCGTGGGGCTGGATTATCAATAACAGCCTTTCCATTGCGGATACGCGTTCTCCGTTGCTTTGCCAGCGCGCCCGGCAGGAACGGCCTCAGATTGAGGCTGTTAAGAATCAGCACGCTGAGCGTATAGCGCTTGTTCCGGTGCTGGCGTCAGAGCCCGCCGGTATTGAAAAGCTCAGAGAGTTGATGAGTTAATTTTTGGCATATACAGGGCGACAAAGTCGCCCTGTCAGGAGGTTTTATGTTACTGGCAGGCGCTATTTTTGTCCTGACCATCGTTCTGGTTATCTGGCAGCCGAAGGGGTTAGGCATCGGCTGGAGCGCGACGCTGGGTGCGGTACTGGCTCTGATATCTGGCGTTGTGCATGTTGGCGATATTCCGGTGGTGTGGAATATCGTCTGGAACGCGACGGCGACCTTTATTGCCGTAATTATTATCAGTCTGCTGCTTGATGAGTCCGGTTTTTTCGAATGGGCAGCGCTGCATGTTTCCCGCTGGGGTAACGGTCGTGGACGTTTGCTCTTTACGTATATCGTTCTGCTCGGCGCAGCGGTGGCGGCACTGTTTGCCAACGATGGTGCGGCACTTATTCTGACGCCGATAGTCATCGCCATGCTACTGGCATTAGGGTTTAGCAAAGGCACGACACTGGCATTTGTCATGGCTGCCGGGTTTATTGCCGATACGGCCAGCCTACCGCTTATCGTGTCGAACCTGGTGAATATCGTATCGGCGGACTTCTTTGGTCTGGGATTCACCGAATATGCGTCGGTGATGGTTCCGGTTGATATTGCAGCCATTGTTGCCACGCTGGTTATGCTGCATCTGTTCTTCCGCAAAGATATCCCGCCGACTTACGATCTGGCTCTCCTTAAGACACCGACAAAAGCAATAAAAGATCCTGCTACGTTCCGCACCGGCTGGATAGTGTTGATTCTTCTGCTGGTTGGGTTCTTTGTTCTCGAGCCACTCGGGATCCCCGTTAGCGCAATTGCTGCAGTTGGGGCGGTAATACTGTTTACTGTGGCGAAACGAGGCCATGCCATTAACACCAGTAAAGTGCTGCGTGGCGCACCCTGGCAGATCGTCATCTTCTCACTGGGGATGTACCTGGTAATCTACGGTCTGCGCAACGCCGGGCTAACCGAATACCTTTCAGGTGTACTGAATGTACTGGCGGATAAAGGACTCTGGGCCGCGACGCTGGGTACTGGCTTCTTGACTGCTTTCCTGTCTTCCATCATGAACAACATGCCTACCGTGCTGGTTGGCGCTCTCTCTATTGATGGCAGCACCGCAACAGGCGTTATCAAAGAAGCGATGATCTACGCTAATGTGATTGGCTGCGATCTGGGACCTAAAATTACACCTATTGGTAGCCTGGCAACGCTGCTTTGGCTGCATGTCCTTTCACAGAAGAATATGACCATCACCTGGGGATACTATTTCCGCACCGGGATCGTCATGACTCTGCCCGTGCTGTTTGTAACGCTGGCAGCGCTGGCGCTACGTCTCTCTTTCACTTTGTAATGAGATACTGATATGAGCAATATCACCATTTATCACAATCCTGCCTGCGGCACGTCGCGTAACACGCTTGAGATGATCCGCAACAGCGGTACTGAACCGAACGTTATTCTTTATCTTGAAAATCCACCTTCACGCGATGAGCTGGTCAAACTGATTGCAGATATGGGCATTTCAGTCCGGGCTCTGCTGCGCAAAAACGTCGAGACTTATGAAGAACTGGGGCTTGCGGAAGATAAGTTTACTGACGATCAGTTAATCGATTTTATGCTTCAGCATCCGATCCTGATTAACCGTCCGATTGTGGTGACACCGTTGGGTACTAAACTGTGCCGTCCTTCCGAGGTGGTTCTGGATGTCCTTCCAGATGCTCAGAAAGCGGCTTTCACCAAGGAAGACGGTGAAAAAGTTGTTGATGATGCAGGTAAAAGACTGAAATAAAGATAAAGGGGGCAAATGCCCCCTTTATTGTTACTTCGTCATTTCTTCCAGCAGGTCAATACCAACCGGCTCTTCGCTCTGTAGCGCTGTTAATGCAATACGCTTTGCATACTGCTCTTCCACATTAGAGATGAGAGGCAGCTCGCGGTTCGCCCTGGTCTTCAGGAAAGGCGAAGACGGTTCAGTAGCTGCCAGGCTGTTATTAACAACCCATGCCCACGGCTCGATGCCAGCTCGACGCAGATCCTGCTGCAGGTTAGCTGCTTCCAGTACAGGTGTCGTTTCGGCAAGCGTCACGATAATCACCTTCGTCTTCTCCGGGTCCTGCAATTGCATCATTGGTGTCAACACATGATCATGCGTTTGCCCCATCTGGCGCACCATTTCCCGGTGATAGGCTCCTGTTGCATCCAGTAGCAGAAGTGTGTGACCCGTTGGCGCGGTGTCCATAATGACAAAATGGTCGTCTGCCTCTTTGATTATCCGCGAGAATGCCTGGAAGACGGCGATCTCTTCAGTACATGGCGAGCGGAGATCTTCCTCCAGCACCGCCAGCCCCTCAGCGTCTAATCCTTTGCCCTGATTTTCCAGTACAAAACGGCGATAACGTTCTGTCTCTACCTTCGGGTCGATACGGCTGACCTGCAGATTTGGCAGTGAGGCATCCAGCGTGTAAGACAGATGTGCTGCCGGATCGGATGTGGTCAGGTGGACTTTATGGCCGCGTTTAGCCAGCGATACCGCGACTGATGCCGCAATAGTCGTTTTGCCCACTCCGCCTTTACCCATCGTCATGACCAGACCTTTACCTGTCAGGCTGAGTTCATCCACCAGTGAAGCAAGTTTTGGTAAATCCAGAGTGTTTTGCGTTGTCGCAGGGAGCGGCAGCGAGGCTTTGCTCTGTGTAAATAACTCACGCAGGGCTTCCAGACCGACCAGATTAAATGGCTTAAGATACAGCTGCGAGCGGGGAAGATTAGCCAGATTATCAGGCATTGCCTGTAGTGCTTTTTCTTCCCGAGCCAGAATACTTTGCCCCAGTGGATCTTTTTCACCCACAAACGGCGGCAGTACACCATTGATGGCAAGGTGCTGATGCTGCAAACCGATAACAGACAGCTCATCGTGCGTATGGGATACCTCTTTCAGCGTTGAAGCCTGAGCACGTGCAACCAAAACTAAGCGCGTGAGTGCTGCATCAGACAACGCTTTAACCGCATCTGAGTACTGGTGCTGTTGTTTCTCCAGCCCTACCAGAGGCCCGAGATTAGCGGCAGCATCGGGATTCGCTTCCAGATAACCGCTCCAGGCTCCCGGCAACTCAAGCATGCGGATGGTATGACCGGTTGGCGCAGTATCAAATACGATATGGTCATACTTTTCCCGCAACTCATGGTTGGTAAGAAGACCAGTAAACTCATCAAATGCCGCGATTTCCGTGGTGCATGAGCCAGAGAGCTGCTCTTCAATGCTGCTGACCACCTCGGCTGGCATCAGCCCGCGAACCGGGTCGAGTACTCGGTCACGATAGGCTTGTGCTGCAGCCATCGGATCAACTTCCATCGCGGCAAGATTTTCTACGGTACTGATATCTGTGATTCGGTGGCCGATAGTCTGGCTAAATACCTGGCCGACATTGGAAGCCGGATCGGTACTCACCAGAAGCGTTCTCTTACCCTGATCGGCCAGCCATACCGCAGTAGCACAGGCCAGGGATGTTTTACCCACACCACCTTTGCCAGTGAAGAAGATGAACGGGGGAATGTCTTTTAAAAATGGCATATTCATCAGTAATAGCTCCTCTGGAATTAAGGCATGCGTGGAATGCTGCAGCAGCATGGTTGCGTGCTGTCTTCACTCCAGTCCTGAGTAAGCGGAATACCTGACCAACGGGCGATATCTTCTCGCGTCGGGAGTTTGCCTGCCATCACGAGCTTCCCATCGAGTAAGGTGACAGGGAGGGACTCCATCCCTGATGTGTTCAGAAACTCTTTGATGACAGGGGTATTCAGGAACTGCTGCGGGTTTTTCGCAAGGTTGTAGCGCTGAATATTAACGCCATTCTTTTTCGCCCATTCGGCGCTGGCGTTCCATTTGACGGCTTCGTCACTGACTACAACGCTACTGGTTGCGCAGCAGCCTGCTGCTTCAAAGATCTCAATTTTTGACATGGACTGTTTACCTCAGTGTTGAGTCATTTGGCTTTACACTGAGGTAAACGAAGGTGGTGGGGAAAGGATGCGCGATTAATTCATTTTTTTGTGGCAGCAGACGGAAGACGTGTCATCCGCCTCAATCTGACAACGTTCTGTCATCATCTCTTTCAGGTGTTTTCTGGCCCGAAGTAGTCGGGATTTAAACGCCGTAAGCGTGATGCCCAGTTCATCGGCCAGGGACTGCTGGGGACGCCGGTTAAGGTCGGACTCTTCAATCAACCACCGCTCATCTTCAGGTAATGCCTGCAATGTTTCAGGCAGGCAAATACCCAGCGTTGAGATTGCATCAGGGGATGCATCAGTTAATGGGGCATCTTCTTCCAGCTCAACGAATTCCCTGGTGGTGCGGTACTCATCAATCAGCAGATTCCTCGCCGCCCGATACAGCCAGGCTCGCGGATTCTCCATCTTGCAGAAACTGTCTGAATGAGCGCGGGCACGCAGGAATAGCTCTTGCAGAAGGTCTGCTGCTTTTTCGCTATCACCTGTCTTCGATGTCAGAAAGCGAGAGAGTTCGGCTTCATGTTGTCGCCAGAACACGCTCATGCAGTTATTGAATGCTGTTATATCACTCATACCAGCCCTCAAATTTTGCTCTGATTAACCCGCCGGGAAAGTTCTTCTGCAGACTCTTTTCGTTCGCTGTAGCGATCGACGAGATAGGCTGAGTGACCTCGGGTCAGCAGAGTAAATTTCACCAGTTCTTCCATTACATCCACGATGCGGTCGTAATAAGACGACGGTTTCATTCGACCATCTTCATCAAACTCCAGCCAGGCTTTTGCCACTGAGGACTGATTTGGGATGGTGATCATCCGCATCCAGCGGCCAAGAATACGCATCTGGTTAACGGCATTGAAGGACTGAGAGCCACCGCAGACCTGCATAACGGCCAGTGTCTTACCCTGCGAAGGGCGAACAGCGCCTTCTGCTAACGGTATCCAGTCAATCTGGGCCTTCATGATGCCGGTCATCGCACCATGGCGTTCAGGGGAACACCACACCATTCCTTCAGACCAACGAACCAGCTCGCGCAGTTCCATGACTTTAGGATGCGAGTCAGGCGCATCATCAGGAAGAGGCAATCCTGAGGGATTGAAGATCCGAACCTCTGCGCCCATGGCAGTCAGCAGCCTTGCTGCTTCCTCAGTTGCCAGTCGGCTGTAGGAACGTTCGCGTACAGATCCGTACAACATCAGGATACGAGGAGGATGGGGAACGGCAGGAACGCCGAATCTTGCCTCTGTGATTGAGGTGTCAAACAAACCCGAATCAACATTCTTCAGATCGCCTGTCATTTTACTTCTCCATCTTCTGGGGCAGGGTGAGGCAGTCGTCAGTCCCTGAGCAGCATTCTTCTGTCAGGAAGGTAATCAGAGCCTCAAGGTTTTCATATCGGGCATGGCAAAAGAGCGTTCTGCCCTGGCGCTCCTGGTGTACCAGAGAAACTGATATCAGCGAGGAAAGATGATGGCTCAGCGTAGAGGCAGGGATTTCGAGCCGCTTCTGCAGTTCGCCAACCGGTAGCCCTTCATGCCCGGCTTTAACCAACTCTCTGTACACGCATAGGCGCGTAGGATGACCCAGCTCTTTCAGGGTTTCTGCTGCTTTCGAAAGCTCCATTTGTATCTCATTTCTATATTTCCGGAATCATAGAAATATACTGTATCTTCCAATAAATACCAATAGTGAATGGGCCTTGCCCCTGAACATTTTGGATAAAGGGGGAGCATCATTGAGAAAATGTGGGGAGTAGCTCTGCTTTTTTTCCAGGAGTAAAACGGTTAGGCACAGATCGGAACTGATATTAGTGGCCGGTAAATAGCAGATATTCATCCATCATTTGCGTGAGGGATATGTTTTCCTCCTGCCGTCCAACCAGCCACAAGCCCAAATCTTCAGGTGCCTTACGTTTCAGGTTATCCAACCAGTCTTCCAGCGTCGCACGCATCATCAAATCGTACCAACAATGTTAAATAGCGACACCGAAATCCGGTGGTAGTGTGCTGTTACCTTCACCCAGATTACGTTGTAGCAATACCGTGTCGAGCCATAGTCCATGTTTGAAGCCAATGTTTTTCAGTGTGCCGATTTCCGTAAATCCGGCCTGCTGATGGACTTTTAACGATCCCTGATTATTGCTGTCGCCGACGATGGCAATCAGTTGCCGATAGCCCTGTGCTTCAGCCCAGCCGATCACATGACGCAGTAAAGCTTTTCCTACACCCTGACGCTGAGCCGTTGGAGCAATATAAATCGAATCCTCAAGGGTATAGCGGTAGGCATAACGCTCGCGATAGCGGGTGAGGTAGCAATACCCGATGACCTTATCTTCCTGTAGCGCGACGACCCACGGCAGCCCGAGGCTGCGGATTTTTTCCAGACGAGCAAACATCTGGTGAGCATCCGGAGGGTCGGTTTCAAAGCTGCCGGTACCGTGAAGAACATGATGTGCATAAATATCGCGTATGGCGGGGATGTGCTTTTCTTCTGCGTTAACGATTTTCATTGACCGGCTCCCATTGGCGTCTTTGCCCAGATTACCTGAAAGACTGAGGGGAAGGTAAGTGCAAAAAATTATGCTTCGAACAGTTGCTTGCAATGCTAATAGGCTTTCATATTGTAAGGGGAAATAATTGATTGTGGTTGATGTTGTCAATAATACGCAAGGTTGGTAAATACATTAACGTGTAGAGTAATACACAATTATTCGTGCATGTTTTCGAGCGTGTATCCAAATGCCAATTATGGTAGGTTTCGAAAAATGATGAAGAAAGTTATTTGATTTCAATGTGTTGTTTCTGTATCTAATTCTTCTTGCGCCTGTACCCTTATTTTCATTTCATTGGCCCTGTTTGAGCCCTAAAAATTAAGTTATATTTTGTTGTTAGCAGAGAGCCTATTATCAGATTTTTCTCTATTCATCTCTCAAAATAGTTACCATGCAAACAGTTGCGCGGTGTAGCTATGCTAACCAGCAATAGTAAGCATCGTCACATTATGTCACCGGGTAAACTTTGTTTAAATCCAGAATTCAATCCCAAGAGTATTAGGATTATTTAGTCTAAAATACTTTTTTGACTAAGACTTTTCTTATTACGTAGCCATGAACTACATGGAGTGATAAAATTCCCGAGTTTATGCCTCCTGCTCAACGATTAGAGGACGCGGTGCGGGTAGTCAATAAGACGAAAGAATTAATTGCTTTATAACCCTATTACGAAATAAGCGGCAGTGCATCTTACATGGTCGGCAATCGTCAGGGATTGACCTTAACTTATTGAAAACGCTTATTTTTACTCTGATGTAAGATATAAGGGCAGATATGTTCAGTATGCGTCGACATGCCAACTTCATTAAACGTTTTAAGTCCGTAAGCTGTTTATTTACGGCCAGCATTCTTTTCCCTATGCAAATCTCTGCTGCGGTATCTGATTATGATGCTTTGGTTATTGAAGCGCGGGGGGGGAATAGTGCGCCGCTATTGCGCTACCTTGAGGATCAGGGAAAGAAAAGCGCGCTAACGCCAAACCAGGTTGCCGACTGGCTGCAAGTTTCTAGTTGGGTTGAGAACAACGATAAAACAACAATTGAAATCTGGCAGCGGTATCGTGGTCAGATGGATGTGCCTGCACGGGGAAAAGTCGCCGCAGCGCGTGCGTATCGTAACCAGAAAAACTGGAATGATTCATTGGCGGTGTGGGAACGCGTTTTACAGGAAGAACCTGATAACGTGGATGTACGCACCGGCTGGATAATGACGCTGGCAGATGCGCGCTACAATCAGCAAGCCCTTACCGAAGCGAATAAATGGGCTCAGGCGCATCCGGGGGCTGATTCCGATGCGCTACTTGCCTATGTCTATCACTCTCAGGGGAAAAACTGGGACGCGCTGTTGGTTGCCAGCCAGGCGGATGACGTCGATCCTGGCAACAAAAATGCAAAATCCACGCTGCTGTCTGCGCTGTCAGCGAACCGTGTTTCCGGACCAGCCTTAAATATGGCGGAAGTCGTACCCACGGCAGATCCGGTGAAGCGTCGCCTTGAGCTTGATGCGGCGGCTGAAATGGTCCGATCCTCTTATACGTCCGCACGTAATGAAGAAGAACGTTTTATCGTAGCAGATAAAGCGCTGGCCCGTTATGACCAGTTGTTGGCGGCCTGGAAAGATGAGCCGTCTGCGCAGAATGATGTCCGCCGGGCGAGAATAGACCGTATGGGTGCCCTGTTGGTGCGTAAACGTACTGCCGAAGTGATCGAGGAATATGAGTCCCTTTCCGCAAGCGGCGAAGTACCAAACTACGCAAAACGTTGGGTGGCATCAGCATGGTTAAGCGAGCGTCAGCCGGAAAAAACCGAAGCGATGTTGGCGAGCATCTACTACCCGAATGGGCCTATTCCGGTGACGCCGCTCAGTCCAGAGGATCAACAAGATCTGTTCTATGCACACATTGATAATGAAAACTTCGATGCTGCCAAAAAACAAGTCGATGATTTGATCAAAGAGAGTCCGTATCTGCGGCGTATCTATGGCTCGCCAACGCCACAGCCTAACGATAACTGGCTGCTCGGACAGTCGCTGCTGACGCAATATCATATCGCTGCCAATGAACTGCCAGAGGCAGAAAAGCTCGCAGAGCATCTGGCACGAACAGGCTCCGGTAACCAGGGACTGCGCATTTCCTATGCCTCTGTGCTTGAAGCGCGTGGATTGCCGCATGCAGCGGAGAAAGAGCTTAAGCTGGCGGAAGTGATTGAGCCAAGCAACCTGGAGCTGGAGCGTCAGCAGGCTTACGTTGCGCTGGATCTCCAGGAATGGAAGCAGGCCGATGAACTGACGGATGACGTTATTGCCCGTAGCCCGGATGATGAAGCGACGCTGCGCCTTGCGCGTATTCGTGATGTCCACAAAATGTCGGAAGTGCGCATTAGCGGCACGCAGGGGATCTCGTCCGATAGCCCGGTCAGCGGTAAGAATGACTTCAACATCAACACGGCTATTTACAGTCCGCCGATTAATGACAACTGGCGACTGTTTACTGGATTCAACTTCGCTACCGGTGAATTTGAGGAAGGGAAGGGCATCAGCCGCGATCTGGCGGCGGGTGCAGAATGGACTTCCCGTGATTACTGGGCGGAAATGGAAGTGTCTGGCCGAAATTATGGCGATGGTCAGAAGATTGGGGGGCGTCTATCCGGCTGGCATGACTTCAATGACAACTGGCGCGTAGGCGGTTCGGCCGAGCGCTTGTCGCGTAATACGCCATTGCGCGCGCTGCGTAGCGGTGTGTATGCCAACGGCGGCGATATGTTCGTTCGCTGGTATCAAAACGAACGACGTGAATATCAACTGTCGTTTGCTGCATCACATTTCTCAGACGGTAACGATCGCATCGAATACGGACTCAGCGGAAAAGAGCGCATCTGGACCACGCCTCGCTTCACGCTGGACTTTACGCCGGGCATTGGCGGGAGCACCAACACCAAAGAGAATGTGCCGTATTACAACCCGAAGAGTGATTTTTCGGTTGTCCCTGGCCTGAGCGCAGAGCAGGTTCTTTACCGCCACTATGATACCGTCTGGACGCAGCAAGGTCTGGCAGGCGTAGGTGGCTACTGGCAGCAAGGTGAAGATGCAGGCGCTATCGTCCAGGTAGGATACGGACAACGGCTTAAATGGAACAACGTCGTAGATGGCGGGGTGATGCTGATTTGGGATAAACGCCCCTATGACGGTAAACGTGAGCGGAATATCTCCCTCGCTTTCGATTTAAATGTCAGGTTTTAAGGATTGTTCATGCTGAAAAGATGCCTGTGGCTTAGCGCATTAATCGCTGGCTGGTTGATGATTACCGCGTGCAGCAGCGCGCACAATACAACGCCTCGCTATGTTCCTCCTGGGGAGAGAACACCGCTGACGGCGGATCATCAGTGGCCGAAAAATAGTTTCCTGGTACTGGGTTATCACGATGTTGAAGATGGTGCTGCCGACCAGCGTTACCTCTCTGTGCGTACCAGCGCGTTGAGCGACCAAATGGCCTGGCTGCGTGATAATGGCTATCAGCCGATCAGCGTGCAGCAAATTCTGGATGCCCATGACGGTAAAATTGTACTGCCGGAAAAAGCGGTATTACTCACCTTTGATGACGGGTATAGCAGTTTTTATACCCGCGTCTGGCCATTGCTGAAAGCCTACAACTGGCCTGCGCTCTGGGCGCCAGTAGGCAGTTGGGTTGATGCACCAGCCAACAAAAAAGTCGATTTTGGCGGCTTAATGACAGCGCGAGATAAATTCGCCACCTGGAAAATGGTCGAAGAAATGGGGAAATCGCCGTTGGTGGAAGTCGGTGCGCACACCTGGAACTCGCACTTTGGCGCTGAGGCCAATCCGCAGGGGAGTAAAGAGCCAGCGGTAGCGAACCGCCTGTATGATAAGAAAACCGGCACTTATGAAACGGACGAACAGTACAAGCGACGTATAAACACGGATATTTCTCTGATCACTAACAAGATAAAATCGGTGACCGGGAAATCGCCGCGCGCGTGGGTATGGCCGTACGGCGCAGCCAACGGCACGACGTTAAACCTGGCCAAAGAGCATGGCTATAAGATGGCCTTTACGCTTAATGAAGGGTTGGCGAATGCCGCGTTTCTCGATGATATTCCGCGCGTGCTGATCTCTGATAACCCATCCCTTAAGCGCTTTGCCAGTCAGGTCGCTCAGGTCCGTGAGCCACAGACGATGCGCGTGATGCATGTCGATCTGGATTACGTGTATGACAAGGACCCTGCTCAGCAGAAGCGAAATATCGATAAGCTGATCCAGCGCGTTTATGACATGCGTATTTCTCATGTCTTCCTGCAGGCGTATGCCGACCCAAAAGGTGACGGGAATATTCGTGAGGTCTATTTCCCCAACCGCTGGCTGCCGATGCGTGCCGATCTCTTTAACTATATCTCCTGGCAATTACAAACGCGGGCAGGGGTGACGGTATATGCCTGGATGCCGGTTCTGGCTTTCGATCTCGACGCGTCTATTCCACGCGTAACCGCATGGGATCCGAAAACGGGACGTACTGCTATCAATCACGAGAACTATGTCCGCCTTTCACCCTGGAGCAGCGAAGCGCGTCAGCGCATCACTGAAATCTATGAAGACCTGGCGAAACACGCCAGTTTCAAAGGTATTTTGTTTCATGACGATGCTTTCCTGACGGACTTTGAAGATGCGTCACCGGAGGCGTTAGCCGCTTACCGCGCCGCAGGGCTTCCGGGCAGTATCGAGCAAATACGTAATAATCCTCAGGCGTTCGAGCGCTGGACGCGCCTGAAAAGTAAGATGCTGATCGACTTCACCAAACAGCTGACCCAGTCTGTGCGTAATATTCGCGGTCCACAGGTGCAAACTGCGCGCAATATTTACGCCATGCCGGTACTGGAGCCTGAAAGTGAAGCCTGGTTTGCACAAAACCTGAATGATTTCCTCAATACCTATGACTGGACGGCGCCGATGGCGATGCCATTCATGGAACAGATCCCGGCCAATGATGCCAACGCATGGCTTGACCGACTGGTGAATGCCGTTGCACAAAACCCTGGAGCGCTGGATAAAACCGTGTTTGAACTGCAGGCACGAGACTGGCGTAAATCCGGGGATCAGGCTGAAATCAGCGGAAAACAAATAGCCGAATGGATGCGCCAGCTGAAATTAAGCGGTGCAGGTAACTACGGCTATTACCCGGATGATTTCATCAGCGACAAACCTGAGATGTCAGAGATTCGCTCGACGTTCTCCTCATACTGGTATCCGCAAAAATGACCGATCGCATTATTGCTTTCCTGATACTTTGCCTGATGTTCAGCCTGCCGTTTGGCGTGGCTGTCATCTTTACAGGTGAAGTGATGTTGAACTTCGTCTTCTTCTGGCCTTTGTTCATGTCTGCTTTGTGGATAAGCGGCGGAGTCTATTTCTGGTTTTACCGTGAACGTCACTGGAAATGGGGAGATGACACGCCACCACCGACCCTGCCGGGGAATCCACTGGTTTCCATTCTGATCCCCTGTTTTAACGAAGGGATCAACGCGCGTGAAACCATTGAGGCCGCACTGGCACAGCGATATAAGAATATCGAAGTGATTGCCATCAACGATGGTTCAACGGATGACACTCACGACGTGCTGGAACAACTGGCAGTGGAATACCCCAGCCTGCGGGTGATTCATCTGGCTGAAAACCAGGGCAAAGCGCTGGCGCTCAAGACCGGTGCGGCCGCGGCGCGCAGCGATTACCTGGTGTGCATTGATGGCGATGCGTTACTGGATCGTGATGCCGTTGCCTATATTGTGGCTCCGCTAATCCAGTTCCCACGTGTTGGCGCAGTGACGGGGAACCCGCGTATTCGAACCCGCTCTACGTTAATCGGTCGTGTGCAGGTCGGTGAGTTCTCTTCCATTATCGGTTTAATTAAGCGTACTCAGCGAGTCTATGGGCAGATCTTTACCGTTTCTGGCGTAGTTGCGGCGTTTCGTCGTCGCGCGCTGGCTGAGGTCGGTTACTGGAGCCCGGACATGATCACTGAAGATATCGATATCAGTTGGAAGCTGCAATTGCGCCACTGGTCGGTATTCTTTGAGCCGCGCGCACTGTGTTGGATCCTGATGCCTGAAACGTTAAAAGGGCTGTGGAAACAGCGTTTGCGCTGGGCGCAGGGTGGTGCAGAGGTGTTTATCGTTAACATGCGTCGTCTGTGGTCGTGGGAGTTCCGTCGCATGTGGCCGCTGTTTCTTGAGTTTTGTTTTTCTACCGCCTGGTCGTTTGCCTATGCGATCAGTATCGTGCTGTTCCTGTTAGGGCTGATGATCCCGATGCCGGACTCGCTGTATGTGCAGCATCTGTTCCCGCCAGCCTTTACCGGACTTATCCTCGGCGTGGTGTGCTTGCTGCAGTTTGCGGTGAGCCTGATGATTGAACGACGTTATGAAAAAGGCATTGGCGCCTCGTTGTTCTGGATTATCTGGTTCCCGGTGGTGTACTGGATGCTAAGCCTGTTCACCACGCTGGTCGCGTTCCCGAAAGTGATGCTTAAACGCAAACGCGGCAGAGCGCGTTGGGTGAGTCCTGACCGTGGAATTGGGAGGATCGAATCGTGAATCAGCCACTGATCTTTACGGAGCGGCGTCTGCTGCCTCGCATTATCGATGTGTTGTTGACGCTCATCGCCTGGGTTGGTTTCTTATACCTGATCTATAAAGGATTGATCACGGCCCTGGCGCATTCACCGTATATGGGGGTGCGACCCTTTTTCACCACGCTGGATACGGTCACGTTTTATATCCTTGTCGCCCTGGTCAACGGCCTGGTGCTGATTGGCTGGGCTAAGTACAACCAGTTTCGTTTTCGGGTGGAACGCCGCAGTCGCAGACCCGGGCTGGAAGACCATGAGCTGGCAGAAAGTTTGCGTATTACCCGGGAGCTGGTTACGGAACTGAACAAGGCGAGGGTGCTTACGGTCCACCATCATGAGAATGGCGAAATCAGTCATATCGATGTGGACAGGGATATTGCCGATAACCGCCTCCCGCCGCCAACGCCTGCGATGCTGGAGTATTTGCCACCAGAGCAGCAGCCGTCGTTGCAGAACAGGCCCGAGTGATATTTCTGCTTTCAGCAGCTTCCTTCAGCCTCGCATAGGTCTATGATTAGACCCAGACAATAAAAAAATGTGAGGCAATGTCGTGGATAAGGAACTACTGGATGCAGGTTACCGGTCCTATACCGGCGAGAAGATTGACGTCTATTTCAACACGGCGATATGTCAGCATTCGGGCAATTGCGTGCGGGGAAGCGCGAAACTGTTTAACCTGAAACGTAAACCGTGGATCATTCCGGATGAAGTGGATGTCGAGACGGTCATCAAGGTCATCGATACCTGTCCGAGCGGTGCGCTGAAATATCGCCAGAAATGAGTGAGGGGACCATGGAAATTCTTGCAGGCCACAACAAGTTTTATGTCAATGATGCTGAGGGCAACCAGGTTGCCGAGATAGTATTTGTGCCGACGGGCGAGCATCTGAGCATCATTGAACATACCGATGTCGACCCCAGCCTGAAAGGTCAGGGCGTCGGCAAACAGCTGGTGGCGAAAGTGGTAGAGAAGATGCGCGCTGAAAACCGCAAAGTTATTCCGCTGTGCCCGTTTGCCAAACATGAATTTGATAAAACCCGCGAGTACGACGATATCCGCGCCTGATCATTTTATGTGTACCGGAAGGTATAACAGCCATCCGGTTCATCACTCCCGATGCAGCAGATCCTGATAAATCCCCGTCAGTATCCCTTGTGGCCCAAACTCTTTTTTAATCCACTGAGTTACACGACCGGTTGCCGAATGCTGGGTGGCCAACAGCATTCGTGAATCCTGACGCGGGTTGTGGATCTGCCGCGTCACCAGCAACGACTTTTCCATCGCCTCGCGCACCATGTAGTCCGGCAGAAAACCGATGCCTTCACCCAGGATCTGGCACTGGCACTTGGTATTAAAATCGGGAACCAGAATCGACTCCTGTCCGTGTAACAGCCAGCCGACCTTCTTGTTGATGGTGTGTGCGGTGTCTTCCACCATGATGTTCGGGTACAGGCGTAACTGGCTCTCAGAAATGGGTTCCGGCATAAAGGCGAGGGGATGATCCGGGGCAATCGCAAACGACCAACGGATCGCGCCGATCTCGGTGTAATCAATTCCGCCGCCGTCCAGTAACGTATCGGGTGCGCCAATGGCGATATTAGCCAGGTTGTTGATGATCGAATCCCAGACGCCGTTATACACCTCGGTGGTGACGGTTATCTGGCAGGTTGGAAACTGTTTCTTGAGTACCTGCAGCAGCCGCGCTGTATGTTGAGGGGTATACAAAAGCTGGTTAATGCAGATGCGTACCCGGGCTTCAATGCCCTGAGCGATGGTATCAATGCTGCGCTTGATTGCGTGGAAATCGTTGAGCAGGTCGGTCGCCTTGCGAAACAGGTAGCGCCCGGACTCGGTCAGTTCAATGCTGCGAGTACTGCGGGTAAACAGCACCACGTCGAGACCCATTTCCATGCGCTTAATGGTGTAACTAATTGCCGATGTGGTTAAGCCAAGCTCTTCAGCCGCCTTGCTAAAGCTGCTGTAGCGGGCAGCCATCGTAAACGCCAGTAGGTTTTCCTCGGTAAATATTGAATTCATCTTTCTCCCCTCCGGCGACAATGCGTATCCGCAACACGATGATTGTTGAATGTATTTGTAATCCTTATACAGAGCAATCAGTTTTGAACAAAATTTAACACTAGTTTTACATTTGATTTGAAGGCAATCACACTTCTGTATTTTAATTGCAGGCCGCTATCCGTGCAGCATACCGCCTGATTCACCGGACTACTGATTAGTGGCTAAAAGGGCCCCAGCCATAAGGGAAAGATTGCACTACAGCACGTTTTGTTCTCATTGTTAAAATTGATTCAATAATCGATGCGCTAACGATGAATGAAATTTAAGCGGATGTTATTCTCTGCACTCTGTTGCTATTCTCAGGTTATCGGATATTTAAAAAGTCTAAAAAACTGCAGGAGAGCGATTATGTCAGAGAAAGAACTCATTACTGAATTTCTGCTGGCGGCAGAACAGGGCAATGCCGATGGATTAAAATCCTGTCTGGCAAAAAATGTGGATATTAATGCCACTAACCGCCAGGGGCGTACTGCCATTATTATTGCCAGCCTGAATAAACATTATGACTGTGTTTCTTTATTGATTGCTGAGGGTGCCGATATTAATAAACAAGATCAAACTTGTTTTAACCCCTTCCTGATTAGCTGCTTGACGAATGATTTAACGCTGTTGCGTACGGTATTACCGGCTAACCCTGACCTTAATTGTCTGAGCCGTTTTGGCGGTGTCGGTATTACGCCAGCCAGCGAAAAAGGTCATGTTGAGATCGTGCGTGAGCTGCTGCTGCGTACCGATATCAATGTCAACCATACTAATTTTGTTGGCTGGACGCCGCTCCTGGAAGCCATCGTACTTAATGACGGTGGCGCGAAGCAGCAGGAGATCGTTAAGCTGCTGCTCGACCATGGCGCAAATCCGCACATGACGGATAAATACGGTAAAACCCCGCTGGAACTGGCGCGAGAGAAAGGGTACCACGAGATTGCCGAGCTGCTGATTGCGGCCGGAGCCTGACACAGGAGCGCCATTATCGCTACGCCATCACGGCGATGCGTACGGGCGCTAACCGCAGACAGCGCGTTTCTCACTTTCCGGGGAACGGGACGGGTTGAACAGGTTTTTTCCCACGCGGTAAACCTGTTGATACCTGAACAGCAGCGGTTGCTGACGTTACTGAGTGAAGATTGTGATAACGCACCTAACAGCTGTCGGCTGGCGCTGACGCATTGTGAAGACCTGTTTCATCCCGGTGAGCTGGTCAATTTTAGCGGGTCGGGAATAGTTGTTGGCAATGATAAATGGATAGAAACCGCCGGTTGCCTGCTGTGGCGAATACCACGGTGGACATCTGATGCAGCAAGTCTTGCCGCAGTCGGCTGGCAGCATTGGGATGAGGTTATCCGCCAACAGCTAAGAAGCGACGACACATTATTTCTGTATCAGGGTGACAATCCGTTTTTTCAGGAAATCACCCGTCAATTACACAACCGCCGACAAACATTACTGACGGCGTTGCGTACAGGAGAAAATATCTCTACAGCGGTCAGCCATTTAATTGGTCTGGGGATTGGTCTGACGCCCTCATCGGATGATTATTTAGTGGGCCTAAGCACTATTCTATTTATTCCCGGACATCCGCTGAGGAAATATCGTGAAGATTTTTTAGCAGCTTTACAATATGCCGGAAATAATACGACGCTACTCAGCAAAATAACGTTAGAGGAAGCTTTTCATCAGCGTTATCGGGAAAGCGTTGGACGGCTGCTCAACCAATTTATTACTGAGCAAAAACCCGTTTCTACGCAATATATTACTGACATTAAAAATATTGGCTCAAGTTCTGGCTGCGACATGCTGTATGGCATGGCGGATGCCTGCGCCCTGAGCCACAGGTCCGGAGGGAATTATGTCGATCAGGATAGTTGTTAAAAAGAACACGTATTTTGATTCTGTCTCACTGATGTCTATCTCCACGCGCGCAAATAAGCTCGATGGTGTTGAGCAGGCGTTCGTAGCTATGGCGACAGAAATGAATAAGGGCGTACTGAAGAATCTCGGCCTGCTCACGCCTGAGCTGGAAGAGGCGAAGAGTGGCGATCTGATGATTGTCATTAAAGGCGCGAGCGACGAAGCAAACGCGCAAACGCTGGTGGCGATTGACGATCTGTTTACGCATAAAGAGCAGGGTGGCCAGCACGAAGCGCGCTATGCCACGCTCGCCAGCGCGAAGAAGCACGTTCCCGACAGCAACCTGGCGGTGATCTCGGTCAATGGCCTGTTTGCCGCGCGTGAAGCGCGTCAGGCGCTGCAAAATAACCTCAACGTGATGTTGTTCTCTGACAACGTCTCTCTTGAAGACGAGCTGACGCTTAAGCAACTGGCGCACGAAAAAGGACTGTTGATGATGGGGCCAGACTGCGGAACCGCCATCATTAACGGCGCGGCGCTGTGTTTTGGCAACGCAGTGCGTCGCGGCAACATCGGAATTATTGGTGCGTCCGGTACCGGTAGCCAGGAGCTGAGCGTACGCATTCACGAGTTTGGCGGCGGAATTTCTCAACTGATTGGCACCGGTGGACGCGATCTGAGTGAGAAGATTGGCGGCCTGATGATGCTTGACGCGATTGGCATGCTGGAGGCCGATCCGCAAACTGAGATCATCGCGCTTATCTCTAAACCTCCTGCGCCAGCGGTGGCGCGCAAGGTGCTGGAACGTGCGCGCGCCTGTCATAAGCCCGTGGTGGTGTGTTTCCTCGGACGTGAAGCCGCGCCTGCGGATGAAAAAGGCCTACAGTTTGCCCGCGGTACTAAAGAGGCGGCGTTGAAAGCGGTACTGCTGACCGGCGTGAAAAAAGAGAGCCTGGATCTGCATCCGCTCAACTGGCCGCTGATTGAAGAGGTTCGTGCCCGTCTGACCCCGCAACAAAAGTACATCCGTGGCTTGTTCTGCGGTGGCACGTTGTGC
Organism: Citrobacter sp. Cf087; assembly: GCF_030334285.1. NCBI lineage: Bacteria > Pseudomonadati > Pseudomonadota > Gammaproteobacteria > Enterobacterales > Enterobacteriaceae > Citrobacter > Citrobacter sp. Cf087. The sequence continues at coordinate 438,771 of NZ_JAOWED010000028.1, forward strand.
GATGAGGCGATGTTTGCTGCCATGGAAAAACATGCCGAAGTTTACAGCAACATTCATCCGGATCCGGCGTTCCGCCTGCAAGATCTCAACCGCAGCGTGGCGCATACCTTCCTCGATTTCGGTGATGACGATTTTACCAACGGTAAACCGCACCCGATGATCGATCCCACCAACCGCATTAGTCGTCTGTTGCAGGAAGCGCGCGATCCTGAAGTCGGCGTGATCGTGATGGACTTCGTCCTTGGTTTTGGATCGCATGAAGATCCGGTTGGCGTGATGCTCGACGCGATCGTTGAAGCCAAAGCGATCGCCGCCGCAGACGGTCGTCCGCTTGAGATTCTCGGCTATGTGCTGGGAACCGATCTTGATACGCCGTCGCTGGAAAAACAATGTCAGATGCTGACTGATGCGGGCGTTATCTGGGCGAGCAGTAGCACCAACACCGGATTGCTGGCGCGTGAATTTATCTGTAAAGGGGAGGAAGCCTGATGAGCCAGACACTGTTTAACCAGCCGCTGAATGTGATTAATGTCGGTATCGCGATGTTCAGCGATGACCTGAAAAAGCAGAACGTTCCCGTGACCCAGCTCGACTGGACGCCGCCGGGCCAGGGCAACATGCAGGTGGTTGCTGCACTGGACGAGATTGCCGATTCGCCGCTAGCAGACAAAATCGCTGCCGCTAACCAGCAGGCGCTGGAACGCATTATTCAGTCGCATCCGGTGCTGATTGGCTATGACCAGGCAATCAATGTCGTGCCGGGGATGACCCGCAACACCATCCTGCACGCCGGGCCGCCGATCCGCTGGGAAAAAATGTGCGGTGCAATGAAGGGCGCGGTAACCGGGGCGCTGGTGTTTGAAGGACTGGCGAAAGATCTGGATGAAGCTGCCGAACTGGCCGCCTCGGGTGAAATTATCTTCTCACCATGTCACGAGCATGACTGCGTTGGCTCGATGGCGGGTGTGACGTCAGCGTCGATGTTTATGCACATCGTTGAGAACAAAACCTACGGCAACCGCGCATATACCAATATGAGCGAGCAGATGGCGAAGATCCTGCGTATGGGCGCGAACGATCAGAGCGTTATCGATCGTCTGAACTGGATGCGTGATGTGCTGGGACCGATGCTGCGCGACGCCATGAAGCTGGCGGGCGAAATCGATCTGCGCCTGATGTTGGCGCAGGCGCTACACATGGGCGATGAGTGCCATAACCGTAACAACGCCGGGACGGCGCTGCTGATTCAGGCGCTGACGCCGTGGATTATTCAGACCGGCTATCCGGTTGAGCAGCAGCGTGAGGTGTTCGAGTTCGTCCTCAGTAGTGATTATTTCTCCGGACCGACCTGGATGGCGATGTGTAAAGCCGCAATGGACGCTGCACACGGCATTGAATACAGCACCGTGGTGACGACGATGGCGCGTAACGGCGTTGAGTTCGGTCTGCGCATTAGCGGCTTACCGGGCCAGTGGTTTACCGGTCCGGCGCAACAGGTGATTGGCCCGATGTTTGCGGGCTACAAGCCGGAAGATTCCGGACGTGATATTGGCGATAGCGCGATCACCGAAACCTACGGCATTGGCGGTTTCGCTATGGCGACGGCGCCGGCCATCGTGGCACTGGTGGGTGGTACGGTCGAAGAGGCCGTTGATTTCTCGCGCCAGATGCGTGAAATCACTCTCGGCGAAAACCCCAACGTTACCATTCCGCTGCTTGGTTTTATGGGCGTACCGACCGCTATCGATATTACGCGCGTGGGCAGCACCGGCATTCTGCCGGTGATCAACACCGCAATTGCGCACAAAGATGCGGGGATCGGCATGATCGGTGCCGGAATAGTCCACCCGCCGTTCGCCTGTTTTGAAAAGGCGATCCTCAACTGGCGCGACCGCTACTGCCAATAACAACAACCGGGGCTAACGCGGTTAGCCCCACAGTAGCGAAGCGAAAAACGTTGCTTACCTGCAGGGCTGGGCGATCTCCGCGATCGCAAACGATGCTTAACCTGTTAAGGATATTCCATGAACAGCATAAAACTAGAATGGAAACGTGGTGACTGGGCAGCTTACTTTGGGCTGATGACCAACAACCTGACTAACCTGCTGACAATGATGGGGCTGCTCATTTTTGTCGTCGGGATCCCTACCGAAATTGTCTATGGTCGCATTGCGCCTGCCTTTGGTCTGGCGGTGCTGGTGGCCAGCGTCTGCTACGCCTGGTTTGGCCTGCAGATGGCAAAGCACACCGGGCGTAAAGACGTGACGGCGCTGCCGTCCGGACCGAGCGCACCGTCAATCTTTACCGTCACCTTCCTGGTACTGATGCCGGTTTATCAGCAAACCAAAGATGCCAACTTCGCTATCCAAATCGCGCTGGTATGGTGCTTTGTCGAAGCGTTGATCCTGGTCGGCGGCTCCTTCCTGGGCGAGACCATCCGCAAGATGATCCCACGTACGGTACTGCTTTCTTGTCTGTCCGGCCTGGGACTGTTGCTGCTGGCGATGAACCCGATGCTGCAGGCATTCGAAGCGCCGACCGTCTCTTTCATCGTCCTGTTGCTGATCTTCATTAACTGGTTCGGTAAGAAGCCGATTTTTGCCCGTATTCCTACCGGTTTGCTGCTGCTGATTGCCGGTACGGCCCTGGCGTGGATCTCCGGTTTACAAAGCCCGGAAGCCATTAAAGCGTCGATGTCTTCCTTTGGCTTCAACCCGCCGGAAATTCATGTCGACAGCTTCCTGCAAGGTTTGCCGCATGCACTGCCGTATCTGGCTTCTGCGGTTCCTCTGGGTCTGGCGAACTACATTTTCGACCTTGAGAACATTGAAAGTGCACACGCGGCGGGGGATGAGTACAACACCCGTAAGGTGATGATGGCGAACGGCTTTGCCTCCATGCTCGGCTGCATGCTGGGCAACCCGTTCCCGGTGACCGTGTATGTTGGGCATGCGGGCTGGAAAGCGATGGGCGCCAGTATCGGCTATACCCTCGCTTCAGGCATCACCATGTTCCTGGTACCGCTGTTTGGCCTGGGCGCGTTTATGCTCGCCATTATTCCGATGACTGCGATAGTGCCGATTCTGGTGTTTATCGGCGTGGTGACCGCCAACCAGGTGGTGCGAGAAACGCCCAAAGTCGAGGTTCCCGTTATCTTCATCTGCCTGTTCCCGTGGATCGCTAACTGGGCATTGACCATCGTTAACAGCGTGATGGGCGCCGCCGGAACATCCGCGGGGAAACTGGGTAGCGACTTACTGCACAGCAAAGGTGTCTATTACGACGGACTGGTGCATCTGGGAAGCGGCGCGCCGCTGGCCAGCATGCTGTGGGGCTGCGTCGCTATCTTCGCCATTATGAATAAGCCGCTGCGCGGGGCGATTGCCGCAGCCTTTGGGGCACTGTTATCGCTGTTTGGCGTGATCCACTCCCCGGCAGTTGGCTTTGCTGAGGGCAGCTCGATGATGTTTGTTGTGGCCTACCTGATGATGAGCGGCATGTTTGTCCTCAAGCATGTTCTTGATAGCCGTGAAGCGGTGACTGCGCCTGAGCAGGAACCGACGAAAACGACCTGAATCGCCTGTAAGCGGAAGATAACACTATGAAAGAACTTGTGGTCGTTGCCATTGGCGGCAACAGCATTATCAAAGATAACGCCAGCCAGTCGATTGAGCACCAGGCTGAAGCGGTGAAGGCGGTGGCGGATACGGTGCTGGAGATGTTGGCATCGGACTACAACATTGTGCTTACGCACGGTAACGGGCCGCAGGTGGGGCTGGATCTCCGACGTGCGGAAATCGCGCACGAGCGTGAAGGGTTACCGCTTACCCCGCTGGCAAACTGCGTCGCCGATACGCAGGGGGGCATCGGCTATTTGATCCAACAGGCGCTGAACAACCGTCTGGCGCGGCGCGGCGAGCAGAAGGCAGTCACGGTGGTCACGCAGGTGGAGGTCGACAAAAACGATCCGGGCTTTGCTAATCCGACCAAGCCTATCGGGGCGTTCTTTAGCGCAGTGCAGCGCGATGAGTTGCTGCGGGTCAATCCAGGCTGGCGCTTTGTTGAGGATTCGGGGCGTGGCTACCGCCGGGTTGTGGCTTCCCCTGAACCAAAACGTATTGTTGAAGCAGAGGCGATCAAAACGCTGACCCAGCAGGGGTTTGTAGTGATTGGTGCGGGTGGTGGTGGCATCCCGGTGGTGCGTAGCAATCAGGGGGATTACCAGAGCGTGGATGCGGTGATTGATAAAGATCTCTCCACGGCGTTGCTGGCACAGGAAATCCGTGCCGACATTCTGGTGATCACCACCGGCGTCGAGCAGGTCTGTATTCATTTTGGCAAACCTAACCAGCAGGCGCTGGATACGGTGGATGTCGCCACGATGACCCGTTACATGCAGGAGGGACATTTCCCGCCGGGCAGCATGTTACCCAAGATTGTTGCCAGCCTGGCGTTTCTGGAGCGTGGCGGTAAACGAGTGATCATCACCACGCCGGAATGCCTGCCCGCCGCACTGCGCGGCGAAACGGGCACCCATATTGTCCATTCCTGAGAGGAGATGCGAATGAAGGAAAGTAACAGCCGCCGTGAATTTTTAAGCCAGAGCGGAAAAATGGTCACTGCTGCCGCGCTGTTTGGCGCAGTCGCCCCGGTCGCGTATGCTGCTAATCCTGTCGGGAACACCTGCGGGTCGAAGAGCACAATGACGATTAACGATAAGCACTATTACCTGGATAACGTCCTGCTGGAAGCGGGGTTTGATTACGAAAACTCAGTGGTGGTGCACACCCGTACCGCGCTGCAAACCGTTGAAATCCAGGACGGGAAAATAGTTGCGCTGCGCGAGAATAAGCAGCATCCGGATGCGACGCTGCCGCACTACGATGCGGGTGGAAAGCTGATGCTGCCCGCCATGCGCGACATGCATATCCATCTGGATAAAACCTTTTACGGCGGTCCCTGGCGTTCGCTGAACCGTCCGGCGGGCACCACCATTCAGGATATGATCCGCCTGGAACAAAAGCTGCTGCCTGAACTCCAGCCTTACACCCAGGAGCGCGCGGAAAAGCTGATCGATCTGCTGCAATCAAAAGGTACCTCGATTGCCCGCAGCCACTGCAACATAGAACCGGTTTCCGGACTGAAAAACCTGGAGAACCTGCAGGCGGTGCTGGCGCGTCGCCAGCCGGGTTTTGCCTGTGAAATTGTGGCATTTCCACAGCATGGCCTGCTGTTATCAAAATCTGAACCGCTAATGCGTGAAGCGATGCTGGCGGGAGCGCATTATGTCGGCGGTCTGGACCCAACCAGCGTGGATGGGGCGATGGAAAAATCACTCGATACCATGTTCCAGATTGCGCTCGATTACAACAAAGGCGTGGATATCCATCTGCATGAAACCAGTCCGGCGGGCGTGGCGGCGGTGAATTACATGGTAGAAACGGTGGAGAAAACGCCGCAGTTAAAGGGCAAACTGACCATCAGCCACGCGTTTGCGCTGTCTACGCTGAACGAACAGCAGGTGGATGAACTCGCAACCCGCATGGCGGCGCAGCAGATTACCATTGCCTCGACGGTGCCGATTGGCACGATGCACATGCCGCTAAAACAGCTGCGCGACAAAGGCGTGGAAGTGATTACCGGGACCGACAGCGTGATTGACCACTGGTCGCCGTACGGCCTGGGAGACATGCTGGAGAAGGCGAATCTGTACGCGCAGCTCTATATTCGCCCGAATGAACTCAACCTGTCGCGGGCGCTGTTTCTCGCTACCGGTGATGTGCTGCCGCTTAACGATAAAGGTGAGCGCGTCTGGCCGAAAGCGCAGGATGAAGCCAGCTTTGTGCTGGTAGATGCCTCATGCTCAGCGGAAGCGGTCGCGCGAATCTCCCCACGCACTGCGACCTTCCATAAAGGGCAACTGGTGTGGGGGAATGTCGCAAGCTAGCCTGGTTCTACGCGCAGCGGCTATCGCTGCTGCGCTCCCATATATTAACCGACGATCCCCATATAGCCGTGAATCCCCATATATAAGCCGACCATTGCAATGAGCACGCTGGAAAAATAGGGCGCTTTGCGTGCCAGCGTGTTAAATCCGCTCCAACGCTTGGCCGCCTGCTGCACGCTGATTGCCGCACCCACGCCCACCGTTACCAGTGTCAGCGCCAGCCCGAGGCTGAAGCACAGCACCATGGTGGCGCCCAGCGTGAAGGCTTTGAGCTGGATGCATATCAGCAGCACCGTAATGGCAGCTGGGCACGGGATCAGCCCGCCAGTCAGACCGAACAGTAATATTTGGCCGTTGGTGACCTCTTTGCCCGCAAAGCGGCGCTGAATATCGGTGGCATGCGCCCGTTCGTGGGCATCCTGATACTCTTTCGAACCCTCGCTCAGCCCTGCTAACGCGGCATGGTTATGATCGTGGTCATGATGATGGTGATGATCGTCATCGTGATCATGATGATGGTGGTGATAGTCGTCATGAACATGGTGGTGGTGATGTCCGTGATCGTGGTCGTGATGCGTCTGGGCCAGCCAGTTCTGCTCTCCCTGCCAGGTTCGCCAGAACATCCAGAATGCGGTCCCGAGAATAATTATCGCCGAGACAAATTGCAGCCAGGGCTCAACGGCCTGGGCGGTAAACGCTTTGCTGATATACATCCCACCGAGCGCAATCAGCCATACTACGGCGGTATGCGACAGCGTTGCTGCCAGCCCCAGCATCACCGCCTGTTTGATTGTCCCCTTAATAGCAATAATAAAGGCCGCCATCATCGTCTTGGAATGCCCTGGTTCCAGACCGTGCAACACACCTAATAGAATCGCGCTGGGAATGAAAAACCAGGCGTTGCCTTGCTGAAGAAGCGTAGAAAACTCACCCATGAGAATGATTCTTAGTTGTTTAATTTCGCCTGATTCTACTCCCCCCCAGTATCAAATACTACCCCCCAGTAGAATGTCGATGGTATTGTCCCTTCAGCCAGACGTTAAAAAGGTAAAGTTATGTCACATACGATCCGCGACAAACAAAAGCTGAAAGCCCGAACCAGCAAGATTCAGGGGCAGGTAGCGGCGTTGAAAACCATGCTGGATGAACCGCATGAATGCGCGGCGGTATTGCAGCAAATAGCGGCGATCCGCGGGGCAGTAAATGGATTAATGCGCGAAGTGATTAAAGGTCATCTGACCGAGCACATTGTGCATCAGGGCGATGAAATTAAGCGCGAAGAAGATTTGGATGTGATTCTGAAGGTACTGGATTCGTACATCAAATAAGACAGTTTAACGGCTCATCCACACACTGATGAATGAGCCGTTGATAACGTCATTTAGCCAAAAAACATCACAGATACGCACAGCAGACCGACAATCAGGGTGATCAGATTACCCACTGAACGGTACGGCTTCAGCGCCGGGATCAGATAGGTAGACAATGTCGGCATGATAAACAGAATCATGGCAATCAGCGGCCCACTAATCGCGTAAATCATTGAAATAGCATTAGGATTAATGCAGCAGATGATAAACGTGATAGCCGAGACCAGCATGATGGACAGGGCGCGGTTAAAGGCCCGGCTTTTCTTCACACCCACCTGATGCAACGATGTTTTTACTACCTCCGTTGCCCCTTCAATCACGCCAAAGTAGGTGCCGAGGAACGATTTTGACATCGCCACGACGGCAACGATGATCCCTGAAATCGACAGCCATGCCGGTGCGTTAGGCATCATCGATAGTGCTGACAGAATGGTCACGCCTTCATTTTTTGCATCCTCGATATAGTTTGTCGGAATCGAAAGCAAACAGCTGAAAACGAAAAACAGCACGCTCAGGCAGATGATGACATAGGCTACCTTCATGATTTTTTTGCATTTACCCATGGCCTGCTCGCCATATTTCTCACGTCGATCAATGGCAAACGTGGAGATAATTGGCGTATGGCTAAAAGCGAAAACCATCACGGGAATAGATATCCAAACCTGATGAAGCGTGTGCTGATCGACAGACATCTGGCCGGTGAGTAACGTTGGCTGCCAGCTTCCGGTCAGGTAGAGCGAAAGGAATAAAAAATACGCGATGAGCGGGAACACCAGAAAGCCCATCACCCGGATGGTGGCTTGTCGACCCATCAGAAAAATTAAATTCAGCACCAGTACCACGCCCAGACTGACCAGCATGCGGATCCGCAGGTCGATAGTGATATGTTTTGCCAGCTGTTCAGTGAGTGAGTTGGTTATCGCCACGGCGTAGATCAGCACCACCACAAAGAAGGCAATAAAATAGAGGGTGGTGATCAGGCTGCCAATCTTCTTGCCGTAGTAGTGTGTAACCGCGCCAGTAATCCCTTCACCAGCCGACGTTTTTGAAGACAGGATAAACTGGCATAGCGCCTTGTGCGGCCAGTAGGTTAAAGGCCAGGCGACGAGAGCAGTGATAAACAATACCACCGCACCTGCAGAACCCAGCTGTATGGGGAGGAAGAGGGTTCCTGCGCCGACGGCAGTCCCATATAGTGCGAAGCTCCAGAGAGTCTCTTCTTTTGACCAAAATTTCGACATTATTTGAACGTATCAACTATAAAATAAACAAAAAGAAGCGCAATTTACCACAAATGGCAGGGGCTGGGGGAGATGTGAACAAGCGGGCTGGTGAATGGATGAATAGCCGGAACCGAGAAAATTCCGACTATTGTTTGAATAATCAGGCAGTAACGCGCTGCTGGCGGCGCTTCATAACACGCTCGCGTAACGTGTCATAAGCCCAGTTATAGAACATGGTATACGGCAGGAAGAACAGGAAGAAACCTATTTCCAGCGTGAATGCCTGAAGCAGGCTGACGTTCAGCACATACGACACGATGCTCACCCCGATCACAATAAAACCGCTCTCAAAACCTAAGGCGTGAAATGCTCGCACTTTCGCCGTACGTTTTACCAGGTGCGACGGCCACAGACGGTCAAACAGGGCGTTATAAATGATATTCCAGATCATCGCTGTAGTGGCGAGAAGAATGGTCAGTCCGCCCATTTCCAGCACCGAGCGCTGCATCAACCATGCGGTGGTTGGTGCGAGAACAGCGGTGGCAATGCCTTCAAAGCAGACGGCATGAAAAATACGCTCTACTAACGAGCGGCGTTGGACTGTATCGTGTTGCATAACCTAAAACCTTCTTTGATGCCCGGATAACGGAATGGTGGCAATTTTATCGTTTAATGTGATATCTAAAAGATAGTATCCATCGATAAAGTAGATAGTTCATGCGTTACTCTCCTGAAGCGTTAACGGCATTTGTAGAGACCGTTTCCTGCGGCTCATTTTCTGCTGCGGCTCGTCGGCTGCGTAAAAGCCAGTCCACTATCAGTACGGCCATTGCGCATCTGGAAGCCGACCTTGGTTTTGCGCTGTTTGACCGTTCATCACGCCAGCCAACGCTGACCGAAGAAGGTAAGCGGGTGCTGGGTTATGTGCAGGCGATTCTGACGGCCAGCGAACGACTGGATGAAGCGGCGATTTCGCTGTCGGGTGAAACGGAAGCGCGTCTGACCTTCGTGTTGTCAGACACGCTGCATCCGGATGTGCTGGAAGAGTTGATGGTGCAGTTTGATCGCAAGTTTCCCCATACCGAGTTTGAATGTCTGATTGGCGAAGACGAGGACGTGATCGATCTGCTGCAAAAAGGACGTGCTCAGGTGGGGTTGATCGAAGCGCGGGAGGATTACCCGACCGACATGGGCGTTACGCGTCTGCCGATGCAAACCTGGATGGGATTATACGTGGCGGCATCGCATCCGTTGGCGGCTCAAGAAAAACTGCAGTGGGAGCAGCTACACACCTGGCGCGAGCTGCGTTTGAATACCTATCTGGAAAGCGGGACTAACGTGGCGCGCGGTCCCGTCTGGTCGGCTCCTAACTACCTGTTATTGCTAAGTATGGCTGTTCAGGGATTCGGCTGGTGCGCGCTCCCGTGTGCGCTGGTGGAGGAGTTTGCGGCAGAAAAACCATTGGTTCAATTAAAGCTGCCCGGCTGGCCAAAGGCTATCTCTATCGATCTGTTGTGGAATAAGAAATCACCGCCTGGCGTGGCGGGAAGTTGGCTGCGCGACCATTTACAGCAGAGTGGCGTTCAGATGACCAATAAATGATACGAATTTCCTTTGTGATAAAAATCACCGTTTTTAAACAACCTTGATAACTCTTTTTAACAATCATCTACTATTGCGGTGTTATTTTGCGCTGAGGTGGTGATGAAAGAGGTTGTGATAGTCGGGGCGTTAAGGACACCGATTGGTTGCTTCCAGGGGACGCTGGCGCGCCATTCTGCCGTTGAATTAGGCAGCATGGTGGTCAGGGCTTTACTGGAACGCACAGGCGTGGACGTTCATGCTGTGGATGAAGTGATCCTCGGTCAGGTGCTTACCGCAGGTGCCGGGCAGAATCCGGCGCGTCAGTCTGCCATCAATGGTGGGCTACCCAATACCGTTTCTGCCATCACCATTAACGATGTCTGCGGTTCGGGCCTGAAAGCGCTGCATCTGGCGACCCAGGCTATCCAGTGCGGCGAAGCCGACATTGTGATTGCGGGCGGGCAAGAGAATATGAGCCGTGCCCCGCATGTCCTTACCGATAGCCGCACCGGCGCACAGCTGGGGAACAGCCAACTGGTCGACAGCCTGGTACATGACGGTCTGTGGGATGCATTCAACGATTATCACATGGGCGTTACCGCGGAAAACCTGGCGCGAGAATACGGCATTAGCCGCGAATTGCAGGATGCCTACGCGCTGCACTCGCAGCACAAAGCGCGGATGGCAATTGATGCTGGACGCTTTAAAGATGAAATCGTGCCGGTGGTAACACAGCGTAATGGGCAATCATTGGTGGTGGATACCGACGAGCAGCCCCGTACCGATGCCAGCGCCGAAGGGCTGGCGCGTCTGGATCCTACCTTTGACAGGCTCGGTTCGGTAACGGCAGGTAACGCGTCATCCATCAATGACGGCGCCGCTGCGGTGATGATGATGAGCGAGGCCAAGGCGCAAGAGTTGAACTTACCTGTACTGGCCCGTATTCGCGCCTTTGCCAGCGTCGGGGTCGACCCTGCGCTCATGGGGATTGCGCCAGTGTATGCGACGCGCCGCTGCCTTGAGCGTGTGGGCTGGCAACTGGCAGATGTTGATCTTATCGAAGCTAATGAGGCCTTCGCCGCGCAGGCATTATCCGTTGGGAAAATGCTGGAGTGGGATGAACGGCGGGTGAATGTTAACGGCGGAGCCATTGCGCTCGGTCACCCGATTGGCGCATCTGGCTGCCGAATTCTGGTTTCGCTGGTGCATGAAATGGTGAAGCGTCGGGCGCATAAGGGCCTGGCAACGCTGTGTATCGGTGGTGGTCAGGGTGTGGCGCTCGCTATCGAACGAGATTAACGATCTTACATTTACCGTCTTAAACGCCTTTCTACGTGTTTTCCCTACACCTGTAAAAAAGCCCTCCAGCAGGAGGGCAAGGCCAGTTACAGAAACATACACTCTAAACACAGTTAACTTATCAAAACATTGTTTCATTTCATGTGATTAACTGCGCACTTTGTTAGAAAAGGTGTCTTTTCGACTGATCATCTCGGCTGAATTTTCCATTTTTTATCCCTGCCCCAAATGAATAAATAAATTTATCGTATTGTTATTCAATCATTTTATTAAGGTCCATTTCGCTATTCATACGCGCTAGCGTGATCGCACTTACACTTTTGATAATAAGATGCGAAAAAAGTGAAACATCGTTTTATTTATAATTGAAAACACATTCAGGGAGGAATATCATGAGTGCATAAGATAAAACGGAACAGCGTTTTGCTATTCGTTTAAGCATTCACGGTCAATTTATCACTGGAGGTAAATGTGGACGTAAGACAAAGCATCCATAGTGCGCATGCGAAAACCCTGGACACTCAGGGGCTGCGTAATGAGTTTTTGGTCGAAGAAGTGTTTGTCGCAGATGAATACACCATGGTCTACAGCCACATCGACCGCATCATTGTTGGCGGCATTATGCCAGTGGCCAAAACCGTCTCTGTGGGTGGCGAAGTCGGCAAACAGCTGGGCGTAACCTATTTCCTCGAACGTCGTGAACTGGGTGTGATCAATATCGGCGGCCCGGGCACGATTACCGTTGACGGCCAGTGCTATGAAATTGGCCATCGCGACGCGCTGTACGTCGGGAAAGGGGCAAAAGAAGTGGTATTCGCCAGTATTGATACGACAAAACCGGCGAAGTTTTACTACAACTGCGCGCCGGCCCACACGACTTACCCAACTAAGAAAGTCACGCCTGCAGACGTTGCGCCAGTGACGCTGGGCGATAACCTCACCAGTAACCGTCGTACCATCAACAAATACTTTGTGCCGGATGTTCTGGAAACCTGCCAGTTGAGCATGGGTCTGACTGAACTGGCACCGGGTAACCTGTGGAACACCATGCCGTGTCATACCCATGAACGTCGTATGGAAGTCTATTTCTACTTCAATATGGAAGAAGATACCTGCGTATTCCACATGATGGGGCAGCCTCAGGAAACGCGTCATATTGTGATGCACAACGAGCAGGCGGTGATTTCTCCAAGCTGGTCTATTCACTCCGGTGTCGGCACAAAAGCGTATACGTTCATTTGGGGCATGGTCGGCGAAAACCAGGTCTTTGATGATATGGACCATGTTGCAGTAAAAGATCTGCGCTAGTTGCGGGCGACTGCCGTGCCTGCTGCGGCGGGCATTATAAAAAATTAAGGATTTACAATGATTTTGAATGCATTCTCTCTTGAAGGTAAAGTCGCCGTTGTGACCGGTTGTGACACCGGTTTGGGTCAGGGTATGGCGCTGGGCCTGGCGGAAGCGGGCTGCGATATCGTCGGTATCAACATTGTTGAACCGACAGAAACCATCGAACGTGTGACCGCACTGGGCCGCCGTTTTTTAAGCCTGACCGCCGATCTGCGTCAAATCGACGGTATTCCGGCGCTGCTGGAGCGCGCAGTGGCAGAATTCGGCCATATCGATATTCTGGTCAACAACGCGGGTCTTATCCGTCGTGACGATGCGATCGATTTCAGCGAAAAAGACTGGGATGACGTGATGAACCTGAACATTAAGAGCGTGTTCTTTATGTCTCAGGCCGCGGCGAAGCACTTTATCGCCCAGGGTAACGGCGGTAAAATTATCAACATCGCCTCTATGCTTTCCTTCCAGGGCGGGATCCGCGTGCCGTCTTACACCGCGTCTAAAAGCGGCGTAATGGGTGTTACCCGTCTGATGGCGAACGAGTGGGCAAAACATAACATCAACGTCAACGCGATTGCGCCGGGTTACATGGCGACGAATAACACTCAACAGTTGCGTGCTGATGAGCAGCGTAGCGCAGAAATCCTCGATCGTATTCCGGCGGGGCGTTGGGGTCTGCCGAGCGACCTGATGGGGCCTGTCGTGTTCCTGGCGTCCAGCGCATCTGACTATATCAACGGCTATACCGTTGCGGTAGACGGCGGCTGGCTGGCGCGTTAATTGCTTTCCAGAGCCAACAAACCCTGCTAAATGGCAGGGTTTTTTTTACTTTTGAATCATTAAAATCCATATTGTGGTTATAAATTATTCCATATTAAATTTCATACGTATCAATTTATTGTTTTTAATATTCTTTAATATCAATAAATTAAATTTAATTGAGTGATTGTCGGTAAATTTTAAAATTGGAATATCCATCACATAACGATGTGGTGTAGCTATTTAATCCATGTTTTTGCCGTTTCCCGCCTGACGCTTCCTGCAAGGGATCCCTTACTTTCAATGGCATGGTTACTCTGTATCTGGCAGGAAAAAATGGTCTCAATAAATAATGATGCTGCTTTAGCGCCGCGCCCAGTGCGCGATACGCGACGTATGAATATGTTTGTTTCTATCTCTGCGGCTGTCGCAGGGTTGTTATTCGGCCTGGATATTGGCGTGATTGCCGGGGCGTTGCCTTTCATCACCGATCACTTTGTGTTGACCAGCCGCCTGCAGGAGTGGGTGGTCAGCAGCATGATGCTGGGCGCGGCAATTGGTGCGCTGTTTAACGGTTGGCTGTCATTCCGCCTGGGACGTAAATACAGTCTGATGGCGGGGGCGATCCTTTTCGTCGTCGGATCTCTGGGCTCGGCGTTTGCCTCCAGCGTAGAAATGCTCATTTTTGCCCGCGTGGTACTGGGCGTTGCGGTGGGGATCGCCTCTTACACCGCACCGCTCTATCTCTCTGAAATGGCAAGCGAAAACGTGCGTGGCAAGATGATCAGTATGTATCAGCTGATGGTGACGTTGGGCATCGTTCTGGCCTTTTTGTCTGATACCGCGTTCAGCTACAGCGGTAACTGGCGCGCTATGCTGGGCGTGCTGGCGCTTCCGGCTGTATTGCTGATTATTCTGGTTGTGTTCCTGCCCAACAGCCCGCGCTGGCTGGCGGAAAAAGGTCGCCACATTGAAGCTGAAGAAGTATTGCGCATGCTGCGCGATACGTCAGAAAAGGCCCGCGATGAGCTGAACGAAATCCGTGAAAGCTTGAAGCTGAAGCAGGGTGGTTGGGCGCTGTTTAAAATTAACCGTAACGTGCGCCGCGCAGTTTTTCTTGGGATGTTACTGCAGGCGATGCAGCAGTTCACCGGGATGAACATCATCATGTATTACGCGCCGCGCATTTTCAAAATGGCGGGTTTTACCACCACAGAGCAGCAGATGATTGCCACGCTGGTGGTTGGCTTAACGTTTATGTTCGCTACCTTTATTGCCGTCTTCACGGTCGACAAAGCAGGACGTAAACCGGCGCTGAAAATTGGGTTCAGCGTAATGGCCATCGGGACGCTGGTGCTCGGATATTGCCTGATGCAGTTTGATAACGGCACGGCTTCCAGTGGACTATCCTGGCTGTCAGTTGGCATGACGATGATGTGTATTGCAGGCTATGCGATGAGCGCCGCGCCGGTGGTGTGGATCCTGTGTTCGGAAATTCAGCCGCTGAAATGCCGTGATTTTGGTATTACCTGCTCCACCACCACCAACTGGGTGTCGAACATGATCATTGGTGCAACGTTCCTGACGCTGCTCGATAGCATTGGCGCGGCTGGTACGTTCTGGCTATATACTGCGCTGAACGTCGTGTTTATCGGTATTACGTTCTGGCTGATTCCAGAAACCAAAAACGTCACGCTTGAGCATATCGAACGTAAGCTGATGGCAGGTGAGAAGTTAAGAGATATTGGCGTGTAAGTGAGCAGGGAGCCCGATAGAACAACTGATTATCGGGCTCTCATTACTACTTATTTCAGTGTGGAGCCGCCTGCCTTGCGAGGAGATCCTTAGCAGACAGCCCGGTTATCTTTAGTATAATTTCATGGCTAATACCATTCGCTAACATCATCTGGGCAATGCGTAACGCTTCTTGTTGTTTGGCTTCTTGTTGCAACACTTCCGCAATAGTCATCAGACTTTCCTTTTGCTGTGGTACCCGCTGAGCGACTTCACGGATAAATTTATCTACGTGAGGCGTATTTCCAAACTGCATCATGTAATTAAATAGCGTTTTGAGCTGGCTGTCATTAGCGTATCCCGTAGCCAGCAACGAGACCAGTTGTTCCACTAATCCCATTAAATCACGCTTGCGGATATGTTTTTGCATCAATTCCAGCAGTGCTATACGGCGATGTTGCATAATTTCGTCATCGGGTATTACGGTGATATCTACCAGCGGAAATGTTGCTGAGTATAGCTGTCGTGCCACTATGGGGTCGTCAAACTCATCCAGCCAGCAGAGTGAAAAGGGGTAGGGGCTGAGTGCGCCATGATAAAACAGCATCGGTATCACCAAAGGTAATGTTTTATGGCCAGCATCCAGATGGCGTTGCATTGCGGCCATTGCATAGCGCATTAGCCGAAATGCCATGTGAGCGTCTGGCGAACTCTGATGCTCGATAACAACATAGATATACCCATCGCCTTCATTTGTTTTTAATGACCACAGTACGTCGGAGTAGCTGGCTCGCAGGCTATCCTCAATAAAACTGCCTGATTCCAGTTTTAGTGTTTGCAGATCACATAGCTCCCGCAAGGTTGATGGAAGATAGATATCCAGAAAATCTCTTGCGGTATCAGGATGGTACAAGAACTGTTTGAAGACTGCGTCATGTGGAGTGGATGTTGTCATTTTTGTCATGGCGATCCGTCACCGTTAATTAAGATAACGTGACTGTAATCGCCCACATGGCGAGACGCATCGGGTGATTAATGCTTATGCGAATTGGTATCGAAGGAAAATGCCCCGCATTGTAACGTATTCATTTTTAGGGAACTGAGTACGCATTTTAGCGTGTTCTCAAACCGGTCAGTAGCACGGCTTGAGAACAACGAAATTACCCGTGTAGAAAATCTTCGCGTATGGGCGTAAAGGTATCCAGCAGCGTTCCCGGTTTTAAACAGACGCAGCCATGCATAATGTTGGGTTGTTTATACAGGGTATCGCCCGCCCTAACGACATGCTTTTCTTCGCCGATGGTAAATTCAAACTCACCGGACAACACGTAAGTCAGCTGCTCGTGCGGATGATTGTGCATCGGGCCTATCGCGCCTTGCTCGAAGTTCACCTCAACCGCCATCATGTTACCGTCGTGAGCAAGAATGCGCCGGGTAACGCCATTGCCCAGATCGTCAAGCGTGGTCTTTTTATGAAAAATAAACATCCGGCCTTCCTGTAATTAATTAAAACAATGTTTCATTAAACCTATATCAGAAAATTAAAAAAAGAAATGCACGCCAACATATGTGGAAAGTTGATCACATCTTTGGTTCACTGAAGAGACAACAACGAGTCAGGGGAAATGATGAAAACGATCGGTCTGTTAGGCGGTATGAGCTGGGAATCTACCATTCCTTATTATCGACTCATTAATGAAGGGGTAAAACAGCGCCTGGGCGGCCTGCATTCAGCGCAGATCCTGCTGCACAGCGTGGATTTTCATGAGATTGAGTTGTGTCAGAGTCGCGGTGAGTGGGAAAAAGCAGGCGATATTCTGGCGCAGGCGGCGCTGGGGTTACAGCAGGCGGGTGCGGAAGGGATTGTGCTGTGTACCAACACCATGCACAAGGTTGCTGAGGCGATTGAAGCCGCCTGTGATGTGCCATTCCTGCATATTGCCGACGCGACGGGGCGGGCGATACAAAAGCAGCAGATGAGCAACGTGGCGCTACTGGGTACGCGCTACACCATGGAACAGGATTTTTACCGCGGTCGTTTACAGACTGAATTTGGCATTAGCACGCTGATTCCTGAAGCTGATGACCGTCAGAAAATAAACCAGATTATTTTCGATGAGCTGTGTCTCGGTGAGTTCAGCGAGGCTTCCCGCGATTATTACCTGGGCGTCATCGACCAACTGGCGAAACAGGGGGCGCAAGGGGTGATATTTGGCTGTACTGAGATTGGTCTGCTGGTTCCCGCCGAGCTAAGCCCACTACCGGTTTTCGACACCGCGGCAATCCATGCGCAAGATGCGGTGGCATTTATGCTTTCGGTTGTGGATGCAAAATAGCCTCCAGCGGGTCAATAAGACTTGGTAGATGGTCCTGCAGATGCGCCGTAAAAGCATCAACCAGCGCCGAGGCGGGGCGATGAAGTGGGTGAATCAGGCTGACCGTAAAGGGTACCGAAATACTGAAGCGGCGGATGACGACCCCGCTACTGGCGTAATCCAGCGCGGTCAGTGGGTTTACCACCGAGATCCCCACGCCTGCCCGCACCATTGCACAAATTGAAGCGGCGCTATGGGTTTCAATCACCATACGGCGCTTCACCTGGTGCTCATTAAACAGGGTATCCAGTAGCTGACGGTAACTGTCGGTCCGTGACAGGCTGATGTAGTTTTCCCCCTGAAAATCCTGCGGCGTTAACACCGCTTTCTTAGTCAGCGGATGCCCCTGGGGCAGCACGCACACTTCATCCAGCGCCAGCAATTCGGTGCGTTTTGTTCCGGCAGGCGTATGCAGCGTTTCCGTTAACCCCAGATCGTGGCGCTGCGCTGACAGCCACTCTTCCAGTAGCGGTGACTCCTGCGGCACTATCTGAATATTGACCTGCGGATAGCGTGCGAGGAATGGCTGCAGTAGTGGCGGTAAAAAGGACTGTGAGAATACCGGCAGGCAAACAATCGACAATTCGCCCTGGCGAAACTCGCGCAGGCTTTCGGCGGCGCTCACAATTCTGTCCAGGCCATACCACGAACGTTGCACCTCTTCAAACAGACGTAACCCTTGTACGGTTGGGTGCAGCCGGCCACGCGTGCGTTCAAACAGCGTTAATCCCAGTACTTTCTCGAATCGGGCCAGTTCCCGACTGACGGTGGGCTGCGAGGTATGTAGCATGCGCGCGGCTTCCGTCAGATTGCCTGCCGTCATGATGGCGTGAAAAATTTCGATGTGTCGCAGGTTAACGGCGGGCATGGGCAATCCTCGAATGAACCAATCCATATCATTTTTGCATAGACTCACGATAAAACGATATTTTTTATTCTTTTCGGGCTGTGGCGTAATCATAAAAAAGCCAATACCGGAGCACACCATGCCACGCCCACTCAACAACACAGACACTGACCTGACCGCCGACAACCTGCTGCGCCTGCCTGCCGAATTCGGCTGCCCGGTGTGGGTCTATGATGCGCAGATTATCCGCGCGCAGATTGCCAAACTGAGCCAGTTTGACGTGGTGCGTTTTGCCCAGAAGGCATGCTCGAATATTCATATTCTGCGCCTGATGCGCGAGCAGGGCGTGAAGGTGGATTCCGTCTCGCTGGGCGAAATTGAACGTGCACTAGCGGCAGGTTTTGTACCGGGGAAAGATGAAATCGTCTTTACCGCCGATATGATCGATGACGCGACGCTCGCCCGGGTGCATGAATTGAGCATTCCGGTAAATGCCGGTTCAGTGGATATGCTGGAACAACTGGGTCAGGTCTCGCCGGGCCATCGCGTGTGGCTACGCGTAAACCCTGGCTTTGGGCATGGGCACAGTCAGAAAACCAATACCGGCGGCGAAAACAGCAAGCACGGGATCTGGTATAGCGATCTTCCCGCGGCGCTGGAGGTGATTCAGCGCTACAAGCTGAAGCTGGTGGGGATTCATATGCATATTGGCTCCGGTGTGGACTACGCGCATCTGGAGCAGGTGTGCGGTGCGATGGTGCGTCAGGTGATTGAATTTGATCAGGATCTGGAGGCGATCTCTGCGGGCGGCGGTTTATCAATCCCGTATCGCGAAGGTGAAGAGGCGATCGATACCGATCACTACTTTGGATTGTGGAACGCTGCGCGTGAGCAGATTGCTAAATACCTGGGGCACCCGGTCGCGCTTGAGATAGAGCCGGGTCGTTTTCTGGTCGCGGAAGCCGGCGTGCTGGTAGCACAGGTACGCAGCGTAAAAGAGATGGGTAGCCGTCACTTTGTGCTGATCGATGCGGGCTTCAACGATCTGATGCGCCCGGCGATGTACGGCAGCTATCACCATATCTCCGCGCTGGCTGGGGATGGTCGGTCTCTGGAACACGCCCCGCAACGGGAAACCGTGGTGGCCGGGCCGCTGTGCGAATCTGGCGACGTGTTTACCCAGCAGGAGGGCGGAAATGTGGAAACCCGTCTGTTGCCTGCGGTGGTGCCGGGTGATTATCTGGTCTTGCATGATACCGGGGCGTACGGCGCGTCTATGTCGTCAAACTACAATAGCCGTCCTCTGCTGCCGGAGGTTTTGTTCGATAACGGCGTGGCGCGGCTGATTCGCCGTCGCCAGACCATTGATGAGCTGTTAGCGCTGGAATTAATCTGATTACAGCGTGGTGAAATGCCGGATGGCGCTACGTTTATCCGGCCTACGAAATTAACTGTGGGCGCTGTTGGCCGGATAAGGCACTTGTGCCGCCATCCGGCATTTAATTACTTAAAATACGGCCCGAGCGTTACTGAGTCACGTAGTACCAGTTTGCCGGTAAACGGTGGGATTGGCTCGACGCTCTCGCCGTTGGCCAGCCGGATAGCCTGGTCGATTGCCGTGGTTATCATGGTATCAATCGGCAGATAAACGGTAGACAGCCCCGGCTCCAGCCATTTGGCGCTGGGTGCATCATCAAAACCAAACAGTGAGACGTCCGTTGGGATCCTCAGCCCGGCCTGATGTAACGCTTTTGATGCGCCCAATGCCATGTCATCGTTACAGGCGAACAGTGCGCTGAATTTCACCCCTTCCTCCAGCAGTTCACGACAGGCTTCATAGCCTCGTGTCATCGTGGAGTCGCCGTATTTGACCTTGTCGGGATCCCAGGGAATACCGTTTTTTTCCAGCGCTTTACGATACCCCATCAGGCGGGATTTACCGGTCGGGGTATGGCCTGGCACAGTGATACAAGCAATATCTCTATGGCCCTGGGAGATAAGATAATTGACCGCCTGATAGGCCGCGTCTTCCTGTTCAAAGAAAATCGCGCGATCGCGGGCCTGGCTTACATCACGGTTGATGACCAGCAAGGGCATAGCGATGCTGTTCATCAGCGACATTATCTCTTTTTCACTCATATAGCGGGTATAGAGAATAATGGCGTCGCACTGCCTGTCCGCCAGCATTTGCACGGCTTCCTGCTCACGCTCTGGTGTGTCGTGTCCGTCGGTGACGATCAACTGCTTGCCGTGAGATTCCGTCTGGCGTGAAGCCTGTTGCAGCAGCCGGCCAAAGTAGAATCCATCAAATGTAGAAACCACCAGACCAATGCTGTTGCTGGTGCGGTTTGCCAAAGATCGTGCTAAAAAATTAGGCCGATAATCAAGTGCCTGCATGGCCTTAAACACTTTCTGGCGCGTGCTCTCTTTTACCTGACCCGTGCCATTCAGTACGCGCGAAACGGTCGCTTTTGAGACGCCTGCGTGTCGTGAAACGTCCAACATCGTAGTCATAACGCTATCCTGGTTAATCGTTTGACGATGAATTCCCCGGCTCTGTCAGCGTCGAAACGGAATGGCGACGCACCAGAGTTGGGTTAAAAACGTGGGTAATTTCAGGCACGGGGCGCTTCTCCGCCAGCGCGAGCGCCAGTTCGGCAGCCTGGGTTGCCATCGTCACGATCGGATAGCGCACCGTGGTCAGACGCGGGCGCACGTAGCGGGAAACCAGCACATCATCAAAACCAATCAGCGAGATTTCTCCCGGTACATCAATGCCGTTATCATTTAATACGCCCATGGCACCAGCCGCCATTGAGTCGTTGTAGCAGGCTACCGCAGTGAAGTTTTTGCCACGACCAAGTAACTCGGTCATCGCCTGTTCACCGCCGCTTTCATCCGGTTCACCAAACGTTACCAGGCGATCGCTGACCGGTATATTGCTCTCTGCCAGCGCGTCGTAATAGCCTTGCAGACGATCTTCCGCATCTGAAATTGTGTGATTGGAACACAGATAGCCAATGCGTGTATGGCCCTGTTGAATGAGGTGCCGGGTCGCGAGCCATGCGCCGAAACGGTCATCAAGGGCAACGCAGCGTTGTTCGAATCCTGGCAGAATTCGGTTAATTAATACCATGCCGGGGATTTGCTTCATTAGTGATGCCAGCTCAGCATCCGGGATGATTTTTGCGTGGACAACAAGGGCTGCGCAGCGGTGGCGAATGAGCTGTTCAATCGCCTGTCGTTCCTTCTGTTCGTTATGGTAGCCGTTGCCAATCAGTAAAAAATTACCGGTGTTATAGGCCACCTGCTCGACAGCTTTAACCATTGCCCCAAAGAATGGATCGGACACATCACCAACTACCAGACCGATGGTCTCTGTGGATTGTTGTGCCAGCGCACGCGCATTGGCGTTGGGGTGGTAGCTGAGTGATTCCATTGCACTCGTTACAGCCAGGCGCGATGCTTCGCTGGCTTTAGGGGAATCATTAATCACTCGAGAAACGGTGGCGACTGATACACCTGCTAGTCGGGCTACATCCTTTATGGTCGCCATGATAGTACCTGTTGTGGGTAAACGCTTACATTCCGTCAGTGTTACGGAAAATGGCTGGCTGTTCAAGCAGATTGCCCGTCAGAACGTCGCAAATGTGAGCGCACACGAGCGAAGTAAGACAGAAAATAGAAAATGCTAATTTTTGCTTACACTTTGCGATGTGCTGTTGCGATTGTTCGCTGGTGAGGGAACTGAGCAGATTGCTAGAGTTGAGATCCCAGAGGTATTGATAGGTGAAATCAACTTTCGGGTTGATCACTAGAATTACACCAGCCTGCGCAGATGCGCAGGTTTTTTTTTACCTTCAGCCTATCTGTAACAGTAACCGATAATTTACACAACTCGTTGCATTTGGGTTCATTCCTTTGCGTTTTCGCACTGGCGTATCTGGCTGCTGACGACCACAATCAAGATCCCAGAGGTATTGATTGGTGAGATTATTCGGTACGCGCTTCGTACCTGTCTCTTGCACCAACCTGCGCGGATGCGCAGGTTTTTTTTCGAATTGTATTTAACAGTTACCTGTCGCACCTATTCCCCAACTCGTATACTCTCCCACCATTGATGTTTATATAATTAATGGCACAGGGAGTTGAGATGCTATTTGGCTTTTTTCGTAATCTGTTTCGCGTGCTTTTCCGCGTTCGCGTCACGGGCGATGTCAGCGCGCTACAGGGAGAACGCGTTCTAATCACTCCCAACCATGTTTCATTTATAGACGGCATCCTGTTGGCGCTCTTTTTACCGATTCGTCCCGTCTTCGCTGTTTACACCTCGATCAGCCAGCAATGGTATATGCGCTGGCTAACCCCGTTGATTGATTTCGTACCGTTAGATCCAACCAAACCGATGTCGATTAAACATCTGGTTCGTCTGGTCGAACAGGGCCGCCCGGTGGTTATCTTTCCGGAAGGGCGTATTTCGACCACCGGCTCGTTGATGAAAATCTATGACGGTGCCGGGTTTGTCGCCGCTAAGTCGGGAGCGACGGTCGTACCTGTGCGCATTGAGGGCGCAGAGCTTTCCCGCTTTAGCCGCCTGAAAGGTTTGGTTAAACAGCGATTCTTCCCGCGCATCCGCTTACACATCCTACCGCCGACACAACTGCCGATGCCGGAAGCACCGCGAGCTCGCGATCGCCGTAAAATCGCCGGAGAGATGCTGCATCAAATTATGATGGAAGCACGCATGGCGGTTCGTCCGCGTGAGACGCTCTACGAGTCGCTGCTGGCGGCGAAATACCGTTTTGGCGCAGGCAAAAACTGCATTGAAGATATTAATTTCACTCCGGACAGCTACCGCAAACTGCTGACGAAAACGCTGTTTGTCGCGCGTATTCTGGAAAAATACAGCACCGAGGGTGAAAGAATCGGCCTGATGCTGCCAAATGCGGGAATCAGCGCGGCGGTCATTTTTGGCGCCATTGCGCGTCGACGCATTCCAGCCATGATGAACTACACCGCGGGTGTGAAAGGATTAACCAGCGCCATTACTGCGTCTGAAATAAAAACGATCTTCACATCCCGACAGTTTCTCGATAAAGGCAAACTCTGGCATTTACCAGAACAGCTCACCCAGGTGCGTTGGGTGTATCTGGAGGACTTGAAAGCCGATGTGACCTTTAGCGATAAGCTGTGGATTTTCTCACATCTGCTGGCACCGCATCTGGCGCAGGTGAAGCAGCAGCCGGAAGACGCTGCGGTGATCCTCTTTACCTCCGGTTCAGAAGGCCATCCGAAAGGCGTGGTTCACAGTCATAAAAGCATTCTGGCGAACGTTGAGCAGATTAAAACGATTGCCGATTTCACCGCCGATGACCGCTTTATGTCGGCGCTGCCGCTGTTCCACTCCTTTGGGCTAACGGTGGGATTATTCACGCCGCTACTAACTGGCGCAGAAGTGTTTCTTTATCCCAGCCCGCTGCATTACCGCATTGTGCCAGAGCTGGTATACGACCGGAACTGCACCGTGTTGTTTGGTACGTCAACGTTCCTCGGCAACTACGCGCGTTTCGCGCATCCATACGATTTCCATCGCCTGCGCTATGTGGTTGCGGGAGCGGAAAAACTGCAGGACAGCACAAAGCAACTGTGGCAGGAGAAATTTGGCCTGCGTGTCCTTGAGGGCTATGGGGTGACGGAATGTGCGCCGGTGGTGTCGATTAACGTACCGATGGCGGCAAAATCGGGAACGGTAGGGCGCATTTTGCCTGGTATGGATGCTCGACTGTTGGCCGTTCCGGGAATTGAGGACGGTGGGCGTTTACAGCTGAAAGGCCCTAATATTATGAGCGGCTATTTGCGCGTCGAAAAACCTGGGGTGCTGGAAGTGCCGACGGCAGAGAATGCGCAAGGTGAGATTGAGCGCGGCTGGTATGACACCGGAGACATTGTGCGCTTTGATGAAAACGGCTTTGTACAGATTCAGGGGCGCGCTAAGCGTTTTGCTAAAATTGCCGGAGAGATGGTGTCGCTGGAAATGGTTGAGCAACTGGCGTTGGCGGTATCAGCAGACAAAATGCACGCCACGGCGATCAAGAGCGATGCCAGCAAAGGTGAGGCGCTGGTGCTGTTTACCACCGATAGCGAACTCACGCGTGAAAAACTCCAGCAGTATGCGCGGGCACACGGCGTACCTGAACTCGCCGTACCGCGTGATATACGCCACCTGAAGCAACTCCCATTACTCGGCAGCGGTAAGCCGGATTTTGTTACGCTGAAAAGCTGGGTCGATGAGCCGGAAAAACAACATGAGTGAGTCAGTGCACACTAACACGTCAATCTGGTCCAAAGGGATGATGTCCGTTATCGCCGCGCAGTTTCTGTCTGCGTTTGGCGATAACGCGTTGCTGTTTGCTACGCTGGCGTTGCTGAAGGAGCAATTTTATCCGGACTGGAGCCAGCCTATCCTGCAAATGGTGTTTGTGGGTGCTTACATTCTGTTTGCGCCGTTTGTTGGACAGGTGGCGGATAGCTTTGCCAAAGGCAGAGTGATGATGTTCGCGAACTCCCTGAAACTGCTGGGTGCGGCAAGTATTTGCTTCGGCATTAATCCGTTTCTCGGGTATACGCTAGTGGGGATTGGCGCGGCGGCGTATTCACCGGCCAAGTATGGCATTCTCGGTGAACTGACCACCGGCGACAAACTGGTGAAAGCCAACGGCCTGATGGAAGCTTCCACCATTGCCGCGATTTTGCTCGGTTCTGTCGCCGGCGGCGTTCTGGCCGACTGGCACGTGATTGCCGCGCTTTCTGCCTGTGCGCTGGCCTATGCTGGCGCAGTGGTCGCTAACCTGTATATCCCGAAACTAGCCGCGGCTCGCCCTGGCCAGTCCTGGCATCTGGGGAAAATGACGCGCAGTTTCTTCTGTGCCGCCTCTTCGCTGTGGCGCAACGGTGAAACACGCTTCTCGTTGGTGGGAACCAGCCTTTTTTGGGGGGCGGGCGTTACGCTGCGTTTTCTGCTGGTACTGTGGGTTCCGGTGGCGCTAGGCATCACCGATAACGCCACGCCGACCTATCTCAATGCCATGGTAGCGATCGGGATTGTCGTCGGCGCGGGGGCGGCTGCGAAGCTGGTGACGCTGGAAACCGTGTCGCGCTGTATGCCTGCGGGGATCCTGATTGGCGTCGTGGTGCTGATTTTTTCTCTTCAACATTCGCTGCTTCCGGCCTACGCATTGCTGATGCTTATCGGCGTGTGTGGTGGGTTCTTTGTGGTGCCGCTGAATGCGTTACTGCAGGAGCGGGGTAAGAAAAGCGTCGGCGCAGGTAATGCGATTGCGGTGCAGAACCTGGGTGAAAACAGCGCGATGCTGTTGATGTTGGGTATTTACTCACTGGCGGTGCTGGTGGGGATCCCGGCGGTAGCGATTGGTATTGGGTTCGGTGCGCTGTTTGCGCTGGCGATTGCGGCGCTGTGGATTTGGCAGCGCCGCCATTAGTCTGTTATATGCTGTTGCAACCAGGCCTACAGGGAACGCTGTCTGTAGGCCTGATAAGCGCAGCGCCATCAGGCGCTAACTGTTAAGGTGCAGGATAGGTATACACCTGATGCACCGCTTCAATCTCTGCCAGCACTTCCTCGCTCAACTCCAGATGCAGACTTTCAACGTTGGTTTTTAGCTGCTCCATGGTCGTGGCGCCCAGCAAAGTGCTGGCGACAAACGGCTGACGACGCACGAATGCCAGCGCCATTTGCGCAGGATCCAGATTATGGCGTTTCGCGATATCCACATAGGCCGCAACGGCTTTCTGCGTCTGCTCGCCGCTGTAGCGCGTGAAACGGCTAAACAGCGTATTGCGTGCACCGGTAGGTTTCGCGCCGTTCAGGTATTTCCCGGTTAATGTACCGAAGCCCAGGCAAGAGTATGCCAGCAGCTCAACGCCTTCATACTGGCTCACTTCTGCCAGTCCAACCTCAAAGCTGCGGTTCAGCAGGCTGTAGGGGTTCTGGATGGTGGCGATGCGTGGCAGATCGTGTTTGTCCGCCAGGTGCAGATAGCGCATCACGCCAAAAGCGGTTTCATTAGAAACGCCGATGTAGCGAATTTTCCCGGCGCGCTGAAACTCTGCCAATGCGTCCAGCGTATCCAGCAGGGAAACGACCGGCGCGGAGTCTGTCCAGCTGTAGCCTAACTTACCAAAGCAGTTGGTCGGGCGCTGCGGCCAGTGAACCTGATACAGATCCAGGTAATCGGTTTGCAGTCTTTTCAGGCTGTCGTGCAGCGCTTCACGGATATTTTTACGATCCAGCGCCTGATTCGGGCGGATGCCGCTGTCGTTGTTGCGTGATGGTCCACTGACCTTAGAAGCGACGATCAGCTTTTCACGGCTGCCGTGTTTGGCGAGCCAGTTACCTACGTAGGTTTCGGTGAGACCCTGGGTTTCAGGACGCGGCGGTACCGGATACATCTCGGCAACGTCGATCAAATTAATGCCCTGTGCTACGGCATAATCGAGCTGTGCATGTGCGTCGGCTTCGCTGTTTTGTTCACCAAACGTCATTGTGCCCAGCCCCAGTGTACTGACTTCCAGCGAGCTGTGGGGTATACGGTGATATTGCATAGCCGTTTCCTTTTTATAATCACGACATAAGGATTATAAAAATGGCTGAGGGAAGCGAAAAAGGGAAGTAAAATTGTTAAGGCCAGCGCGCTGCTGACCTCAACCATCAGCGTTCAATGATTTGGGACACATCATCGCGGTTAATCTGCATCGCATTGCCCTGCTGGTCGTGATAGCTCACCAGACCGGTATCATCGTCAATTTCTGGTTTTCCATCGGTCAGGATCATTCGACCATCTTTTGTCGCCATTACATAATCGCTGCTGCATCCGGAAACGGCAAAAGCCAGTCCTACGGCGGAAATCAAAACTGCCCATTTTTTCATCTGCTTATCCTCACATGGCCTGCGTCTGACAATAGTTTAGTAATAACGCGAAGTTGTGCAGGGTGAAAGCAGTAAAATCTTAAACTGTGAGAAGGGGTAGGTGTGGTGGGCATTCGCTCCCCTTGCAGGGAGCGATGGATTTCATCAGAGCGGATTTTTTTTATTACGCCACAGGTTCAGGGTCTCTACCGCGATAGAGAAGAACATGGCGAAATAGATATATCCTTTCGGAACGTGGACGTCGAAACTTTCCAGAATCAGCGTAAAACCGACCAGAATCAGAAACGAGAGCGCCAGCATTTTTACTGAAGGGTGGCGATCGACAAACTCACCAATTGGGCGAGCAGCAAACATCATCACACCTACGGCAATCACTACTGCCGCCATCATGATAAACAGATGATCGGACAAACCAACCGCAGTAATCACGGAATCCAGGCTGAAGATAATGTCTAACAACATGATCTGCACAATTGCACCCAGGAAAGAAGATACGCGGGTTTTTAACCCCTCTTCCTCACCTTCAATGGATTCGTGGATCTCCTTGCTGGCTTTCCAGATCAGGAACAATCCCCCCAGCAGAAGGATCAGGTCGCGTGCTGATATCGCCTCGCCAAACAACTCGAATAGCGGGTTTGTCAGGCGCGTTACCCAGGCGATAGAAGCCAGCAGTGCCAGACGCATGATCATCGCCGCCGCCAGCCCAATACGTCGGGCATGATTGCGTTGCGCTGTCGGGAGTTTGGCTACAACCAGAGAAAGGAAAATAATATTGTCGATCCCAAGAACGATCTCCAGCAGCGTCAGCGTACCGAGCGCAAGCCAGGCGTTAGGATCGGTTATCCATGCAAATAACATCGAACAAAGTCCTGCCAAAAAAAAGAAGCGGTAATTATAGGCTCGTAACGCGGCGGGTGAAAGGCCGGGCGGTGCCTATTGCGCCTGGAACAAGAAATGTCGCTCAAGCAATGCGCGGGTGAAGTTCTTTTTCAGGTAAAAGCCGCGTGGCAGGGTCAGGATGGGCTCGCCGTTGGCACCAATGGCCTCGGTAAGCGCGCGGGCGTTAGCGGCTTTAGGACGCAGTTGCAGTACTTCCCCATGGCGAGCGGTGATGCGTTCGACATGACCTAACACAATCATGTCCATTAATTCTTCCCAGTCCAGACGCAATTGCTGGTCCTCTTCTTCATTCGGGCTCCACAGCAGGGGAGAGCCGACGCGGCGCTCAGCCAGCGGGATGCTGCGTTCGCCTTCTACCGGGATCCACAGAACGCGTTTGAGTTTGTGCCGTACATGGCTGGTTTCCCAGGTGACGCCGGTATTGCCGGTTAACGGTGCCACGCACACAAAGGTGGTTTCCAGCGGTCTGCCAAGACTGTCCACAGGGATCGTTTTCAGCTCCACGCCCAGCGCCGCAAAATCCTGCTCTGGTTTACTGCCCGCGCTGGCACCGAGCCAGATTTCCAGTAGCACGCCAATCCAGCCTTTATCGCGCTTAAGATCCTTCGGCGTAACGATTCCCGCCATTGCCGCTAATTCTCCTAACGCGTAGCCCGAAAGCTGTCGTGCCTGGCTCAGCAACTGGGCTTCAGATTCAGGGGGAGAAAGCAACGGACGGAGTTCTGGCATCGGGTTAACCCTTAGGTGAAAAAATAAGCAATGATTTTATACCGTGTGGACAGAGTTTATCTTTTTCCACATGCTTTATTCAATTATATGATTTATATTGGTTTTTAGATTCACGTTTGCAGAGTTGCGCAACAGCGAAGCGGGTTTTCCAATTCTGGTCACTGACAATGAACAGGATCTTACACCATGTTATCCACAGAAAGATGGGATAACTGTGAAAAACCCCCACTACTGTTTCAATTTACAGCCTTGACGTGCGACGAAAATCGAATTTTCACACAAATTGTGCCTAACTTATTGGCATAATCTGTGGATAAAACCGACGCTGGTCGATCTTTCATCAGCGTGAAGATCGTATGAGTGATGTACATCACATTTCTGTGTGTTTATCTGCGTGGATCAGTTTTAACTTTATGAATGTATAAGACTATTTTTACTCTGTGACGAATGTCTTATTCGGGCTGTTCTGGGTTTTCCCATAGTAATTCCGTACTTCTTCACAACTATATCCACAGAAAAGGTGAATAAAATCGCCTTGCTTGCCCTTCTTCTGTTTATAACTCGGCCTTTAACTGTGAGTTATTCAATTGTTATTAGAATATCGCACCCTTAACAGAGTGGTTTACCGCCCCTCAGGAGTGTGAAACAATCGTTTGTATATAAGGTTTATGTTGAGGTAGTCCGGTGATTGATGACGATGGCTACCGCCCGAATGTAGGGATAGTAATTTGTAACCGCCAGGGGCAGGTCATGTGGGCCCGGCGATTTGGTCAGCACTCCTGGCAATTTCCACAAGGTGGGATCAACGCAGGAGAGACAGCAGAGCAGGCGATGTACCGGGAACTCTTTGAAGAAGTGGGTCTCAGTCGTAAAGATGTACGGATCCTTGCTTCTACTCGTAACTGGTTGCGTTACAAGTTACCGAAACGTTTGGTGCGTTGGGACACGAAGCCGGTTTGTATCGGCCAGAAACAAAAATGGTTTCTTCTGCAATTGGTCAGCAGCGATGCTGAAATCAATATGCAAACCAGCAGTACACCTGAGTTCGACGGCTGGCGCTGGGTGAGTTACTGGTATCCGGTTCGACAGGTGGTGTCATTTAAACGCGATGTCTATCGCAGGGTGATGAAAGAATTCGCAAGTGTTGTCATGGCGCTTCAGGAGAGCACTCCTAAGCCGCAAAGCACACCTGCGTACAGACGTAAAAGAGGTTAAGCTACGCAAATTATGCTCACCCGCCTGCGCGAAATAGTCGAAAAGGTGGCCAGTGCTCCGCGTCTGAATGAAGCGCTGAATATACTGGTTACCGACATCTGTCTTGCGATGGATACAGAGGTCTGTTCGGTTTATCTGGCCGATCACGATCGACGTTGTTATTACCTCATGGCGACCCGGGGACTGAAAAAACCACGTGGTCGCACTGTCGCACTCGCGTTTGATGAAGGTATCGTTGGCCTGGTTGGCAGGCTGGCGGAACCTATCAACCTCGCCGATGCGCAAAAACATCCCAGCTTTAAATACATTCCTTCGGTAAAAGAAGAGCGTTTTCGTGCATTCTTAGGCGTACCGATCATTCAGCGTCGCCAGCTTTTAGGTGTACTGGTGGTGCAGCAGCGTGAACTGCGTCAGTACGATGAAAGTGAAGAGTCTTTCCTCGTCACGCTTGCCACACAAATGGCGGCCATACTTTCGCAGTCGCAGCTAAACGCGCTGTTCGGTCAATACCGGCAAACGCGCATCCGTGCATTGCCTGCCGCCCCCGGCGTGGCAATAGCTGAAGGCTGGCAGGATGCGACGCTACCGCTGATGGAGCAGGTCTATCAGGCTTCAACGCTGGATCCGGTGCTTGAGCGCGAGCGACTGACCGGTGCGTTGGAAGAGGCGGCGAACGAATTCCGCCGCTACAGCAAGCGTTTTACCGCTGGGGCGCAGAAAGAAACGGCGGCGATCTTTGATCTTTACTCGCACTTGCTTTCCGATACCCGTCTGCGCCGCGAGCTGTTTGCGGAAGTGGATAACGGTTCGGTGGCCGAGTGGGCGGTTAAAACGATCATCGAAAAGTTTGCCGAACAATTTGCCGCGCTTAGCGATAACTACCTCAAAGAGCGGGCCGGAGATTTACGCGCGCTCGGCCAGCGTCTGCTGTTCCACCTTGACGACTCTATCCAGGGGCCGAATGCCTGGCCGGAACGCTTCGTGCTGGTGGCGGATGAACTTTCGGCGACCACGCTGGCGGAGCTTCCTCAGGACCGGTTAGTCGGCGTGGTTGTCCGGGACGGCGCAGCCAACTCTCATGCGGCAATTATGGTTCGTGCGCTGGGTATCCCTACCGTTATGGGGGCCGATATCCAGCCGTCGGTGCTGCATCGCCGCACGCTGGTGGTGGACGGTTATCGCGGTGAACTGCTGGTCGATCCGGAACCGGTATTGATTCAGGAATACCAGCGTCTTATCAGTGAAGAAATTGAGCTGAGCCGCCTGGCGGAAGACGACGTCAACCAGCCAGCACAGTTGAAAAGCGGCGAGCGCGTGAAGGTGATGCTCAATGCGGGTCTCAGCCCGGAACATGAAGAAAAGCTGGGTAGCAGGATCGACGGTATTGGCCTGTATCGCACCGAAATCCCGTTCATGCTGCAAAGCGGCTTTCCTTCGGAAGAAGAACAGGTTGCGCAGTATCAGGGCATGCTGCAAATGTTTAACGACAAGCCGGTGACCCTACGTACGCTGGATGTCGGTGCCGATAAACAGCTGCCCTACATGCCGATCAGTGAAGAGAACCCGTGCCTTGGCTGGCGGGGGATCCGCATAACGCTCGATCAACCAGAGATCTTTTTGATCCAGGTTCGCGCCATGCTGCGTGCCAACGCGGCAACCGGTAACCTCAGCATTTTGCTGCCGATGGTAACCAGCATTGATGAAGTGGACGAAGCGCGACGTTTGATTGAACGCGCCGGACGCGAAGTGGAGGAGATGATCGGTTACGAGATCCCGAAACCGCGCATTGGCATCATGCTGGAAGTTCCGTCGATGGTGTTCATGCTGCCGCATCTGACAAACCGGATTGACTTTATCTCGGTCGGAACCAACGATCTTACCCAGTACATACTGGCCGTCGATCGTAACAACACACGGGTAGCCAGCATTTATGACAGTCTGCATCCGGGGATGTTACGTGCGCTGGCGATGATTGCGCAGGAAGCCGAAAGAAGCGGTATCGATTTACGCCTGTGCGGTGAAATGGCGGGCGACCCGATGTGCGTGGCTATTCTGATCGGCCTGGGTTTCCGTCATTTGTCGATGAACGGTCGTTCTGTCGCTCGCGTTAAATATCTGCTGCGTCATATCGATTTTGATGAGGCGCAAACGCTGGCGCAGCGCAGCCTGGAAGCGCAGATGGCGGCTGAGGTACGCCATCAGGTAGCGGCCTTTATGGAGCGCCGCGGCATGGGGGGATTGATTCGCGGGGGATTGTAGGCCTGATAAGCGTAGCGTCATCAGGCATTACGGGGTAAAGATTACTTATACAGATCTTTTACATCTTCCCGGCATCCGCTTCTAACCCCTTGTGCTATCATTCGCACCTTTGGAGCGCCTGCATTATGCAGGCGCGCTTATCAATTGCTGTCTGACTTCAGCGAAATAACAAGAACTTGTGGTGACAGATGACCAGTAGCTATCTGCATTTTCCGGATTTCGATCCGGTCATTTTCTCAATCGGACCCGTCGCGCTTCACTGGTACGGCTTAATGTATTTGGTGGGGTTTATTTTTGCGATGTGGCTGGCGACGCGCCGCGCTAATCGCCCGGGCAGTGGCTGGACCAAAAATGAAGTAGAAAACTTACTGTATGCGGGCTTCCTCGGGGTTTTCCTCGGTGGGCGTATTGGTTACGTACTGTTCTATAACTTCGAGTTATTCCTCGATAATCCCCTGTATCTGTTCCGCGTCTGGGACGGCGGTATGTCCTTCCACGGTGGACTTATCGGTGTGATCCTGGTGATGATTATCTTCGCCAAACGCACCAAACGTTCGTTCTTCCAGGTTTCTGATTTCATTGCCCCGCTGATTCCGTTTGGTCTGGGTGCAGGGCGTCTGGGTAACTTTATCAATGGTGAGCTGTGGGGACGCGTTGACCCGAACTTCAAGTACGCCATGCTGTTCCCGGGCTCCCGTACCGAAGATATTTTACTACTGCAAACTAACCCGCAATGGCAGTCTATTTTTGATACCTACGGCTCGCTGCCGCGCCACGCCTCACAGCTTTATGAGATGGCGCTCGAGGGTGTTGTGCTGTTTATCATTCTCAACCTGTACATTCGTAAGCCGCGTCCAATGGGCTCGGTATCCGGTCTGTTCCTGATTGGTTATGGCGCGTTTCGTATTATCGTTGAATTCTTCCGCCAGCCGGATGCGCAGTTTACTGGCACCTGGGTACAGTACATCAGCATGGGGCAGATCCTCTCTATCCCGATGATTGTCGCAGGCATTATTATGATGGTTTGGGCGTACCGCCGCAGCCCACAGCAACACGTTTCCTGAGGAACCATGAAACAGTATTTAGAACTGATGCAAAAAGTGCTGGATGAAGGCACACAGAAAAACGACCGTACCGGAACCGGAACGCTTTCCATTTTTGGTCATCAGATGCGTTTTAATCTGCAGGAAGGGTTCCCGCTGGTTACGACGAAACGCTGCCATTTACGCTCGATCATTCATGAGCTGCTGTGGTTTTTGCAGGGCGACACTAACGTTGCCTACCTGCATGAAAACAACGTCTCAATCTGGGACGAATGGGCGGATGAAAACGGTAATTTAGGCCCGGTTTATGGTAAACAGTGGCGCGCGTGGCCTACGCCAGATGGTCGCCATATTGACCAGATCACCACCGTGTTAAACCAGCTTAAAAATGACCCGGACTCTCGCCGCATTATCGTTTCTGCATGGAACGTCGGTGAGCTGGATAAAATGGCGCTGGCACCGTGCCATGCGTTCTTCCAGTTTTACGTCGCGGATGGCAAGCTCTCCTGTCAGCTGTATCAGCGTTCGTGCGATGTGTTCCTCGGCCTGCCGTTTAACATTGCCAGCTACGCTTTGCTGGTACACATGATGGCGCAGCAGTGTGATCTGGAAGTGGGTGATTTTGTCTGGACCGGTGGCGACACGCACCTGTACAGCAATCATATGGATCAAACGCATCTGCAGCTTAGCCGTGAACCTCGCGCGTTGCCGAAACTGGTTATCAAACGTAAGCCTGAATCTATCTTTGACTATCGCTTCGAAGACTTCGAAATTGAAGGCTACGATCCGCACCCGGGTATTAAAGCGCCGGTGGCTATCTAACCAGCTTCATGCTGACACAACCGACGCCCGTGAGCGTCGGTTTTTTTTGTCTAAAATCACGTTATTCGGCCAACATTCCTGAAATAGTGCAACGGTCTGCAACGCGACGAATATTTCCCGTAGCTCGCCGTAGAAACCGAATTTCCCGCTCGTTATTCATTTTCCTCACGCCATACTGGCGACATGAAAAAACAACAAGGTTACACGCTTCTCGAAACCCTGATTGCGATGCTGATCGTCGCGGCGCTTGGTGCATCTGGGCTGTATGGTTGGCAGCGCTGGCAGCATCAACAGCGGCTGTGGCAGACCGCCTGCCAGGTGCGGGACTATCTGCTGCAACTGCGTGAAGATGCTAACTGGCGCAATCGTGATCACGTCATCAACGTGCTCCGCGAAGGGGGGACATGGTGTCTGGCAAGCTCAGCGACATCACAAGCTTCGTGTCAGCCTGTTTCACCGTTGATATTTGCGCCACTCTGGGCTGATGTCGAAATGGCAGATATCACGCCTTCACTGGCTTTTTTTGGACTGCGCAATACGGCATGGGCCGGACATATACGCCTGAAAAATGCGGCAGGGGAATGGCGCGTGGTGGTGTCTGGCTGGGGGCGAATCAGGCTTTGTGAGCGCGATGAGGCCAAATTATGTCAGTAAACGAACGGGGATTTTCACTGCTGGAGGTGCTCATTGCCATGGCGATTAGCAGTATTTTATTACTTAGCTCAGCACGATTTTTACCGGCGCTACAGCGAGAGATTCTGCGTAACACGCGCCAGTTAGCGCTGGAAGATGAAATATGGCAGCGGGCCTACACCGTGGCGAAGCATCTTCAACGGGCGGGATATTGCCGGGGAAACTGTGTCGGAGAGGGACTTGTGATATCGGCTAAGGGGGACTGTGTCATTGCACGCTGGGATGCCAACGGCAACGGCGTTTGGGAGAGCAGTTCCGCGAAAGAGGCTGATGCTATCGGGTTTCGTTTACAGGATAAGGTATTGGAAACCCTGCGTGGAGCCACCGGCTGCACTGGAAAAGGATGGGAGAAAATGACCGATCAGACTACCATCCTGATTCAGGCATTCCAGGTTGAACGGCTGAATTTTAGCGGATATTCCCCGCTTCTTACGCTGCGTTTGCGTGGAGTGAGCAATGACGAACCACAAAAAGTTGTTGAAGCGGTCTACAGCGTTACGGGATTCAACCTGTGAACCGTGAGCGAGGCGTATCCTCTCTGGCAATGGTCCTGTTGCTGCTGGTGCTCGGTAGTCTGCTGCTGCAAGGCGTTAGCAGACAGGAGGCTAGTTTTGCTGCGCGTGTGGCCACACAAAGTCAGGCGCTGCAGCGTCAGGCGGTAGTGCAATCCGCGATGGAATGGGGGCGTATACAACCCTGGCGCTTACAACCCGTCGTACAGTGTCGGCGCGATCCCACGCAGAATGCCGCGGTTTGCCTGCGCCTGCTTACCAATAATTTCGTGCTGCTAATCGCCCACTATGAAGGAGTATTTTTATGGCGTCAGGGGGCGGTTATTGATGGCAACATAGAATTCTCGGCGCATGGCTGGAGCGATTTTTGTCCGCTTAAGGAGCAGACGTTATGCCAGATCCCCTGAACAGTCAGCGTGGCTTTAGTCTGCCGGAAGTTATGCTGGCAATGGTACTGATGATCATGATTGTGACCGCGTTGTCAGGATACCAGCGGGTGCTAATGAACAGCTTTATTATCAGAAACCAGTATCAACAACTCTGGCGTCACGCCTGGCAGCAAAGCCAGCTGTACCAGTTTTCATCGCCTGTGAACTGGCAGGTTAACCGAATGCAGACAACGAGAGCGGGATGTGTCAGCATCAACGTCATAATTTCTTCACCCCTCGGCAGGCAGGGTCAGATGACGCGTCTGCATTGCCCGAATCGTCAGTAGTCAGGAGTCGCTATGTTAAGGGTCTACCACTCCAACCGTCTGGATGTGCTGGAAGCGTTAATGGAGTTTATCGTTGAGCGCGAGCGGCTGGACGACCCCTTTGAGCCTGAGATGATCCTGGTTCAAAGTACCGGTATGGCGCAGTGGTTACAAATGACTCTTGCACAGAAGTTTAGTATTGCCGCCAATATCGATTTTCCGCTGCCCGCGAGTTTTATCTGGGATATGTTTGTGCGCGTGCTGCCGGATATCCCGAAAGAGAGCGCGTTCAGCAAACAGAGCATGAGCTGGAAGTTGATGACGCTGTTGCCGCAATTACTGGATGGCGATGACTTTGCATTGCTGCGCCACTATCTGACGGACGACACCGATAAACGTAAGCTTTTTCAGCTTTCCTCGCGCGCGGCTGACCTTTTCGACCAGTATTTAGTCTACCGCCCTGACTGGTTGACCCAGTGGGAAGCGGGGCGACTGGTTGATGGACTCGGCGAGTCTCAGGCCTGGCAGGCACCGTTGTGGAAAGCGCTGGTGGAATACACCGCGGAGTTGGGCCAGCCGCGTTGGCATCGTGCCAATTTATACCAACGATTTATTCAGACGTTGGAAAACGCGTCCGAGTGCCCGCAGGGACTGCCTTCTCGCGTCTTTATTTGCGGCATTTCGGCGCTGCCGCCAGTTTATTTGCAGGCATTGCAAGCGCTGGGTAAGCACATCGATATTCATCTGCTGTTTACCAACCCTTGTCGCTACTACTGGGGAGATATTAAAGATCCTGCCTGGCTGGCGAAGCTTATGGCGCGTCAGCGTCGGCACAGCTTTGAAGAACGGCACCTGCCGCTATTTCGTGATAACCAGAAAGCCGAAGGATTATTTAACAGCGATGGGGAACAGGATGTGGGCAACCCGATGCTGGCCTCGTGGGGCAAGCTGGGGCGTGATTACATTTATTTGCTTTCGGAGCTGGAAAATAGTCAGGAACTGGATGCGTTTGTCGACATTACGCCTGACAACCTTTTGCATAATATTCAATCGGATATTCTGGAACTCGAAAGTCATGCCGTGGCGGGCGTCACGCTGGAAGAATATTCCCGTAGTGACAATAAACGCCGGCTTGATCTGAACGATACCAGCGTGACTTTCCATGTCTGCCATAGCCCGCAGCGCGAGGTGGAAATTCTGCATGATCGGCTGTTGGCCATGCTGGAAGCGGACCCAACGCTGACGCCGCGCGATATTATCGTGATGGTGGCGGACATCGATAGCTACAGCCCATTCATTCAGTCGGTCTTTGGCAGTGCACCAGCCGAGCGTTACTTACCTTATGCGATTTCCGACCGTCGGGCACGCCAGTCTCATCCCGTCTTACAGGCTTTTATTAGTCTGCTGTCTCTACCGGATAGCCGTTTTGTCTCAGAGGATGTCCTGGCGTTACTGGATGTCCCCGTGCTGGCGGCGCGTTTCAACATTGATGAAGAAGGGTTGCGCTATCTTCGCTTATGGGTCAATGAATCCGGGATTCGTTGGGGAATTGACGACGATAACGTGCGTGAACTGGAACTTCCGCCTACAGGTCAGCATACCTGGCAATTTGGTTTAACGCGTATGCTGCTCGGCTACGCGATGGAAAGCGCGCAGGGCGAGTGGCAATCGGTATTGCCTTACGATGAGTCCAGCGGTTTGATTGCCGAGCTGGTAGGGCATCTGGCCTCGTTGCTGATGCAGCTTAATCTCTGGCGTAGAGGATTAGCGCAGGAACGACCGCTGGAAGAGTGGCTACCTGTTTGTCGGGAAATGCTCAATGATTTCTTCCTGCCGGACGCGGATACCGAAGCGGCGATGACGCTGATTGAACAGCAGTGGCAGGCTATTATCACCGAAGGTTTAGGGGCCGAGTACGGCGATGCTATACCGCTCTCTCTGTTACGTGATGAGCTGGCCCAGCGCCTTGATCAGGAACGCATCAGCCAGCGCTTCCTGGCGGGTCCCGTTAACATTTGTACGCTGATGCCGATGCGCTCCATTCCGTTCAAAGTGGTGTGCCTGCTGGGTATGAACGATGGCGTTTATCCACGCCAGCTTGCGCCGCTGGGCTTTGATTTAATGAGTCAAAAACCGATGCGGGGCGATCGCAGCCGTCGTGATGATGACCGCTATCTGTTCCTCGAAGCATTGATTTCAGCACAGCAGACGCTCTACATCAGCTACATTGGCCGCTCTATCCAGGATAACAGCGAGCGCTTTCCGTCGGTGCTGGTGCAAGAACTGATGGACTACATTGGGCAAAGCCATTATCTGCCGGGTGACGAATTGTTGACCTGCGATCAAAGCGAGACAAGGGTAAAAGCGCACATTACCCGTTTGCATACCCGGATGCCCTTTGATGCGCAAAACTATCTACCAGGCGAACAGCAAAGCTATGCCCGGGAATGGCTACCTGCGGCGAGCCTGTCAGGAAAAGCGCACACGGATTTTGTGCAGCCTCTTCCTTTTGAAATGCCAGAAACGCTAACGCTGGAAACACTGCAGCGATTTTGGGCACATCCGGTACGCGCCTTTTTCCAGATGCGTCTGAGGGTCAACTTCCGCTCTGAAGAGAGTGAGATCCCGGACACGGAGCCTTTCACCCTTGAAGGATTAACCCGCTATCAGCTTAATCAGCAATTGCTTAATACACTGGTTGAAGAGAACGACGCTGAACGACTGTTCCGCCGTTTTCGTGCGGCGGGCACGCTACCCTATGGGCCGTTTGGCGAAATTCTGTGGGATACGCAGCGTCAGGAGATGCAGTCGCTGGCTGAGCGTATTATCGCCTGTCGTCAGCCCTGTCAGAGCATGGAAATCGATCTTAACTGTAACGGCGTACAAATCACCGGTTGGTTGCCGCAGGTACAAGAGGACGGTTTGTTGCGCTGGCGCCCATCTTTGATCAGCATTGCGCAGGGCGTGCAACTTTGGCTGGAACATCTTGTCTATTGTGCGAGTGGCGGTACGGGAGAGAGCCGATTATTCCTGCGTAAAGACGGGGAATGGCGTTTTCCGCCGCTGGATGCAGAACAGGCGTTGCTGTATCTGTCGCAACTCATTGAGGGGTATCGGGAAGGCATGTCGTCACCATTGCTGGTATTGCCCGAAAGCGGCGGTGCATGGATAAAAACCTGTTATGACGCCGCAAATGATGCCATGTTAGATGACGATGCAACGTTGCAAAAAGCGCGCAGTAAGTTTCTGCAAGCCTATGAAGGCAACATGATAGTACGTGGCGAAGGTGATGATATCTGGTATCAGCGTCTTTGGCGTCAACTGGATGCTGATACGCTGGAGACTATTGTTTTACAGTCTCAACGCTACCTGTTACCGATTTTTCGCTTCAATCAGTCATGATGGTTGTATAAAAATTGCGCAATTCGATAGCTTCCACTATGATGCGCATTCTGTCACGGACTGATTCTTACAAAGAGAAGATGCTGGCTCGTTCAGCACATAGTCTTGCCCTGTTCAGACCATGTATTTATGCGTGGTTTGTAGTGAACAGGTGAATACGTTAATGATGAGGTTTGTGAATGCCCCGCAGCACCTGGTTCAGCGCATTACTGTTGTTCGTCGCCCTTTGGGTTCCCGTAAGTCAGGCAGATACCGGTTGGCAGCCTTTAGCTGAAACCATCCGTAAAAGCGATAAAGATACCCGTCAGTATCAGGCCGTGCGCCTTGATAACGGCATGGTTGTGCTGCTGGTATCCGATCCTCAGGCCGTGAAATCCCTTTCTGCACTGGTAGTTCCCGTGGGCTCGCTGGAAGATCCGGACGATCATCAGGGGCTGGCGCACTATCTCGAACACATGTGCCTGATGGGCTCGAAAAAATATCCGCAGCCGGACAGCCTGGCTGAATTTCTGAAAATGCACGGCGGTAGCCACAATGCCAGCACTGCGCCTTATCGTACGGCCTTCTATCTTGAAGTCGAAAACGACGCGTTGGTGGGGGCGGTGGATCGCCTGGCGGATGCTATTGCCGATCCATTGTTGGATAAAAAATATGCCGACCGTGAGCGTAACGCGGTTAACTCCGAGCTGACGCTGGCGCGTACCCGAGACGGGATGCGTATGGCGCAGGTGAGCGCTGAGACTATCAACCCGGCGCACCCTGGCTCGCGTTTCTCTGGCGGGAATCTAGAGACATTAAGTGACAAACCGGGCAACCCGGTGGTACAGGCGTTACAAAAATTTCATGAAAAGTACTACTCCGCGAACCTGATGAAGGCGGTGATTTATAGCAATAAACCGCTGCCAGAGCTGGCGCGGATAGCGGCTGACACCTTTGGGCGCGTGCCGAACAGAAATATCGAAAAGCCTGAAATTACCGTACCGGTCGTCACTGATGCGCAAAAGGGCATCATCATCCACTATGTTCCGGCAATGCCGCGTAAAGTATTGCGCGTCGAGTTTCGTATTGATAACAACAGCGCGCAGTTCCGCAGTAAAACCGATGAGCTGGTGACCTACCTGATTGGCAATCGTAGTCCGGGCACATTGTCTGACTGGCTGCAAAAGCAGGGCTTGGTTGAAGGTATTCGCGCAGACTCCGATCCGGTGGTCAACGGGAACAGCGGCGTGTTAGCCATTTCCGCGACGTTAACCGACAAGGGGCTGGCGAATCGCGATGAAGTTGTCGCGGCAATCTTTAGCTACCTCAATTTGTTACGCGAGAAAGGCGTCGATAAACGCTATTTTGACGAGCTGGCGCATGTGCTGGATCTCGA
Source organism: Citrobacter sp. Cf087 (assembly GCF_030334285.1). Lineage (NCBI taxonomy): Bacteria > Pseudomonadati > Pseudomonadota > Gammaproteobacteria > Enterobacterales > Enterobacteriaceae > Citrobacter > Citrobacter sp. Cf087. Next base: position 479,847 of record NZ_JAOWED010000028.1, read on the forward strand.
TTTCCGTTATCCCTCCATCACCCGTGATATGGACTACGTGGAATGGCTGGCTGATACCATGATCCGCGTTCCCGTCGAGCATACGCTGGATGCGGTGAATATTGCTGACCAGTACGATGCGAAAGCTGTTGAGCAACGTCTGGCAATGATGACGCCGCAGAATGCACGTATCTGGTATATCAGCGCGAAAGAGCCGCATAATAAAACCGCTTATTTTGTCGATGCGCCTTACCAGGTGGATAAAATCAGCGACAAAACCTTTGCCGACTGGCAGCAAAAAGCACAGGGCATTGCGCTGTCGTTACCGGAGGTGAACCCCTACATTCCGGATGATTTCACGCTGATTAAGACGGATAAAAAATACGCTCATCCGGAGCTGATTGTTGATGAACCGGATTTACGCGTGGTGTATGCCCCGAGCCAGTATTTTGCCAGCGAGCCGAAGGCTGACGTCAGCGTGATCCTGCGTAACCCGAAAGCCATGGACAGCGCCCGCAACCAGGTCTTATTCGCACTTAACGATTACCTGGCGGGGATTGCGCTCGATCAGTTAAGTAACCAGGCATCGGTAGGTGGAATTGGTTTCTCTACCAACGCTAACAATGGGTTGATGCTTAACGCCAACGGCTACACCCAACGTTTGCCGCAGCTTTTTCAGGCGCTGCTGAGCGGCTATTTCAGCTATACCTCAACGGATGAACAACTGGAACAGGCGAAATCCTGGTATGCCCAGATGATGGATTCCGCAGAAAAGGGTAAAGCCTACGATCAGGCTATTATGCCGGTGCAGATGCTTTCTCAGGTGCCTTATTTTTCACGTGATGAGCGCCGTCAGCTGCTGCCTTCCATCACCCTGAAAGAGGTGATGACCTACCGCGACGCTTTAAAAACCGGTGCGCGACCTGAATTCCTGGTCATTGGCAATATGAGCGAAGCTCAGACAACGAGCATGGCGCGGGATATCCAAAAACAGCTTGGTGCGAACGGGTCACAGTGGTGTCGCAACAAAGATGTGGTGGTGGACAAGAAGCAGTCCGTCATCTTTGAAAAAGCAGGCAGCAGCACGGATTCAGCATTGGCGGCGGTATTTGTGCCAACCGGATACGATGAATACGCCAGTTCAGCCTACAGCGCCATGTTGGGGCAGATTGTTCAGCCGTGGTTCTACAATCAACTGCGTACTGAAGAACAGTTAGGTTACGCCGTATTTGCTTTCCCGATGAGCGTTGGCCGTCAGTGGGGAATGGGGTTCCTGCTGCAAAGCAGTGATAAGCAGCCGTCTTACCTCTGGGAGCGTTATAAAGCGTTCTTCCCGACGGCGGAAGCGAAGCTGCGGGCGATGAAACCTGAAGAGTTCGCGCAAATTCAGCAGGCGATTATTGCGCAAATGCTGCAGGCGCCGCAAACGCTGGGGGCAGAAGCCTCACAGTTAAGCAAAGATTTTGATCGCGGCAATATGCGCTTCGATTCACGTGATAAAATAGTGGCTCAGATTAAACTGCTGACGCCGCAAAAACTTGCCGACTTCTTCCATCAGGCGGTGGTTGAGCCGCAAGGCATGGCGATATTGTCACAGGTTTCCGGCAGTCAGAACGGGCAAGCAGAATATGTGCACCCGGAAGGCTGGAAAGTGTGGCAGACCGTCAGCGCGTTGCAGCAAACCTTACCCCTGATGAGTGATAAGAATGAATGATGCCGCTGAGTCCCTTGATCCACTGCGTTTGCCCCTGACGGGCGAGCGTCTGATTGAAGCCTCTGCGGGCACCGGTAAAACCTTTACCATCGCCGCCCTGTATTTACGTTTACTGCTTGGACTGGGCGGCTCTGCCGCCTTTCCTCGTCCTCTGACCGTCGAAGAACTGCTGGTAGTCACCTTCACTGAGGCGGCTACCGAAGAGTTGCGCGGTCGAATTCGTAGCAACATTCATGAACTGCGAATTGCCTGCCTGCGTGAAACCACCGACAACCCGCTATATGCCCGTTTGTTAGATGAAATTGCCGATAAAAAACAGGCCTCTCAGTGGCTGTTATTGGCTGAAAGACAGATGGATGAAGCGGCGGTGTTTACCATCCACGGTTTTTGTCAGCGTATGCTCAGCCTTAACGCCTTTGAGTCTGGCATGCTGTTCGAACAGCAACTGATAGAAGATGAATCGCTGCTGCGCTATCAGGCCTGCGCGGACTTCTGGCGTCGGCACTGCTACCCGCTGCCCCGCGACATTGCGCAGGTGGTTTTTGAAACGTGGAAAGGACCGCAGGCGCTGCTGAGAGATATCGATCGCTATCTGCAAGGGGAAGCACCGGTTATCAAGGCTCCTCCGCCCGATGACGAAACACTGGCCTCCCGGCATGAACAAATTCTTGCACGCATTAACCAGATCAAGCAGCAATGGCGTGATTCTGTTGATGAGCTGGATGGTCTGCTGGAAGCCTCCGGGATCGATCGGCGTAAATTTAATCGCGCTAACCAGGGTAAGTGGATCGAAAAGATCAGCGCGTGGGCGCAGGAAGAAACTCAAAGCTATCAGCTGCCTGATGCGTTGGAGAAATTCTCCCAGCGCTTTTTAGAAGAGCGAACCAAAGCGGGCGGGATAACTCCTCAGCACCCGCTTTTCGTCGCTATTGATGAACTGCTTAGCGAACCGTTAACCCTGCGCGATCTGGTGATCACCCGGGCGCTGGCGGAGATCCGCGCGGCGGTTGCCGAGGAGAAACGCCGCCGCGGCGAGCTGGGTTTTGACGATATGCTCAGCCGTCTGGATGCAGCGTTGCGCAGTGAAAGCGGCGATGCGCTGGCGACGGCTATTCGCACCCGTTTTCCGGTTGCCATGATCGATGAATTCCAGGATACCGATCCGCAGCAGTACCGTATTTTTCGTCGGATCTGGCAGCATCAGCCGGATACCGCACTTCTGCTGATTGGCGATCCAAAACAGGCGATTTACGCGTTTCGCGGCGCGGATATCTTCACCTATATGAAGGCGCGCAGCGAAGTCAGCGCACACTATACGCTTGATACCAACTGGCGTTCGGCCCCTGGCATGGTCAATAGCGTGAATACGCTTTTCAGCCAGATGGACGACGCCTTTATGTTCCGCGAAATCCCCTTCAGCCCGGTAAAATTCGCAGAAAAAAACCAGTCGCTTCAGTTTGTTTTACACGGTGAAACGCAGCCTGCCATGAGTATGTGGCTGATGGAAGGGGAAAGCTGTGGCGTAGGCGACTATCAGAACTACATGGCGCAGGTGTGCGCCATGCAAATTCGTGATTGGCTTAAGGCTGGGCATTCTGGCGCTGCGCAACTGGTCAGTGGCAAAGCCTCCAGCCCGGTACGCGCGTCGGACATCAGCGTACTGGTACGTAACCGTCAGGAAGCGGCGCTGGTCCGAGATGCGCTGACGCAACTGGCCATTCCCTCCGTCTACCTCTCTAACCGTGACAGCGTATTTGAAACGCTGGAAGCGCAGGAGTTGCTGTGGGTGCTGCAGGCGGTGATGACGCCGGAGCGTGAGAACACGCTGCGTAGCGCGCTGGCAACCTCAATGATGGGGCTGAATGCGCAGGATCTTGAAGCGTTAAATAACGACGAAAATGCCTGGGATGCGGTGGTCGAGGAGTTCGATGGTTATCGTCAGATCTGGCATAAACGCGGCGTGATGCCGATGCTGCGCGCGCTGATGGCTGCCCGCCAGATTGCGGAGAACCTGCTGGCGACGGCGGGGGGCGAACGTCGACTGACCGACATTTTACATATCAGCGAACTGTTGCAGGAAGCGGGCTCGCAGCTGGAAAGCGAGCATGCGCTGGTGCGCTGGTTGTCCCAGCATATTCTTGAACCCGACAGCAATGCGTCCAGTCAGCAGCTCAGGCTCGAAAGCGACAAGCATTTGGTTAAAATCGTCACCATCCATAAATCGAAAGGGCTGGAATATCCGCTGGTCTGGCTGCCATTTATCACCAATTTCCGCGTCCAGGATCAGGCTTTCTACCACGATCGCAGCTCCTTTGAAGCGGTGCTGGATCTCAGCGATGCCGAGGAGAGCGTTGAGCTGGCAGAAGCGGAACGTCTGGCGGAAGACCTGCGTTTGCTGTATGTCGCGCTAACCCGTTCGGTATGGCACTGCAGCCTTGGCGTTGCGCCGTTGGTACGACGTCGGGGCGATAAAAAAGGGGATACCGATGTGCATCAGAGCGCCCTTGGTCGCCTGTTGCAAAAAGGCGAGCCGATGGATGCCGCGGGTCTGCGTGGCGCGATTGAAGCGCTGTGCTGCGACGATATTGCCTGCCAGATTCCCGCGCAGCCTGACGGCGAACCCTGGCAGGTTGCGCAGTCTGTTAGCAGTGAACTGAGTGCAAAAATACTGCAGCGTACGCCCGGCGATAGCTGGCGCGTGACCAGTTATTCCGGTCTGCAACAGCGTGGACATGGTATTGCGCAGGATCTGATCCCTCGACTGGATATCGATGCCGCAGGCGTCGGTGAGGTTATTGAAGAATCAGGACTCACACCGCATCAGTTCCCGCGCGGCGCTTCGCCGGGTACGTTCTTGCATAGCCTGTTTGAAAATCTCGATTTTACGCAACCGGTGGATCCGCATTGGGTCGAGGAGCAACTGGCGTTGGGCGGTTATGACGCGCACTGGACGCCGGTTTTGACCGAATGGCTGGACGCCATTTTGCAGGCGCCTCTCAACGAGACGGGCGTGAGTTTGAGCCAGCTTTCCGCGCGAGAAAAACAGGTGGAGATGGAGTTTTATCTGCCGATTTCGCAGCCGCTGATGGCCAACCAACTTGATGCGTTGATTCGCCAGTACGATCCGCTCTCGGCGGGGTGCCCTGCGTTGGACTTTATGCAGGTGCGCGGCATGCTAAAAGGCTTTATTGACCTGGTATTCCGCCATCAGGGGCGCTATTACCTGCTCGATTACAAATCGAACTGGCTGGGTGAAGACAGCTCCGCCTATACGCAGCAGGCGATGGCCTCTGCCATGCAGGCGCATCGCTACGACCTGCAGTATCAACTCTATACCCTGGCGCTGCATCGCTACTTGCGCCATCGCATTGCTGATTACGATTATGAACGCCATTTTGGCGGAGTTATCTATCTCTTCCTGCGTGGCGTTGACCGTGAAAATCCGCAGCAGGGAATTTATGCGACCCGACCTGACGGAGAGTTGATCGCTTTGATGGACGAGTTGTTTGCCGGTGTGCCGCTGGAGGAAATGTCATGACAATCCAGAAACGATTACTGGAAGCCGTTGAGCAAAAGCAGCTCCGCCCTCTGGATGCCCAGTTCGCGCTGGCGGTTGCTGGAAATGATAACCCTGCCGTTGCGCTGGCAGCGGCGTTGCTCAGCCGTGAAGCAGGAGAAGGGCACGTCTGCTTACCGCTTTCGCGTCTATCCCGAAGTGAGGACGCCCATCCTCTGTTAAGCGCCTGGCTCGCTGAAGCGGGAGAGCCCGAAGACTGGGCGGAATGCCTGCTGGCCTCCGGGGCGGTAAGCCGTGGCGAGCAGCCCACACCGCTGGTGCTGTACGGCGATCGTTTGTATCTGAACCGGATGTGGCATAACGAACGCGCGGTGGCGCGCTTTTTCGGTGAAGTTAACTACGCCATTGAGGTGGATGAACAACGGCTGACCCACACGCTGGCAGCGCTGTTTCCGCCCGTTGAAGGCGTTAACTGGCAAAAAGTGGCCGCTGCTGTCGCGCTCACCCGGCGTATATCGGTGATCTCCGGTGGACCGGGGACCGGAAAAACAACAACGGTGGCGAGGCTTCTGGCGGCGTTGATTCAGATGGCGGACGGTGAACGCTGTCGTATTCGTCTGGCGGCGCCCACGGGAAAAGCAGCAGCACGTCTGACCGCCTCGCTGGGCGCGGCGTTGCGTGAACTGCCGCTGACCGATGAGCAAAAGAAACGCATTCCCGATGATGCCAGTACGCTGCATCGATTATTAGGCGCTCAGCCTGGTAGCCAACGCTTGCGGCATCATGCAGGAAACCCGCTGCATCTTGACGTGCTGGTAGTGGATGAAGCCTCGATGATCGATTTGCCGATGATGTCGCGCCTTATCGATGCGCTACCGCCACACGGGCGGGTGATTTTTCTGGGCGATCGCGACCAGCTCGCTTCTGTTGAAGCGGGGGCGGTACTGGGGGATATCTGTGCTTTCGTCGGTGATGGTTTTACCCCGGAGCGTGCCCGCCAGCTTAGTCGCCTGACTGAAACCACTATTCCGGCTGGTTCGGGAACTCAGGCGGCTGCTCTGCGCGACAGTTTGTGCCTGCTGCAAAAGAGCTACCGTTTCGGTAGCGATTCCGGAATCGGTCAGTTGGCTGCGGCGATTAATCGTGGTGACAAAGCCGCGATAAAAACGGTCTTCCAGCAGGGATTTGGCGACATTGAAAAACGCGCTCTGCACAGCAGCGAAGATTACGCTGCGATGCTGGAGGAAGCGCTGGCGGGTTATGGTCACTATCTGGATTTACTGCGCGAGCGCGCCGAGCCGGATGCTGTCATTCAGGCCTTCAATGAGTATCAGCTATTGTGTGCCCTGCGGGAAGGTCCGTTTGGCGTGGGTGGTTTGAATGAACGCATTGAGCAGGTGATGGCGCAAAAACGCAAAATTCACCGTTCGACGCATAGCCGCTGGTATGAGGGAAGGCCAGTGATGATCGCGCGCAATGACAGTTCGCTGGGATTATTTAACGGTGATATTGGCATTGCCCTGGATCGTGGGCAGGGTCTGAGGGTGTGGTTTGCGCTGCCGGGCGGTTCTATCAAATCGGTCCAGCCCAGCCGCTTGCCTGAACATGAAACCACCTGGGCAATGACGGTGCACAAATCGCAGGGATCTGAGTTTGACCACGCGGCGTTGATTTTACCCAACCAGCATTCACCTGTGGTGACTCGCGAGCTGGTCTATACCGCCGTTACCCGCGCACGCCGTCGTTTGTCGCTGTATGCCGATGAGCGGATATTGAGTGGCGCCATTGCCACCCGAACCGAACGCCGCAGCGGATTGTCGGCGTTGTTTAATGATGGCATGATGTAGGCCGGATAAGCGTCAGCGCCATCCGGCTGTGTGCCTGATGGCGACGCTATCGCGTCTGATCAGGCCTACGATCTGCATACCAAAGATGTGCCAGCGAACTTTATGCCGCATCCGGCAACTACTCCTATGCCAAATCCGCCATCAGCACTTTTGACCGCCGCTGATAGTTGTACATCTCTTTTTTGCTTTCCGGCAGCAGGTCGATATCTACCGGCGTGAAGCCGCGCTCCTGAAACCAGTGAATGCTGCGCGTGGTCAGCACGAACAGCTTTCTCAGCCCCATTTGCCGGGCCTGCGCGGCGATCCGTTCCAGCAACACTTCCCCGCGCGACGAGCTACGGTAGTCCGGATGTACCGCTACGCACGCCATTTCGCCAATTCTCTCTTCCGGGAAAGGGTACAGAGCGGCACAGGCGATAGTCAGGTTATCACGCTGAATAATCGTGAATTTGTCGATCTCCATTTCCAACTGCTCGCGCGAGCGGCGGACCAGAATACCTTGCTGTTCCAGCGGGCGGATAAGCTCCAGAATCCCGCCGATATCGTTAATGGTAGCGCGACGGATCTGCTCGGCGCTTTCCATCACGATCTGCGTACCGATGCCGTCGCGGGAGAACAGTTCTTGCAGCAATGCACCATCTTCCTGATAGCTGATCAGATGGCAGCGGCGTACGCCACTGCGACAGGCTTTCACTGCTCCGCGCAGGAAACGCACCGTACCGGAGCTGTAATCGCCTTTCTCTTCCTGCAACTCAACGCGAGCCTGAGCTTCGTTAGGAAACAACTCGGAAATAATATCGCCATCATCGTTGGTGACACCCTGAGACGAGCAAAAACCGATCATTTTCTCTGCCTTCAGTTTGATAGCCAGCTGCGTGGCGACCTCTTCTGACGTCAGATTAAAGCTCTCACCAGTGACGGAAACGGCGACCGGGCCCATCAACACAATCGCGCCGCTATCTAACTGGCGGTGAATGGCATCTTCATCGATGCGACGAATACGCCCGCTATGGCAGTAATCTACGCCGTCATCAACGCCCAGCGGCTGGGAGATAATAAAATTACCGCTGACCACATTGATGTGTGCACCCTGCAATGGCGTATTATTCAGGCTCATCGACAGGCGGGCGGTAATATCAAGCTGAAGTAGCCCCGCAGCCTGTTTGACCAGCTCCAGCGTTTTCGCATCGGTGACGCGCGTGTTTTTGTGGTACACCGGCTCATGATGATGCGCCGCAAGATTGGCATCAATCTGCGGTCGAGCGCCATAGACCACGACCAGGCGGATGCCGAGGCTATGAAGAAGACCAATGTCATTGACGATACTGGAAAAGTTTTCATGCTCGATGGCTTCACCGCCCAGCATAATGACAAACGTTTTTCCCCGATGGGTATTGATATAGGGAACAGAATGGCGGAATCCCTGTACCAGTTCGGTTCTACGCTCCTTCACCACGGCACACCCTCATTGCATGATTATTCGTAATTTGTGTATTTTTATTCTGTTTTGGTTCTGTGCGCAAGCGTAATTTTTACCCATGCTGAAGATTTTTATCAGTAATACCGTGAATATAAAAAGAATGTTTACCCTTTTATAGATGACAGATTATGCGTCATTCGCTAAAGTTTCCGGTCAATTCGGACGTTTTACGTATTACCTCTAAAAAGATTTCTTTTGCTCGGGAGAAGCATGTCGGGATCCAACTCAGCAATCAGTCGCCGCCGTTTACTGAAAGGTGCGGGTGCTATGTGGCTTTTAAGCGTCAGCCAGGTGGGTCTGGCTGCCGCGAGTCAGGTCGTTGCCGTACGTATCTGGCCTGCGTCCAGCTATACCCGCGTCACGGTAGAATCTAACCGTCTGCTGAAATACAAACAGTTTGCCCTGAGTAATCCTGAGCGTGTGGTTGTGGATATTGAAGACGTTAATTTGAATTCGGTGCTCAAGGGCATGGGAGCGCAGATTCGTCCTGACGATCCGTATATTAAGTCGGCGCGCGTTGGCCAGTTTGATCCAAAGACCGTACGGATGGTGTTCGAGCTGAAACAGAATGTGAAGCCGCAACTTTTTGCCCTGGCACCGGTGGCGGGCTTTAAAGAACGTCTGGTGATGGATCTCTATCCCGCAAATGCCCAGGATGTTCAGGATCCGCTGCTGGCATTGCTGGAAGATTACAACAGGGGCGATCTGGATAAACAGGTACCGCCTGCGCAGAGTGGCCCACAGCCGGGCAAAGCGGGACGCGATCGCCCCATTGTCATTATGTTGGATCCGGGCCACGGCGGGGAAGACTCCGGTGCGGTGGGGAAATACAAGACGCGTGAAAAAGATGTGGTACTGCAGATTGCCCGCCGTCTGCGAGCCCTCATAGAGAAAGAGGGCAACATGAAGGTCTTTATGACACGAAATGAAGATATTTTCATTCCGCTTAAAGTCCGCGTGGCGAAAGCGCAGAAGCAGCGTGCAGACCTGTTTGTCTCTATTCACGCCGATGCCTTTACCAGTCGACAACCCAGCGGTTCTTCGGTGTTTGCGCTCTCGACCAAAGGCGCGACCAGTACCGCAGCGAAATATCTGGCGCAGACCCAGAACGCCTCGGATCTCATTGGTGGCGTCAGTAAGAGCGGTGACCGTTACGTCGACCACACCATGTTTGACATGGTGCAGTCGCTGACCATCGCCGACAGCCTGAAGTTTGGTAAAGCGGTATTGAATAAGCTTGGTAAAATCAACAACCTGCATAAGAATCAGGTTGAACAGGCCGGGTTTGCGGTACTAAAAGCGCCGGATATCCCGTCCATTCTGGTCGAAACGGCATTTATCAGTAACGTTGAGGAAGAGCGCAAACTCAAAACGGCGACCTTCCAGCAGGAAGTTGCAGAGTCGATTCTGGCAGGGATTAAAGCCTATTTTGCCGATGGGGCGACGCTGGCGAGAAGGGGATAAATATACGTCCTGGCATTCTGATGCGATATAACGAATGATTGTCCAGGACGAAATATTATAGTAGGACTATTTACAGGTTCATTTATTATTATCGAATAAATTACCGATAACGTATATTCATAAAGTATCTTGTTGATTATATGATTTTAAAATTAATATATCTGTTTGAAGTTTATTTTTAATTATTTGGCGGTGTTATTTTATTTATTAATTGATAATTATTTTATATTGATGTTTTCCTAAAAATAAATCTGATGATGTTTTCTGGCACATAGTGTCTCTTCACTTGGGATATAATTTTATCGCATCACCTCTGGTAGGAATGCAGACACCATAAATTATGGTATTGGATATTTATCACCAAGGGAAAAAAATGAAAAAATTTACTATTGCAGCCATTGCTATGGCATTTGCAGGAAGCGCTTTTGCGGGCGATCAGGACTCTGCGGATATTCACTTTGCCGGTGAAGTACAGACTAACATCTGTACGGCAGCGCTTTTAGGGGGAGGAACTTCAGTGCAACTGGATCCGACTGACGTTAAGACCGTCTCGGCAGCCACCACTGACTCGGTAATGAAAAAAGACTTCACAGTCTCTCTGGACTGTACGGCCCAGGGTTCCAAAGACAAAATTACCGGTGCGAGCTATGCCACTGTAACAGGCTATCTGGCGGCTGCAAAAGGAACAGCGGTTAATGCCAGCACTTCTGCGCTGGATAACACCGACGTTTCTGCTGCGGGTGCGCAAGGGGTTGGTTTCCAGGTGCAAAACAAAGACAGCAGCAATGCAGTCCAGACGTTTACCACCGCGGATCGCCAGGCGAAAGTGATCGATACTGCGGCGCCAATGCTGTTTAACTACAACGTCGGCTACCTGAAAACCGGCACCGTCAGCGGCGGTTTGGTTGCAGCTGACGCCATGTTTATCGCAACGTATCAGTAATATAAAAATAATGCCAGGCAGGGCCGTTGAGCCCTGCTTTTTCATCCAGGAGGGAGGGCGTATGCGTAAAGGAAAACCGTTATTGTTGCTCCTGATGATATTCGGTCTGTTAAACGGGCAAGGGGCGCTGGCTGCGGTTGCCCCTGATGCGGAACTTATTGTGCAGGGGCGTATTTATAGCACAACCTGTACCGTACAAACGCCGGGAGACGGTACTTCGATAGCGTTGGAGGAGGTGACCACACAGGCATTACATGATGCACGAAGCTTTCCTGTTTCGCCGAAGGAATTTACGATTAATGTCAGTTGTTCTTCACCTTCAAACTGGCATGAAGTGACGGGAAAATTTACCACTGACGGGGAGATCGAAGGTTCCAATTTTTCTGTTCATTTAAAAAATACGATTACCGATACGACTGGCGCAAAATATGTCGGCCTACAAATTAAAGATAAAATTACCGATACTGTTGTTGATTTCAGTGCAACGCAGCAGTTCACGTTAGCTTTTAGCAATGAGGACAGCGCCTCATTTAAGTTTGAAGTGGGTTATATGCCTTATGGTGTGCCGGAAAAGGGCGACGTACATGCGGCGGCGACCTTTACCCTGACCTATGCCTGACGGAGCGTCTGTGAATAAATTAATTGTTCTGCTGCTGTCTGGGTTGGCGTGGGTTAATTCAGCGCGTGCTGCCGATACGGTGGAATATGAATTTACCGGTCGGGTGACGGAGTTAACTTGTAAGGTGGAACTTTATTCCTACACGGGAACACCATTAAGTGCTCTTTATGTCGGCGGGCTCGTGATCGATACTCTGCCAGCCATAGGTGATATTACTTGGATATCGAATGCGGGAGATTATTATTTCCGCGTTTCCTGCCCGTCCGGATATAAGGCGTCAACAGTGACAGGAAAAATAAGTACATCGCAGGAGGTTGATGCCGCCACCCTCGCAATAAAATCTGAAGATAGAAATAATCAGTTTGGCTTCGTTTTTAAAGATACCGATCAGAATATGATGATTGATTTTAGCACGGCGGAAAATACGCAGACCCTTGTCCAGGATGGCGATGTAAAAAGGGCTGATTTTAATTTTATAGTGGGTGTCGTGCCTTACGGTGTGAACGTGAACTACGGTTTCCTGCAAGCTTCTATTATGTTTACTGCCACATTTGAGTAACAGGGGAAGAAAATGAAATATTTACCATTCCTTTTGTCTCTGATGGCTTTCTGTGTTTATGGTGCAGCGCCGGTTTACGACACGGTACAGACGCCTGAAATTGTTGTTTCGGCTTTCGTCGAGCCTATACCCACACAATGTAAAGTATGGGTCGAGGTGGATGGCGTGAGCAGCACCACTATTGCGTTAGAGACGGCTTCCCTGAAGGAACTTCAGGGGGCGACTTCAGGCGCGCTGCATCAAAAGAGTTTCGCTATACGTTCTGAGTGCACTCAGGCCGAGCAATATTATCCGAATATTCGTTGGGTGACGAGCGGAGAGACCGACCCTGCAACCTATGCATTAAAAAATACCGCCTTATCAGGCGCGGTAAACGTTGGTTTCCTGGTACAGGATCAATCAACACCACCGGGCTCAGTCGTGAATTTCCAGACGGGTAGCCGAAAAGATTATGAATATGTAGATCGCGGCCGTTGTTATAAATTAGAGGAAGGTGAACGAGTCTGCTTTAACTGGGCGTCAACCTATTCAGTCGGTTATATCGCCTACGGTACGCCCGGCGCGGGCATTGTTACTGCCGATGCTACCGTAATTATTAATGTTGAATAAAATAGCTAAAATATATTTGGTTGGTTTATATATCAGATTTGCATAGTGTAAAAATATTGTTTCTGTCAAAGGGATTTATATGAAAAGGTATTCATGTTCGCTATTTATTGCGTGTTTGATGACGCTCACTACAACTTCATCACTGGCCAGCGTGGTGATTCAGGGAACGCGGGTCATTTACCCTGAATCGGCGAAAGAAGTAACGGTAAAAATGGTAAATGAGGGCAGGTCGCCTTTATTGGTCCAATCCTGGCTGGATGACGGTAATGAAAACGGCGATCCGGCCAAAATGAAGCTACCGTTTATTGTCACTCCCCCCGTCTCGCGTCTTGATCCACAAAAAGGCCAGAGCGTGCGTATTACCTGGACCGGTAAGGCGTTAGCGCAGGATAAAGAGAGTATTTTTTGGTTTAACGTGCTGGAAATTCCACCTAAAGATAAGAATGCGGAAGGGAAAAGCAAACTTAATCTGGCTTTACGTTCGCGGATTAAATTCTTTTATCGTCCGGCCTCATTGAAGGGCAGCTTTATTGATGGTTTAAATAATGTTAAGTGGTCGCTGGTCAATGACGCGGGTAACGTGGCGATCGTCCTGAAAAACGACTCGCCTTATTATCTCTCACTGATTGGCGGCGCGGTGTGGGCAGGGGCGAAAAAATATGACTACAAACCGAAAATGCTGAGTCCTTTTAGTGAGGAACGCTTTGTCGTACCGCAATTAACCACGACTTCCGTTAATAAAGTGTCATGGGTTGCGTTGAATGATTACGGTGCGGATGCGGAAGTCGTCAAAACGGTTAAATAAAAAAGTACCCGCAGAGTAACAGGATTATTAATTAAAAGGGAATGATGGTGCGCCGATTATCACGATCTATTTATTTATCGACGTTTCTGACTGGCTTTTTTTCGCTGACATCCGCACAGGCAGATGAAGGTACGCCCGATGAAAGCGCCAGCACCGAAATGGTGGAGTTTAGTGACGCCTTTTTAATGGGTGATGCGGGCAGCCAACTTGACCTGAAGCGTTTTTCACGTGGTAATCCTGTTCTTGCCGGAACATACAACGTTAAAGTTTTCCTTAATGGCAAGGAAATGTTCAAAACTCCGCTGACTTTTCACGAAAACAATACGGATTATGCGTCGGCGTGTTTTACCCATGCGCTGCTGGAACAGCTCAGTGTGGATCCCGAGCCGCTAAATCAGGAGGATGAGGATGGCTGTTATGATCTGGCTGCCACCCTGCCGAAGTCATCCAGCCGCTACGACCCATTGACGCAGGAGCTGAATGTAACCATCCCGCAGGTCTATCTGGTCAGTCATCCTGCCGGCTATATTCCTCCTTCGCGTTGGGATTCCGGGATCCCGATGGCGCTGCTCTCCTATAACGCCAACGCCTGGCATTCCAAAAGCGACAATACCACGCAGGACACCTTTTACTCCGGGTTGATGTTGGGTTTGAACCTTGGCGCATGGCGTTTACGCTCAAATGGCGCATACAACTGGGATAACGATAACGGCGGAGAGTACAGCAGCTACGATCTGTTTATTGCACGCGACATTGTGCCGTTGCGCGCAAAACTGGAAGCGGGGGAGGTACGCACCAACGCCAACATGATGGATTCCGTTTCGCTGGACGGTGTGCACCTTTACAACGATGCACAGATGGATCCGTCGGCTAACAGCTATGTGCCGGTGATTCGCGGCGTCGCGAACAGCAATGCCAAAGTGACGGTACGCCAGGAAGGTCGTATTGTTACGCAGATCACCGTCCCTCCGGGGCCGTTCGCCATCAGCGACTACTATGCTGCACAAAACGGCAGCGATCTGGATGTTACCGTTGAGGAGTCTGATGGCAGTACGCGCGTATTTTCTATGCCCTATGCCTCTATTGCCCATTTACTGCGTCCTGGTGAAGTGGACTGGGATATCGGTATCGGCACGGTGGATAAAGACACGGTTGATGAAACGCTGTGGGCGGGAGTCGCCACCGCCTCTTACGGTCTGAGCAATATGTTTACCGCCTACGGCGGTGTGCAAATGGCAGACAACTTATACACCGCCGGAATGCTCGGCGTAGCAATGAACACCAGCATTGGGGCGTTTTCATTCGACGTGACGCACTCACAAACCACCGCCGATGACGTTGGCACCTTAAAAGGGCAGAGTTACAGCCTTAACTACAGTAAAAATTTCACGGCGACGGGGACCACCTTCAGCGTGGTCGGCTATCGTTTTTCCTCTGAAAACTACATGTCGATGAACGATGCGCTATCGCTCAAAAATACGCTGAATAATTATGCTTCCGATAAAAACACCACGACGCAGGAGGCATATCATGCCTATACACGCACGCGCAATGAGATACAGGCCAACGTCTATCAGGATGTGACTATCAATGGTGAAAGTTATGGCTCGTTTTATCTGAACGGGACCTGGCGTAGCTATTGGGGCGATGATGGCAATACCTCGCAGTATTCCGTAGGTTATAGCAACTCTGTGGGGAGCGTGAGTTACAGCATTTCCGCCCAGCGCAGCTATGACGAATTTGGCGAAGAAGACGATAGCATCAACCTGGGTTTCTCTATTCCGTTGGGGTCAGGCTCCAGCGTGGACTATCGTCCATTCTCCAGTATGAGCGTCAACAGCAGTAGCGACTTTAAAGGTAATGACAGCGTCAGCGCGATGGCGACAGGGAGTTCTCGGGACAATATGTATAACTACTCCCTGAACACCACGAGCAGCCGCAACAAAGACAGCGAAGACCTCACCACGATAGGCAGTTGGGTGACGCGCAACGGCGCGTACAGCACCACCTCATTATCGGCGACGCAGGGGCTTAACGGCGATCAACAGTACTCGCTAAGTACAACCGGTGGCGTGGTGCTGCACAGCGGCGGGCTGACGCTGGCCTCCGGCTATTTAACGCCAGACTCGACGATGGCGCTGGTGCACGCCAGCGGGGCGAAAGGCGCGTCCGCCTCAATGGGCAATGGGCAGATAGACGGTTTTGGCAATATGGTCGTCACCAGCCTGAGTCCCTACCGGGAAAACACCGTCGGTCTGAATATTGACACGATGGAAAACGATGTGGCGATTAGTAATACCACCGGTGTCGTGGTGCCGACCAGCGGGGCGCTGGTGCGTGTGGATATCGAAACCGACGCCCGTAAAGCGTTTATGCTGGAACTGATGCGCGACGATGGCGGGTTTATTCCGCTGGCGGCAGATGTGCAGGATAGTGCTGGCAGCTCGGTCGGCACCGTAGGCCAGGCGGGGATTGCCTTTGTGCGCGGCATGGATGACAGCGGTACGCTCTCCGTCATTTGGGGCAGCGGCGCAGAAAGCCGCTGTCAGGTGAGCTATCAGTTAGATGGCAATGCCAGCATGATCGGTAAAACGCCGCTTATCTCCGGTCTGCGCTGCCGGATGTCCTCAACCAGCGTGAAGGTGACGCCATGATCCATCATCGAATTTTTCGCCATGTAGTATTAGGCCTGTGTTCATTTTGCTTTAGCGCTGCTGCTTTTGCTGATTGCCTGGCAAAAAGTGATCCGTTGAAATGTATGGGGAGTACCAAGACGGTTGATGTAACCTTTACCGCAACTCTTCAAACTCCTTCGTGCAATGTTTCTTTAGGGGGAGAGAGTAATCTGGGAGGAAAGTCTCTCGTTATTGATTTTGGTCAGATTATAGCGCGTGATCTGGATTTGAATGATGAACGTTATAACCGTCCTTTAGGTATATTTTTAACTGGTTGTGACAATATGCTTAATAAAGCAAAGGTGACTTTTTCCATAAATAGTGCTGATCTCTGTTCAGATCCCCATAAAACATGCCTCGGGATGGGGACAATGTTGGGATTAAAAATTAAGGATCGAGTCAAGGGAGATTTTATTACATTCAACAGCGAGAGGGATATGACGTTGAATAGTAATGGTGAGGGGTATTTCACGATTTACGATATATATATTATGGCAGCCTTTGGGGGGGCTACAATGAGCTCTGGTTATTTCGAGGAATCGTTTCAAATCATTGTCCGTTATAACTAAATACCTAGGGTTATCATGCGCTATTATCTTCCTTACCTGTTCACGTTAATCCTGTCTTCTCCAGCGCTGGCGGCAGAAACGTTTATTGCTGCACCCACGATGGATGTTACTGTAACGGCAACAACCGTATTACCCGTATGTAATGTTAGTGTTGCACAGGAGATAACCCTTCCTGATACACATATAAGCCAGTTTGCTGCCGGCGGTGTATTGAACGCTTTAACCCCTACTGATTACAGTGGAGGAGATATCTATACGCCGTTTAATATTACGCTCACCAACTGTGGCAGCGAAACGGCGTCAATATCCAGAACAATGCGTTTAACGCTTCGTAATATAGGTGCCGGACCTATTATCGATGGCGTATTCAGCGATTATTTACAAAACAGTACCAACGTTGGCATTGTTATTTTTAATACGGATGGCGCCAGCGCAAGAAATGTCCTGCTGGATGAAATTATATTCACTAATCAAATTGCTACGAATAGTGAACAAGTCTTCCATTTCGCGGCGCGTTTTCAGAAAGTGGGCAACGGTGAAAGTGGCGTCGCAAGCGGATTGTATGCAGCGAAAGTTTCCGTGACCGCAGCGTATGAATAAAAAGGATATGTCATGCTGAAAAAATATGGATTTATCATGCTGTTATTGCTGGGCTTATGTGGCGTTCGCAGCGCATTGGCGAGTTGTGCATTTACCACGCCAACGGGAACATATATTGATCAAACTATGGCATCGTCGCCCGTAACGGCGGTCACGCTGACAAGCACAAATTTGCAGCAGTTATTCCAAAGTTCGGTGCTGGTTGGCGGACCGGTCATTTCCACCTGTAATCCGTCCACGGGAACCGCCATCACCGTATCGGGGGATGGTTTTTCTTCGGGTTCACTGCCTGAAACGATGCCTGATGGTGGTTTGCTGATAGGCGGCATCGCCGATGGATTTGGTTATGGATTCTGGTACACCGTGACCTATGGTGATGGCAGTGGAAGCGTTTCGGGGCATCTTAAAAAAGGGGGGATGTTCACCGCGACGCCTGCCCAGCTTAATGGCGCAAGGTGGGAGTTTCAGGCCGAATTATGGTATGCGGGGGGAAGCTATGGTGATAAGGTAAAAAAGAGCCAGATCGTGGCAGTGAACACTACGTATTTTAAAGTGGGCTTTAGTAATGTTATGAAAGGGTTTCGTTTTAATTCCCCTGCCATTCCGATTACGCCAACCACTTGTAACTTGTCTATTGACAGGTCAAAAGTCGATTTTGGTTCGTTTAACTTTTTGCTCTATGGCGGAACGGGGGGAGTTAAAAATGGGCCGTATCAAGAGATACGTGTTAGTAACAATAACTGCAAGATGACGACTAAAATTGAGACTCGTATACTGAGTAATGGGAATCCGGTGAGTTCTGACCAGCATTTGTTGCTAAACAAACTGGCTGGTGATGATGCCGCCAGCGGTTTTGGTGTGGCGCTTTATACTTTTGACAATCCCCTTATCATTGATGCTCTTTCGGGGAACGGAGACATTAGTGGCCCGTACACTTCCGCGCCGAAAGAGTTTGATGCCTCTGATCGTATTTACTTATATCTTGAGCCCGACGGTACGCCGCTAAGGAATGGGAAATTCGAGGCTACCGCTACTATTAACGTCAGCTACTATTAACCCCAATGAACGACCACTGCCTGTGCCTTTGATCGATACGGGCGGATGACAGAACGGCAGACACAAAAAAACCGCATAAAGCGAAACGCTTTTGCGGTTTTATTTTTTAAGGTCTTATTTAATAGCCTTAACAAACTATGTTGGTTGCGGGGGCCGGATTTGAACCGACGACCTTCGGGTTATGAGCCCGACGAGCTACCAGGCTGCTCCACCCCGCGTCCGTCTTTTCGCTTCGTATTTCAAACCACATCTGCGTTGGCTTTCCTCTTTCACCTCAGTCACTTACTGGAGTAAGCTCCTAAGGATTCACTGCGTCGCCACCTTGCTGTGATTTGAACTACTTTGCAAAAATATTACATCAGATTTTAATTGGTTGCGGGGGCCGGATTTGAACCGACGACCTTCGGGTTATGAGCCCGACGAGCTACCAGGCTGCTCCACCCCGCGTCCGTCATTACTCTTCCATCGAGTAACGTTACTGCTTCTGATTTTAATTGGTTGCGGGGGCCAGATTTGAACTGACGACCTTCGGGTTATGAGCCCGACGAGCTACCAGGCTGCTCCACCCCGCGTCCGTGGATGCGCACTATACTCTGCTCGCATTTTCATGCAACCCTTTTTTCACCTTGATCACGTTTTTAGGGTGAAAATGAACAAAAACAACGCATTCTGGATTGTTTTTTGCTCAAAATTTGCGTTCGGGTATGTATACGCATTTCATTAGGTTCGGGGGTTTGTTATCTTCGTCTCGCATTCAGGCAACATAAGACGAGAACAATGAAAGGACGTTGGGCAAAATATCTTCTGGCGGGAGCAGTAGTCGCGATGCTCGCCGCGTGTTCCTCAAAACCCACCGATCGTGGGCAGCAGTATAAAGACGGGAAATTTACCCAGCCTTTCTCACTGGTGAACCAGCCTGATGCGGTTGGCGCACCAATCAATGCCGGTGATTTCGCCGAGCAGGTTAATCAAATTCGCAGCGCTTCGCCACGTTTGTACGGTAACCAGAGCAACGTCTACAACGCTATCCAGCAATGGTTACGCGCGGGCGGTGATACGCGCAGTATGCGTCAGTTTGGTATTGATGCCTGGCAAATGGAAGGGGCTGATAACTACGGTAACGTCCAGTTTACCGGTTACTACACGCCGGTTATCCAGGCGCGGCATACGCGCCAGGGCGAATTTCAGTATCCTATCTATCGTATGCCGCCAAAACGTGGGCGCTTACCATCCCGTGCCGAGATCTACGCGGGCGCGCTAAGCGACAATTATATTCTGGCATACAGCAACTCCCTGATGGATAACTTCATTATGGATGTTCAGGGCAGTGGTTACATCGATTTTGGCGATGGCAGCCCGCTCAACTTCTTTAGCTATTCCGGGAAAAACGGCCACGCCTATCGCAGTATCGGTAAAGTGCTTATCGACCGTGGCGAAGTGAAAAAAGAAGATATGTCGATGCAGGCTATTCGTCATTGGGGTGAAACGCACAGCGAAGCCGAAGTGCGTGAGCTGCTGGAGCAGAACCCATCGTTTGTCTTCTTTAAACCACAATCTTTTGCTCCGGTGAAAGGGGCCAGCGCGGTACCGTTGATTGGCCGCGCATCCGTGGCTTCTGACCGCAGTATCATTCCTGCGGGCACAACGTTACTGGCGGAAGTCCCGTTACTGGACAATAACGGCAAGTTTACCGGCCAGTACGAACTGCGTCTGATGGTGGCGTTGGATGTGGGCGGGGCGATAAAAGGACAGCACTTCGACATCTATCAGGGTATTGGCGCAGACGCCGGACACCGTGCAGGGTGGTATAATCACTACGGACGCGTGTGGGTGCTGAAAACCGCGCCGGGTGCGGGTAACGTATTTAGCGGCTAGTTGCCTGATGGCGGCTAGCCTTATCAGGCCTACAAATTAGCGCGTAGGCCGGATAAGCGAAGCGCCATCCGGCAGCCATACTGCGTAGTATTAATGAATTTGAGGTGTTATGTCTGTGGTTATAAGTGATGCCTGGCGTCAGCGTTTTGGCGGTACGGCGCGTCTGTATGGCGAAAATGCGCTGCAACTGTTTGCCCAATCGCACGTTTGCGTGGTTGGGATTGGCGGAGTGGGGTCATGGGCGGCGGAAGCGCTGGCACGAACCGGCATTGGCGCCATCACGCTCATCGATATGGATGATGTGTGTGTCACCAATACTAACCGCCAGATCCATGCTTTACGCGATAACGTCGGCCTGGCAAAAGCTGAAGTGATGGCTGAACGTATCCGCCAGATTAACCCGGAGTGCCGGGTGAACGTGGTCGATGATTTTGTCACGCCGGATAACGTTGCTGAATATATGAGTGCGGGATTTTCGTATGTCATTGATGCGATTGATAGCGTGCGCCCAAAAGCGGCACTGATCGCGTACTGTCGGCGTAACAAAATTCCGCTGGTGACCACCGGTGGTGCGGGCGGACAGATCGATCCTACGCAGATTCAGGTCGTTGATTTGGCAAAAACCATCCAGGATCCGTTGGCGGCTAAGCTACGTGAGCGGCTGAAAAGCGATTTTGGCGTGGTGAAAAACAGCAAAGGCAAGCTGGGCGTGGACTGTGTGTTCTCGACCGAAGCGCTGGTGTACCCGCAGGCAGATGGCTCGGTATGTGCGATGAAAGCGACGGCGGAAGGGCCGAAACGTATGGATTGCGCATCCGGGTTTGGCGCGGCCACGATGGTGACCGCCACCTTTGGTTTTGTTGCCGTCTCCCATGCGCTGAAGAAGATGATGGCCAAAGCGGCGCGCCAGCTCTGATTGTGTCGGATGGCGCTATGCTTATCCGACCTACGGTTTGTGCGGTGTTGTAAGCCGGATAAGACGTATCAGCGCCGTCATCCGGCTTTCTGAGCAACCTCAAGAATCGCCTCGTTAAGAGCATGTAGCCCCTGGCTACGCGAGGCGCTGAGCTGCGCGCGTAAACCCAGCTCGTCAAATAATTCCATTGGTGAATGCGCCAGTAACTCGGCGGCCGTTTTACCTTCGACCGCGGTGAGTAATACCGCCAACAGCCCGCGTACTATTCGACCTTCGCTGTCGCCGAAGAAATGCAGAGTGCCATTCTCATGAAGAGTATGCCCCAGCCAGACGCGGTTTTCACAGCCCGCGATTTCTTTGGCCTGTGCTTTTAGCGCATCCGGAAGTGCCGGCAACTGCTTACCCAGCAGTATCAGCTGACGATATTTATCTTCCCACTGAGTGAGCGGGATAAAGGTATTGCGTAACGTCTCTTCGGTTACGGTTGTGCCAAACGGGTGTCCGGCGAACAGAGGGCTTGTCATTAATCCACCAATATTTCCAGCGCGCGGTCGACGGCTGCGACCAACGCATCCACATCGCTTTGTGTATTATAAGGGGCAAATGAGGCGCGTAGTGTCCCGGATACGCCCAGTTCTGCCAGTAGCGGTTGCGCGCAGTGTTGCCCCGCGCGCAGCGCAATGCCATATTCGGCCAATAGCGTAACCATATCGCTGTGATGAACACCCGAGAAATCAAAGGCTAACAGACTGGAATCCTGGCAGCGGAAGGACCGAAAGCCGGGGCGTTTCGCCAGCGCATCTTCTGCCAGCGTCGCCAGACCCCGGCTCCAGTTTTCGGCCTGTGCAACGTCGACGTCCGCCAGCCATTCGAGCGCTGCGCTTAGCCCGATAACGCCAGCAACGTTAGGCGTACCGGCCTCCAGCTTCCATGGGGCTGCCTGGGTGGTGAAACCGTCGAAGCTGACTTCGCTAATCATCTTTCCGCCGCCGAGCCACGGTGACATAGCTTCCAGTAATCCAGGCTTACCGTACAGCACGCCAATGCCGGTTGGACCATACAGCTTGTGGCCCGAGAACGCATAGAAATCAATATCTAACTGTTGTACGTCGGCAGGAAAATGGACAATCCCCTGGGCACCATCAACCATCACCACCATGCCAGCCGCATGGGCGAGCGTGATGGCGCGGGCCAGATCCGGGCAGCCACCGGTGACGTTCGACATTTGCCCGAGTGCCAGAATGCGGCTGCGCGGGGTAATGAGTTGCGTGAGGCGCTCAACGTCTGGCAATAAATCGGGGGTGAGTGGGAGTTTGACGACCTTAGCCCCCGTTTGCTCCGCGACCATCAGCCAGGGCACGAGGTTGGCGTGATGTTCCGCTGCGCTAACGATAATCTCATCACCCGGCTGAAGGCGTGGACGCGCATAGCTTTGAGCAACCATGTTGATCGCTTCCGTTGTGCCGCGGGTCCAGACGATGGTTTTTTCATCCGGCGCATTAATCAGGCTTGCGACTTTTTCCCGCGCGGCTTCATAGCGTGCGGTCAGGCGCTGGGCTTCAGCAAACTGGCTGCGATGGACGTTTCCGGCGCTCAGGCTATAAAACTGGTGGGTAGCCTCAATCACCGCCTGTGGCTTCAGCGCCGTAGCAGCGCTGTCGAGATAGACGCCAGCATCGTTGAGTGCGGGAAATTGTGCGCGAAACTGCGCGGGGTTAAAAGCGTTCATGGTATTCCTCAGTTCAGTAAACAGATCGTGGCGCAAAAAGGGCATTGATACAAGGGTTGCGCTAACCATCGGAATACTCTGGATATCCTGGCAAAGCCCGCTCAGTGTCTTATGCTAAATAGCGTTAGGCGAGCAATTTTGCCTGTTACGGAGTGTGTTTTTAATAGCATAAATCGCTTTAAGGAGAAGAAGATGAAAAAGACTGCCGCAATTATCTCTGCCTGTATGCTGACTTTTGCCCTGAGCGCCTGTTCCGGTTCGAATTACGTGATGCATACCAACGATGGTCGATCAATCGTAGCTGACGGTAAGCCACAGACCGATAATGAAACGGGGATGATTTCGTATAAAGACGCTAACGGCAACAAACAGCAGATTAACCGCACTGACGTGAAAGAGATGGTAGAACTGGATAACTAACCGGTCATCCATCGACAAAGAGTCGGACAAAAAAAAGCACCGCAATTTGGCGGTGCTACATTAATCACTATGGACAGACAGGGTAAATGTACAGGAAGTGAAAAAGGGTAGCTTTGCTACCATGGTCTGAATCGCAGACCAATTGCAAACACAACAACACAACATCACAACCGTAAGCCAAAAGCCCACCAGAACACGCATTCCGATAAAACTTTTCGTTCCGGCTTCAGGAAGTGCCGCCACTATAGGTATTTGCTGGTAGAACCTCAACGGACAATTTATAATGGCTCAGATAAAAAAAACTAATAGGTTACAGC
Organism: Citrobacter sp. Cf087; assembly: GCF_030334285.1. NCBI lineage: Bacteria > Pseudomonadati > Pseudomonadota > Gammaproteobacteria > Enterobacterales > Enterobacteriaceae > Citrobacter > Citrobacter sp. Cf087. The sequence goes on from NZ_JAOWED010000028.1 coordinate 503,540, forward strand.
CTGTTAGCTAATTGTTAAATTCATTTAACATCAAAGCCTAAAAGTCATGTCAAAACGATTACCACCCTTAAATGCGTTGCGTGTTTTTGATGCTGCAGCGCGTCATTTGAGCTTTACTCGCGCAGCAGAAGAGCTTTTTGTGACGCAGGCCGCAGTAAGTCATCAAATCAAGTCTCTTGAGGATTTCCTGGGGCTGAAGCTGTTTCGTCGACGCAATCGATCTTTGCTGTTAACGGAAGAAGGCCAAAGCTACTTCCTCGACATCAAAGAGATTTTTTCGCAATTAACCGACGCGACGCGTAAACTTCAGGCACGTAGTGCAAAAGGTGCACTTACCGTCAGTTTATTGCCCAGTTTTGCGATCCAATGGCTGGTGCCCAGACTCTCTAGCTTTAACTCAGCTTATCCGGGAATCGATGTCAGGATCCAGGCGGTGGACCGTCAGGAAGACAAACTGGCGGACGATGTAGATGTGGCGATTTTCTACGGACGCGGCAACTGGCCGGGTCTGCGCGTTGAAAAATTGTACGCAGAATATTTATTGCCGGTCTGCTCGCCGCTGTTACTTACCGGTGATAAACCCCTGAAGACGCCGGATGACCTGGCAAAACACACATTGTTGCACGATGCGTCGCGGCGTGACTGGCAAGCCTATACGCGCCAGCTTGGCCTGAATCATATCAACGTACAGCAGGGACCTATCTTCAGCCATAGCGCCATGGTGCTACAGGCTGCTATCCATGGACAGGGGATTGCGCTGGCTAATAACGTCATGGCGCAGTCCGAAATAGAAGCCGGACGTCTGGTCTGTCCGTTTAACGATGTTCTGGTCAGCAAAAACGCATTTTATCTGGTTTGTCATGACAGTCAGGCAGAACTGGGTAAAATAGCCGCCTTCCGTCAGTGGATTTTGGCTAAAGCGGCCACGGAACAAGAAAAATTCCGCTTTCGTTATGAACAATAATTTACGTAGGGTATTCACATGACCAGCCGTTTTATGCTGATTTTTGCCGCCGTAAGTGGCTTTATCTTTGTGGCGTTGGGTGCCTTTGGGGCACATGTTCTGAGTAAAACCCTCGGTGTCGTTGAGATGGGGTGGATCCAGACTGGCCTTGAGTATCAAGCGTTCCATACGTTGGCTATCTTTGGCCTGGCCGTCGCCATGCAGCGACGCATTAGCATTTGGTTTTACTGGAGTAGCGTGTTTCTGGCATTAGGAACGGTGCTGTTTAGCGGCAGCCTGTATTGCCTTGCGCTCTCTCATTTACGCCTGTGGGCGTTTGTTACCCCCGTCGGCGGTTTCAGCTTCCTTGTGGGCTGGGCGCTGATGTTAGTGGGTGCTATTAGATTGAAACGTAAGGGCGTTAGCCATGAATAAGGTTGTGTTGTTGTGTCGCCCGGGTTTTGAAAAAGAGTGCGCCGCAGAAATTACGGATAAAGCAGGGCGCCGGGAAATCTTCGGTTTTGCCCGCGTGAAAGACAATGCGGGTTACGTCATCTTCGAATGCTATCAGCAGGATGATGCCGAAAAGCTAGTGAAAGAGCTGCCGTTTAGCTCACTGATTTTTGCCCGTCAAATGTTTGTGGTGGGCGAACTGCTGCAATATTTACCGCCGGAAGACCGCATTACGCCGATCGTTGGCATGCTGCAGGGCGTGGTGGAAAAGGGTGGCGATCTGCGTGTCGAAGTCGCCGACACCAATGAAAGCAAAGAGCTGGTTAAGTTCTGCCGTAAATTTACCGTACCGCTGCGCGCGGCGCTGCGTGAAGCGGGCGTACTGGCAAAATATGAAACGCCGAAACGTCCGGTGGTTCATGTTTTCTTTATCGCCCCTGGCTGTTGTTATACCGGTTATTCCTGGCCTGACAATAACTCACCGTTCTACATGGGTATTCCGCGACTGAAATTCCCGGCCGATGCGCCGAGCCGCTCAACGCTGAAGCTGGAAGAAGCGCTGCACGTGTTTATCCCTGCCGATGAATGGGATGAGCGTCTGGCGAACGGAATGTATGCGGTGGATTTAGGGGCCTGCCCGGGCGGATGGACCTATCAGCTGGTTAAACGCAACATGTGGGTTTACTCGGTGGATAACGGTCCAATGGCACAAAGCCTGATGGATACCGGACAGGTCACCTGGCTGCGTGAAGACGGATTTAAATACCGTCCGAATCGCAACAATATTTCGTGGATGGTCTGCGATATGGTGGAGAAGCCGGCGAAGGTTGCCGCGCTGATGGCACAATGGCTGGTCAACGGCTGGTGTCGTGAGACAATATTCAACCTCAAGCTGCCGATGAAAAAACGCTACGAAGAGGTATCACAGAACCTGGCTTACATTCAGGCCCAGCTTGATGAACATGGCGTAAATGCCCAAATTCAGGCGCGTCAGTTGTATCATGACCGTGAAGAAGTAACCGTCCACGTACGTCGTCTGTGGGCGGCCGTCGGCGGTCGTCGCGACGAGCGATAAGGCTACAATCCAGGTCGGATGGCGGCGAAATCGCCCTATTCGGCCTGGATTGATTCAATCAGCTGTGTATCTGAAACAATATGCGTCACATCATCCAGATGCCCAATTCTGGCCTCTCCCGAACGATTAAATTTACTTTTATCGATCAACAATAAAGATTGCGATGCGCGCTTAAGCAGAATGGATTTGAAGTCTGCGTTGGTTACATTTGAGTCCCAGAGCGCGCCGTCGCTGTCGATCCCTTCGCAGGAAAAAATAAACAGGTCGATATCGAGGGATTTTAGCTGCGAGATAAGCGAGGGATTAACGTAGCAACCGTATTTGCGCTCAAGGCGACCGCCGGAGCTGATAAGCTGAATGTGTTCACGTTTAGCCAATTCCTGGCAGATGGGCTGGCTGTTGGTAAAAACGTGAATGTTGATGTCCGGTAGCTGTCGCGCCAGGTACCAGCATGTTGAGCTGGCGTCTAAAGCTATCACCATACCTTCTTCGATCCATGCCAGCGCTTCGCGGGCAATATTTGCTTTGTGGGCATAGTGGCTTTTTAGTCGTATATGGAACGGGTCGCCACTGTCCTGATTTTCCCGATGAATAGCCTTGGCCCGCCCGTGATTGCGTAGCACCTTGCCCTGGGTTTGTAATTCACTGAGATCGCGGCGGATGGTCTCTTTGCTAACGTTTAGCTGCAAAGACAGGGCTTCAGTTGTCAGGCTTTTGTGGTGGGTAAGCAGATCTACGATTGCCTGCTGGCGCGCCGCTTTCATGTTCAGATCCTCATCTGATGATAAATGCCCGTACCAGACGGGCATTCTGACCAGAGATTACGGCGTTACCCCTTTTTTTAAAAGAATATTCCCGTACTTTGCCCGCTCTCCTGTAATAACGATCGCAAACGCCTTTTGCGCTCGTTCGTAAAAGGCATAACGGTCAATACGCGTGATGTCTGGACAGGGGGCCTGCAATGAAAGCGCCTGTCGATAGCGAGCCTCGACGTCAGGATCGAGAGCGTCGCCTTCTACAGCGGCCATCATCACCAGCGGTGGGGCGTAGCTGTCCAGTTCAAAAAGCGGAATAATCGCCTGCAGCAGGTCGCTGACCAGCAGACCGTCGGCGCGAATCACCTGCGGTCCCATGCTATGAGCCGGAAAATGAGCATCGGAAAAGATAATCTCATCGCCGTGACCCATTTCAGCCAGCACCTTCAGCAGGTCGGGGGAAATTAAGGGGGATATTGTTTTGAGCATGTTACTCGACTCCTGTCAGTTCGGATTCGGTTTGCGGATAGAAGTAACGGTACTGGTAGCGCACCTGTGCACGGGCCTGTTCCGGTGAGGGAAATTCCCTAATGCCTGACCAGGCAAACATTGCGGCGCCTGCGACGGTGGTTTCGGCGTCATCCAGCACTTTGACAGGGATCCCAAGCACATTAGCTTTAATCTGGTTCCACAATGCGTTACGGCTTCCCCCGCCAACCAATAACAATTCAGTGGCCTGGAAATGACCGATTTTTTCCAGCGTGTGTAAATTCCGCTGCAACTGTTCTGTCAGCCCTTCCAGTGCGGCGCGATAAAAATGCCCGCGGGTGGTATTGAGCGTAACCCCTTGCCAACCCGCATTCTGAGAGGTCAGCAGGTCGCAGTGCATCTTGACGCCTTCTGCGCCAGCAGGAATGGACCGGGCTTCGTCAATCAGCGTTTGCCAGGGCGATTCGGCAGTCCAAAACAGCTTACGCACCCATTCAAGCACGCCGGAAGCCAGCCACTGCATGCCGGGATTATACAGCCCGGCATGACTGTCTAATTCACAAGTGGAACCCGCATAATGGCTGAGCAGAGAGGTGTCCACCTGTACGCTGCGTACCATCAGAATTTCCCATGTACCGGAAGAGAGCACCGGTTCGTCTGGCTGAGCTCCCGCGCCAAAGAGCGCAAACTGCGTGTCGTGCCCGGCAGATATCACAGGAATACCCACTGGTAGCCCGAGCAGGCTGGCGGCCTCGTGTTGCAGTACCCCAATCTGTTCGCCCGCTTCCACCAGACGTGGAAACAGTCGGCGCGGTATGCCGGTCGCCTGCAAAATGTCATCACTGAAATCGCGCTGCTGGATGTTCAGCATCTGGCTGGTGCCCGCCATGGTGATATCTGTGGTGAACTCGCCGGTTAAACGGTGGTTGATAAGCGATGAGATAAACAGCCAGGCGTGCGCCTGTTCCAGTAATTGTGGATGGTTTTCTTTCAGCCACACCAGTTTATACAGCGTGTTAAAGCTAAACGCGCCGACGCCGGAGATTTCCTGCAACTGCTGAGGTGACATGTAGCGATGGATATTTTCCATTACTGCTGCGGTGCGTGGGCACTTCCAACTGATTACCGGATATAACTGCCTGCCGTGTTGATCGACCAGCGCACCGTCTACGCCGAAGGTGGTGACGGCGATCCCGCAGATACGGCAATTGGCCAGTTGCGTGGAGAGCCGCTGACAGCAGCCGGCGAAGCGTTGCAAAATGGCTTCCAGCGACCACTGATGCCAGATACCGTTCTCCGCGGCAATATCACTGGCGTTGGGCGTAGAGGCGCGGGCGATAATTTTTCCCTGACGGTCAACGGCTATGGCCCGCACGTTGGTCGCGCCACAGTCGAGGACCAGGATAACCTCTTGTTTCATAATTGCTCCTGGGAGATTACCTATTGCCGGATGGCGGCTTCGCCTTATCCAGCCTACAAAACCGTGCGCTTCGTAGGCCTGATAAGACGCGTAAGCGCCACCATCAGGCAATTGCTCGATGTTTAACGCTTATACAGCGGACCGTAGTTCTGGCAGGCACGATAATCCTGGCCTTCCGTATCCATTCCGTGGGCTGCCCAGGCTGAAGGACGGTAAATTTTCTCGTCTTCCACGTTGTGCATGCAAACCGGGATACGCAGCATGGCGGCCAGAGTGATAAAGTCTGCGCCCACGTGACCAATCGTCAGCACTCCGTGGTTTGCACCCCAGTTAGCCATAACCGAATAGACATCGCTGAACGGGCCTTTACCGGTTAAGCGCGGGGCAAACCAGGTGGTCGGCCAGGTAGAGTTAGTGCGCGCATCGAGCTGGTCATGCATATCTTCCGGTAATTCCACGCTCCAGCCTTCGGCGATTTGCAGTACAGGCCCCAGGCCCTTGATGATGTTGATGCGAGTCATGGTGAACGGCACGCCGCCCTCGGTCAGGAAGCGAGAGGAGTAGCCGCCGCCGCGGAAGTATTCGTGAATAGCCGGACACCATTCGGTTGCCGCCAGGCAATCATCGACCTCTTTTTGCGAGATTTCCCAGTGCGGTTTCATGGTCGGTTTCCCTGCGTCGTCGCGCTGTTTGCAGGAGCCGTCCAGTGCTGCCGAGCCGGAGTTAATCAGGTGAATAATGCCGTGCTCAGCAAGGCCGGTCAGCGGTTTACCCGTGACGCGCTCTACCGCTTCTGGCGACCAGTAGGTGCGCACATCGGCAAAGACCTGCGCCGTGCCGGTGAGTTGATGGCCGAACAGCATCGCCACGCCGTTCAGGCTGTCGTTTTCGGTGGCGACAACGAACGGTTCGCGTATGCCATTCCAGTCAAAGGAGCTGTTGAGCAGCGCTTCGGCGGTATCACCATTCGGATATTGATCGGTCCAGTGACGCTGGCCCTGGAAGCCTGCGGCAATCGCGTTGTATCCCAGCGACTCTTCTACCCGACCTTTGTCGGCCAGCTTCTGGTTACCCTGCATCATGTCGCGAATGCACATGGCCATTAGCAGACTCTCTTTCAGCACCGCACGGCTCTGTTCTGCATTGCGCTTATATTGCTGCGCGTTCTGATCCTCACCGTAGCGGAAGTTTTTGTCCGCCCACGCCAGCGCCATTTCCAGCTCAGCTTCGTCATAGATTTTTTGGTCGATGCGACGACGCAGTTCGGTCATATCAACGGGTTGAACTTTCATTCCCAGCCAGGATTCAAAGAAGTTATGATCGACAATAGAGCCGGCAATACCCATTGAAACGCCGCCTACGGACAGGTAGGTTTTGCCTTTCATACCGGCGACGGCTAAGCCCGCGCGGGCAAAGCGCAGCAATTTTTCTTCCACATCGGCAGGGATCGTGGTGTCGCCGGCGTCCTGTACGTCATGGCCGTAAATAGAGAAGGCAGGAAGTCCTTTTTGATTATGCGCAGCCAGCGCGGCGGCCAGATAAACGGCCCCCGGACGTTCTGTACCGTTGAAACCCCAGATAGCTTTCGGCCGCATTGGATCCATGTCGATGGTTTCGCTACCGTAGCACCAGCATGGGGTCACTGTGATGGTCACGCCCACATTCAGACTGCTGAATTTTTCTTCGCAGGCGGCAGATTCCGCCATCCCGGCGATACAGGTGTCGGCAATGACACATTCAATTTGCGCGCCGCAGGCGTGACGAAGTTTCTCAGCGATCAGCGCAGCGGTGGCTTTAGCCATATTCATGGTTTGCTCTTCGAGCGATTCACGAACACCCATACGGCGCCCATCAATCACCGGACGAATGCCAATTTTCGGTAAGCTATTTTTTTTCATTCGAGGTTCCTCATCTCACTTTATGCCGTGCTGCAAAAGCGGATGTTGAACACCACCGTCGCAGTTGGCTGAATAACTCATTTTTGCTAACTCGAGTTAGCTTAGGTATTAGAGAGTTTTTTGCACAACTTTTTTGTTGTGGAACTGTGAGAGGCTTCACGAGAAGTGGTTAAAATTCGATCTGTGTCAAATAAACCAGAACGCATATTTTTGTATAAATTCTTTTAAATTAAGTATTTGCAATAAATTGTTTGTTCAGCGTCACAGATTTAAACCAAATGATTTGGCTAATTTGAGTAGCTAAAATAGCTTTAAAAGGCACTTCGCTAACTCGAGTTAGCATGATTGATAAAACGCATATGAACGTATAAGTAGTATTCGCATTAACGGTGACGATGGCTTCCTGGCAACGTTTTTTCGCCTGATTCACTGATTGCAGTTTCTGTATATTGAGGAAAGCAGCAATGTCTGAAACATTTTTACAGATGAGTCATATTACGAAACGTTTTCCCGGCGTATTAGCGTTGAGTAATGTGGATTTTGCTTTACGCAAAGGCGAGGTTCATGCGCTGCTGGGTGAGAATGGCGCAGGAAAGTCTACGTTGATGAAGATTTTATCCGGTGTTTATCAGCCAGATGAAGGAGATATTATTTTTGAAGGGCAATCTGTTTCTTTTGCGAACCCGTTGAGCGCACAAAGCGCAGGTATCACGATTATTCACCAGGAATTTAATCTTTTCCCTGAACTCACGGTAGAAGAAAATATTTTTATTGGCAGGGAGTTTTGCAAAAATAACCGCTGGCGTCTGGATGAAAAACAACAGCGACAGGCTGCTATCGATATTTTGCAAAAATTAAACCTGAATATCTCCCCAGAAACGCTGGTGGCCGATCTGACCGTCGCGCAACAACAAATGGTTGAGATTGCTAAAGCGATATCGGTGAATGCTAAGATCCTTATTATGGATGAACCGACGGCGGCACTGACGGAAACGGAAATCGACAGCTTATTTCAGGTAACCCGTTTGCTGAAAGAACAGGGGACGGGCATTGTTTATATCTCGCACAGGCTGGAGGAACTGGCGCTGATAGCCGATCGTGCGACGGTGATGCGTGATGGTCAGTTTATTGCCACTGTAGATTATGATGCGGTTAAAATTAGCGACCTGATTGCCATGATGGTTGGGCGGGACCTCGGCAATATCTATCCTCGTCGTGGACCTTTGGCTCAACGTAAGCCGGTGTTGGAAGTCAGCGGTCTGACTCGCAATGGTGTACTGAACAACATTGATTTCACCCTGTATCAGGGCGAAATATTGGGCTTTGCCGGTCTGATGGGCGCAGGGCGTACCGAGCTGGCGCGGGCGATTTTTGGCGCGGATCCCATTGATGGCGGTACCCTCAAGCTAAACGGAAAAGTGACGGTAATTAAAGATATTCCTGATGCTATCCAACAGGGTATCAGCTATTTAACCGAGGACAGAAAAAAAGAGGGACTGGCATTAGGACTGTCCGTTGAGCGTAATATTATGTTGGGCAATTATCCTGAATATTCCGACCGCTATGGCAATGTGGACAGCAAACGTTGTCAGAAAACCAGCGAGGAACAGGTTAAAGCCCTACGGATTAAAACACCACATTTAGAGCAGGCGGCACTGAATTTAAGTGGCGGTAATCAGCAGAAAATTATTATTGCCAGATGGGTATGTAAAGATACCGATATTCTCATCTTTGACGAACCCACTCGCGGTATTGATGTGGGGGCCAAACTTGAAATTTATGAATTAATGAATCGACTGGTGGCAAAAGGGAAGTCAATTATCATGATTTCCTCTGAATTACCGGAAGTGCTGGGTATGTGCGATCGCATTTTGGTTATGCGTAATGGACGTATTACCGGGGAGTTAGCTTCTGATGACGCCACACAAGAAAAAATCATGCAATACGCGACGTTAGAGGACTAATTTATGACTATCTCTGTAACCTCTTCAGACAGCAATAATAAGAAAATAAAAATTAACAAAGAACTTTTAATGCGCCTGGCACCGCTTCTGAGTCTGATTATTTTAGTAATATTTTTTAGTTTTGGTTCGCCATTTTTCTTTAACACTGAAAACATCATGACAATTGCCTTGCAAACGTCAGTGATTGGCATCATGGCAATTGGCGTTACCTTTGTCATTATCACTTCAGGAATCGATCTTTCTCTTGGCTCGGTAGTGGCCTTTTCTGGTGTTGCGGTAGGCATCAGCGCCACGCTGGGATTGCCTCTGCCCGTATGTATTCTGGCGGGGGTGCTGGCCGGGGGATTATGCGGCTATATCAACGGCCTGCTGGTTACCAAAATGACTATCCCGCCTTTTATCGCCACGCTGGGCCTGATGATGTCAGTCAGAGGCATCAATATGGTGATGACCGATGGTCGTGCGATTTATTTCGCTGATTACCCCACCTTCAAAATGCTGGCCCAGGGACGTTTGTTCGATGTGCTGCCATATCCCGTTTTTTACCTGGTGGTGGTGGCGTTAATTGCCGCCTACATCCTGAAGAAAACGGTGATTGGTCGCTATGTTTACGCCGTGGGTAGCAATGAGGTAGCCGCACATCTTTCCGGTATTAAAGTTCAGCGCGTCAAAATTTTCGTCTACGCCTTTTGTGGTCTGCTGACTGGGATTGCCGGGGTGATTCTGGCTTCTCGTTTGAACTCAGGACAACCAACGGTCGGCGTGGGGTATGAGCTGGAAGCCATCGCGGCGGTTGTTATTGGCGGTACGAGCCTAATGGGCGGAATTGGTACCATCGGCGGCACGATCATCGGCGCATTCATTATGAGCGTGCTGAAGAATGGTCTGAACCTGATGGGCGTCTCCCAGTTCTGGCAAATGGTTGCCATGGGCGTGGTGGTCATTGCCGCGGTTTATCTCGATACATTACGCAAAAAAATTCGTTGATTTACGCTCCCGGAAGTCACGGGGCATCATAACCCTGACGTTTAGGGTGACTCACTCAGAACGGAGTAAAACAATGAGAACCAGGAATTTTGTCTATGCGTTATCCCTGTTGGCCTGTATGACATCCAGCGTATTGGCTAAAGATATGAACCTTCCGGTGGTCAGTAAAGGTTTCCAGCATGAATTCTGGCAAACCGTGAAAATGGGGACGGAAGCGGCAGCAAAAGAGTTGGGCGATAAAACCAGCTATGTTGGCCCGGCGGATGAAACTCAAATTGCTGAGCAGATTCAGTTGGTTGAAAACGCGATGGCGCAAAAACCCAATGGATTATTACTGGCAGCGTTAGATGCCAACGCGCTTGCGCCATTAGTAGAGACCGCAAATTCACGCGGCATTAAAGTTGTGACGTTTGACTCCGGCGTGAATTCCGATATTCCGGTGAGCTTTGTCGCCACGAATAACCGTAAAGCCGGTGCAGAAGCCGCAGATGCGCTGGCAGCGGAAGTGGGCAGCAAAGGAAAAGTGGGCATTATTGCGCACGTAGCGGGGACCTCCTCAGCGATTGAGCGTTCGGAAGGGTTTATTGCCCGTATGAAGGAGAAATATCCGGATATTCAGGTGCTACCGGTCCAGTACAGTGATGGCGATCCGCAAAAGGCGATGGATAAAACCATCGATATGATCCAGGCCAATCCTGATATTGCAGGGATTTATGGCACGAATGAAGGTTCAACGCTGGGCGTAGCAAACGCTATTGATAGTCAGAACCTGAAAGGCAAAGTGAAAGTGATTGGTTTTGATAGCACAGAGGCAATTATTGCCTTCCTGAAGTCCGGAGTGATTCAGGGATTTGTGGTGCAGGACGCTTATCAGATTGGCTACCAGGGTATCAAGACGCTGAATGCAGCGGTATCGGGTCAGTCTGTACCGAAAGAGATTGATATTCCGGTGAAATTTGTCAGTGCGAAGAACATTGATACCCCGGAAATTGACAAATTGTTACACCCATTTGGTAAAAAATAAGACCGTTGGGGCGAGGTGCTCGCCCCATCATTAGCCAGCGTCAGGGAGTTACTATGGGCAGTGGATATTTCCTCGGTGTGGATGTCGGTTCCGCCAGCGTCAGGGCTGGTGTCTTTGATGCCAGTGGCACACGGCTGGCTTTTGCGACACGCCCCATCTCGCAGTTTCGACCCGGTCCTGAGCGGGTTGAGCAGTCATCTGCAGAAATCTGGCAGCAGGTTTGCCAGGCAGTGAAGGAGGCGGTGTCGTCATCCGGGGTTTGTATTGAGGATATTCGCTCATTGGGATTTGATGCCACCTGCTCCTTAGTTGCCCTCGATGAACACGGGCGGGGCCTGGCGGTTTCACCAGGCGAACCGTCAGACCATAACATCATCATGTGGATGGATCATCGTGCGTCGCAGGAGACGCAGCGTATTAACGCCACGCAGGATCCGTCTCTACGCTACGTTGGCGGTGAAGTCAGCGTCGAAATGGAGCTTCCCAAAGTGCTATGGCTGAAAAAACATTTTCCAGCCACCTGGGAGAGCGCACATCGCTTCTACGATCTGGCGGACTTTCTGGTCTCTAAAGCTACCGCTAATGATGTTGCAGGACTGTGCACGCTGACCTGTAAATGGAACTATCTGGCACATGAACAACGCTTCAGCCACTCCCTGCTCGACGCCGTTGGATTAACGGATTTGTTGGGCAAAATCCCGTCGCGTATTCTTCCGCCAGGCGCTGGCGTTGGAACGCTTAGCAGCGATTCGGCCCAGGCGCTGGGGCTGACGACTGCAGTGGTCGTCGCCAGCGGTATGATTGATGCCCATGCTGGCGGAGTTGCGCTTGCCGGGGTTGAGCCTGAGGGGACGTTGGCGCTGATTAGCGGAACGTCAAATTGCCATATGCTGTGCAGCGAGCAGGAAATTCATACGCCAGGTGTTTGGGGGCCTTATTGGTCAGCCATGCTGCCAGGCTACTGGCTGACGGAAGGGGGGCAGAGTGCTGCTGGGGCGTTAGTCGACTGGACGCTTCAGGAATCAGGAGCCAGTGCTGAGCTGTTTCACAAAGCTGAGGCCCGGGGCTGCCATCCCATTGTTTTAGTTAATGAATGGGTTGCCGCACTTGAGGAGCAGGGGTCTGAGCCTGGTCGTTATCTGCATGTGCTTGCCGATCACCACGGTAATCGTTCGCCGCGCGCAAGGCCCGATGCTCGAGGCAGCATCTGTGGTTTGACGCTGGAACGAGGTGAGATGCAGGTAGCTCGTCTGTATCTGGCGACATTACAGGCGATCGCCTGCGGTACGCGGCATATTATGGAAGTGATGCGTGAAAACGGTCACACCATTTCCCGACTGACGCTGTGCGGCGGCGCAACGCATAACCCACTGTGGATGAGGGAATATGCCGATGCTACCGGATGCGATATTCATCTTATGCAGGAAGAGGATGCGGTGACGTTAGGTGCGGCTATCACTGGCGCGGTAGCATGCGGCGCGTGGGCAACTATACCGTCCGCATGCCGGGCGATGGTTCGTTCGGGCGAGGTGATTAAGGCGAACCCGGCGCGGCGGAACTTCTATGATCGCAAATACCAGGCTTATCTGATGTTGTGGGAGCAGCAGCAGGCGATTAACCAACTTATGCAGTAAGACAAAAGTTTAAAATACTTTTATGATTGTAGATTGACGTTTTTGGATGTGGACTGGGGCATATAGATGGCTAAAACAGTAGAACAGATAGCCAGCGATCTGAATTTATCGGTTACGACCGTACGACTGGTGCTGAACGGGAAAGCAGAGCAATATCGAATCAGTGTCAAAACCCAAACGCGTATTAATGAATATGTCGAGCGCTATGGTTACGTCATTAACCATTCAGCACGTAGCCTGAAATTAAATAAAACGGATACTTTGGGATTGATTGTACCCAATATTTCCAACGTCTTTTTTGCCACACTCGCAGAAAAACTTGAGCAACGCTGTCGTCGTTCAGGTTATCAGTTAACGATTAGCTGTACCTATGACGATGTTGATTACGAAAATAAACTGACCAAAGCGTTAATCGCCCGTAATGTCGATGGCCTTTTTATTGTTCCCTCAACGTTAGAGAATCAGCAACACCATTTACGTCAGGTCAGAAAACCGATGGTGTTACTTGACCGTGATTTTAAGTATACCGATAACGCACTGGTAGAAAGTCATAACATCTTGGGCGGCGAGAAATTGACGCAGAGTCTGTTTGACGCTGGAAAGTCGCCAATCTGGTTTTTAGTGGGGGATACCGGATTACCCAGCATTGGTGATCGTTTGCAAGGTTATCTTAATGCATTGAACAATAATGGTATTTCACATAGAGATTGGGTGCGTGAAGGTCCGGACAACACACCTGAAAGTGGTTATCGACTGATGGATGAGTTGATCGGCGAACAGGGCTGTCCGCAGGCGTTTATCGCCTCATCATTACCGGTACTGGAGGGGGCCATTAACGCTATTCGTAATCGTTTGGGCACAATTCCACCGGAAATTAATATTGGGACATTCGATGAACACCCAATGCTGGGATTCCTCGCCAATAATGTCTGGTCAATGCAACAGGATGAAAATGTCTGGGCGGAAAAAGCATTCGATATGATGATGAGTGCTATTGATGATCACCCAATTAAAGAAACTGTAAAAGTTGAGATGAAACTTATTAAGCGCGTAAGACAACCTTAATATTTCGCTATAAATAAATCGGCCAACTGAATCTGAATAAATACGTTCAGTGGCTGCCTGTACCTGAAACCTGACCCGTCTTATTCTGCGGCTGCATTTTTCGCAATAAAGACGAGGGGAAACTGTACCCGGAGAATCATTATGGAAAGAATGCGTTTGTCGCGAGAAATCATTGAAACCTGTCTGGAAATGACCAGCCTTGGATTGAATCAGGGGACGGCGGGAAATGTGAGTGCGCGTTATGAAAACGGGATGCTGATCACGCCCAGCGGTATTCCTTACGAAAGACTTACTGAAAACATGATCGTGTATGTAGATAACGACGGGAAATATGATAAAGGACAATTACCCTCCAGTGAATGGCGTTTTCACCTGGCGGCATACCAGACGCGTCCGGATGCCAATGCGGTTGTCCATAACCATGCCGTACACTGCACGGCCGTTTCAATTCTTAATCGCCCTATCCCGGCAATTCACTACATGATTGCAGCGGCGGGGGGGAACTCTATTCCGTGTGCGCCTTATGCGACGTTTGGTACACGAGAGCTGTCAGAGCATGTGAGCGTCGCCCTGAAAAACCGTAAGGCAACGCTTTTACAGCACCATGGGTTGATTGCTTGCGAAGCGAATTTGGAAAAAGCACTGTGGTTGGCGCATGAAGTGGAAGTTCTGGCCCGTCTGTACCTGAGCACGCTGGCGATTGTTGATCCGGTGCCGGTGCTGGATGACGAGGAGATCGCTATTGTGCTGGAGAAATTCAAATCTTACGGATTACGCATTGAAGAGTAATTTCGCATAGCGAAAAGGAGAAATACAATGGCGAACAGAATGATTCTGAATGAAACGGCATGGTTTGGCCGGGGGGCTGTTGGCGCATTAACCGATGAAGTTATTCGTCGCGGTTATCGCAAAGCGTTGATTGTGACTGATAAAAATCTGGTGCAGTGCGGCGTTGTTGAGAAAGTGACTACCCGAATGGATGCTGTAGGTCTGGCATGGGAAATCTATTCAGGCGTTATTCCTAATCCAACCATTGCGGTAGTGCAGGAAGGATTGAGTGTCTTTCAGCAAAGCGGCGCAGACTATCTGATAGCAATCGGCGGAGGCTCCCCGCAGGATACCTGTAAGGCGATTGGCATTATCAATAATAATCCTGAGTTTGCTGATGTACGTAGCCTTGAAGGGTTATCGCCGACACGCAACCCAAGTGTGCCGGTTATGGCTATCCCAACCACCGCGGGAACAGCGGCGGAAGTGACCATTAACTACGTGATCACTGACGAAGAGAATCGGCGTAAGTTTGTTTGTGTCGATCCACATGACATCCCGCAGGTGGCGTTCATCGATGCTGATATGATGGACGGCATGCCTGCTGCATTAAAAGCGGCTACTGGGGTAGATGCACTGACTCATGCCATTGAAGGTTACATCACCCGGGCAGCGTGGGCGCTTACCGATGCGCTGCACATTAAAGCCATCGAAATTATTGCCGGGTCATTGCGCGGTTCCGTTGCGGGTGACAGCCAGGCGGGTGAAGCGATGGCCCTGGGCCAGTACGTTGCCGGGATGGGCTTCTCCAACGTTGGTCTGGGATTAGTGCATGGCATGGCACACCCGTTAGGCGCGTTCTACAACACGCCGCACGGCATCGCGAATGCCATTTTGCTGCCGCACGTGATGCACTATAACGCCGAATTCACTGGGGAAAAATTCCGCGATATTGCCCGGGTAATGGGGGTTAAGGTTGAAGGACTGACGTTGGCGCAAGCACGCAAAGCGGCAGTGGATGCTGTCTTCGCCCTTAATCGCGATGTAGGGATCCCACTGCACTTACGCGATGTTGGCGTCCGTAAAGAGGATATTCCTGCGCTGGCGCAGGCCGCATTTGACGATGTTTGTACCGGGGGAAATCCGCGTGAAGCGAGCCTTGGGGATATCGTCGAGCTGTACCATACTGCCTGGTAATCACCTGGCGTTTATCTGGCCTACAGGGTTATACGTTAAGTAGGCCGGATAAGCGCAGCGTCATCCGAAAATAAGACTACCGTGCCAGCCGTAGCTGCTGTAGGTTTCCGTCGATATGTAAGTCCGTTTGCAGCCGCGCGATATCGCGGCACAAAAACGCCATCTCCCGATGTTCTTCGAGTTTCTTACGCCATTTCTCCGGTACGTCATCCAGATGTTCATACAGTGCTTCCAGCGTTGGAAACTGCGTCAACAATTGTGTGGCGCTTTTAGGACCAATACCGGCAACCCCAGGTATCTTAGAACTGCTGATCCCTGCCAGTCCCCAGTAATCAGGCAACTGTTGCGGCAGTACGCCGAACTCTTTCTCGATAAACGGCGCATCCAGCCAGCGTTTCTGGAAATAATCGCGAATACGCAGCGTTGGGGAGAGTAGCTGACAATAGCCTTTATCGGTTGAGACGATGGTTGCCTGATGTCCGGCCTGGCTAACTTTCACCGCCAGAGTTGCGGCTAAATCATCGGCTTCATTCCCGCTGGATTCCCAGCAGCAGACACCGCGCTGTTCAAAAGCGGCGCGTAAGGCGGGTATTTCCTTGTGTAAATCGTCAGGCATTGGCGGGCGACCGGCTTTGTAGTCAGGTAAGCGTTGGTGACGCCAGCCGCTGTTGCGTGCTTCGTCATCAAATACCGCCACGGCGTGTGTGGGCTGACTGTGCACAATCAACTGATCGAGCGCGTGCTGGCACGTCTCCACGCAGGGGGAGCCCTGTACGGCGTGAATTCGGCGGATAAGATTCAGTGCATCGACAATGAGCAGATGGACGGCCACGGTGTTCTCCCTAACAAATCAGTCTGTAGGGTAACATTCACGGCGAGTGGAGGCGAAGATCTGATACAACATTTTGCCGGATGGCGGCTGAAGCCTTATCCGGCCTACAAATGAATACGGCACTGTAGGCCGGATAAGCTTGCGCCATCCGGCAATGGGGGGGGACTTAATCGCAGGTGACAATTTTCATTGCCAAACCGCCGCGAGATGTTTCGCGGTATTTGGCATTCATGTCTTTACCGGTTTCGTACATGGTCTCGATAACTTTATCGAGGCACACGCGTGGCTCACTGGTACGGCGCAGCGCCATACGTGCGGCGTTCACCGCTTTCACGGACGCGATCGCGTTACGTTCAATGCACGGTACTTGTACCTGGCCGGCAACCGGATCGCAGGTCAGACCCAGGTTATGTTCCATACCGATTTCCGCTGCGATGCACACCTGCATTGGACTACCACCCAGCAGTTCAGCCAGACCAGCCGCTGCCATGGAGCAGGCCACGCCAACTTCACCCTGACAGCCGACTTCGGCACCAGAGATAGAGGCGTTCATCTTATACAGTGAACCAATGGCGCTCGCGACCAACATATAGCGTGCCAGAGAGTTAGCGTTCACTTCACGGATAAACTTGTCGTAATACGCCAGTACGGCAGGAACAATCCCGCATGCACCGTTGGTTGGCGCGGTAACCACACGTCCACCAGCAGCGTTTTCTTCGTTCACGGCCAGCGCGAACATGTTGATCCAGTCAACAACCGCCATCGGGTCAGTGGTGGTTTTGTCGCTGCTGACCAGCATGCGACGCAGCGCAGCAGCACGACGCGGAACGCGCAGTTTGCCCGGCAATACACCTTCGGTGGTGATGCCGCGCTCAATCCCGCTACGCATCACTTCCCAGACGTTAGCAAAGTGCTGTTCCAGCTCTTCTTTACTGTGCAGGGCCAGTTCGTTTTGCATCATCAGACCGGAAAGTGACAGGCCGGTTTCCTGGCAATGACGTTGCAAATCAGCTGCGGATTTATACGGATACGGCACGTTTACCGGAGAGTTGTTCGGTAAACCAAAATGTTCTTCATCAACGATGAACCCACCGCCAATGGAATAGTAAGTCTGGCTGTAAATGGCTTTTTCGCCCGCCAGTGCGGTAATACGCATCCCGTTTTCGTGCAGGGACAAATTGTCCGCATGGAAATTCATGCACTTGTCGACCGGGAACTCGACCTCATGTTGACCGTCTGCCAGCAGCAAACGCCCATGAGTATTCACATCCTGGATAAAGGAAGGGATGGCATCAATGTCTACGGTATCCGGCAGATTACCCGCCAGGCCCATAATAATCGCGATGTCGGTATGGTGACCTTTCCCCGTCAGAGACAAGGAGCCATAGACATCAACCACTACGCGGGTTACGTCAGTGAGAATTCCGCGTGCAATCAGGTCATCCGTGAATTGTTTGCCTGCTTTCATCGGGCCAACAGTGTGGGAGCTGGAAGGGCCAATGCCGATTTTGAAAATATCGAATACGCTAATCATGAGGCGTCCATTGTGTATCGAGATGCGCCGCCCCGAAGAGCGGCGCAGGGGAATTAACTGAACAGAGAGTAGAAAATAGCGGAGATAGCGATCAGGCCCATAATCACAACGAAGACGTTGCTGATATGGCCGCTGTACTTACGCATTGCCGGTACTTTCTGGATGGCATACATCGGCATCAGGAACAGAATCATCGCGATGATTGGGCCACCCAGGGTCTCAATCATACCGAGGATGCTCGGGTTCAGTGTCGCCACAATCCAGGTGGTTACCAGCATGAACAGTGCAGTGATTTTGTTCAGTTTGTTGATTTCGATGGATTTGCCTTTGCCGCGCAGAGACTTAATCACCATCCCGTTGAAGCCTTCACGTGCGCCCAGGTAGTGGCCGAGGAAGGATTTGGTGATAGCGATAATCGCGATGATCGGTGCCATCCAGGCAATAATCGGCGCGTTAAAGTGGTTCGCCAGGTAAGACAGAATCGAGATGTTCTGCTCTTTTGCTGCTGCCAGGTCCGCCGGGGTCAGGCTGAATACACAGCTGAAGACGAAGAACATAACGGTCAGTACCATCATGATGTGAGCGAATGCCAGAATCTTGGAGCATTTCTTCTCAGCTTCATCACCGTACTCTTCACGCTTCGCCACGGCGAAGGAGGAGATGATCGGGGAGTGGTTGAAGGAGAACACCATTACCGGAATCGCCAGCCACAGGGTCAACAGCAGGCCGTTCCCGGTGGTTGCCGCAGAGTCAAAAGACATGGTTTCCAGAATCGCACCGCTCCACTGAGGGATCAGATACAGCGCCAGCAGCATCAGAGCCGCAACGAACGGGAATACCAGGATGCTCATCGCCTTAACGATCATCTGCTCACCGAAGCGCACGATGGTCATCATGCCGACAATCAGGATCAGAGACAGGATTGCACGCGGCGGAGGAGTAATCGCCAGCTGATGGGTCAGGAAGCTTTCAACGGTATTGGTGATTGCTACGCTGTAAACCAACAGAATCGGGTAGATAGCGAAGAAGTAGAGCAGGGTAATCAGTTTACCTGCGCCAACGCCGAAGTGTTCTTCTACAACTTCGGTGATGTCTTCACCCGGATTTTTACCGGACAGCACAAAGCGAGTCAGACCGCGGTGTGCAAAGAAGGTCATTGGGAAGGCAAGGATTGCCATGATGATCAGCGGGATCATACCGCCTACGCCTGCGTTGATCGGCAGGAACAATACACCCGCGCCAATCGCCGTGCCGTAAAGGCCCAGCATCCACATGGTGTCTGTCTTGCGCCATGCGCTGCGGGTCTGGCCCGTAACGATAGTGCTGGTTTGAGTGTTTTCCATCTATTTCTCCTGGAGGAAGCTTAAAAAGCCGGGTTTGAGGTCAATCCAATGAGAAAGTACCCGGCTGTAAATCGAAATTCGTTGAGCGATTTTTATATAATTTTTCGCCGTAATAATTTTCGGGCGGAAAGATACATTTTAGTAATGAATGTATCAGTGATCGGGATCCCAAATGCAATAATCCACCTTTTATGTGGATAAATTTGGGCCATTAATCTGTTAAAAAATAGTCAAAGCGAATTTACGGGCGCGAAGGCTAACATTAACGACATATCTCATGAAAGCGAAGGCGCGAAGATAGGCGTGTTCAGCTGTAAAAACTGTTGTTTTTAGATGATTTCGGCGACTAATAATAATTTACTAAGATAAATCACGGTTGGTTTTTCAAGGTAATCGTTTGCGTGGCACGCTGTTTTTAATGAATCATCACTGGTATTTATGTGATTGTCAGAGCTATGTGACTGGTATCACTAAAAAAACCGGGAGGCAAATGCGCCAAACCCGGCTTTGATATGGACAAAACTGTCATCGCTATAGTGCTGCTAGCGGGTGTAGAAGGTTAGGCGCAGATCTCGTAACAAGGGATATACGCAGTGCCCGGTAACTTCATACGATGTTGTGCAACAAAGCCCTGCAGGAGATCGTCCATGCGGCGCATCATTTCGCGGTCACCGTGGATTTTGTACGGGCCAAACTCTTCAATAGCGCGGATGCCGACTTCCTTCACGTTACCAGCCACAATACCGGAGAATGCGCGACGTAGATCGGCCGCCAGTACTTCAACGGGTTGATCCGGGTACAGCTTCAGGTTGGCCATGTTTTCATGGGACGGTTCGAACGGCATCTGCAGATCGGGCGCGATACGAATCGACCAGTTAAAGCTGTAAGCATCACCTGTGTCGCGACGGTTTTCTTTCACCAGCGGCATCGCTTTTTTCATCAGACGCGCCACTTCCGCTGCATCGTCAATGATAATGCGATAGTGGCGACGCGCATCTTCCCCCAGCGTGTGCACGATAAATTCGTCCAGTACGCGGAAGTAATCCGCACTCTCTTTTGGTCCGGTCAGGATCAGTGGTAGAACCTGATCTTTGTTGGCCGGATTCATCAGGATCCCCAGCAGATACAGCAGCTCTTCCGCTGTCCCTACGCCACCCGGGAAGATGATAATACCGTGGGCGATACGCACGAACGCTTCCAGACGTTTTTCAATGTCCGGCATGATGATCAGTTCGTTTACCAGCGGGTTAGGCGGTTCAGCGGCGATGATTGACGGTTCGGTCATGCCAATAAAGCGGCTGTCTTTGTATCGCTGCTGGGCGTGGCCTACCGCAGCGCCTTTCATTGGCGCTTCCATCGCCCCTGGACCGCAGCCGGTACAGATGTTCAGTTCGCGCAGGCCCAACTGGGTGCCGACGCGACGAGCGTACAGGTACTCATTTTCGTTGATTGAGTGACCGCCCCAACAGACGACCATGTTCGGCGCTTCACCGACGTGCAGCGCCCGGGCATTACGCAGGATCGAGAATACCAGGTTGGTGATATGGACCGAGCTTTCGAGATCCAGATGCTGAAAACGACCGGCGTTATGGATCTGGCCATTGACGAACAGAATGTCGCGCAGCACGGCAAACAGGTTAGCCTGTAGCGCACGAATAATGCGTCCATCAACAAACGCATCTTCAGGTGGGTTGATCAGTTCCAGCTTCACGCCCCGTTCGCGGCGCAGTACGTTAATATCGAAACTTTCAAAGCGTGACAGCAGTTCTTTACTGTTGTCGGTCAAACTGCCGGAGTTCAGAACGGCAAGCGAACAGTTACGAAACAGTTGATACAGGTCGCTGCTGGCCGTGCGTTTAAGCATATCGACTTCCAGCTGCGACAACATGTCCATTGAGCCAAGCGGGCTAATATGTGTAATCAAGTAAACTCCTTATGGGACGCAACACGTCATTCCCTGTGATTACAATAGCCCTGGCTTATGACCTTTCACAACCTTGTGCGCGGAATCCGACACGCAAAATTGAGAAAAAAGATTACTGACGCACCAGACGACCGGTTGCCGGAGTGAAATCGGTGTTGGTGCGCCATGGGTTAATGTCCAGGCCACCACGTCGCGTGTAGCGTGCGTAAACGCTCAGTTTCTCCGGCTGGCAGAAGCGCAGAATGTCATTGAAAATGCGTTCCACACACTGCTCGTGAAACTCATTATGGTGGCGGAAGGAGACCAGATAACGCAGCAGCTTCTCCCTGTCGATTTTCCGTCCGCGATACTGAATTTGTATGGAGCCCCAGTCGGGCTGATGGGTAATCAGACAGTTGGATTTCAGTAGATGGCTGACCAGTGTCTCTTCCACTGCCTTTTCACCGCTCACGGCATTTTCCAGATACGCAGTGCTGAACTGGTAGTTATCGATGACGATATCCTGATTGTCGATACAGGTGCCGTTAAAGTGGGCTATCGGCTGCCCTTCCAGTTCGTCAAGGCGGTACAGCGCCACGCTGACATCGCCCTGAGCGCAGGCGCGAAGATCGTTTTCCAGTGTCTGACGTACCGCATCCCAGGAATCAAAACGCGTCTGATTAAAACTGTTCAGGTAAAGCTTAAAGCTTTTCGATTCAATCAGATTTACGCTGGTGTAATCCAGTTCCACGTGACCGACTGCGACCTGGGGTAAGCCGTTGGTATTCAGCCACGACAGTTCATACAGCGTCCAGATATCTGCACCGTGAAAAGGCAGGGTATCGGCCTTTAAATCCAGCGGATCGCGGTTTAGGCTGCGCGGAACGCCCTGCAACAGACTTGCATCGTAATTGTCTCGGTAATCCGTTGATTTACCTAGAGTCAGGCCGTCAAGCGCCTGATGATTTTCATAAGAGGACATGTTTCACCGTCATAAACCAGATACACTATGCGACAAGTGTATCCTGGCTTTTGTGAAGAGAGAAATCAGTGGACGAATTGACAGCGCAGGCGTTGGTAGCCTTTACGACGCGTTATTGCGACGCATGGCATGAAAAAAACAACAGTTGGCCACTCAGTGAAGAGCTGTATGGCGTACCTTCTCCGTGCATCATTTCTTCCACAGACGATGCGGTATTTTGGCAGCCTCAACCTTTTGTCGGCGAAAAAAACCTCAATGCGGTTGAACGGGCCTTTGATATTGTGGTACAACCTGCCGCTCACGCTTTTTACACCACCCAGTTTGCCGGGGATATGCACGCGCAGTTTGCGGATGAAAAGCTGACGCTGCTGCAGACCTGGAGTGAAGATGACTTCAGGCGCGTTCAGGAAAACCTGATTGGTCACTTGGTTACGCAAAAGCGACTTAAGCTTTCGCCTACGCTTTTTATTGCCACACAAGATAATGAGCTTGACGTCATTTCGGTGTGCAATCTGTCCGGTGAAGTGTGCAAAGAAACGCTGGGAACCCGTAAACGAACGGTGCTGGCGGCCTCACTTGCGGAATTCCTCACTCAACTTAAGCCAGTTCTGTAATCCTGTTTGCCCTGAATCTTGTGAGAGATCTCTTACAAACCCTGTAGGACATTGCCAGGTGATAAGTAAAGACTTAATGAATTAATAAAATAATAATTTATTATTATTCAATTGGTTAGTCTTTTATTGTCAACTTTCATACGAAAATAATCGTAAGGGTAAGCCTGTAAGCATCTTGTAAGACAAAGCGAAACAGGCGATTCTATATCTGTCGACAAGGAGTCGCACAACGAAGAGAACATCAGGATGATGGCTCTTCACCTGGATACACCAGGACGGTGTTGCAAGGACAGGCTTCAGGACGAAGCAAAGAGGAAGACGCTGGATGCGTTAAAGGACACCTCCAGGACGGAGAATGAGAGCCGGTCAGGATGTTCGGCGGGTCAGGATGGCCAGGATACTTCAGGATGAAGTTTTCACATCGGGGTGATGTGAGCAGGATGCAAAAGTTCAGGATGAACAAGGTCGCAAGACCACAGGAAAAGTTGTCACGGATGAGCAGGGAGCACTAAAAGTAGCTGGAATGCTGCGAAACGAACCGGGAGCACTGTTTTTTTACAGTGCTCCCTTTTTTTATTTCCCTCCACTAGTGCTATTCTTCGCGCCAGATTTTTCATCATTGAGGTTTATTTCATGACGACTCATGACCGTGTGCGCCAGCAGTTACACGCACTTGAAGCGCTACTGCGTGAACATAATCACTGGCGGATGGATGAGCCAGCAGAGCATCTGTTTACCAGTACGCAGCCTTTTTGTATGGATACCATGGAGCCGGTTGAGTGGCTGCAGTGGGTGTTGATTCCCCGCATGCATACGCTACTCGATAACGCGCAGCCGCTTCCGCAGGCTTTTGCCGTTGCACCGTATTACGAAATGGCGCTGGCAGCCGATCATCCGCAACGCGACATTCTCCTGGCGGCATTGCAGGAGCTGGATGCGCTGTTTACCAGTGATAACGCCTGATGCTGGAAATTCTTTATCAGGACGAATGGCTGGTTGCAGTCAATAAACCTTCGGGCTGGTTGGTTCACCGCAGTTGGCTCGACCGGGATGAGAAAGTGGTGGTGATGCAAACGGTGCGAGACCAAATTGGTCAGCACGTTTTTACCGCCCATCGACTCGACAGACCAACCTCCGGTGTGCTGCTGATGGGACTGTCCAGCGAAGCCGGGCGTTTGTTGTCTCAGCAGTTTGAACATCATCAAATTCAGAAACGCTATCATGCGATTGTGCGTGGCTGGCTGATGGATGATGCCGTGCTGGATTACCCGTTGGTCGAAGAGCTGGATAAGATTGCCGATAAGTTTGCCCGCGATGATAAAGGCCCGCAGCCTGCCGTCACCCATTATCGCGGCCTGGCAACGGTAGAAATGCCGGTAGCGACCGGGCGTTATCCGACCACCCGTTATGGACTGGTGGAGCTGGATCCTAAAACCGGTCGCAAGCACCAGCTCAGGCGCCATCTGGCCCACTTACGCCATCCGATAATTGGCGACAGCAAGCACGGTGATTTACGGCAAAACCGCAGCGCCGCAGAGCATTTCGGTTGTCAGCGATTAATGCTGCATGCCAGCCAGCTTGCGCTGACGCATCCATTCACCGGTGAGCCTCTGGTTATTCGCGCCGGGCTGGATGACGTCTGGATGCAGGCATTGTCACAATTTGGCTGGCGTGGACTTCTCCCTGAGAATGAAAGGGTTGAGTTCGTCGAGCGGTCAGGTCAGGATGAGCAGATAGATTCTTAAGTCCCAGGAGATTACGGTTATGGCGGAAATTGGAATTTTTGTCGGCACAATGTACGGAAACGCGCTGCTGGTTGCCGAAGAGGCCGAGGCCATTTTGACGGCACAGGGTCATAAAGCCACGGTGTTTGAAGATCCTGAGCTTAGCGACTGGCAGGTATATCAGGATAAATATGTGCTGGTGGTGACCTCAACGACCGGGCAGGGCGATCTGCCCGATAGCATTGTGCCGCTGTTTCAGGGGATCAAAGATAATCTCGGTTTCCAGCCAAATCTGCATTACGGAGTCATTGCGCTGGGCGACAGCAGCTACGTTAATTTCTGCAATGGTGGCAAACAGTTTGATGCGCTGTTGCAGGAGCAAAGCGCACAGCGCGTGGGTGAAATGTTGCTGATTGACGCCAGCGAACATCCTGAACCGGAAAGCGAATCCAACCCTTGGGTAGAAAACTGGGGAACCTTGCTCAAATAATCTCTCGCCCGTACGGGCATACAACCCCCATTTGAACCGTAGGCCGGGTCAGGCGAAGCCGCCACCCGGCAATAAAACCCCAATTACGTGAACTAACTTCCACTGCTTTGGGCTTATGCCCCAAACAACTTCTTACTGCCTCCCGAATGTTGTGTTCATGCACGGTGAGGGTAAGAGCCACTCCTTCATATACTTTTCCCGTCAGTTCCCGAAAAGGCAGCGAGTCAGAATAAAACGGCCCTGAGCTGTACCAAAACTGCCACACACTAACCTCTCATTCTGATCACCCTACAGGTGCTGTACAGAATGAACTGGCGAAAGCCAAGATTCAGGAGTGCAACAATGAGTTCATTAAGTCAGGCGGCGAGCAGCGCTGAAAAACGCACTAACGCTCGCTACTGGATAGTGGTGATGTTGTTTATCGTCACATCCTTCAACTACGGCGATCGCGCCACCTTATCCATTGCCGGTTCGGAGATGGCCAAAGACATTGGTCTGGATGCGGTAGGGATGGGTTATGTATTCTCCGCTTTCTCATGGGCCTATGTTATCGGCCAGATCCCTGGCGGCTGGTTGCTTGACCGCTTCGGTTCAAAACGTGTTTATTTCTGGTCCATCTTTATCTGGTCCATGTTTACCCTGCTGCAGGGCTTCGTCGATATCTTTAGCGGCTTCGGCATTATCGTTGCGCTGTTTACGTTGCGATTCCTTGTCGGTTTAGCTGAAGCACCTTCCTTCCCCGGCAATAGTCGTATAGTTGCGGCATGGTTCCCGGCACAGGAGAGGGGCACGGCGGTCGCAATCTTTAACTCTGCGCAGTACTTTGCCACCGTTATTTTTGCGCCAATCATGGGGTGGCTGACCCACGAAGTGGGCTGGTCGCATGTGTTCTTCTTTATGGGCGGCCTCGGGATTGTTATCAGCTTTATCTGGCTGAAGGTGATTCATGAACCAAACCAGCACCCGGGCGTAAACCAAAAAGAGCTGGAGTACATTGCTGAAGGCGGGGCGCTGATCAATATGGATCAGGCGGCCGCCAAAGCTAAAGTGCCGTTCAGCGTGAAGTGGGGGCAAATCAAACAGCTGCTGGGCTCACGGATGATGATCGGTATTTACATCGGGCAATACTGCATTAACGCGCTGACCTACTTCTTTATCACCTGGTTCCCGGTTTATCTGGTGCAGGCTCGCGGTATGTCGATTTTGAAAGCTGGTTTTGTCGCTTCGGTCCCGGCCATTTGCGGATTCGCCGGCGGCGTGCTCGGCGGCATTATTTCCGACTGGCTGATGCGCCGTACCGGTTCGCTAAATATCGCCCGTAAAACGCCAATCGTACTCGGCATGCTGCTGTCGATGGTGATGGTGTTCTGTAACTACGTCAACGTGGAGTGGATGATCATCGGCTTTATGGCGCTGGCCTTCTTCGGCAAAGGTATCGGTGCGTTGGGATGGGCGGTGATGGCTGATACTGCACCTAAAGAGATCAGCGGTCTGAGCGGCGGTTTGTTCAACATGTTTGGCAATATCTCCGGTATCGTCACGCCAATTGCTATCGGCTACATCGTAGGGACCACCGGCTCGTTTAACGGCGCGTTGATTTACGTCGGGGTGCATGCGTTGATTGCGGTGGTGAGCTATCTGGTACTGGTGGGTGATATTAAACGTATCGAACTGAAACCTGTCGCAGGACAATGATGATGACAACACAATCGAGTCCCGTTATTACCGATATGAAGGTCATCCCGGTGGCCGGTCATGACAGCATGCTGCTCAATATTGGCGGTGCGCACAATGCATATTTCACCCGCAATATTGTGGTTCTTACCGATAACGCCGGCAATACCGGCGTCGGTGAAGCGCCGGGCGGCGAAGTGATTTATCAGACGCTGGTTGACGCTATCCCGATGGTATTGGGTCAGGAGGTTGCGCGCCTGAATAAGGTGGTACAGCAGGTGCATAAAGGCAACCAGGCCGCTGATTTTGACACCTTCGGCAAAGGCGCCTGGACGTTTGAGCTACGGGTAAACGCGGTGGCGGCGCTGGAAGCGGCGCTGCTCGACCTGCTGGGCAAGGCGCTGAACGTGCCGGTTTGTGAACTGTTAGGGCCGGGCAAGCAGCGTGATGCGGTCACCGTACTCGGCTATCTGTTCTACGTGGGCGATCGCACAAAGACCGATTTACCGTATCTGGAAAGCACGCCGGGAAACCATGAGTGGTATCACCTGCGTCACCAGCAAGCGATGAACAGTGAGGCGGTGGTACGTCTGGCTCAGGCTTCGCAGGATCGCTACGGCTTTAAAGATTTCAAACTCAAAGGTGGTGTACTGCCTGGCGAGCAGGAAATCGACACCGCTCGTGCGCTGAAAAAATGCTTCCCGGATGCGCGTATTACGGTTGATCCCAACGGTGCCTGGTTGCTGGATGAAGCCATCTCCCTGTGTAAAGGGCTGAACGATGTTCTGACCTACGCCGAAGATCCATGCGGCGCTGAACAGGGTTTTTCTGGCCGCGAAGTGATGGCCGAGTTCCGCCGTGCAACCGGTCTACCGGTAGCAACCAACATGATAGCCACCAACTGGCGTGAAATGGGCCATGCGGTGATGCTGAACTCAGTAGATATTCCGCTGGCCGATCCGCACTTCTGGACCCTTTCCGGCGCGGTACGCGTGGCACAGTTATGCGATGACTGGGGCCTGACCTGGGGCTGCCATTCTAACAATCATTTTGATATTTCGCTGGCGATGTTCACCCACGTTGGCGCCGCTGCGCCGGGCAACCCGACGGCTATCGACACCCACTGGATCTGGCAGGAGGGCGATTGCCGTCTGACCAAAAATCCGCTGGAGATTAAGAACGGGAAAATTGCTGTTCCTGACGCGCCTGGACTGGGCGTAGAGCTGGACTGGGATCAGGTTAACAAGGCTCATGAAGCCTACAAGAGACTGCCCGGCGGCGCGCGTAATGACGCAGGCCCAATGCAGTATCTGATCCCCGGATGGACTTTTGACCGTAAACGTCCCGTTTTCGGCCGCCACTAATTTTGAATAAGGACTTAATTATGAGCGCACAATTTTCTACCCCATTGGTTACCTCTATGCAGGTTATTCCGGTTGCGGGTCATGACAGTATGCTGATGAACCTGAGCGGCGCACATGCTCCATTCTTCACGCGCAATATTGTGATTATTAAAGATAACTCCGGTCATACCGGCGTGGGTGAAATTCCCGGCGGAGAAAAAATCCGCAAAA
The DNA here is from genome assembly GCF_030334285.1 of Citrobacter sp. Cf087. Lineage (NCBI taxonomy): Bacteria > Pseudomonadati > Pseudomonadota > Gammaproteobacteria > Enterobacterales > Enterobacteriaceae > Citrobacter > Citrobacter sp. Cf087. Next base: position 531,882 of record NZ_JAOWED010000028.1, read on the forward strand.
CGCTGGAAGATGCGATCCCGCTGGTGGTAGGCAAAACGTTAGGTGAATACAAAAACGTGCTGAATGCGGTACGCAATACTTTTGCCGATCGTGATGCGGGCGGTCGCGGTTTGCAGACGTTTGATTTACGTACCACTATTCATGTGGTTACTGGGATCGAAGCGGCCATGTTGGATCTGTTAGGTCAGCATCTGGGCGTAAACGTCGCCTCTCTGCTGGGTGATGGACAGCAGCGTAGCGAAGTTGAAATGTTGGGTTACCTGTTCTTTGTCGGTAACCGTAAGGCAACGCCGCTGCCGTACCAGAGTCAGCCGGATGAGAAGTGCGACTGGTATCGTCTGCGTCATGAAGAGGCGATGACCCCGGATGCGGTAGTGCGCCTGGCGGAAGCTGCGTATGAGAAGTATGGTTTCAACGACTTTAAACTGAAAGGCGGCGTGCTGGCCGGGGAAGAGGAAGCGGAATCTATCGTTGCGCTGGCGAAGCGTTTCCCGCAGGCCCGCGTCACGCTGGATCCGAACGGCGCGTGGTCCCTAAACGAAGCGATTAAGATCGGCAAATATCTGAAGGGTTCTCTGGCCTATGCGGAAGATCCGTGTGGCGCCGAGCAGGGCTTCTCTGGTCGTGAAGTGATGGCGGAATTCCGCCGCGCCACCGGTCTGCCGACCGCCACCAACATGATCGCCACCGACTGGCGTCAGATGGGGCATACGCTGTCGTTGCAGTCCGTGGATATCCCACTGGCGGACCCACACTTCTGGACCATGCAGGGTTCTGTCCGCGTGGCGCAAATGTGCCATGAGTTTGGGTTGACCTGGGGATCGCACTCTAACAACCACTTTGATATTTCGCTGGCGATGTTTACGCATGTCGCGGCAGCGGCTCCGGGCAAAATTACCGCGATTGACACCCACTGGATCTGGCAGGAAGGCAATCAACGCCTGACCAAAGAGCCATTTGAAATCAAAGGCGGCATGGTGCAGGTTCCGGCAAAACCGGGTCTGGGCGTGGAGCTGGATATGGATCAGGTCATGAAAGCGCATGAGCTGTACCAGCAACATGGATTGGGGGCGCGTGATGATGCGATGGGAATGCAGTATCTGATCCCGAACTGGACGTTTGATAATAAGCGTCCGTGCATGGTACGCTAAGCGAGCTGGGACCGCTCCCATTAAGGGGCGGTTTTTATCCTGGTATATGCTTAACACAGTCAACATGCGTAAGGATGCTTTATGAAAATAGTAATCGCACCGGATTCCTATAAGGAAAGTTTGAGTGCGCTTGAAGTGGCAACGGCTATTGAGCAGGGGTTTCGTGAGATCTGGCCTGATGCGGATTACGTGAAGATTCCGGTTGCAGATGGCGGTGAAGGAACGGTCGAAGCGATGGTTGCCGCAACGCAAGGTCACCTTGTGCATGTTGATGTTACCGGCCCTTTGGGCAACACAATTCAGGCATTTTATGGTTTATCCGGTGATGAGCGCTCGGCGTTTATCGAAATGGCGGCTGCCAGCGGACTGGAACAGGTTCCTGCGGGGTTACGCGATCCGCTGAAAACGACATCCTGGGGAACCGGGGAGTTAATCCGTCATGCGTTGGACGCTGGCGTTGAGCATATCATCATTGGAATTGGCGGAAGCGCCACCAATGATGGCGGTGCCGGGATGGTGCAAGCGCTGGGAGCAAAATTGCTGGATACGCAAAATAACGATATTGCCCATGGCGGGGCTGGCCTCGAATCGCTCGCTCGGATTGATATTTCTCAGTTAGACCAGCGACTTGCTGCGTGTCGTATTGAAGTAGCTTGCGACGTGACTAATCCGTTGACCGGTGAAGAGGGCGCTTCTGCGGTTTTTGGCCCGCAAAAAGGGGCGACGCCGGAGATGATTACCCGCCTGGATCGGGCACTCACGCACTATGCGCAACTCATTGCCCGCGATCTGGACGTCAACGTGCTGGATCTGGCCGGCGGTGGCGCCGCTGGTGGTATGGGGGCGGCGCTATATGCGTTTTGCGGCGCACAGTTGCGCTGCGGTATTGAGATAGTAACGGATGCGTTGCACCTTGACGCCTGCGTTGCGGATGCGGATTTAGTGGTCACGGGTGAAGGGCGCATTGATAGTCAGACCATTCACGGTAAGGTTCCGGTTGGCGTGGCGAAGGTCGCAAAGCGTTACAACAAACCGGTTATCGGCATTGCCGGTAGCCTGACGGCGGATGTCGGTGTGGTCCACGAGCATGGGCTGGATGCGGTTTTCAGCGTCATCTATACCATCTGTACCTTGGATGAGGCGCTAAAGAACGCGAGCGACAACGTACGAATGACGGCGAGAAACGTGGCCGCAACGCTTAAAGCCGGGCAGCAATTACGCTGAGTTGTAGGTTGGATAAGGCGGTCACGCCGCCTTCCTGCGAATATTACCCCAACAACTTCTTCGCTTCGCGCGCAACGTTGTCCATTTCATCCAGAAGCTCTAAAAACTCAGGCTCCAGCTCTTCTTCCTTGGTCCCGCTACGTAATTGCTGCTCAATAAGCTGACACAGGTTTTTCATGCGGGGAACGCCGCTATAACCGCAGCTGCCGTGCAGCTTGTGGATCATATCCACCAGACCTTCAGGGTTTTCACCGACCAGCTGTTCTTCAATTTTGTTACGTACTTCGGGCAGAAAATCGAGCAGCATTTGCAGCATATCCCGCGCCAGATCGTTTTTACCTGCGGCTTGTCTTAATGCTAACTGCCAGTCGAGTGTGGTATTCGGATTGACTACCGGCTCAACAGGTTCAACGGCGATCGCCCTAAGCGCTGTGCTTGCGCCAGGTTTGTAGCGTAACAGCAGATTATGCAGCTTATCTTCTTCGATAGGCTTCGCCAGGTAATCGTTCATCCCGGCGCTGAGCAACTTCTCTTTCTGCCCGGCCATGGCGTGTGCGGTGACCGCAATGACCGGTGTCTGCTGTTGATGAGGAAGCTGGTGGATTAGTTCACAAGCGCGAATGCCGTCCATGTCTGGCATCTGAATATCCATCAGGATCAGATCAAATTGCATTTGTCTGGCGCGATCCACCGCTTGATGCCCACTGTCGCAGAGCACGACGTGCTGCACCTTATCTTCCAACAGTGCGCCAATCAGCTTGAGGTTCGCAGGGTTGTCGTCTACCGCCATAACGGTCATCGCAATTTTGCTATCGTCTAACAGCAGCGGATCCGCGCTGTGATTCACCTGACAATACTCTGTCAGCGCAGGCAGTAAGCGAGTTGAGGTGAGAGGTTTCAACAGACATGCCGCCGCGCCGCCCTGTTTTAACTTCTCGGCGTTAATCTGCGCATGGCAAGGCAGGGCCAGTAACAAAAAGTCGGTCATCGCCGCAGCGTTTGCCAGCCGCTCATGCTGCATGGTGAGCGGTTCGCGTAAAGTAACCGGAATGCCGAGCAGCAGAATATCGTAGTGATCCTTCGGCAGCCCGGAGAATGAAGGGCTGTAAATCACCTCCAACGGCGTTTCGCTCAAGATATCTAATGTGCACTGTGCGGCAGTGGCGTTCGGTTCGACGTAGGCCAGTCGTTTACCGGCCAGGCAGAGCGTGGTTGAGCGGTCAACGAGAACGTTAGGGTTAAGATCGAGGCTGATATGGAACCAGAACGTGGAACCCCGGTTCGGTTGACTATGGAAGGAGATATCCCCGCCCATTTCGTTGACCAGTTTTTGCGTAATGACCAGGCCCAGCCCGGTACCGCCGTGGCGGCGGGAAATACTGGCATCCGCCTGGCGGAAGGCCTGGAACAAGCGTGACTGATCGCGCTCAGGAATACCAATTCCGGTATCGCGGATTTGTACTTCAATCTGCACTTTCGTGTTACTAAGGGCGCGCTTCTCGACCAGAATGTCGATATTGCCGCCTTCGGTAAATTTGATGGCATTGCCAACCAGATTAGTGATTACCTGCTGTAAGCGCAGCGGATCGCCGATGACGTTGTCCGGCACGTCATTCTTAATATTTAGCGTCAGCTCAAGCCCTTTATCATGGGATGAATGCGCTAACAGCGTAACGACGTCATCCAGCGTGCTGCGCAGCGGGAAGGGAATGCTTTCCAGAATCAGCTTGCCCGCCTCAAGTTTGGAGAAGTCGAGTACATCATTGATGATAGCCAGCAGATTGTTAGCCGAGCGTTCAATGGTATTCAGGTGATCGCGCTGCGTGGTGTTGAGCTCGGTTTTTAGCGTAAGACGGGTGAAGCCAATCACGCCATTCAGCGGTGTTCGCAGTTCGTGCGACATGTTAGCCAGAAACTCAGACTTAATACGCGCCGCTTCCTGGGCGCGTTTCTTCGCCAGATCCAGTTCGACGTTCTGGATTTCCATCTGCTCCAGCGTTTCACGCAGGTCAGAGGTGGCCTGATCGATGTTGTGCTGCATCTCTTCATGGTAAGCCGCAAGTGACATCGCCATCGAGTTGATACCATTTTTGAGCATATCCAGCTCGCCCAGCATGAAACCTTCCACGCGGCTGTCGAGCTGTCCTCTACGAATTCGGTCAACGGTATTCACCATATTGCGAATCGGGCCGGTTACGTCTCGCATCAGACGCCAGCCAAAAATTAACGCAATACCAATACAAAACAGCATCATTACGCTGGAGATAAAGATCTCTTTGTACTGCTGCAATCGCACGGACTTAAGATCCAGCTCAAGCGCCACATACCCCAGCATATTTTTGGTGTTTTTCGCATCGCTTACGGCGGACTCATCTGGTGAATAGCTTTCCGATATAATCGGGGTACGCAGGATCATGATATCCCCGTGCCGGGTGACGCTTAGCTTACGGGGAAACGGTGAACCTGTCGCCAACTGCATTTCAGACGGATCGAGATGAAAATTAGAGGTGACGAACAGTCGGTTATTTTCGTCATAAACAGAAATTGCCCGCACAATATCGGAATGGCGACGATGCAGCACGCTGATAAGCTGGCCGATGGATTCCCTGTTTTGCAGGTTCATGCCATATTCGCTGGAGACCGCGAGTGGTTCTATGATGCTGGCACCAGCATCTTCCAGTTGACGCTGCAAGTCGTTATAGCGATGCACAACAAAAAAGATACTGAGCAACAAACCTATCAGGACGGTCGGGGCCAGGATCAGAATCATCATGCGTGCGCGCAGGCTGTAGTTGGTCATGGAGTTCCGTTATGGGACAATTAGGGTCACACTGTTAAATAGAGAAATATCTCGTCGATGGCGCAATTCTACTCTGCAAAACGACGCGTGACGACGCGTCAGATCATAACCGTTACCGTCAATGACCTCGATCCTTTTGGTCAGGGCGTCGCTCGCCATAACGGAAAAGCGTTGTTTATACCGGAATTGCTACCCCAGGAAAGCGCCGAGGTGGTGATTACCGAAGATAAAAAACAGTTCGCCCGCGCGCAAGTAAAACGACGTTTGAACAACAGCCCTGAGCGTGAAGTGCCACGTTGCCCGCATTTTGGCGTATGCGGCGGTTGCCAGCAGCAGCATGCCAGCATCTCGTTACAGCAGCGTAGTAAAAGCGCGGCGTTGTCGCGTTTAATGAAATGTGACGTGTCGGATGTTATAGCTGATACGCCGTGGGGCTATCGTCGTCGTGCCCGATTGAGCCTGAACTATCGGCCAAAAGAACACAAATTGCAGATGGGGTTTCGCAAATCAGGCTCCAGCGACATTATCGATGTCAAACAATGCCCTGTTTTGGTGCCCCAGCTTGAAGCGTTATTGCCCCATCTCAGGGCGTGTCTGGAAAGTCTTCAAGGGTTACGCCACCTTGGACATGTTGAACTGGTGCAGGCAGGGAGCGGAACCCTGATGATTTTGCGCCACACGGCGCCATTAAGTGCAGCGGATAAAGAAAAACTGGAATGCTTTTCGCATTCTCAGGGGCTGTCTTTGTTTCTGGCCCCGCAAAGCGAGATACTGGAATCAATATCAGAAGAATCGCCCTGGTATGACTCAAATGGACTACGGTTAACCTTCAGCCCGCGCGATTTTATTCAGGTTAACGAAGGGGTAAACCAACAAATGGTGGCCCGTGCGCTGGAATGGCTCGATGTGCAACCTGAAGATCGCGTACTCGATCTGTTCTGTGGAATGGGTAATTTTACCCTGCCGCTGGCAACTCGAGCAGCAAGCGTGGTTGGCGTGGAAGGTGTTCCGGCGCTGGTTGAAAAAGGTCGGGAAAATGCACTGAATAACGGATTACACAATGTGACATTCTTTCATGAGAACCTTGAGGAAGATGTTACCCGGCAGCCGTGGGCGAAAAACGGATTCGACAAAGTTTTGCTCGATCCTGCGCGTGCGGGGGCTGCTGGTGTGATGCAACATATTATAAAATTAGAACCTATACGCGTTGTTTATGTATCCTGTAACCCGGCAACGCTGGCTCGTGACAGCGATGCTTTGCTCAATGCGGGATATGCCATCCGGCGGCTGGCGATGCTCGATATGTTCCCGCACACTGGACACCTGGAATCAATGGTCCTGTTTGAGCGTTTGTAATGAACTTAATACCCATTGGATTTCGCCTTGTAATGCTGTGTGAAAGACAATGGGTTCGGCTTGTCGACTTCGACAGGCCATGCCCCTTAAGGAGAGGACGATGGTTGCGGTAAGAAGTGCACATTTAAATAAAGCTGGTGAGTTTGATCCCAAGAAATGGATCGCGAGTCTGGGGATCTCCAGCCAGCAGTCGTGTGAACGCTTAGCCGAAACCTGGGCGTACTGCCTCCAGCAGACACAGGGGCATCCGGATGCGGATCTGCTGCTGTGGCGTGGCGTGGAGATGGTAGAAATTCTCTCCATGTTGAGCATGGATATCGACACGCTGCGTGCAGCAATGCTGTTCCCTCTGGCTGATGCCAACGTGGTAAGTGAAGACATCCTGCGCGAGAGCGTGGGCAAATCCATTGTTCATCTTATCCACGGCGTGCGTGATATGGCGGCGATACGCCAGCTTAAAGCCACGCATACCGATTCAGTTTCTTCCGAGCAGGTCGATAACGTCCGCCGCATGCTGCTGGCAATGGTAGATGACTTCCGCTGTGTGGTCATCAAGCTGGCAGAGCGGATTGCCCATCTGCGTGAAGTGAAAGACGCGCCGGAAGATGAACGCGTTCTGGCGGCAAAAGAGTGCACCAATATCTATGCACCGCTGGCCAACCGTTTGGGAATCGGGCAATTAAAATGGGAGCTGGAAGATTATTGCTTCCGTTATCTGCACCCGGCTGAATACAAACGCATTGCCAAGCTGCTGCATGAACGTCGTATCGACAGGGAGCATTACATTGATGAGTTCGTTGGTCATTTGCGCTCAGAGATGAAAACGGAAGGCGTCAAAGCTGAAGTGTACGGGCGTCCGAAGCATATCTACAGCATCTGGCGCAAAATGCAGAAAAAGCAGTTGGCCTTCGATGAACTGTTCGATGTGCGCGCAGTGCGTATCGTGGCAGAGCGTTTACAGGACTGCTATGCCGCGCTCGGGATAGTACATACTCACTATCGCCATCTGCCGGATGAGTTTGATGACTACGTCGCGAACCCGAAACCCAACGGCTACCAGTCAATCCATACGGTTGTGCTGGGGCCGGGCGGGAAAACCATTGAAATTCAGATCCGTACTAAACAGATGCACGAAGATGCCGAACTGGGCGTCGCGGCGCACTGGAAGTACAAAGAGGGCACCGCTTCAGGCGCGGCGCGCTCTGGTCATGAAGATCGCATTGCATGGCTGCGTAAGCTGATCGCCTGGCAGGAAGAGATGGCAGATTCCGGTGAAATGCTGGATGAAGTTCGTAGCCAGGTCTTTGATGACCGCGTGTATGTCTTTACGCCGAAAGGCGATGTTGTGGATCTGCCTGCAGGCTCCACGCCGCTCGATTTTGCTTACCACATTCATAGTGATGTGGGGCATCGTTGCATTGGCGCGAAAATTGGTGGACGCATCGTACCGTTTACCTACCAACTGCAGATGGGCGATCAAATTGAAATTATCACCCAGAAACAGCCAAACCCAAGCCGCGACTGGTTGAACCCTAACCTTGGCTACGTAACCACCAGTCGTGGGCGTTCGAAGATCCACGCCTGGTTCCGTAAACAGGACCGTGATAAGAACATTCTTGCAGGTCGCCAGATTCTCGACGATGAGCTGGCGCATTTAGGCATCAGCCTGAAAGAAGCGGAAAAACATCTGCTGCCGCGCTACAGTTTCAATGAGCTGGATGAACTGCTGGCGGCGATTGGCGGAGGAGACATCCGCCTCAACCAGATGGTGAATTTCCTGCAGGCGCAGTTTAATAAGCCAAGCGCTGCCGAACAGGATGCCGCCGCGCTGAAACAGCTTCAGCAGAAAACGCACGCACCGCAGAGTCGCCGTAAAGACGACGGTCGTGTCGTGGTGGAAGGGGTAGGTAACCTGATGCACCACATCGCTCGCTGCTGCCAGCCGATTCCAGGCGATGAGATTGTCGGGTTTATTACCCAGGGACGCGGTATTTCCGTGCACCGGGCGGATTGTGAACAGCTGACTGAGCTGCGCTCCCATGCGCCGGAACGTATTGTTGATGCGGTCTGGGGCGAAAGTTACTCTGCAGGGTATTCGCTGGTGGTTCGCGTCCAGGCCAACGATCGCAGTGGCTTGTTACGTGATATCACCACGATTCTCGCCAACGAGAAGGTAAACGTGCTGGGCGTTGCCAGCCGGAGTGATACCAAACAACAGCTTGCCACCATTGATATGACCATCGAAATCTACAACCTGCAGGTGCTCGGGCGCGTGCTCGGCAAGCTGAACCAGGTACCGGATGTGATCGACGCACGTCGTCTGCACGGTAATTAATCATAATGTAGGCCGGATAACCTTGTAGGCCTGATAAGACGCGTTAGCGTTGCCATCAGGCATTGCTATGTTGCCGGATGTTGCCTTATCCGGCCTACCGTATTGAAATTTCAGGATATTCCAATGAATCAAATCAACCGACTGCTCGGTATTATGCAGCGCCTGCGCGACCCGGAGAACGGTTGTCCGTGGGACAAAGAGCAGACATTCGCCACTATTGCTCCTTACACCCTCGAAGAGACTTATGAAGTGCTGGACGCGATTGCGCGAGAAGACTTCGACGACCTGCGTGGAGAGTTGGGGGATCTGCTGTTCCAGGTGGTGTTTTACGCCCAGATGGCTCAGGAAGAAGGGCGCTTCAACTTTGATGATATTTGCGCTGCGATAAGCGATAAGCTTGAACGCCGCCACCCGCATGTTTTTGCTGACGTTTCTGCCAGTAACAGCACCGAGGTGCTTACCCGTTGGGAGCAAATCAAAACCGAAGAACGTGCTGAGAAGGCACAGCATTCCGCGCTCGACGATATTCCCCGTAGTTTACCGGCATTAATGCGCGCCCAAAAAATCCAGAAACGCTGCTCAAATGTTGGCTTCGACTGGAAAACATTAGGACCGGTTGTCGACAAGGTTTACGAAGAGATCGACGAAGTCATGTTTGAGGCGAAGCAGGCTGTTGTCGACCAGGCTAAACTGGAGGAGGAAATGGGCGATCTGCTGTTTGCCACGGTCAATATGGCCCGGCATTTAGGCACTAAAGCAGAGACTGCTTTGCAAAAAGCGAACGAGAAATTTGAGCGACGTTTTCGTGAGGTTGAGCGAATTGTGGCGGCTCGAGGTCTGGAAATGACTGGTGTTGATCTGGAAACTATGGAAGAAGTCTGGCAACAGGTAAAACGGCAGGAAATTGATCTCTAAGGGATTTCGTCGGTCAAGGGCGATTTGTGTGATTTTTTAAATAACAAGCGCTTGATTTACGTCAAAAACATTTACCCCAAAGGGGCTATTTTCTCACTCCCGATGTTAATGTGAGCCTGGTGAAGAGGAGGAATAATGAAAGTTTGTGGCGCTCGTCATGTTCGGGTATACTACTTTCCCGTCTTGGTAATTCCATCGTTTCACCCTAACTTCTCAGGTCCAGCATGACAACGAACTATATTTTTGTGACCGGCGGGGTCGTATCCTCTCTGGGAAAAGGCATTGCCGCAGCCTCCCTGGCAGCCATTCTTGAAGCCCGTGGCCTCAATGTAACCATGATGAAACTGGATCCGTACATCAACGTCGATCCAGGTACTATGAGCCCAATCCAACACGGGGAAGTGTTCGTTACCGAAGACGGCGCTGAAACCGACCTGGACCTGGGTCACTATGAGCGCTTCATTCGTACCAAAATGAGCCGCCGCAACAACTTCACTACGGGTCGTATCTACTCCGACGTTCTGCGTAAAGAACGCCGTGGCGACTACCTGGGCGCGACCGTTCAGGTTATCCCGCACATCACGAATGCCATTAAAGAGCGTGTTCTGGAAGGCGGTGAAGGTCATGATGTTGTTCTGGTTGAAATCGGCGGAACCGTTGGGGATATCGAATCTCTGCCGTTCCTTGAAGCGATTCGCCAGATGGCCGTAGAAATTGGTCGCGAGCACACGCTGTTTATGCATCTGACGCTGGTTCCGTACATGGCAGCGGCAGGTGAAGTCAAAACTAAACCGACTCAGCACTCTGTAAAAGAGCTGCTTTCTATCGGTATTCAGCCAGATATCCTGATTTGCCGCTCCGATCGCGCAGTTCCGGCTAATGAACGTGCAAAAATTGCATTGTTCTGTAACGTTCCGGAAAAAGCGGTGATTTCTCTGAAAGATGTCGATTCCATCTATAAAATCCCGGGCCTGTTGAAATCTCAGGGCCTTGACGATTATATTTGTAAACGATTCAGCTTGAACTGTCCGGAAGCTAATCTGTCAGAATGGGAACAGGTTATCTACGAAGAAGCGAATCCGGCAGGCGAAGTGACTATCGGTATGGTCGGCAAGTACATTGAACTGCCGGATGCCTATAAATCAGTTATCGAAGCGCTGAAGCATGGCGGTCTGAAGAATCGTGTCACCGTCAATATCAAGCTGATCGATTCACAAGATGTCGAAACGCGTGGCGTTGAGATCCTGAAAGGTCTTGATGCAATCCTGATCCCTGGCGGCTTCGGCTATCGTGGTGTTGAAGGTAAAATCGCGACGGCGCGCTTTGCGCGTGAGAACAATATTCCTTATCTGGGCATTTGCCTGGGTATGCAGGTTGCGTTGATTGAGTTTGCACGTAACGTAGTGGGTATGGACAACGCCAACTCCACGGAATTTGTGCCAGACTGTAAGTACCCGGTGGTGGCCCTGATTACCGAATGGCGCGATGAAGACGGCAACGTCGAAGTCCGTACCGAGAAGAGCGATCTGGGCGGCACTATGCGTCTTGGTGCGCAGCAGTGTCAGTTGAGCGACGATAGCCTGGTTCGTCAACTGTACGGCGCGCCGACAATTGTTGAACGCCACCGCCACCGTTACGAAGTCAACAATATGCTGTTGAAACAGATTGAAGCTGCGGGTCTGCGTATTGCAGGCCGTTCCGGTGATGATCAGTTGGTCGAGATCATTGAGGTACCGAATCATCCGTGGTTCGTGGCCTGTCAGTTCCACCCGGAATTTACTTCCACGCCACGTGATGGGCACCCGCTGTTTGCCGGCTTTGTGAAAGCCGCCAGTGAACATCAGAAGCGTCAGGCGAAGTAAGAAGTAAATAAGTTAGAACGGCAATGCACCCATCAGGGTGCATTGTTTGTCTGGAGTTTTAGTTTAACTTGTACTGAGGAAAATCTAATGTCCAAAATCGTTAAAATCATCGGTCGTGAAATCATCGACTCCCGTGGTAACCCGACTGTTGAAGCCGAAGTACACCTGGAAGGTGGTTTCGTTGGTATGGCAGCAGCTCCGTCAGGTGCTTCTACTGGTTCCCGCGAAGCACTGGAACTGCGCGATGGCGACAAATCCCGTTTCATGGGTAAAGGCGTACTGAAAGCTGTTGCAGCTGTTAACGGCCCAATTGCTCAGGCTCTGCTGGGTAAAGATGCTAAAGATCAGGCTGGCATCGACAAGATCATGATCGATCTGGACGGTACTGAAAACAAATCCAACTTCGGTGCAAACGCCATCCTGGCTGTGTCCCTGGCGAACGCCAAAGCAGCAGCTGCTGCTAAAGGCCTGCCGCTGTATGCACACATCGCTGAACTGAACGGTACTCCGGGTAAATACTCCATGCCGGTTCCGATGATGAACATCATCAACGGTGGTGAGCACGCTGACAACAACGTCGACATCCAGGAATTCATGATTCAGCCGGTTGGCGCTAAGACTCTGAAAGAAGCCGTTCGTATGGGTTCTGAAGTGTTCCACAACCTGGCTAAAGTTCTGAAAGCTAAAGGTATGAACACTGCAGTTGGTGACGAAGGCGGCTACGCGCCGAACCTGGGTTCCAACGCTGAAGCTCTGGCTGTAATCGCTGAAGCGGTTAAAGCAGCTGGCTACGAGCTGGGCAAAGACATCACTCTGGCGATGGACTGTGCAGCTTCTGAATTCTACAAAGACGGTAAATACGTCCTGGCTGGCGAAGGCAACAAAGCATTCACCTCCGAAGAATTCACTCACTTCCTGGAAGAACTGACCAAACAGTACCCGATCGTGTCCATCGAAGATGGTCTGGACGAGTCTGACTGGGACGGTTTCGCATACCAGACTAAAGTACTGGGCGACAAAATCCAGCTGGTTGGTGACGATCTGTTCGTAACCAACACCAAGATCCTGAAAGAAGGCATCGAAAAAGGCATCGTTAACTCCATCCTGATCAAATTCAACCAGATCGGTTCTCTGACCGAAACTCTGGCTGCGATCAAAATGGCGAAAGATGCTGGCTACACCGCTGTCATCTCTCACCGTTCTGGCGAAACTGAAGATGCTACCATCGCTGACCTGGCTGTTGGTACCGCTGCAGGCCAGATCAAAACTGGTTCTATGAGCCGTTCTGACCGCGTTGCTAAGTACAACCAGCTGATTCGTATCGAAGAAGCTCTGGGTGAACAAGCACCGTACAACGGTCGTAAAGAGATCAAAGGTCAGGCGTAATCCTGTTCTTTAACTCTTAACGTAAAAACCCGCTGCGGCGGGTTTTTTTATGCTTTTAAAGCAGTAGAGGAAGTGTTGCGCTGGCGGTTTGCTGGCTCACATCACTATACTTTTCATCCAGCGCAATCAGCGACGTGGTGAGAAGTTCTACCAACAGCATCACACCCACCTTGGCGTTTAGCGCACCAGCACTCAACGGACCTTCTGGTTTGGCTGCGACCAGTTGAATATCGCTCAGCGAGGCCAGCGGACTGCGCGGCGTATTACTCAGCGCCAGTACGCGCACGCCTTGCTTACGCGCCAGTTTCACGACATGCAGCAGATCGCGCGTGGAGCCTGAACTGGAGATCGCTACCACGAGCGTATTTTTGCTAAGCGTAGTGGCATTCATGGCTGCGCGGTGCATGTCGCTGAACAGTTGCGCGGGTTTGCCGAGGCGCAGGAGTTTGTAATGTAAATACTCCCCCAGAATAGCGCTGGCCGCTACGCCATAAATCTGTACCGACTGAGCCTGATGTAGCGCCAGAGCGGCGGATTCCAGTAATGTCCTGTCGAGTAACTTTGCTGTGTCCTGCAGCGCTTGCACGGATTCATTGACCACATTGTCAATTTCATCCCCGCTGTGCTCTACCGGCAGCCCTTGCTGGAGATCGAGTGCCAGCGCCATTTTGAATTCGTTATAACCCTTACACCCAAGCGTGCGGCACAGACGTGTGACGCTCGCCTCGCTGGTGTCGCTTTCACGCGCCAGTTCGGTAATCGTCAGGTAGACAACTTTTGCCGGATCACTAAGCACAAACTCTCCCAGCTTCTGCTGTGTTCGGCTATATCCGTCAACGCCCTGGCGCAATCTCAGCAGCAGGTTTTCATTTTCTGACATGCAAAATCCTTAATGCGTTTCTCTGCTGATAGTGTGGCGGAAAGCAGGGGAGAGATGCCAGTCATTTTAAAAAAGTATGATCGGCTTCCTGGTTTTTGATGATAATTTTCATTTATAAAAGTAAATATGGTAAAAATTTTCATCATTAATCGGGGAGATGAAAAAATGATGCAAATGTTTAGCGGCGCCTCATCGGGCGCTTGGTTTGAAAAGGCACAGCGGTTCGGCAAATCGTTCATGCTGCCGATTGCGGTACTGCCCGCTGCGGGGCTGTTGTTAGGGATTGGCGGTGCGCTGTCGAATCCAAACACATTGACGGCGTATCCGTTTTTGGACGTTGACTGGTTACAGGCAATCTTCACGATCATGACCAGCGCAGGTTCTATTGTGTTTGCCAACCTGTCGGTGCTTTTTGCGGTGGGTGTGGCAGTAGGATTGGCGAAAACGGACAAAGGCACCGCCGGGCTTGCTGCATTGCTGGCATTTCTGGTGATGAACGCCACCATCAACGCTTTATTGACACTCAACGGAACGCTGGCGCACGAGAATCCCGGTGCCGTAGGCCAGGGGATGACGCTGGGTATTCAGACGCTGGAAACAGGCGTATTTGGTGGGGTGGTGATTGGGCTTGTCACCTGCGCGCTGCATAGCCGTTTCAATAAAGTCTCGCTGCCTCAGTTCCTTGGTTTCTTCAGCGGTTCGCGCTTTGTGCCGATTATTAGCTCCCTTGCCGCGATTGTAGTGGGTGCGGTCATGACGGTGGTTTGGCCGCATTTCCAGAAACTCATTTTTGGACTGGGTGGTCTGGTGGATGCGACCGGTTATCTGGGTACGCTGTTGTACGGCTTCATCCTGCGTATGCTTGGCCCACTAGGGTTACACCATATCTTTTATTTACCGTTCTGGACCACAGCGCTTGGCGGGAGTGAAATCGTCAACGGCCAGTTGGTTGAAGGCACGCAGCGTATTTTCTTCGCGCAACTTGCCGATCCGAATACGCAGCAGTTCTATGCGGGCACCTCGCGCTTTATGTCCGGGCGCTTTATCACCATGATGTTTGGCCTGCTTGGCGCATGTCTTGCGATGTACCATACTGCCAAACCAGAGAACAGAAAGCTTGTCGCCGGACTGCTGTTGTCTGCGGCCCTGACCTCTTTCCTGACGGGGATCACTGAGCCTATCGAGTTCTCCTTCCTGTTTGTCGCACCTGTGTTATACGTCATTCACGCCTTCTTCGATGGTCTGGCGTTTATGATGGCGCATATTTTACATATCACCATCGGGCAAACCTTTTCGGGTGGGCTTATCGATTTCCTCCTCTTCGGTGTGCTACAGGGGGAAGCTAAAACCAACTGGATGTACGTCCCTATGGTGGGGATCCCGTGGTTCTTCCTTTACTACTTCACCTTCCGCTATTTGATTAACCGCTTTAACTGGTTGACGCCTGGTCGTGAAAACGCAGCACCGACTGAATCCGGCCTGCCGCAAAGTGAGCGTGCTGCGGCTGTGATTGCCGGACTGGGAGGTAAAGAGAATCTGGAAGAGGTGGACTGTTGCGCCACACGTCTGCGCGTGACGGTAAAAGAGAGTAGCAAGGTCGATGAAGCGGCGCTGAAAGCGACCGGAGCGCGTGGCGTAATTATTCGCGGCAACGGGGTTCAGGTGATTTATGGCCCGCATGTCACCATCATCAAAAACGAAGTCGAAGAGATCTTATCGTAATGAAAACTGTACTGGATTCCCTGAAAGGTAAATTAATCGTCTCCTGCCAGGCGCTGGAAAATGAGCCCCTGCACAGTCCGTTTATTATGTCGCGTATGGCGCTGGCGGCAGCGCAGGGAGGTGCTGTAGGTATTCGTGCGAACAGCGTGGTGGATATTCGCGCGATCAAAGAGAGCGTCTCCCTGCCGGTGATTGGGATTATCAAGCGTGATTATCCGGGTAGCGATGTGTTTATCACGGCCACGCTCCAGGAAGTGGATGAGCTAATGACCGTTGAGCCGGAGATTATTGCTCTGGATGCGACAGCGCGCCCGCGCCCAGGTGGACAAACGCTGGAAGAATTAGTTATGCAAATCCGCGCTCGCTACCCGTCTGTGCTGCTGATGGCGGATATCGCCACCATAGACGAGGCGGTGACAGCTGAGCGTCTGGGTTTTGACTGCGTGGGCACCACGCTCTACGGCTATACCGCTGACACTGCCGGGCATGTGCTGGCGGAAAACGACTGCGGTTTTTTACGTGAGGTATTGGCGGCGGTCAGCGTACCTGTCGTGGCAGAAGGAAACGTCGATACTCCGGAACGTGCCGCACGATGCCTGGAATTAGGTGCCCATACCGTGGTGGTTGGTGGCGCTATCACGCGTCCGCAGCAGATAACGGCACGCTTTGTCGCGGCGATCGCCTCGTAAAGCATCGATGGGGCATGATACTTTGGCGGGGATCTGCGATAATTATCGTTTATCCCCATATTGAGAGCGCTATGCAGTACCCGATTAACGAGATGTTCCAGACCCTGCAAGGTGAGGGTTACTTTACCGGCGTCCCCGCCATTTTTATTCGTTTACAGGGATGCCCGGTTGGCTGTGCCTGGTGCGATACCAAACACACCTGGGATAAGCTTGAGGATCGGGAAGTCTCCCTGTACAGCATCCTGGCCAAGACCAAAGAAAGCGACAAATGGGGGGCGGCGAGTAGTGAGGATCTGCTGGCGGTCATTTCGCGTCAGGGGTATACCGCCCGTCATGTGGTGATCACCGGCGGCGAGCCCTGCATTCATGACCTGATGCCGCTGACTGACCTGCTGGAAAAGAACGGCTTTAGCTGCCAGATTGAGACCAGTGGTACCCACGAAGTACGCTGTACGCCGAATACCTGGGTGACCGTATCGCCGAAGGTAAATATGCGCGGTGGCTATGATGTGCTGTCGCAGGCGCTGGAGCGCGCGAATGAAATCAAACATCCGGTTGGTCGCGTTCGTGATATTGAAGCGCTGGATGAACTGCTGGCGACGTTGAGCGACGACAAACCACGAATCATCGCCTTACAGCCAATCAGCCAGAAAGAAGATGCGACGCGTTTGTGTATTGATACCTGTATTGCACGAAACTGGCGTCTGTCGATGCAAACCCATAAATATCTGAATATTGCCTGATAACTGTGCCGGGAGCGTTTCGCTTACCCGGCCAGAGTTTGTTGCTTGTTGCAGGCCGGATAAGACGCATTGTCATCCGGCAAGCCTACAATCACTCGCCGCGGTACACGCAGCCTGCTGTGCAGGTTTCTTTCACCATTACAGCACTTAGCAGAGGGACCACAGGTTTAATCTGATCCCAAATCCATTTGGCCAGCACTTCACTGGTTGGATTTTCTAAGCCAGGAATATCGTTCAAATAGTAGTGATCGAGTCTGTCGTAAGTCGGCTTAAACGCGGCTTTTAACTCAGCAAAATCCATGATCCAACCGGTATGCGGATCGACTTCACCGGTAATTTCAAGACGCACCATAAATGAGTGACCATGCAGGCGGCCACACTTATGCCCTTCCGGTACGTGCGGCAGGCGGTGAGCGGCTTCGAAGGTGAAATCTTTAAACAAGGTGGTGGACATTATTTACTCTCAAGAATGCGAAAAACCGCCGTAGGGTACCGTAAAGCACAATTTTTATCATTAGTTAAAAGGGCGCTAAGCATCAGAACGTCATATTTACGCTGTTAATGTTTGATAACTATTTATATATCATATAGTTATTAAATCGTTTTTGTCGTTAATGACTATAACTAAAACAGGTTAGTCCATTTGGTTATTTGTTATTTCTATCCCTTCTTTAATTGTTACTATCCCCGCCGTTAACCTTATCTTCAGTTTGGGTTTTATTGCTGAAATCCGCTTTGCTTACTGGAACATGACAACGCATGACGACACAGGCCCCACCTTCCGCTCTGCTACCGCTAAACCCGGAGCAACTGGCACGCCTTCAGGCAGCCACGACCGATTTCACTCCCGCACAGCTTGCGTGGGTTTCTGGCTATTTTTGGGGCGTGCTGAATCAGCAGCCTGGTAGCAATGCAGCGGCGCTTGCGCCTGTCGCTGAAATGCCAGGCATTACGCTTATCTCCGCCTCGCAAACCGGTAATGCGCGTCGTGTGGCGGAAGCCCTGCGCGATGAGCTGATCGCCGCGAAGCTCAACGTCACTCTGATCAACGCTGGCGACTATAAATTCAAACAAATCGCCAATGAAAAACTGCTGATCGTGGTGGCGTCGACGCAAGGGGAAGGTGAACCGGCGGAAGAAGCCGTGGCGTTGCATAAATTCCTGTTCTCGAAAAAAGCGCCGAAGCTGACCGATACCGCCTTTGCGGTGCTGGGCCTTGGCGATACCTCCTATGAATTCTTCTGCCAGGCCGGGAAAGACTTCGACAGCAAACTGGCCGAGCTGGGCGGTGAACGTCTGCTCGATCGTGTAGATGCCGACGTCGAATATCAGGCCGCCGCCGCGCAGTGGCGTGCCCGTTTGGTTGATGTCCTGAAAGCACGTGCGCCTGCGGTACCGTCTGTGCAAGTTGCCGCGAGCGGTGCGGTAAATGAAGTACACACCAGTCCGTACACCAAAGAAGCGCCGCTGACGGCGTCGCTTGCGGTGAATCAGAAAATTACCGGCCGTAATTCGGAAAAAGACGTCCGTCATATCGAAATCGACCTTGGCGATTCCGGTCTGCGTTATCAGCCGGGTGACGCGCTGGGCGTGTGGTATCAGAACGACCCGGCGCTGGTCAAAGAGCTGGTTGAACTGCTGTGGCTGAAAGGTGATGAACCGGTGACGGTTGAAGGCAAAACCTTGTCGCTCGCTGAAGCGTTGCAGTGGCATTTCGAGCTGACGGTGAATACCGGCAATATCGTGGAGAACTATGCCACCTTAACCCGCAGCGAAACATTGCTGCCGTTAGTGGGTGACAAAGCACAGTTGCAGCATTATGCCGCCACCACGCCCATCGTCGATATGGTGCGCTTTTCCCCGGCGCAACTGGATGCTCAGGCGTTAGTTGATCTTCTGCGTCCGTTGACGCCGCGTTTGTACTCCATTGCCTCTTCTCAGGCGGAAGTGGAAAGCGAAGTGCACGTCACCGTGGGCGTGGTGCGTTATGAAATAGAAGGTCGCGCCCGTGCTGGTGGTGCTTCCAGTTTCCTCGCCGACCGCGTGGAAGAAGAAGGTGAAGTCCGCGTGTTCATTGAACACAACGACAATTTCCGCCTGCCGTCAAACCCGCAGACGCCGGTGATTATGATTGGCCCGGGTACGGGAATTGCACCGTTCCGTGCTTTCATGCAGCAGCGTGCGGCTGATGGAGCCGAAGGCAAAAACTGGCTGTTTTTCGGTAACCCGCACTTTACCGAAGATTTCCTGTATCAGGTGGAATGGCAGCGTTACGTCAAAGAGGGCGTACTGAGCCGTATCGATCTCGCCTGGTCCCGCGATCAAAAAGAAAAAGTCTACGTACAAGATAAACTGCGCCAACAGGGCGCGGAACTGTGGCGCTGGATTAACGACGGTGCCCACATTTATGTCTGCGGCGATGCCAATCGTATGGCGAAAGACGTTGAGCAGGCGTTGTTGGAAGTGATTGCCGAATTCGGTGGTATGGATATCGAAGCGGCGGATGAATTTTTAAGTGAGCTGCGCATTGAGCGCCGTTATCAGCGAGATGTCTACTAATGAGCGAAAAACATCCAGGACCATTGGTGGTCGAAGGCAAACTGTCCGACGCTGAGCGTATGAAGCTGGAAAGCAACTATCTGCGCGGTACCATTGCCGAAGATTTAAACGACGGCCTGACCGGCGGGTTTAAAGGCGACAACTTCCTGCTGATCCGTTTTCACGGTATGTACCAGCAGGACGACCGCGATATCCGCGCCGAACGTGCCGAGCAAAAGCTGGAGCCGCGTCACGCGATGCTGCTGCGCTGTCGTCTGCCGGGTGGAGTGATCACCACCAAACAGTGGCAGGCGATCGACAAGTTCGCCCATGACAACACTATTTACGGCAGCATTCGTCTGACCAACCGTCAGACCTTCCAGTTTCACGGCATTCTGAAGAAGAACGTTAAGCCGGTACACCAGATGCTGCACTCCGTCGGCCTGGACGCACTGGCGACCGCCAACGATATGAACCGTAACGTGCTGTGTACCTCCAACCCGTATGAATCTGAGCTGCACGCCGAAGCCTACGAGTGGGCGAAAAAGATCTCCGAACATCTGCTGCCGCGCACCCGCGCCTATGCAGAGATCTGGCTTGATCAGGAAAAAGTTGCGACCACCGACGAGGAGCCGATCCTCGGTCAAACCTATCTGCCGCGTAAGTTTAAAACCACGGTGGTGATCCCACCGCAGAACGACATCGATCTGCATGCCAATGACATGAACTTCGTGGCGATTGCGGAAAACGGCAAATTGGTGGGCTTTAACCTGCTGGTGGGCGGCGGTTTGTCCATTGAGCATGGCAATAAGAAAACTTACGCCCGGACGGCAAGCGAATTTGGGTATCTGCCGCTTGAGCATACGCTGGCCGTCGCGGAAGCGGTGGTGACGACTCAGCGTGACTGGGGTAACCGTACCGATCGTAAAAACGCCAAAACCAAATACACGCTGGAACGCGTAGGCGTTGAGACCTTTAAAGCTGAAGTTGAGCGCCGCGCGGGGATCAAGTTTGAGCCCATCCGCCCGTACGAGTTCACCGGTCGCGGCGATCGTATCGGCTGGGTGAAAGGGATCGACAATAAATGGCATCTGACGCTGTTTATTGAAAACGGCCGTATCCTGGATTATCCGGGCCGTCCGTTGAAAACCGGTCTGCTTGAGATCGCGAAGATCCACAAAGGTGAGTTCCGTATTACCGCGAACCAGAACCTGATCATTGCAGGTGTTCCTGAGAGTGAAAAGGCGAAGATCGAGAAGATTGCGCAGAAGAGTGGCTTAATGAATGCGGTCACTCCGCAGCGTGAAAACTCGATGGCCTGCGTGTCGTTCCCGACCTGTCCGCTGGCGATGGCGGAGGCCGAGCGCTTCCTGCCAACGTTTATCGACAACATCGACACGCTGATGGCGAAGCACAGCCTGAGTGATGAAAATATTGTCATGCGTGTGACTGGCTGCCCGAACGGTTGCGGCCGCGCGATGCTGGCGGAAGTTGGTCTGGTGGGGAAAGCGCCCGGACGTTACAACCTCCATTTAGGGGGCAACCGTATTGGAACTCGTATTCCCCGGATGTTTAAAGAGAACATCACCGAGCCGGAAATTCTGGCATCGCTGGATGAACTGATTGGGCGCTGGGCGAAAGAGCGCGAAGCGGGTGAAGGCTTCGGTGACTTTACGGTGCGTGCGGGCATTATTCGCCCGGTGCTCGATCCTGCCCGGGATTTCTGGGAATAATGTGAAATTGACTTATCGGGTCTACTGAATCGGTAGACCTGATAAGCGCAGCGCCATCAGGCAAGGCAAACAGTGAGGAACTTATGTCCAAACTCGATCTCAACGCGTTGAACGAACTGCCGAAAGTTGAACGCGTTATGGCGTTGGCGCAAACCAACGACCAACTGGAAAAATTGAGCGCCGAGGATCGCGTGGCGTGGGCGCTGGAAAACCTGCCTGGCGAATATGTACTGTCATCAAGTTTTGGTATTCAGGCGGCAGTGAGTCTGCACCTGGTAAATCAGGTTCGCCCTGATATCCCGGTGATCCTCACCGATACCGGTTATCTGTTCCCGGAAACCTACCAGTTTATTGACGAGTTAACGGACACGCTCAAGCTTAATCTGCAAGTCTACCGGGCGAAGGAAAGTGCGGCCTGGCAGGAAGCGCGCTATGGCAAACTGTGGGAGCAGGGCGTTGAGGGCATTGAAAAATACAATGACATCAACAAAGTCGAACCGATGAACCGGGCATTGCTGGAGCTGAACGCGCAGACCTGGTTTGCCGGTCTGCGCCGTGAGCAATCGGGCAGTCGTGCGCATTTACCGGTGCTGGCGATTCAGCGTGGTGTGTTTAAAGTTCTGCCGATCATCGACTGGGACAACCGTACGGTTTACCAGTATCTGCAAAAGCATGGTCTGAAGTACCATCCACTGTGGGATCAGGGCTATCTGTCAGTCGGCGATACCCATACCACCCGCAAATGGGAGCCGGGAATGGCGGAAGAAGAGACGCGGTTCTTTGGGCTGAAAAGAGAGTGCGGGCTGCACGAAGGCTAACTGTTAAAAGCCCGGTAACGTTTATTTATTACCGGGCTTCTTCTTCAGGATTTACCTGCTTTCGCCAGTTCTTTTACCAGCGGCAGCATAATGCGTACCACGTCGCGGCTACGGCGCTCTATCCGGCCCGGTAAGGCTTTATCGATATGCTGCTGGTTATCCAGTCGCACATCATGCCAGCTGTTGCCAGACGGGAACGAGGCGCTTTTGGCGCGCTGTTGGTAGCCATCCTTCTTGCCCAGGTTCCAGTTGGTCGCTTCAACGGAGAGCACAGCAATACCCGCGTCGTCGAAGACCTCCGCATCGTTACAACATCCTGTACCCTTCGGATAGTCTTTGTTCAGGCCTGGATTGGTGCTGGCTACAATGCCGCGACTATGCGCGATAGCCAGTGCCCGGTCGCGCGTTAGTTTTCGCACCGCTTCCGGGGTTTTCTTACCGCTGTTGAAATAGAGCTTATCACCGACAATCAGGTTATCGAGGTTGATAACCAGCAGCGTGTTTTTCTTCTCGGCGGCGCTCATTCGCTTCAGGATGTTCTCCGCGCCCAGTTTGCCTTCTTCCTCGCCGCTGGTGGCGATAAATCGGATGCCGTACTGCGTCGGCACGTCTTTGAGTTTTTCCGCTAGTTCCAGCATCACGCCAACACCTGCGGCGTTGTCGTCGATCCCTTGCAGGGTTAATCCACCCAGATTGGCATCTGAATCGGCATCGCTTTGTGCGGCGTAGGTGTCGAGGTGCGCCATAATAATAATCTGCTGCGGCGCTTTGCCTTCATGTGCTGCAATAACGGTGCTTCCCGTTACGTTATGCCAGTTTTTTCGGTTATCTTTGGCGGTATAAACATAACGGCTATTAAACGTCCGAATATCACTGCTGTAGCCCATCTGCTGAAATTGCTGACGTATATAATCAGCAGATAACATTTCAGCCGGAGATCCCGTCACGCGGCCCGGGAAAAACGTTGCGATATATCGAGCCTGGGTATTTGCGATATCGCCAGGTTTGGAGGATGTTGCCTGTGCAGGAAGGATAAAACACGCGCCGAGCGCCATGGCAGCAATAAGGTGGCGCGTTGCGGAAAACATAATGAGTCCTTAAATACCAAGCAGAAATTTTCAGCCGCTAGTATGAAACTGTGATCGAGGTAAAACAATTTCATTTGCTCCTAAATGCCCGAAATCCGGTAGCTTAAGCACTTTTTGATATTTGCTTTTCCGGATCGTTATTCCTTTGAGGAACTACTCATTCCAATTCGTAATTTCATTCGCCCTCTTGCCCTCCCTATAGTCAGGTTATCTGAGCATCGTTAGCAAAATAACGGCATTACATAGGAACGGTTATGGATCAAAAACGACTTACCCACCTGCGGCAACTGGAAGCGGAAAGCATCCATATCATTCGTGAGGTGGCCGCCGAGTTTTCTAATCCGGTGATGATGTATTCCATCGGCAAAGATTCCAGCGTAATGCTGCATCTGGCGCGTAAAGCGTTTTATCCTGGCACGCTGCCGTTCCCATTACTGCACGTTGATACCGGCTGGAAATTCAGCGAAATGTACGAGTTTCGTGACCGTACGGCGAAAGCCTACGGCTGCGAACTGCTGGTGCATAAAAACCCGGAAGGGGTGGCGATGGGCATCAACCCGTTCGTCCACGGCAGCGCCAAGCATACCGACATTATGAAAACCGAAGGGCTGAAGCAGGCGCTTAATAAATACGGTTTTGATGCCGCGTTTGGCGGTGCTCGTCGTGACGAAGAGAAATCGCGTGCCAAAGAGCGTATTTACTCTTTCCGCGATCGTTTTCATCGCTGGGATCCTAAAAATCAGCGCCCGGAGCTGTGGCACAACTACAACGGACAAATTAACAAAGGCGAAAGTATTCGCGTCTTCCCGCTCTCCAACTGGACCGAACAGGATATCTGGCAGTACATCTGGCTGGAAAATATCGACATCGTGCCACTGTACCTGGCGGCGGAGCGTCCGGTGCTTGAACGCGATGGCATGTTGATGATGATTGATGACGACAGAATCGATCTGCAACCCGGGGAAGTGATTAAAAAACGCATGGTACGTTTCCGTACGCTCGGCTGCTGGCCGCTGACAGGCGCGGTGGAGTCGAATGCGCAGACGCTGCCGGAAATTATCGAAGAGATGCTGGTCTCAACCACCAGTGAACGTCAGGGCCGCGTGATTGACCGCGACCAGGCGGGCTCCATGGAGCTGAAGAAACGTCAGGGGTATTTCTAAGGAGCCGCCATGAATACGACACTTGCACAACAAATTGCTAATGAAGGCGGCGTTGAAGCCTGGATGGTTGCCCAGCAACACAAAAGTCTGCTGCGCTTTTTAACCTGCGGTAGCGTGGATGACGGGAAAAGCACCCTGATTGGTCGCTTGCTGCATGACACGCGTCAGATTTATGAAGACCAGCTTTCATCGCTGCACAATGACAGTAAACGTCACGGCACTCAGGGCGAAAAGCTTGATCTGGCGTTATTGGTTGACGGCTTACAGGCCGAGCGCGAGCAGGGCATCACCATCGACGTGGCTTACCGTTATTTCTCTACCGAGAAGCGCAAATTTATTATTGCGGACACTCCCGGGCATGAACAGTACACCCGTAACATGGCGACCGGTGCGTCGACCTGCGACCTGGCGATCCTATTGATCGATGCGCGTAAAGGTGTGCTGGATCAGACTCGTCGTCACAGCTTTATCTCCACGCTGCTTGGGATCAAACACCTGGTGGTGGCGATCAACAAAATGGATCTGGTGGACTTTAGCGAAGAGACATTTAATCGCATTCGCGAAGACTATCTTACTTTTGCTGAACAACTTCCGGGCAACCTGGATATCCGGTTTGTGCCGCTCTCTGCGCTGGAAGGCGATAACGTGGCTTCGCAAAGCGCCAGTATGCCGTGGTACAGCGGTCCGACGCTGCTGGAAGTGCTGGAAACCGTTGAGATCCAGCGCAGTATTGATACTCAGCCGATGCGCTTCCCGGTGCAGTATGTGAACCGACCGAATCTGGATTTTCGTGGTTATGCCGGAACGCTGGCCTCCGGTAGCGTGAAGGTCGGGCAGCGCGTCAAAGTGCTGCCGTCCGGCGTTGAGTCCAGCGTAGCGCGGATCGTGACCTTTGATGGCGATTTACAGGAAGCGCATGCAGGTGAAGCGATCACCCTGGTGCTGAAAGATGAGATCGATATCAGCCGGGGCGACCTGTTACTTGATGCCGGTGAGGCGTTGCCGGCGGTTCAAAGCGCTGCCATTGATGTGGTTTGGATGGCGGAACAACCGCTGTCGCCTGGACAAAGCTACGACATCAAAGTCGCAGGCAAGAAGACCCGCGCACGCGTTGATAGCGTGCAATATCAGGTCGATATAAACAACCTGACCCAACGTGACGTTGAAGCGCTACCGCTAAACGGCATCGGTCTGGTTAATCTGACCTTTGATGAGCCGCTGGTGCTGGATACCTATCAGCAGAACCCGGTGACGGGCGGGCTGATAATTATTGACCGCCTGACCAACGTTACCGTTGGCGCGGGACTGGTGCGTGAGCCACTTGTTCAGGAGCACGCCACCGCTTCTCAGTTCAGCGCGTTTGAGCTGGAGCTTAATGCACTGGTGCGTCGCCACTTCCCACACTGGGGTGCGCGCGATCTGCTGGGAGGAAAATAATGGCGCTGCATGACGAAAACGTCGTCTGGCATGCCCATCCTGTTACACCGCAACAGCGGGAACAACGCCACGGTCATCGTGGTGTTGTACTGTGGTTTACCGGGTTGTCTGGTTCCGGTAAATCCACGGTAGCAGGGGCGCTTGAAGAAGCGTTGCATAAGCTGGGGGTGAGTACTTATCTCTTGGATGGCGATAACGTGCGTCACGGCTTGTGCAGCGATCTTGGATTTAGTGATGCCGATCGTAAGGAGAATATTCGCCGGGTTGGTGAAGTGGCTAACCTGATGGTGGATGCGGGGCTTGTGGTGTTGACCGCCTTTATCTCACCGCATCGCGCTGAGCGCAAAATGGTTCGTGAGCGAGTTGGCGAAGGGCGTTTTATTGAAGTTTTTGTCGATACGCCATTAGCAACGTGTGAAGCACGCGATCCAAAAGGGCTGTATAAAAAAGCGCGGGCGGGTGAGTTACGCAATTTCACCGGAATTGATTCGGTATACGAAGCGCCTGAATCGCCAGAGATTCATCTTGATGGTGAACAATTGGTAACAAATTTGGTACCCCAATTATTAGACCTGCTGAGGCAGGAAGATATTATCAGATCCTGAGACACCCGAGCTCACATGCCCGGTCAGTCACGGTCACAGGATTAGATATGCGTAACAGCCATAACATTACTATTACAGATTCAGATACCTTCGCCGCCGACGACGAAACCACCTGGTCACTACCGGGGGCCGTGGTCGGTTTTATCGCGTGGTTGCTGGCGCTGGGATTCCCGTGTCTGATGTATGGCCCTAATACACTGTTTTTCTTCATTTATACCTGGCCCTTTTTCCTCGCATTGCTGCCCGTGGCGATTGTCGCGGGTATTGCCTTGCACTCGCTATTGAAGGGGAGGTTGCTGCTGAGCATTACCTGTACCCTGCTGGTGGTTGGGGCGATGTTTGGCGCACTATTTTTATGGTTATTGGGTTAGGCAAACGCCTTTTTTTAACAATCGCCGACGTTGTTCACTCTCTGGTCATAATTCAAACCGTAACCAACAATGAGATTATGTTCTCCTTACACGGGGTATACGTAACAACGGGCAAATGTGGTACATTTGCCCGCGTTGTCGCGGCATTCCCGACCGTTGATGTAAAGTTGTCTGCGGAAGTTATGGGATATTAATGCCGTTTTTCAGGGGGCAGGATGGGTAAACTAACGCTGCTGCTGCTGGCTTTATTAGTCTGGCTGCAGTATTCGCTGTGGTTCGGTAAGAACGGCATACATGACTATAGTCGCGTCAACGATGATGTTGCTGCGCAGCAAGCTACAAACGCGAAACTTAAAGCGCGTAACGATCAGCTCTTTGCCGAAATTGACGATCTCAATGGCGGACAAGAGGCTATTGAGGAGCGTGCGCGCAACGAACTCAGTATGACTAAGCCGGGCGAAACCTTTTATCGTCTGGTGCCTGACGCGTCTAAACGCGCCCAGACTGCAGGGCAAAACAATCGATAAACCGTCCAGGGATTTAACATGGCAGCCACTTTATTGGACGTTTGCGCCGTGGTGCCGGCTGCCGGGTTTGGCCGCCGAATGCAAACAGAGTGTCCTAAGCAGTACCTCTCTATTGGCAATAAAACCATTCTTGAACACTCGGTTGATGCGCTGCTGGCTCATCCCCGGGTGACGCGAGTCGTCATCGCTATCAGCCCAGGCGACAGTCGCTTTGCCCAACTTCCACTTGCTGCGCACCCGCAAATTACGGTGGTGGATGGCGGCAACGAGCGTGCCGATTCTGTCCTTGCCGGTTTGCAAGCCGCAGGGGAGGCCCGTTGGGTGCTGGTGCATGACGCCGCGCGTCCGTGCCTGCACCAGGATGATTTGGCCCGTTTGCTGGCAATCAGCGAGTCCAGCCGTACCGGCGGGATCCTTGCCGCACCGGTACGCGACACAATGAAACGCGCGGAGCCGGGGCGAACAGACATCGCCCATACGGTCGATCGCACCGATTTATGGCATGCGTTGACGCCGCAGTTTTTCCCGCGCGAGTTATTGCACGATTGCCTGACACGTGCACTCAACGAAGGTGCAACTATTACAGACGAAGCTTCGGCGCTGGAATATTGCGGCTTTCATCCGCAGCTGGTCGAAGGACGTGCTGACAACATCAAAGTCACCCGCCCGGAAGATCTGGCGCTGGCGGAATTTTATCTGACCCGAACTATCTAGATACATCATCCTTCAGGCTGCCTGGAGGACGCTGTGTATATCAGGAGAAGGCATAATGCGAATTGGACACGGTTTCGACGTACACGCTTTTGGAGGAGTTGGCCCAATTATCATTGGTGGTGTGCGCATCCCGTATGAAAAAGGATTGCTGGCGCATTCTGATGGTGACGTGGCGTTACACGCGTTAACCGATGCTCTGCTGGGCGCGGCTGCGCTGGGGGATATCGGTAAGCTATTCCCGGACACCGACCCGGCCTTTAAAGGTGCAGATAGTCGTGAATTATTGCGTGAAGCCTGGCGGCGTATTCAAGCCAAAGGCTATACGCTTGGTAATGTGGATGTGACAATTATTGCTCAGGCGCCGAAGATGCTGCCGCACATTCCACAAATGCGTGTGTTTATTGCCGAAGACCTCGGCTGCCATATGGATGATGTTAACGTGAAAGCGACCACCACGGAAAAACTCGGTTTTACCGGGCGTGGGGAAGGGATTGCCTGTGAAGCGGTGGCGTTACTCATTAAGGCAACGAAATGACTGCGTTTGAAGATCTGACGTATCTCCATGGCAAACCACAAGGCCATGGCGTTCTGAAAGCGAATCCGGAAGACTTTGTCGTCGTCGAAGATTTAGGCTTCGAACCCGATGGCGAAGGCGAGCACATTTTGGTGCGTATCCTGAAAAACGGTTGTAACACCCGTTTTGTGGCTGACGCGCTGGCGAAATTCCTGAAAATTCATGCCCGCGAAGTGAGCTTTGCTGGCCAGAAAGACAAGCATGCGGTCACGGAACAGTGGCTGTGTGCGCGTGTGCCGGGCAATGCGATGCCTGATTTAAGCAAATTTGAGCTTGAAGGCTGTAAAGTGCTGGAGTACGCGCGCCACAAGCGTAAGCTGCGTTTAGGGGCGCTGAAAGGCAACGAATTTACGCTGGTGTTGCGTGAAGTGAGCGAGCGAAATGATGTTGAAGCGCGTTTGCAGGCAATTAACGAGCGCGGCGTACCGAACTATTTTGGCGCTCAGCGTTTTGGTATCGGCGGCAGCAACCTGCAAGGGGCGCTGCGCTGGGCGCAAAGCGATGCGCCGGTGCGCGATCGCAATAAACGCAGTTTTTGGTTGTCGGCGGCCCGTAGCGCGTTGTTTAATCAGATAGTCAGTGAACGCCTGAAAAAAACAGACTTTAATCAAGTTGTTGACGGCGATGCGCTACAATTATCGGGGCGCGGAAGCTGGTTTGTCGCCACACAGGAAGAACAAACTGAATTACAGCGTCGCGTCGATGAGAAAGAGTTGATGATTACAGCGGCATTGCCGGGCAGCGGTGAGTGGGGAACTCAACGCGACGCGCTGGCGTTTGAAGAAGCCGCTGTTGCTGATGAAACCGCGCTGCAGTCTCTGTTATTGCGCGAGAAAGTCGACGCGTCGCGTCGCGCTATGTTGCTGTATCCACAACAATTAAGCTGGAACTGGTGGGATGACGTAACCGTTGAGTTACGTTTCTGGCTACCGGCAGGTAGCTTCGCCACCAGTGTTGTAAGGGAACTTATTAACACAATGGGTGATTATGCGTATATTGCTGAGTAACGATGATGGGGTTCACGCACCCGGTATACAAACGCTGGCGAAAGCGCTGCGTGAGTTTGCTGACGTACAGGTGGTTGCCCCGGATCGTAACCGCAGTGGCGCGTCCAACTCGCTGACGCTGGAATCCTCACTTCGCACGTTCACCTATGATAACGGTGATATTGCCGTACAAATGGGTACACCTACCGATTGCGTCTATCTGGGCGTTAACGCATTAATGCGTCCGCGTCCGGACATTGTTGTGTCTGGTATTAACGCAGGTCCTAATCTCGGCGATGATGTTATCTATTCCGGTACCGTTGCGGCGGCGATGGAAGGTCGTCACCTGGGCTTCCCTGCGCTGGCTGTCTCACTTGATGGGCATAAACACTACGATACTGCTGCCGCAGTAACCTGCCGTATCTTACGGGCGCTGAGTCGTGAACCGCTGCGCACCGGGCGCATTTTGAATATCAACGTGCCGGATTTACCGCTGGATCAGATTAAAGGTATCCGCGTCACCCGCTGCGGTAGTCGCCATCCTGCAGATCAGGTGATACCACAGCAGGACCCGCGCGGTAATACGCTGTACTGGATCGGGCCACCGGGCGAAAAGTGCGACGCCGGACCGGATACTGATTTTGCCGCCGTCGATGAAGGCTATGTTTCCATCACGCCGCTGCATGTCGATTTAACCGCATACGGCGCGCATGAAGTTGTTTCTGACTGGTTAGACAGCGTGGGAGCCGACACGCAATGGTAAGCAGACGCGTACACACTCTTCTTGAACAATTACGTGCGCAGGGCATCAGAGATGAGCTTGTTCTCGATGCACTTGCCGCCGTGCCGCGTGAAAAATTCATTGATGAGGCGTTTGAACATAAGGCCTGGGACAATATTGCCCTGCCGATTGGTCAGGGGCAGACGATTTCGCAGCCCTATATGGTTGCGCGGATGACCGAGCTGCTGGAGTTAACGCCACAGTCCCGGGTGCTGGAAATTGGTACCGGCTCTGGCTACCAAACGGCGATTCTGGCGCACCTGGTGCACCATGTGTGCTCTGTTGAGCGCATTAAAGGTTTGCAGTGGCAGGCGCGTCGTCGACTTAAACAGCTTGATTTACATAATGTTTCTACCCGTCATGGTGATGGATGGCAAGGCTGGCAAGCGCGAGCCCCTTTTGACGCTATCATTGTTACGGCAGCGCCGCCTGAGATCCCAACCGCATTGATGATGCAGTTGGATGAAGGCGGCATTCTCGTCTTACCCGTGGGTGACGAGCACCAGTTTCTGAAACGGGTGCGTCGTCGGGGAGGCGAATTTATTATCGATACCGTGGAGGCCGTACGCTTCGTTCCCTTAGTAAAAGGGGAGCTTGCGTAGATACAGGCTCTGAATACCTGGAGTTTTCCTGGATATTCTGGAATTAGTAAGCGTATCGTGGTCACGTTTCCAGTGCCCAGTCCGATGCCTTGCACGGTGATTACGTCACTGGTTTTAACCAAATTTTCCTGGGGGATAAATGAGCGCGGGAAGCCACAAATTTACCGTTCGCCGCATTGCGGCATTGTCACTGGTTTCATTATGGCTGGCAGGTTGTTCAAATACCTCGAATCCACCTGCACCGGTCAGTTCCGTTGATGGCGGTGCATCAACGAACACCAATTCCGGTATGCTGATTACGCCTCCACCAAAAATGGGCTCGACGTCGACAGTACAGCAAACGCCGCAGATCCAGCCGGTGCAGCGTCCGACCACACAGTCAACACAGATCCAGCCTGTTGCGGAACAACCTGTGCAGATGGAAAACGGTCGTATTGTGTACAACCGTAAGTATGGGAACATTCCGAAAGGTAGCTATACGGGCGGCAGTACCTATACTGTTAAGAAAGGCGATACCCTTTTCTATATTGCCTGGATTACCGGGAACGATTTCCGTGATCTCGCACAACGCAATAACGTTCCGGTCCCGTATGGCCTGAATGTCGGTCAAACTCTGCAAGTGGGCAATGCGTCTGGCGCACCGATTACCGGTGGAAATGCCATCACCCAGGCGGATGCAGCACAGCAAGGAGTTGTGACCAACCCTGCACAAAATTCCACCGTTGCTGTTGCTTCGAAACCAACAATTACGTATTCTGAGGATTCAGGTGAACAAAGTGCTAATAAAATGTTGCCGAACAACAAGCCTGCTGGGACTGTGGTCACAGCGCCTGTAACGGCTCCGGCAGTTAGCGCAACCGAATCAACTGCAAGCTCAACGTCAACCAGCTCGCCAATCTCTACCTGGCGCTGGCCGACCGACGGCAAAGTGATCGAAAACTTTGCGGCTACCGAAGGTGGCAATAAAGGGATCGACATTGCAGGCAGCAAGGGACAGGCTATTGTCGCGACCGCAGATGGACGCGTCGTCTATGCCGGTAACGCGCTGCGTGGTTACGGTAATCTTATTATCATCAAACATAACGATGATTACCTGAGTGCCTACGCCCATAACGATACAATGCTGGTCCGGGAACAACAAGAAATCAAGGCGGGGCAGAAAATAGCTACCATGGGTAGTACCGGAACCAGTTCAACACGCTTGCATTTTGAAATTCGTTACAAGGGGAAATCCGTAAACCCGCTGCGTTATTTACCGCAGCGATAATTCGGCGGAACCAGGCTTTCACGTGCTAGTTCCGTTAGGGATCACGGGTAGGAGCCACCTTTATGAGTCAGAATACGCTGAAAGTTCATGATTTAAATGAAGATGCGGAATTTGATGAGAACGGAGTAGAGGCTTTTGATGAAAAAGCCTTGAGTGAAGAGGAACCCAGTGATAACGACCTGGCTGAAGAAGAGCTGTTATCGCAGGGGGCCACACAGCGTGTGTTGGACGCGACTCAGCTTTACCTTGGTGAGATTGGTTATTCACCACTGTTAACAGCCGAAGAAGAAGTTTATTTTGCGCGTCGCGCACTGCGTGGGGATGTCGCATCCCGCCGTCGCATGATTGAAAGTAACCTGCGTCTGGTGGTGAAAATTGCTCGTCGTTATGGCAATCGTGGTCTGGCATTGCTGGACCTGATTGAAGAGGGCAATCTGGGACTGATCCGTGCAGTCGAGAAGTTTGACCCGGAACGCGGGTTCCGCTTCTCAACATACGCAACCTGGTGGATCCGCCAGACGATCGAACGGGCGATTATGAACCAAACCCGTACGATCCGACTGCCAATTCACATTGTAAAAGAGCTGAACGTCTATCTGCGTACCGCGCGTGAGTTGTCGCATAAACTGGACCACGAACCGAGCGCAGAAGAGATTGCTGAACAACTGGACAAACCGGTTGATGACGTCAGCCGTATGCTACGACTCAACGAGCGTATTACCTCGGTAGACACCCCGCTGGGTGGCGATTCCGAAAAAGCGTTGCTGGATATTCTGGCCGATGAAAAGGAAAACGGCCCGGAAGACACCACGCAAGACGATGATATGAAACAGAGCATCGTCAAATGGCTGTTCGAACTGAACGCCAAACAGCGTGAGGTACTGGCACGTCGCTTTGGTCTGCTGGGGTATGAAGCTGCGACACTGGAAGATGTGGGCCGCGAAATTGGCCTCACCCGTGAACGTGTTCGCCAGATTCAGGTTGAAGGTCTGCGTCGTCTGCGTGAAATCCTGCAGACTCAGGGACTGAATATCGAAGCGCTGTTCCGCGAGTAAGCACAAGTTCTATCAAGAAAGGCCAGTCTCATTGAGACTGGCCTTTTTCTATGTTTGTTGCCTGATGGCACTGCGTTTATCAGGCCTACGGGGAGCAGGACTTTGTAGGCCGGATAAGACATTTATGTCACCATCCGGCAGATTAGTTCATCATCTTACGCACCAGACGTATGAACTGCTCACGTTCTTCATCAGATAATCGCCCCAGAAACTCATCATCCACGCTATCGCCTAACGGGGTTGCGCTGGTCAGTAATGCTTCTCCTTGCGCGGTCAAATAAACAAACCGCCGACGCTTATCCGCCGGGTCGTGTTCACGTCTGACCAACTCCCGTTTTTCCATCCGGCTCAGCATTTCCGCAAGCGTTGCCTTGGTACAGACTGCGGCTTCGGTCAGGGCGACCTGCTCAATGCCGGGATGCTCGGCAATGGCGCGCATCACCGCATACTGCGGTTTGGTCAGATCCGGTAATTCATGTTGCCAGCGAGCCGTATGTTGCTGAAAAAGCTGACGTAAAAGGTGAAAGGCTGTGTTTCTTAACGGCATGAGAGCTCCGGAATATCTGTCAGTCTCTATCTTAACGGGTAACGCGTCATAGTTTAACCATTGCTGCTTTAGCAATCTGTGCGAGGTGCTCTTGTCCGGAATGCATCGAGGGAGTATTTTAATAAAATGTTCGTACACGAACAAAATTGAGGGCTAAATGAGACTGATTGTAGGAATGACCGGGGCGACCGGCGCACCGCTTGGTGTGTCGCTATTGCTGGCGCTGCGGGAAATGCCGGGGGTAGAAACCCATCTGGTGCTGTCAAAGTGGGCCAAAACCACCATTGAACTGGAGACGCCGTACAGCGTCCGTGATGTGTCGGCGTTGGCCGATTATTGCCACAACCCGGCGGACCAGTCGGCGACCATATCCTCAGGATCGTTTCGTACTGACGGCATGATCATTATCCCCTGCAGTATGAAAACGCTGGCCGGTATTCGAGCAGGCTACGCGGAAGGACTGGTGGGGCGCGCTGCTGATGTGGTGCTGAAAGAAGGGCGCAAGCTGGTTCTGGTTCCGCGTGAAATGCCGCTCAGCACTATTCATCTGGAAAACATGCTCGCACTTTCCCGCATGGGCGTGGCGATGGTCCCGCCGATGCCCGCGTTTTACAACCACCCGCAAACGGTCGATGACATCACTCAGCATATCGTTGCGCGTGTGCTCGATCAGTTTGGTCTGGAGCATCCAAACGCCCGTCGCTGGCAGGGTTTACGGCAGGCGCAGAATTTTTCACAGGAGAATGAATAATGGCATTTGATGATTTGCGCAGCTTTTTACAAGCGCTGGACGACCAGGGACAATTGCTGAAAATCAGTGAAGAAGTCAACGCTGAGCCGGATCTGGCTGCGGCGGCTAACGCGACCGGACGTATTGGTGATGGTGCGCCAGCGCTGTGGTTTGACAATATTCGTGGTTTTACCGACGCCCGCGTGGCGATGAATACCATCGGCTCATGGCAGAATCATGCCATTTCATTAGGCCTGCCGTCCAATACGCCGGTGAAAAAACAAATTGATGAGTTTATTCGCCGTTGGGATAAATTTCCGGTTACACCGGAGCGTCGTGCCAACCCGACGTGGGCTGAAAACTGTGTTGATGGTGAGGAGATCAACCTGTTTGATATTCTGCCGCTGTTTCGTCTGAACGATGGTGACGGCGGTTTCTATCTTGATAAAGCCTGCGTGGTGTCGCGCGATCCGTTGGATCCGGACAACTTCGGCAAACAGAACGTCGGCATTTATCGTATGGAAGTGAAGGGCAAACGCAAGCTTGGCCTGCAGCCGGTGCCGATGCATGATATCGCGCTGCATCTGCATAAAGCTGAAGAGCGCGGTGAAGATCTGCCGATTGCCATCACGCTGGGTAACGATCCGATTATTACCCTGATGGGGGCCACGCCGCTAAAGTACGATCAGTCGGAATACGAAATGGCGGGAGCGCTGCGTGAAAGCCCGTACCCGATCGCTACCGCACCGCTCACCGGCTTTGACGTGCCTTGGGGTTCGGAAGTGATCCTCGAAGGGGTCATTGAAAGCCGTAAGCGTGAAATCGAAGGGCCGTTTGGCGAGTTTACCGGGCACTATTCCGGTGGACGTAATATGACGGTCGTACGTATCGATAAAGTCTCTTATCGCACCAAACCGATTTTTGAATCGCTATATCTGGGGATGCCGTGGACGGAGATTGACTACCTGATGGGGCCGGCAACCTGCGTACCGCTGTATCAACAGCTGAAAGCCGAGTTCCCGGAAGTGCAGGCGGTGAATGCCATGTACACCCACGGTTTGCTGGCGATTATCTCCACCAAAAAACGCTACGGCGGCTTTGCCCGCGCGGTGGGGCTGCGCGCAATGACGACGCCGCATGGCCTGGGTTACGTGAAAATGGTGATTATGGTTGATGAGGATGTTGACCCGTTCAACCTGCCGCAGGTGATGTGGGCGCTGTCTTCGAAGGTCAATCCGGCGGGCGATCTGGTGCAACTGCCGAATATGTCGGTGCTGGAGCTTGATCCGGGTTCCAGTCCGGCGGGGATTACCGACAAGTTAATTATTGATGCCACCACGCCGGTCGCGCCGGATAACCGTGGGCACTACAGCCAGCCGGTATGTGATTTACCGGAAACGAAAGCCTGGGCAGAAAAACTGACCGCCATGCTGGCCAACCGTAAATAAGGAGTAGCAGATGATTTGTCCACGTTGTGCCGATGAACATATTGAAGTGATGGCAAACTCGCCGGTAAAAGGTGTCTGGACGGTATATCAGTGCCAGCATTGTCTGTACACCTGGCGTAATACCGAACCGCTACGTCGTACCAGCCGCGAGCACTACCCGGAGGCGTTTCGGATGACGCAAAAAGATATGGATGATGCACCGATGGTGCCGAGTATTCCACCGCTGCTGGCGGAAGATAAGCGCTAATACTGAAGGCCCGGGATTCTGGGTCTTTTTTGCGAGCAGACTCGTAACGTATTGATAAATTGATTTGTTACAGTGGCATCGGGAATAGAATAGCGGCGGGTGCTTGAGGCTTTTTGGGCTTTGAGCATTGGCAAGGTCCCGGAAAGACAAAAGCCCCAGGAGATAGTTCTATCAACCTGAGGCTAGCGTACAAACCTGAACAATTTGGATGTTAGTCTCTTCTTTGCAGGGAGGCAAGACATGCTGACAAAATATGCCCTTGTGGCAATTGTAGTGCTGTGTTTCACGGCGCTGGGATTCACGTTAATGGTGCGAGATTCGTTGTGCGAGTTAAGTATTAAAGAACGTGGTATGGAGTTTAAAGCTGTTCTCGCTTACGAACCGAAGAAGTAGCAACAACGCGGGGGAAACCCCGCGTCTTGATGGTCTGGTTTCGTCCTCTTGCACCCATTCTCGCGTTGCCGTAGGCCCGATAAGCAAAGCGCCATCGGGCATTACAACGTTACACCAGACTTTTCAACCGGTAGATCCACTCCAGCGCCTGGCGAGGCGTTAGTGAATCCGGGTCGAGGTTTTCCAGCGCTTCAACGGCGGGCGAGGTTTCTTCAGGCACTGAAAGCAGCGACATCTGTGTTCCATCGACCTGGGTCGCAGCAACGTTTGGCGCAATGCTTTCCAGTTCGCGCAGTTTTTGCCGCGCGCGTTTAATAACCTCTTTCGGCACGCCAGCCAGGGCTGCTACTGCCAGACCATAGCTCTTGCTCGCCGCACCATCCTGTACGCTGTGCATGAAGGCGATGGTATCGCCGTGCTCTAATGCATCCAGATGCACATTCGCGACGCCTTCCATTTTTTCCGGTAACTGAGTCAGTTCGAAGTAGTGGGTGGCAAACAACGTTAATGCTTTGATTTTATTGGCCAGGTTTTCCGCGCATGCCCATGCCAGCGACAGGCCGTCGTAGGTGGAGGTGCCGCGTCCAATCTCATCCATCAGTACCAGGCTGTTCTCGGTGGCGTTATGCAGAATGTTGGCGGTTTCGGTCATTTCTACCATAAAGGTAGAACGACCGGATGCCAGATCATCCGCCGCGCCCACGCGGGTAAAGATCCGATCGATCGGGCCTATTTCCACTTTCTGCGCCGGAACGTAGCTGCCGATGTAGGCCAACAGCGCAATCAACGCGGTCTGGCGCATATAGGTACTTTTACCCCCCATATTCGGACCGGTGATGATCAGCATCCGTCGCTGAGGCGAGAGGTTAAGCGGGTTGGCGATAAACGGCTCGGTTAGCACCTGTTCAACCACCGGATGACGTCCCTCAGTAATACGAATGCCGGGTTTATCGGTGAAGGTCGGGCAGGTGTAATTCAGGGTATAAGCGCGTTCTGCAAGGTTGACCAGTACGTCCAGCTCCGCCAGCGCGCTGGCGCTCTGTTGCAAATCAGCCAGGTGCGGCAACAGCATGTCGAACAGCTCATCGTACAGCTGTTTTTCCAGCGCCAGTGCTTTGCCTTTTGACGTCAGAACTTTATCTTCGTACTCTTTCAGTTCCGGAATAATGTAGCGTTCAGCGTTTTTCAGCGTCTGGCGACGCACATAGTTAATCGGCGCCAGATGGCTCTGCCCACGACTGATCTGAATGTAGTAGCCATGAACGGCGTTAAACCCAACCTTCAGCGTATCCAGACCGGTGCGCTCGCGCTCACGGATTTCCAGTCTGTCCAGATAGTCAGTTGCGCCATCAGCCAGCGCTCGCCACTCGTCCAGCTCTTCGTTATAGCCCGGGGCGATGACGCCACCGTCGCGAACCAGCACTGGCGGAGCTTCCACAACGGCGCGTTCCAGCAGTTCACGCAGCTCTGCAAACTCACCCATTTTCTCGCGCAGCATCTGCACGGGGGCACTGTCTACACTTTCCAGTTGCGCGCGCAGTTCCGGTAATTGCTGGAAGGCATGACGCATACGGGCCAGATCGCGCGGACGCGCAGTACGCAGGGCCAAACGCGCCAGGATACGTTCCAGATCGCCGACCTGACGCAGCACGGGTTGCAATTCACTGGTGGAATCCTGTAGCGCGCCGATAGTCTGTTGACGCTCGGTAAGGACTTTGGTGTCACGGACCGGCATATGCAGCCAGCGCTTGAGCATACGGCTGCCCATCGGCGTCACGGTGCAGTCGAGTACTGAAGCCAGCGTGTTTTCAACGCCGCCCGCTAGGTTCTGGGTAATTTCCAGATTGCGGCGCGTGGCGGCATCCATAATGATGCTGTCCTGTTGACGTTCCATGGTGATGGAACGAATATGCGGCAGTGAGGTGCGCTGGGTATCTTTTACGTATTGCAGCAGACAGCCAGCAGCACATAATCCGCGCGGGGCGTTTTCCACGCCAAAACCAATCAGATCCCGCGTGCCAAACTGCAAGTTTAGCTGCTGGCGAGCAGTATCGATTTCAAATTCCCATAGTGGACGACGACGTAATCCGCGACGCCCCTCAATCAGTGAGGTTTCAGCGAAATCTTCGGCATACAGCAGTTCAGCGGGATTGGTGCGCTGCAATTCTGCGGCCATGGTCTCGCGGTCGGCCGGTTCGCTGACGCGAAAACGCCCGGAGCTGATATCCAGCGTGGCATAGCCGTAACCTTTACTGTCTTGCCAGATAGCGGCCAGCAGGTTGTCCTGGCGTTCTTGCAACAGCGCTTCATCACTGATGGTGCCAGGCGTGACGATACGCACCACTTTGCGCTCAACCGGACCTTTGCTGGTTGCCGGATCGCCGATTTGCTCACAAATAGCGACAGATTCCCCCTGATTGACCAGCTTGGCGAGGTAGTTTTCTACCGCATGGTGAGGAATACCCGCCATCGGGATAGGCTCGCCTGCTGATGCGCCGCGTTTGGTCAGGGAGATATCAAGCAGCTGAGACGCGCGTTTCGCATCGTCATAAAACAGTTCGTAAAAGTCGCCCATGCGGTAAAACAACAGTATCTCCGGATGCTGGGCTTTCAGCTTGAGATACTGCTGCATCATTGGGGTGTGGTTCGTGAAGTCCGTATCAAGTGACTCTTTCATATCGCTTTTGCTCTTTTTTTAATCTTTTGGGGTACCTGGGCAGTCTCACGTGAGCCCCTGGAAACTCACATAAACCCACAAATTTGTCATTCGAAAGCCGCCTGAAGGGCAGTAACGACGAGCGTTGGCTCGGCCTGAATGGTCTATCTTATCACCGACAACGGCTGAGATTCATCCGTAGGTTTTGCCGCCAGAACGCTTATTGATTATTCATTTTCCGGCAAAGCATAATTCTGGCAATACAGATAGGGGATCCCCTCTTTGGTAATCAGGTATGTCTCGCTGTTCAGCGCAAAAAAATCGACGTTGGATACGCTGGTGTTGGTCAGGAAAAAGTCGGGGAGGAGTTCCTGAATAAGGCTGGCGGGAGCCGTTTCGCGATTGGAAATTTGGATTTTCTGTGAAATCCAAACCGGGCTTGAGCCGTAGCTGGATTGTGTAAAAAGTACCATGCGTTGCACGGTCTGCTCATTATTTTCGGCATCTTTGATAATACCATCAATATTAACAATACCTTTACTGCCCCCGGTTTTGATATCAATAATCCCTCGGAACGAGCTTGTATTGCGTACAATTTCGATGGCAGAACGGCAGGTAAGATCTTGTAACTCGCCATTGTTCTTACTGTACCGATAAATGACAGTAAGAATTAGCGTAGCAAAACAAAGCAGCAGGATAATACCTGTCTGGATGCGGGAGGTTCGGGGATATAAATTCATTAGCTATCATACCGTGGGTAATATACCGGCTGACAGGCGTTTTCCTGCCTGGCTTTTATCGGTGAGCGACACACCAGCGCGGACAGTTTCTTAGACTCAGGATAGGTTGTGATATAAATAAATTTATGGCTCTGACACAATCCTGGGTTTTTGTCGATAAACGCGGTATGCCGGGAAAAGTTACTGGCATCACTATTGAAATAATACTGACAGTCTGTTGGTGTTTTGCTCGCGGCGATATAGCCGGAGAAATAATCATCGCTGGCTTGCCACGGATATAGTATAAGCACACAAATTATCAGGGTAAGTGCCAACATTATCGTTTCTGCTGTCGCTATCAAAGGTTGACGCGGCGTGTCAGCCAAAAGTTCCTCAATGGTGGCATCTGGCGCTAAGGATTCTTCAGCAGAAGCAGAGTTATTCTCCGGTGTATCAATGACCTGAATATCAAACTCTTCTTGAATGATCAGCCCTTTGCGGGGAATCGTTGTGATCAGCGGTTGTTGAAGCTCCAGCTGCAGCAAGCTTTTACGCAACGAGAGAATACTTTGATAAAAGGCGTTGAAACTTACCTGGCGGTGATTTTTACCCCAACCGAATTCCAGCAATTCGTTTTGAGAAACCACTTGCCCGCGATGTTGAATAAGTAATAAAAGACATAACGACGCTGAGTGTTTGAGTTTTATCCGCTGATTGGGGTGATCTACCCGCGCCAGACATTGTGCGGCTGGCGTAAATATTATTCTATTTTCAATCAGATAACTGACATTGCCAGTCTCAGACATATTGTCTCTACTCTTGATGATGCGTCAGATGGTTGGTTAGTCATGATACCACTGAGCCTATAAAGACCACCAGCATGGACCTAATCCCACAGCGAGAACTGAGAAGTGTTGCAATTTAGTATCATGATATAACAAGAATGATAACTTTTTAATGAAAATAAAATTCATTGAAATCAATTGATTGTATCTTTTTTGCCACTATAAAAAGAACAGAAAGATGAAAAAATGTCGACAAAGATGATTGCCATTAATTCTTTATGGACAGCGCCATATACTGCCTGACACCACCACGCGAAAACAGCATGAACCTTAACGCGTCAACGCACCAGGGAATGCCGGTGGTAGATGTAGATGGGAATAAATGTCAGCTTGTTTGCGAGCTGACATTTATTTTTAGTGCTGAGTAAATTGAACCATCTTTTTGACAAAGCCATAATTTGCGGTAGAGAGTCACATGTTCCAGAAAGAAATTGAAAATGCTGTAGTGCTCGTTGGCGATGAAATGAAGAAGTCGGATAATGCCTGGCTGTCGTTACGTAAAAAACGTCAGCGTATTGATTTGAAGACCGATGGACATATCTTGTTTCTGGAGAAAGGGACTGTCTCTGTTTATCGTGTGGAAAACGATTTAGTCACGGTGAGTATTTCTGCACCTGCCATTCTCGGCCTGCCACAAATGCGTACGGAAGTGGCCGGCCACTATTTACGTTGTGATACTGATTGTGAAATGTGGGCGATGAGCGTACAAAATGCCGATCTCCTGTTTACAGCCAAAAACTTATGGAAGCAGGCGTTTGATATCTTAACGCATCATCTTCAACGTTATTTCCAGCGTGAGGCGTTGCAGTCGCACCGCACTATACGTGAGCAGATTATTGAACACGTAAAATATATCTGGGCGATGGATCCTGGGGTACGTGATAAAACGTCCGTGTATACATTTATTCTCGCTCGAAATCATATCTCACGCAGTGCTATCCATAAAGTACTGCAGGAGTTAGCAAATGACGGAAAAATAATTATGAATCGAGGAAAACTCTCTTTGTTTATCTATTAAAGTTAACATTGATATCGTCTGAAGTGTTTATTGCACTCTATACTAAATTTCCATTTTTATCTATAAATTAGTATTTATTAATTTGATATTCCTTCCAATAATAACAAAAGTTATATCACCAATGATCAACGGCAGGCCGGAAAGTCCCGAGTCACAGCATAGCCGATGGTTTGGCAACCCTACTGCCGATACAACGGATGTTCGCGCTGCACTACAGCACACGTTGGATCACAACACCTTTGTCCTGCTGGCCTAGCCTATCGTCAGTACTCGTGGTGAAGAGCCTTATCATGCGCTACCATCCGCTGAGTTGTTTTTCCATTAACCTGGCGCCAGTGACGTTATGCTGTTCAGGTTTGGTTGCAAGATCGCGGAGTTGTTGCGGGAATATATGGTGATACCGCAACGGATTATTTTTGAGATAACCGAGGCTGATACCCTGTCAGATAAAGAGTAAACGGTAGAAGCGCTACGCTCACTACGTCAGTTGGGATGCCGGATCGCGATAGATGACTTTGGGGCTGGGTTTGCAAGCTATGAACGTCTGATGAGCATTGAAGCAGATATTTTGAAGATCGATGGGTCTTTCGTTCGTGGGATTACAAAATGTAAGATTAGTCACTATATCATCGAATCTTTCTGCCAGGTTGCGGCAATGAAAGATATGCAGGTTGTCGCCGAATTTGTTGAAAATGCTGAAATCCAGATGTGCCTGGAGCAGATGAATATCGGGTGGTTACAGGGATACCATATTGGCAAGCCAAAACCTTTGCTCACGTTAGAGCAATCTAGCCTCCTGCGGAGGCTATGTAATATCAAAATCATTAGCTGACATATTATGAAGCATTATTTATACATCATGCACCTGAAGTTGATTCTCTAAACGCCGATCGCGCAGGGTTGCATAAATAAAAGTAATCACAAACAGCAGGGAAAATAATACGACGATGGTGGGAGCCGGTGCGCTGTCGATGAAAAATGACAGATACACCCCCATAAATGAGGTAATGAC
Organism: Citrobacter sp. Cf087; assembly: GCF_030334285.1. NCBI lineage: Bacteria > Pseudomonadati > Pseudomonadota > Gammaproteobacteria > Enterobacterales > Enterobacteriaceae > Citrobacter > Citrobacter sp. Cf087. Next base: position 574,819 of record NZ_JAOWED010000028.1, read on the forward strand.
CGACATCACCACCGCCAGCCACAAGGCGTGAGAAAATTTTCGCGTCATTAAGATCGCGATGGCGCCGGGAGCAATCAGTAAAGAAATCGACAAAATAATCCCGACAGATTTTAGCGTGGCGACAATCGTCAGGGCGATCATGCACAACAGGCCGTAGTGCAGTAAGGGGGTGTTAAGCCCACTGGCCTTTGCCTGATGCGGATCGAACGCATGCAGTAGCAGATCTTTCCACTTAAGCCCAATAATAAGCGCGATCCCCAAAGCGATCGCCATTGTTTGCATGATATCGGTCAGTGATATACCGAGCATATCGCCGAACAGAATATGATCGAGATGCACTTCCGACTGAATGGAAACATACAGCACCAGTCCCGCACCGAACATCCCGGAGAAAACAATGCCCATGATGGTGTCGCGCTTAATGCGGCTGTTATCGTCGAGGTATCCGGTTGCTATCGCGCAGAACAATCCAGCGACAAATGCGCCAATTGCCAGCGGGATACCCGCAATCCACGCCAGTACAATTCCCGGGAAAACCGCGTGGCTCATGGCATCGCCCATCAGCGCCCAGCCTTTGAGAACTAAAAATACCGACAGCAGCGCGCAGGGCACGGCGACAATGGTGGAGATAACCAGCGCATTGACCATAAAGCTAAACTGAAAGGGTTCTAATAGCGTTGTTAAGATCATACTGACTCCTTGTTCACCAGTCGGGCGCGTCGGCGATTCGCCAGCAGACCATGTTTTGGTGCGAAGACAAATGCCAGCAGGAACAGCAATGTTTGCAGAACGACGATAATTCCGCCGGTTGCGCCGTCCAGCCAGTAGCTCAGCCAGGCGCCGAAAAAGCTGGTCAGGCTGCCGATAGCTACGGCGATGGTGAGCAGGCGTGGAAAACGATCGGTCAGCAGCCAGGCCGTCGCTCCGGGCGTAACCACCAGGCAAATCACCAGAAATGCACCGACGGTTTGCAGTGCGGCGACTGTGGAAACGGAGAGCAGCGTAAAAAACAGCAGTTTTAAACGCCCCGGATTCAAACCGATAGAGCGCGCGTGGTTTTCATCAAAAAAGACCACCATCAGATCTTTCCACTTCAAAAACAGGATAGTCAGCGAGATAACCCCGATGATGGCCAGTTGCAGAATATCTTCCGGCGCAATTGCCAGGATATTACCGAGAATAATGGTCTGGATGTTCACCGACATCGGATTGAGCGACACCATAAACAGCCCGATACCGAAGAAAGACGAAAAAATCAGCCCGATAATCGCATCTTCCTTCAGGCGTGAACGTTGATTGAGAAACAGCATACTGCCCGCAGCCAGGCCGCCGGAAAGGAATGCGCCAAGCGCGAAGGGAAGCCCTAACATATAAGCGCCTGCCACGCCCGGAACAATAGAGTGCGACAGCGCATCGCCGATCAGCGACCAGCCTTTGAGCATCAAATAGCAGGAGAGAAACGCGCACAGGCCGCCGACCATCGCCGAGACCCACATGGCGTTGAGCATATACTGGTAACCAAACGGCTCTGTCAGCCAGTTCATGATTATTCCCCCTCGCTTGCCGCACGCCGCGAAATAAACGGGCGTTCATCGTCGGTAATCACGTGTTGTTCGCCGCCGCTCAGCGCAACGTGACGCAATACGCCGCTGAATGCCAGCTCGAGATTCTCGGGGGTAAAGGTGGTATCGGTTGGTCCACTTGCCAGCACCGTGCCCTTAATCATCACCGTGTAATCACAAAACTCGGTGACGGATCCCAGATTATGGGTAGAGACCAGCATGGTTCGACCTTCATCACGCAGTTCACGCAGCAGGTCGATGATCCGGGCCTCGGTTTTTACATCCACGCCGGTGAAGGGTTCATCCAGTAAAATAACCTGTCCGTCCTGTGCGATTGCCCTTGCCAGAAAAACACGCTTTTTCTGCCCACCGGACAGTTCACCTATCTGACGATGGCGATAGTCCAGCATATCAACCCGCGCCAGCGCCGCATCCACGCAGGCGTGGTCGATCTGTTTTGGTCGACGCAGCCAGCCCATATGGCCAAAGCGTCCCATCATCACCACATCTTCCACCAGTACCGGAAACGACCAGTCCACCTCTTCTGACTGAGGGACATAGGCGATCAGATTCTGTTTGAGCGCCTTATTTACCGGCTGTTGCAGAATTGAGATTTCCCCTTGCGCCAGGCGGACAAAACCCATCAGCGCTTTAAAAAGCGTTGATTTTCCCGACCCGTTGACGCCGACCAGAGCGGCAATTGAGCCGCCCGGAACCTGAAAAGTGGCGTCCCGCAATGCGGTATGACCGTTGCGATACGTCACCGTAACCTGATTTACGGTAATCGCAGAGTGACTCATGGTTGGCTCTCCAGACCCTTGTTGATGCCGTTAACAATGGTTTGCGTGGTGACGCGCAGTAAATCCAGATAGGTCGGTACCGGACCATCGGCAGCGCTGAGCGAATCGACATACAGCACGCCGCCGTAATACGCACCAGACTCACGGGCAACCTGACGCGCTGGTTTGTCGGACACGGTGCTTTCGCTAAATACCGTTGGGATATGATGCTCTCTGATCGCATCGATTACCTTGCGTACCTGCTTCGGCGTACCTTGCTGATCGGCATTGATCGGCCACAGATACAGCTCTTTCAGGCCGTTATCACGTGCCATGTAGGAGAATGCGCCTTCACTGGTGACCAGCCAGCGTTTATCAGCAGGGAGCTTTGCCAGTTCTGTATGCAGTGGCGCCAGGGTCTGCTGGATTTTCGCTTTATAATTCTGTGCATTTTTCTGGTAGGTCGCGGCATTGTCCGGATCGTATTTCATCAGCGCATCGCGAATGTTATCCACGTAGATAAGTGCGTTCTCCGCTGACATCCAGGCATGCGGGTTTGGTTTACCGTTGTACGGTCCTTCGCTGATGCCCATTGGCTGGACGCCGTTTGAGACCATCACTTCTGGTACGCCGGACAAATTTTGGTAGAAGCGGGCAAACCATAGCTCGAGGTTAAGACCGTTGGAGAGAATAAGCTGTGCGCCTTGCGCTCGTTTAATATCACCTGGGGTTGGTTGATATTCGTGAATTTCTGCGCCAGGTTTGGTGATGGAACTAACGTCCGCCGCGTCACCTGCTACATTGCTTGCCATATCGGCAATCACCGTAAAGGTGGTTACCACTTTGAATTTTTCTTTTGCCCAGGCGGGTGACAGCGTCAGCGCTGTTAACGCGCTGGCAAGGAGAAATGACTTGAGATGGGGCAGATGCGGCATAGTATCCCTCACAACAAAGTGGTTAATTTATCATCGAATATAGCCTTTGCTATGTTATATAGCACATGGCATAAATAAATGAAAATAATTCTTATTTGCGTAGGGTGCTAAGGAATAGATGACCTCCAGCAATAGTCCTGTGCTTAGTTAAGGTGTATTATTTATGCAACTTAATTATGGAGGCATCATGTCCGGCAAACGTATTGCACGTGAAAAAATGACGATCCAGAGAATGATCTCACTCTACGAGCGCCAGTGTCCGCAGGCTTCAGACGAGCCGGGGCATTACGATGCGTTGTTTGCCTATGCGCAAAAGCGCCTCGATAAGTGCGTCTTTGGTGAGGAAAAACCGGCCTGTAAGCAGTGTCCGGTGCACTGCTATCAATCTGCCAAACGCGAAGAGATGAAGCAAATTATGCGTTGGGCTGGGCCAAGAATGCTCTGGCGTCATCCGATTCTGACCGTGCGTCATCTGATTGATGACAAACGCCCTGTCCCGGAATTGCCAGAGAAATACCAGCGGAAAAAATAGCGTCTTTGTGGCCGGATGGTGGCGATGCCTTATCCGGCCTACAAGGTAAACGGAACCGTTGTGTAAATCCGATAAGCGTAGCGCCATCGGGTAATCTGGCCATGCGGTGATGAATGGCGATTACGCTTTGGTGGCAATCAGAATGGCCGAGGCTTTGATCAGCGCGATGACCCGGCTTCCCTGACTCAGTTTCATCTCTTGCTGACTTTCGTTCGTCACGACCGCGACAATGTCAAAACCGGCATCAGTTTTGATGTGTACGGTGGCGTTAACGGCGCCTTCGGTTACCTGTGAAACGCTACCGGCAAATTGGTTACGGGCAGAGAATTTCAGGCCACAGTCTTCAGTCGCCAGCGTCACCCACGGCGCTTTGATCAGCGCAATGGCTTCTTTTCCTTTCGCCAGACCCAGTGCCTGCTGACTACTATGGGTCACAATCGCGACCAGTTTTGCGCCGCCAGCCAGCGTCAGTTCAACTTCATCATTCACTGCGCCTGTAGCGACTGCGCTCACTGTACCGGTTAATTGATTACGTGCTGATACCGCCATACTGCCTCCTTTCGTTGAGATATCACCCAGTATAGCCACACTGGCTAAACCAGTGCATCCTTATCAATACCCAATCGCTTCATGCGTGAGAGTAACGTTGTACGTTTCAGCCCCAGCCGTTGTGCCGCGCCTTTGGGACCGGCAACCACACCGTTGGTTTCTTTCAATACGCGCATAATCAACTGGTATTCATCTTCGCCGTCCTGTGCGACTTCGGTTGCCACCGGAGGCGTAGACGGCATCAAAGGGGCAATATCCGGAAGGGACAGCTGCAGCACGTTGCCTCGGGTAAGCAGAACCGCGCGCTCCACCACATTTTCCAGTTCGCGCACGTTGCCCGGCCACTCCATGCTGCTCAGCGTACGCAGCGCCTCGGCGGGAATGCTGTCGATATTGCGTCCCATCCGACGAGCAATTTTAAAGGTGAAAGCTTTCACCAGCAGCGGAATATCTTCCGGGCGCTCACGCAGCGGCGGCAGATGGATCGGGAAGACGTTCAGTCGATAGTAGAGATCGTTACGAAACTCGCGATCGGCTACCATCTTTTTCAGATCGCGGTTAGTGGCGGCGATCAAGCGCACGTCGGTCTGGATCAGTTTATTGCTGCCCAGACGTTCAAACTCCTGCTCCTGCAAAACGCGCAGCAGCTTAGGCTGTAGCTCCAGTGGCATGTCGCCCACTTCGTCGAGGAACAGCGAGCTTTTATCGGCCAGTTCGAAACGACCAATCCGCTGCGTGCTGGCACCGGTAAACGCGCCACGCTCATGACCAAACAGATCGCTTTCCAGTAATCCGGCAGGCATTGCCGCGCAGTTCATCTTCACCATCCGACGGGCGTTACGTCCGCTCAGGTTGTGAATGGCCCGTGCGATCAGCTCTTTACCCGTTCCGGTCTCACCCAGAATCAGGACGGTGCTGTCGCTTTGCGCCACCATTTCGACCTGCTTGAGTACGCTGTACATCGCTTCGCTGCGGCCAATGATTTCGCCGAACTCACTCTCTACATTGTTGAGTTGTTCAGTCAGCGCCAGGTTTTCATCTACCAGACGTTCTTTCAGGCGGTGAATCTCCTGATACGCAAGCGCGTTATCCACGGCAATTGCCACACGCTCGGCAATTTGGCGCAATAGCTTGAGGTTAGCGGTAGTGAAAACTTTCTCTTCGCACTGTGCCAGCTTGAGTACGCCGAGCATAGTATTGCCGGACATCAGCGGTAACAGACACAGGGTTTGTAGCTGGTTGCCCCAGGTTTCGAACAGCATCCGTTCGTAAGGAGCGAGCGTATCGCGTTCGCTCAGATTAATCAGCAGCATCTCTTTGCTTTTGAACACGCGTTCGGAAAGCGTACCTGCTTCATCCACTTCACTTTGTTCGTGCGCTGGATGATGTTCATCCAGATAGTGGGTGGAATAAATGCTGAGCTTGTTTTTACGATCGCTGCGTAACACGATGCTGATGGCATCAATGTCGAAGTAGTGATGGATCTCTTTGGCGACTTCGCTGACCAGTTCGTCAATGTCCAGGCGGGAGAGTACCGCATTGGTGATGGCGACCAGGATGCGAAAGTTATCACGCTCGCGGCACAACAGATCGTAATCGACGTTGTTGCTGACCCTGCTTTGAATTTGTTCAGCAACGACGCCGACTATTTGGGTGAAGGTCTGTAGACGGTTATATTCTTTTTCACTCCATGGACGATCTTCATTACGGATGAACTCGCAACCGCCAAAGATACGCCCATCCGCCGCCAGCGGCAGCAGGCAGTAGTGGCCAAATTCAGAATACAGTCCACCTGAAGCCAACTGTGGCCAGGTTTCCGTAAACTCGTGATAGTTGCAGTGCAGCGCATCGGGGCGAGACAAAATACGGCGTACCGGACCATGGGCCAGTACCGTTTCTTCATAATCGATGGGTTTACCATTTTCACGCGTCGCAAAATAACGCGCACGCTGCGTTTGTGCCTGCCATAAGACAATAGCCGCACAGTCGGCCAGCGCTGAACGCTTGACCAGCTGCGAAAGCGCCTCGCTGAGAGACGGGAGATCGGGCTGCTGTAATAATGTACGAGTAATATCGAACAGGCCTTGCTGTCCGAGGTCACTCATCGGTGTATACGACATATTGCTTTTCCAGGAAAAGCACCGCAGAACGGTGCGAAAACGGTAAATGAATTATAGGTATAAGTCGTAAATTGTTGCCGGATAGCGATTTCAGCTTATCCGGCCTACACGTTGCCGCTAATGGGCTGTTAGCATATACGAGGTAAGGGTTCGGCGTGTGGTAAATCAAGGGTTCGTTTCACGCCGTAAAGTCCGGCCAGACGCACACCTTTGCGTTCTACCACTTCGCCAATCATTGCGGCATCGCGTCCTAATGGATGCGCGCGCAGCGCGGCAAGCGCCGTTTCAGCGGCCTGACGCTCAACGGCAATCACCAGCTTACCTTCGTTAGCAAAGTTGAGCGCATCCAGTCCCAGCAGTTCGCAAACTCCACGCACCGCGGGCTTCACGGGCAGGGCTGCTTCAGACAGCTCAATACCAAACCCGCATGATGCGGCAAATTCATGCGTTACCGCATTCACGCCGCCACGGGTGGCGTCACGCAGCGCCTTGACGCCGGGAATATCACGTAGCGTCTGGATAAGCGGCGTCAATACCGCGCAGTCGCTGACCAGTTCGCCATCAAGACCCAACTGTTCGCGCAGGTTAAGGATAGTTGCGCCGTGATCGCCAAGCGTACCGCTGACCAGCAGCACATCGCCCACGCTCAGGGTCTGTGCGCCCCAGTGAATGTTGGCGGGGATCGCGCCCATTCCGGCGGTGTTGATAAAAAGCTTGTCCGCCGCGCCGCGCTGTACAACCTTGGTGTCGCCGGTGACGATGGCGATACCCGCTTCGCGTGCGGTTGCCGCCATGCTGTTAACGACGGTTTTCAGCGTCTCCATTGGTAAACCTTCTTCGAGGATAAAACCGCAGGAGAGATAGCGCGGGATCGCGCCGCTGACCGCCACGTCGTTAGCCGTACCACAGATAGCCAGCTTGCCGATATTACCGCCCGGGAAGAACAATGGATCGATAACATAGCTGTCGGTTGAAAACGCCAGACGATCGCCTTCAGCGACCAGTTGCGCCAGTTCCAGACGTGCCTGATCTTCTTGTTCCGCCAGCCACGGATTCGCGAATGCCTCCATAAACAGACTGTTGATCAACTGCTGCATAGCCTGACCGCCGCTACCGTGGGCGAGTTGTACGCTGCTCATGCTTCACACTCCTGCTGACGATACTGATACCAGGCGGCACATGCGCCTTCTGAGGAGACCATCAGGGCGCCAAACGCGGTCTCCGGGTTACACGTTTTGCCAAATAATGGGCACTGATGTGGTTTACATCTGCCCGTCAGCACTTCCCCACAACGCGCGCGCGGATCGTCATACACCTGCTGCGGCGCTGGCTGGAAATGGGCTTCGGCATCAAAGCGCTGATAGTCAGGCGTCAGGTGAACGCCAGAGGATTCGATAACGCCCAGACCGCGCCATTCGCTGTCGCCATTGACGCAGAACACCTCGGCGATGGCCTGTTGCGCTAACGCGTTACCGGCGTCCGGTACCACGCGACGGTACTGGTTTTCTACCTGGCTGTGCGCGGCAATTTTCTGCTCAATTAACATCACCACGCCTTGCAGGAGATCGAGCGGTTCAAAACCGGCGACCACTAACGGACGATGGAAGTCTGAAGCAATGAAATTATAGGCATCTGTGCCAATCACCATGCTGACGTGGCCTGGTGCTAAAAAGGCGTCAATACCGTTGTCCGGCTGTTCCAGCAGGCTGCGCAGCGTAGGGATAAGCGTGATGTGCTGGCAGAAAAAGTAAAAGTTCTGCACGTCACGCTGCTTTGCCTGTTGCAGAGTGATAGCGGTCGTTGGCATTGTGGTTTCAAAACCCAGACCAAAGAACACCACCTTACGCGTTGGGTTTTCCTGTGCCAGCTTCAGCGCATCCATCGGTGAATAGACGATACGGATATCTGCACCGCGCGCCTTGGCTTGCAGCAGGGAGCCTTGCTTACCCGGGACGCGCATCGCATCGCCAAAGGTGCAGAAAATCACTTCTGGATGGCTGGCGATTTCTACACAGCTGTCGATTCTACCCATCGGCAGAACGCAAACCGGGCAACCCGGACCATGAATAAACTCCACGTTTTCCGGTAGCAACTGGTCGAGGCCGAATTTGAAGATAGCGTGGGTATGACCACCACAAACTTCCATGATGCGCAGTGGGCGTTCAGCCGTGTAGGGGAGGTGGGCGGCACGTTCAGACAGGTGCTCTATCAGTTGCATCACCTGCTCTGGTGCGCGGTATTCGTCAACAAAACGCATTTATTTTTCCTCGCCGTACAGCAACGCGCCGACATCCGGCTCAACGTCAAACATGTTTTGCAGCGCGTCGAGCGTATCGCGCGCTTCAGCTTCATTAATGATGCTCATGGCAAAACCGACGTGGACCAGTACCCACTGGCCGAGGCGCGGTTGGCCATGTTCATCACAGCTACCGACCAGCGTCAGGTCGACGTCGCGCTGAATACCGCAAACGTCGACTTTGGCCTGGTTGCCATCAATGGTGCGGATTTGACCCGGAACACCTATGCACATCGCTGCGTCTCCAGCCAGGAGAGCCATTGATCCATCCCTTCACCACTGGTGGCGGAAATCAGGATAATCTCAATTCCCGGGTTCACTTCCCGGGCGCTGGCGATGCATTTTTCAACGTCAAAATTGAGGTACGGTAGCAGATCCACTTTGTTGAGCAGCATCAGCGATGCGGCGGCAAACATATGTGGATATTTCAGCGGTTTGTCTTCACCTTCGGTGACGGAAAGCACGGCCACTTTATGGCGCTCGCCGAGGTCGAAGCTGGCCGGGCAGACCAGGTTGCCGACGTTTTCAATGAACAGAATGCCGTTATCGTCAAGCGGCAAACGCGGCGCGGCGTCAGCGATCATTTGTGCGTCAAGGTGGCAACCTTTACCGGTGTTGACCTGAATGGCGGGCGTGCCTGTGGCGCGAATACGGGCAGCATCGTTCACCGTCTGCTGGTCACCTTCAATAACGGCGCACGGCACGCTATCTTTCAGCTTCATCAGCGTTTCGGTCAGCAGCGTGGTTTTACCGGAGCCCGGGCTTGAAACAAGGTTCAGCACCAGATGCTGACGGGCCGCAAAGCGGGCACGGTTGCGTTCGGCCAGGCGGTTGTTTTTGTCCAGTACGTCAATTTCCACTTCCAGCATACGGCGTTGGCTCATACCTGGTGCGTGGGTTCCTGCCTCACCGTGACCGTAGTGCAAATCGCCTTCTTCGGTCTGGCTCGGTGTGAAATTTGAGGTCTTCACACCGGTAATATTCAGCGCTGGACGAGCCGCTGGGGCAAATGGCGCGCTGCGAAACGCCGAGTGGGGATTATGCTCATCACCCTCTATATATAGGTTGCCTTCAGCGCAACCACATGTCGTACACATCGCTCACTCCTGATCTTTTTACTTGAGATACATCTGTTGCCGGATGACTGCGTTGCCTTATCCGGCCTACAAACGAGCTCTTTCTGTAGGCTGGATAAAACGCTTAAGCGTCGCCATCCGGCGCTGGAGTCTGATCTATTTCAATACGTCGAATCTGTAAGCCGTCATCGGCCACAATTCTCAGCATATCGCTGTTGCATTGCGGACATCGGCGCACGCGTTGCGTCAGTAATGTGACGTATTGTTGACAAGATTCGCACCAACATTCGGCTTCTTGTTCTTCGAGGTGGAGTTTACAACCTTCTGCAAGGGTCCCGCGGCATACCAGATCAAAACAAAAGGAGAGAGCGCTGGTTTCTACGCAAGAAAATGCGCCAATTTTGAGCCAGACCCCAGTTACTCGCTGAGCACCGTGTTGCGTGGCCTGTTGTTCAATCAATTCCAGTGCCCGTTGGCAGAGGGTTATTTCGTGCATACCGCCTCCTGTGAAGTTGCCGTATCAAAAGCAATAAGCATGCCAGGTTGATTTTTTTCATTCGTGACAATGACGACAATGACGAAATGACATGTCGTCACCCGCCTTTAATTTTTTATCTATATGAAAATTAATAAATTTAATTTTGGCATGAAATGTGCTTAAGGCTGTTCATCTCTGCTAAACGGGTAACCTGACATGACTATTTGGGAAATAAGCGAAAAAGCCGATTACATCGCTGAACGGCATCGTCGCCTACAGGACCAGTGGCGTATTTACTGTAACTCGCTGGTTCAGGGGATCACCCTGTCGAAAGCGCGTTTGCATCATGCAATGAGCTGTGCGCCGGACAAAGATCTCTGCTTTGTCCTTTTTGAACACTTCACTATCTACGTCACGCTGGCGGATGGCTTCAATAGCCACACCATCGAGTACTACGTCGAAACAAAAGATGGTGATGATAAGCAACTGATTGCACAGGCACAGTTGACCATCGACGGTCAAGTCGATGAGCGTTTCAGCAACCGCGATCGCGAACAGGTACTGGAGCACTATCTCGAGAAAATCGCCACCGTCTACGACAGCCTGTACACCGCGGTTGAGAACAATATGCCGGTGAATTTAAGCCAACTGGTTGAGGGACATAGCCCGGCTTAAGCCTCAGGTGCTGTCCACTTTGTCATGATGCGGTTTACATACTGCGTCACGATGTTTTAGGGAATGGGCATGTCGAAAAATGTCGAAATGACATTTTGCAGACATGTTTTCGTCAAAAATGACTATCACCTGAGGAATGCCTGGTGAATCGTTTTGTAATTGCTGACTCCACTCTTTGTATTGGCTGCCACACCTGTGAAGCCGCCTGCTCAGAGACACATCGCCAGCATGGCCTGCAGTCAATGCCGCGCCTGAAAGTGATGTTAAATGAAAAAGAATCCGCGCCGCAGCTTTGCCACCAGTGTGAAGATGCGCCTTGCGCCACCGTGTGTCCGGTTAATGCCATTAACCGCGTTGATGGCGCCGTACAGCTGAATGAAAGCCTGTGCGTAAGCTGCAAACTGTGCGGGATCGCTTGTCCGTTTGGCGCGATAGAGTTTTCTGGTAGCCGTCCGCTGCATATCCCGGCAAACGCCAATACGCCAAAAGCGCCTCCGGCTCCGCCAGCGCCTGCTCGCGTGAGTTCGCTGTTGGACTGGGTTCCAGGCGTTCGTGCCATCGCGGTGAAATGCGATCTGTGCAGTTTTGACGAGCTTGGTCCGGCCTGCGTGCGCATGTGTCCGACCAAAGCTCTGCACCTGGTGAGCAACATGGATATCGCCCGCGCCAGCAAACGTAAGCGTGAGCTGACTTTCAATACCGATTTCGGCGATCTCACCTTGTTTCAGCAGGCTCAGAGTGGGGATGCAAAATGAGCGCAATTTCACTGATTAACAGCGGCGTGGCCTGGTTTACAGCGGCTGCGGTTCTGGCATTTCTGTTTTCATTTCATAAATCGCTGAGCGGCTGGATTGCTGGAGTTGGCGGTGCGGTCGGCAGCTTGTGTACGGCAGCCGCTGGTTTTACCGTTCTGACTAATGCGCTGGCGGTGAGCGGCGTGATGCCGTTTATTGGGCACAGTCTGCAAATTACTCCGCTGAATGCTATCTGGCTGATTACGCTGGGACTGTGCGGCCTGTTTGTCAGCCTGTACAACATTGACTGGCATCGTCATCCGCAGGTGAAAGCTAACGGCCTGCTGGTGAATCTGCTGATGGCCGCGGCGGTATGTGCGGTGGTTGCCAGCAACCTCGGTACGCTGGTGGTGATGGCGGAAATCATGGCGCTGTGTGCCGTGTTCCTCACCGGATGCAGTAAAGAAGGCAAACTGTGGTTTGCGCTGGGGCGTATTGGTACGCTGCTGCTGGCGGTTGCCTGCTACCTTGTGTGGCAACGTTACGGCACTTTGGAGCTGCGTTTGCTAGACCTGCGCACCCAGGAGCTGCCGCTCGGGTCTGACATCTGGCTGCTGGGCGTGGCAGGTTTTGGCCTGCTGGCCGGGATTATTCCTCTGCATGGTTGGGTGCCACAGGCACACGCCAATGCCAGCGCGCCGGCTGCGGCGCTGTTCTCTACCGTGGTCATGAAGGTGGGGCTGCTGGGTATTCTGTCGCTGTCGCTGCTGGGCGGTAACGCGCCGCTGTGGTGGGGAATTACGCTGCTGGTGTTGGGCATGATCACCGCATTTGTTGGCGGTCTGTATGCGCTGATGGAACACAATATCCAGCGCCTGCTGGCGTACCACACGCTGGAAAACATCGGCATTATTCTGTTGGGGCTAGGCGCTGGCGTGACCGGGATTTCCCTGAATCAACCGGCGCTGATTGCGCTGGGTTTGACCGGCGGTCTGTACCACCTGGTAAACCACAGCCTGTTCAAAAGCGTTCTGTTCCTGGGCGCAGGCAGCATCTGGTTCCGTACCGGTCATCGTGATATCGAAAAACTGGGCGGTATCGGCAAACGCATGCCGGTTATCTCTCTGGCGATGTTGGTTGGCCTGATGGCGATGGCCGCGCTGCCGCCGCTGAACGGTTTTGCCGGTGAGTGGGTTATCTATCAATCCTTCTTCAAGCTGGGTAACAGCGGGGCGTTTGTCGGTCGTCTGTTAGGGCCGTTGCTGGCGGTTGGGCTGGCAATTACCGGCGCGCTGGCGGTGATGTGTATGGCGAAAGTCTATGGCGTAACGTTCCTTGGTGCACCGCGCACGAAGGAAGCTGAAAACGCCTGCTGCGCGCCAATCCTGATGGGTGTGAGCGTCGTTGCGCTGGCTATCTGTTGCGTGATCGGCGGCGTGGCTGCGCCGTGGCTGCTGCCGATGATCTCCTCTGCCGTTCCGCTGCCGCTGGAAACTGCGAACACCACCGTTTCTCAGCCAATGATCACGCTGCTGCTGATCGCATGTCCGCTGCTGCCGTTCATCATCATGGCAATTTTCAAAGGCAACCGTCTGCCGTCGCGTTCACGCGGTGCGGCATGGGTGTGTGGTTACGATCACGAGCAGTCAATGGTCATTACCGCGCACGGTTTTGCCATGCCGGTGAAAGAAGCCTTTGCCCCGGTACTCAAACTGCGTAAGTGGTTGAATCCGGTATCACTGGTTCCGGGCTGGCAGAATGCGGCTGCGCCGGTGCTGTTCCGTCGCCTGGCGCTGATTGAGCTGGCGGTGCTGGTGGTGATTGTGGTTTCACGAGGAGCCTGAAAATGAGTGTTTTATATCCGTTAATTCAGGCGCTGGTGCTGTTTGCCGTTGCGCCGCTGCTGTCCGGCGTTACCCGCGTGGCGCGCGCGCGTTTGCACAATCGCCGCGGTCCGGGCGTTTTGCAGGAATACCGCGACATTATCAAACTGCTGGGCCGTCAGAGCATTGCGCCTGCGGATTCCAGTTGGGTCTTCCGCCTGACGCCGTTTGTGATGGTGGGCGTGATGCTGACTATCGCCACTGCGCTACCGGTAGTGACCGTTGGCTCACCGCTGCCGCAACTGGGCGATCTGATCACCTTAATTTACCTGTTCGCCATTGCCCGTTTTTTCTTCTCTATCGCGGGACTGGATACCGGTAGCCCGTTTACCGCCATTGGTGCCAGCCGTGAAGCGATGCTCGGCGTGCTGGTTGAACCTATCCTGTTGCTGGGGCTGTGGGTAGCGGCACAGGTTGCGGGTTCAACCCATATCAGCAATATCGCCGATACCATTTACCACTGGCCTGCTGCGCGCAGCATCCCGCTGATTCTGGCACTGTGTGCCTGTGCTTTCGCCACCTTTATCGAAATGGGCAAACTGCCATTCGATCTGGCAGAAGCAGAGCAAGAGCTGCAGGAAGGTCCATTGACTGAATACAGCGGCAGCGGTTTTGCCGTGCTGAAATGGGGCATTAGCCTCAAGCAACTGGTCGTTCTGCAAATGTTCGTTGGTGTGTTCCTGCCGTGGGGACAGATGGAAACCTTCACCGCGGGTGGGCTGCTGCTGGCGCTGGTGATTGCCGTCGTCAAGCTGGTCCTCGGCGTGCTGGCCATCGCCCTGTTCGAAAACAGCATGGCGCGTTTGCGTTTTTGCGCCACTTCACGCGTGACCTGGGCCGGTTTTGGGTTTGCGTTTTTAGCGTTCGTCTCCTTGCTGGTGGCGTGATTTAAGAGAGTTTGAGCATGTCTGAAGAAAAATTAGGTCAACAATATCTCGCTGCGCTGCATCAGGCCTTTCCGGGCGTGGTACTGGATGAAGCCTGGCAGACCAAAGATCAGCTGACGATCACCGTCAAGGTGAACTACCTGCCGGAAGTGGTGGAGTTCCTGTACTACAAACAGGGCGGCTGGTTGTCCGTGTTGTTTGGTAACGACGAACGCCAGCTGTGCGGCCATTACGCTGTTTATTATGTGATGTCGATGGAGCAGGGCACCAAATGCTGGATAACCGTCCGCGTTGAAGTCGATGCCAATAAGCTGGAGTTCCCGTCCGTCACGCCGCGCGTTCCGGCTGCGGTCTGGGGCGAGCGCGAAGTGCGCGATATGTACGGTTTGATCCCGGTTGGCTTGCCGGATGAGCGTCGTCTGGTACTGCCCGATGACTGGCCGGACGAACTCTATCCGCTGCGTAAAGACAGCATGGATTATCGTCAGCGCCCGGCGCCGACTACCGATGCTGAAACCTACGAGTTCATCAACGAACTGGGCGACAAGAAAAATAACGTGGTGCCGATTGGCCCGTTGCACGTCACCTCCGATGAACCCGGTCACTTCCGCCTGTTCGTGGATGGCGAGAACATTATCGATGCCGACTACCGTCTGTTCTATGTCCACCGCGGCATGGAGAAACTGGCGGAAACCCGTATGGGTTACAACGAAGTGACGTTCCTGTCAGATCGCGTGTGTGGCATCTGCGGCTTTGCGCATAGCACCGCCTATACCACCTCCGTTGAGAATGCGATGGGTATCGTGGTGCCGGAACGTGCGCAGATGATCCGTGCCATTCTACTGGAAGTTGAGCGTCTGCACTCGCACCTGCTGAACCTCGGCCTGGCCTGTCACTTCACCGGTTTTGACTCCGGCTTTATGCAGTTCTTCCGCGTGCGTGAAACGTCGATGAAGATGGCGGAGATCCTCACCGGGGCACGTAAAACTTACGGTCTGAACCTGATCGGCGGTATCCGTCGTGATCTGCTGAAAGAAGATATGATCCAGACCCGTCAACTGGCGCAGCAGATGCGTCGTGACGTGCAGGAACTGGTCGATATGCTGCTCAGTACGCCGAATATGGAACAGCGTACCGTTGGTATTGGTCGTCTGGATCCGGAAATTGCCCGTGACTTCAGTAACGTCGGCCCGATGGTTCGCGCCAGCGGCCACGCGCGTGACACCCGCGCCGATCACCCGTTTGTCGGCTATGGTCTGCTGCCGATGGAAGTTCATAGCGAGCAAGGCTGCGATGTTATTTCTCGTCTGAAAGTTCGTATTAATGAAGTCTACACCGCACTGAATATGATCGACTTTGGTCTGGATAACCTGCCGGGCGGCCCGCTGATGGTGGAAGGCTTTACCTACATTCCTCACCGTTTCGCACTGGGCTTTGCTGAAGCGCCGCGCGGAGATGACATTCACTGGAGCATGACCGGCGACAACCAGAAACTGTATCGCTGGCGCTGCCGTGCGGCGACCTACGCCAACTGGCCGACGCTGCGCTACATGCTGCGTGGTAATACCGTTTCCGATGCGCCGCTGATTATCGGTAGCCTCGATCCTTGCTACTCCTGTACTGACCGTATGACCGTGGTTGATGTACGTAAGAAGAAGAGCAAAGTCGTGCCGTACAAAGAACTTGAGCGCTACAGCATCGAGCGTAAAAACTCGCCGCTGAAATAAGGAATCGCCATGTTTACCTTTATCAAAAAAGTCATCAAAACCGGGGCACCGACGTCGTCGTATCCGCTGGAGCCGATCGCGGTCGATAAAAACTTCCGTGGCAAACCGGAACATAATCCGCAACAGTGCATCGGCTGTGCGGCCTGTGTGAATGCGTGCCCGTCGAACGCGCTGACGGTCGAAACCGATCTGGCCACCGATGAGCTGGCGTGGCAGTTCAACCTCGGTCGCTGCATCTTCTGCGCCCGTTGCGAAGAAGTTTGCCCGACGGCGGCGATCAAGCTGTCGCAGGAGTATGAGCTGGCGGTGTGGAAGAAAGAGGATTTCCTGCAGCAGTCCCGCTTTGCGCTGTGTAATTGCCGCGTATGTAACCGTCCGTTTGCGGTACAAAAAGAGATTGATTACGCCATTGCGCTACTTAAGCACAACGGTGATAGCCGCGCGGAAAACCACCGTGAAAGCTTTGAGACCTGCCCGGACTGTAAGCGCCAGAAATGCCTGGTGCCGTCTGACCGTATTGAACTGACTCGCCATATGAAAGAGGCCAGCTGATGAGCAATTTATTAGGCCCACGTGACGCCAACGGTATTCCGGTACCGATGACGGTGGATGAATCCATTGCCAGCATGAAAGCGTCGCTGCTAAAAAGCATCAAGCGTTCAGCGTACGTTTACCGTGTGGACTGCGGCGGCTGCAACGGTTGCGAAATCGAAATCTTCGCCACGCTTTCTCCGCTGTTTGACGCCGAACGTTTTGGCATCAAAGTGGTACCGTCCCCGCGCCATGCGGATATCCTGCTGTTTACCGGCGCGGTAACCCGTGCCATGCGCTCTCCGGCGCTACGCGCCTGGCAGTCTGCGCCAGACCCGAAAATTTGTATCTCTTACGGTGCTTGCGGTAACAGCGGCGGTATTTTCCACGACTTATACTGCGTCTGGGGCGGCACGGACAAAATCGTACCGGTGGATGTGTATATCCCTGGCTGCCCGCCAACGCCTGCAGCCACGCTGTATGGTTTTGCCATGGCGTTGGGTCTGCTGGAACAAAAAATTCACGCGCGTGCGCCGGGTGAACTGGACGAACAGCCCGCCGAAATTCTGCATCCGGATATGGTTCAGCCGCTGCGAGTGAAGGTGGATCGCGAGGCTCGCCGTCTGGCGGGATACCGCTATGGCCGCCAGATTGCTGATGACTATATGACGCAGTTAGGGCAGGGCGAGCATCAGGTGGCGCGCTGGCTGGAGGCGGAAAACGATCCGCGTCTGACCGAGATCGTCACGCATCTTAACCATGTTGTCGAAGAGGCGCGTATCCGATGAGTGAAACGGTGGTGTTCAGTCAACTGAGCCGTAAGTTTATTGATGAGAACGATGCGACGCCCGCTGAGGCGCAGCAGGTTGTCTATTACAGCCTGGCGATTGGTCACCACCTTGGGATCATCGATTGCCTGGAAGCGGCGTTAACTTGTCCATGGGACGAATATCTGGCATGGATTGCTACCCTTGCTGAGGGAAGCGAAGCCCGCCGGAAAATGGAAGGTGTGCCGAAATACGGCGAGATCGTTATCGATTCCAACCATGTGCAAATGCTGGCACGCGCGTTCGATGATGCGCGTGCCGTACAGACCCCGCAGCAGCAGGAGTGGAGCAAGCTGATGCTTAGCATGCTGCACGACATACACCAGGAAAGCGCCATCTATCTGATGGTGAGGAGACACCGTGACTGACGTTTTATTATGTGTGGGTAACAGCATGATGGGCGATGACGGCGCGGGCCCGCTGCTGGCTGAAATGTGTGCTGCAAATCCTCAAGGCAACTGGGTTGTCATCGACGGTGGTAGTGCGCCAGAAAACGATATTGTCGCCATCCGTGAACTGCGTCCGCAACGTTTGTTGATTGTTGATGCTACCGATATGGGGCTGAACCCTGGTGAAATCCGCATTATCGATCCCGATGACATTGCCGAGATGTTCATGATGACCACTCATAACATGCCGCTGAATTACCTGGTCGATCAGTTGAAAGACGACGTTGGCGAGGTGATTTTCCTCGGCATTCAACCGGACATCGTCGGTTTTTACTACCCGATGACACAGCCGATCAAAGATGCTGTTGATACCGTCTATCAGCGATTAGCCGGTTGGGAAGGACACGGTGGATTCTCCGAGCTGGAAGCGCCAGAAGAGTAAACCGTATCAGTGCCGGATGTGAACGACATCCGGCCTGTTTTCCCAGTGTATCCTCGTCATTCAATTGCCTGCTCAATAATTAATTTCCCCTGCATCACTGATACATTCACTGCCGTACCGGTCGGAAATCCAGCTTGTTCCAGCCAGTCGCCGTTCAGCGTGAGCGAGGCGTGCCGACTGATTCGTCGCGTGTAACCCGTTTTTGGATCTTCATGGCGTTTTCTGACATAGCTGACTTTCAAGCGACGTACCGGTTTGGTGATTACCTCTGCTGATTTACCCTTTTTATCAAACATGCACGCTTCCTTGTGGTGAACGGCCAGGATTAAAAACTACTGAATAAAATGCCAGTAAAAAAGGATGAGGGCAAACCTGAAACTGGAAGGACGATTCCACATCTGGAATGTAATAAATGAAATGAAAATATGTAATTCTGCCGGAAGACTGTAACCCCCTCCGGCAGATCTGTTATGCCAGATCGGCGCCGTTGCTGGCGATTACTTTTTTGTACCACCAGAATGATTTCTTGCGGGTGCGCCCCAGCGTGCCGTTGCCCGCGTCATCGCGGTCCACATACACAAAACCGTAGCGTTTGCTCATCTCACCGGTTGAGGCAGAAACCAGATCGATACAGCCCCAGGTGGTGTAACCCATCAGGGGCACGCCATCTTCAATCGCGTCTGCCATGGCGCGAATATGTTCGCGTAAATAGCTAATGCGATAGTCGTCATTGATCTCACCATTGGCATCGATTTCATCCTTCGCTCCCAGCCCGTTCTCCACCAGAAATAGCGGTTTCTGGTAGCGGTCATACATCATATTCATGGTGATGCGCAGACCAAGCGGATCGATGCCCCAGCCCCATTCGCTGGCCGCAATATACGGATTACGCAGCGACTTCACCACGTTGGCGGCGCTGGTATTGCCGGTGTTCATTTCCGCCGAGGCGCAGCGCGATGCGTAATAGCTGAACGAGACGAAATCGACGGTGTTTTTCAGGATGTCGTCATCTTCTGGGGCTTTTTCTATGACCACGCCTTTTTCGCGAAACACGCGGGCAGAATAAGCCGGGTAGGCCCCGCGCGCCTGCACATCAATAAAGAACAGGTTTTCGCGGTCTTTTTCCAGCGCGGTCCACACATCTTCTGGTTTACAGGAATAAGGATAAAAATTACCGCCAGCCAGCATACAACCGACCTGGTTTTGCGGATTAATTTCATGGGCTATTTTAGTCGCCAGGGCGCTGGCTATCAGTTCGTGGTGAGCGGACTGATATTTCACCTGATCCTGATTTTCACCTTCTTCAAATACTAGCCCGGCGCCTGAAAAGGGGCTGTGCAGCATAATGTTGATTTCGTTGAACGTCAGCCAGTACTTCACCAGACCGTCAAAGGCCTCGAAGCAGGTACGGGCGTAGCGGGTAAAGAACTCAACCATTTTGCGGTTACGCCAGGAGCCGTACTCGGTGACCAGATGCATTGGCACATCGAAGTGACATAGCGTGACTAATGGCTCAATACCGTATTTTTTACACTCGGCAAACACGCTCTGGTAAAACGCGATGCCCTCTTTATTCGGCGTCAGCTCATCGCCGTTAGGGTAGAGACGGCTCCAGGCAATGGAAGTACGAAATACCGTAAAACCCATTTCTGCCATCAGCGCGATATCTTCTTTATAGCGATGATAAAAGTCGATCGCCTGATGGCTGGGATAAAATTCGTTATCCCGCAGCGCAAAGCGCTTTTCCTGACCCAGCTTGACGGGCATCCGATGTGTGCCGTGGGGGATCATATCGACGGTAGTCAGTCCTTTGCCGCCTTCCCGGTATGCCCCTTCAGACTGGTTGGCGGCCAGTGCGCCGCCCCATAAAAATCCTTGCGGAAAAACAGACATAATTAACCTCAGTTCATACCAGTCAAATGCTGGCTCCATTGATATTGCCCGGTTGTGCGGCCTGGTTTTTTCTGGCCTGCGCGGCTGCATCTTCGACAGGGATATCTTCAAAGCCGAGAATCAGCGTTAATACAAAGGAAAGCACTACCGCCAGCGCCATCACGCCAAATACCCAAACGATAGTCATCGGATTGGCCGGATCGAAAAACTGGACGCTGGTGAACAGGCCAGGAGCTGCCATGGAGTGGCTTGCAAGTCCGGCCATTCCGGCAACGGCACCGCAGATAAAACCGCTGATAAGACTCGCAATCAGTGGTCGTTTCAGGCGGATCGCTACGCCATACAGCGCAGGTTCGGAAATCCCCGCCATGATGGCGGAGGCGGCTGCCGCTAACGCCGTCTGACGCAGTTCCGGGTTTTTGGTTTTCCATGCTACTGCCAGCGATGAACCACCTAACGACAAGTTGGCGCCGATTTCTGACGGCATCACCATGCCTTCTTTTCCGGTTTCGGCAATGGTCTGAATAATGGTTGGCGTAAAGACACGGTGCATACCGGTCATTACCAGCAGCGGCCACAGTGCGCCCATAATGGCCACCGACAGCCAGCCGAGATAGCCGTGAATGGTATAGACCAGCGCTGAAATTGCGCTACCGATCCAGATACCGATCGGGCCAATGATGACGATGGCGAGCGGCGCGGCGATCAGCACGATTAGCATTGGTTTAAGGAAGTTTTTGGTTACCGCCGGAGTGATGCGATCGACCCAACGTTCGATGTATGACAGGCACCAGGTCATCACCAGCGCCGGGATCACCGTGTAGGTGTATTTCACTGCCGTCACCGGGATCAGGGCAAACTCAACGTGCTCACCCTGCGCAGCCTTCGCCATCAGATCGATGAAGCTGGGATGCACCAGTACGCCCGCGATGGCGATTGCCAGCGACATGTTGGTTTTGAATTTGATAGCGGCCGACGCGGCGACCATCAGCGGCAGGAAGAAAAATGCGCCGTCACCGATAACGGTCAGAATGGTGAGCGTGGACGATCCTTTCTCCAGCACGCCGGTCATTTCGAGGATCATTGCCAGCAGTTTGAGCATTGATCCGCCGATAATTGCCGGGATCAACGGCGACATGGTGCCGATCAGCGCGTCGAGGATCCCCGCGCCAATCCGCTTCAGCGTCAGTCGGGGTTTGGTTTGCGGCTCAGCTGGCTGCATATTGGCAGGTAACAGGCTGACCACTTCGCGATACGCCTGCGAAACGGTGTTGCCGATGATCACCTGGCACTGGTTATCGCTACGCACCACGCCAAGTACGCCAGAAAGCGTCTTCAGCGTCGCGCTGTCGACCTGCGAGTCATCTTTGATAACGAAACGCAAACGGGTCATACAGTGGGTCACTGCTGTGATGTTGTCGACGCCTCCCAGAGCCGTCACAACGGAGCGCGCCAGCGCTGCATAATTCTTGGACATCGGATTTAATCCTGTTTTATCAGTAGGGTACGTTATGTTTTATCCGTTTACGTTGGGTCGCTTTTCTGGGTTATGAAACGCAGATAGGAAACCGGTTCCACAAAATCATGTTTAAAATATGAGTAATGAGCAAGATTTAATTTTGATCATTTTTTGTAATTGTGACTCCGATCACCAGATGTCAGCGTCTGCGATTTAGCAGCAAGGACAGCGGCGAAACGGTGCAGTACACTGCGTCACATTGAGAGAATAGGGATGAGTAATATGACCACGATGCTGGAGGTGGCGAAGCGTGCCGGGGTGTCGAAAGCGACAGTTTCCCGGGTGCTTTCCGGGAACGGCTACGTCAGCCAGGAGACCAAAGACCGCGTGTTTCAGGCCATTGAAGAGAGTGGTTACCGCCCAAACTTGCTGGCGCGCAGTCTGGCGGCGAAAACCACGCAGACGCTGGGCCTGGTGGTAACAAATACCCTTTATCACGGCGTCTATTTCAGCGAGCTGCTGTTTCATACCGCGCGGATGGCGGAAGATAAAGGACGCCAGCTGTTACTGGCTGACGGTAAGCACAGCGCTGAGGAAGAGCGCCAGGCGATCCAGTACCTGCTCGACCTGCGCTGTGACGCGATTATGATTTATCCGCGTTTTCTCAGCGTGGATGAGATAGACGATATCATCGATGCCCACAGCCAGCCGATTATGGTGCTTAATCGACGCCTGCGGAAAAACAGTAGCCACAGCGTATGGTGTGATCAAAAGCAGACCAGCTTTAACGCCGTTACTCAGCTCATTGCCGCCGGGCATAAAGAGATTGGTTTTATTACCGGCTCGATGGATTCTCCAACAGGCTTGGAGCGACTTTCAGGTTATAAAGACGCGCTGGCACATCATGGTATCGCGCTAAATAATGATCTGATTGTTAAAGGGAAATGGACGCCAGCCTGCGGCGCAGCGGGTGTGGATACTTTGCTTTCGCGCAAGGTCAATTTTACCGCGCTGGTGGCCAGTAATGACGATATGGCGATCGGCGCGATGAAGCAGTTGCACGAGCAAGGCGTGAGCGTTCCCGCACAGGTGTCGGTGATTGGCTTTGATGATATCGCCCTCGCGCCATACACTATTCCGGCGCTTTCCAGCGTTAAAATTCCGGTAACAGAAATGATTCAGGAAACGATTGGGCGTCTGATCTTTATGTTGGGTGACGGGGCGTTTAGGCCGCCAAAGACCTTCACCGGTGAACTCATCCAGCGCGACTCAGTTGCGCCGCCCGCTTCGCGCTGACGGCTGTCATTTGTCATCGTCACTAGTGACGATGACACGCTCTTCTTGCGTTCTTCAAAATAAAATCCCTTTAATAACAGTAAATTAAATTCTGGCACGATTTGTGAATGCTTCGGCAGATATTCTGTCATTGCTGGAGAAATTGATGAACCGTTTCATCATTGCAGACGCCAATAAATGCATTGGTTGCCGTACCTGTGAAGTGGCCTGCGTGGTATCCCATCAGGATAACCAGGACTGCGCATCGCTGACCCCTGAAACTTTTTTACCCCGCATTCACGTCATCAAAGGCGTTAATGTCTCCACGGCGACGCTGTGCCGCCAGTGTGAAGACGCGCCGTGCGCTAACGTCTGCCCGAACGGTGCGATCAGCCGTGATAAAGGTTTTGTTCACGTAATGCAGGAACGCTGCATTGGCTGTAAAACTTGCGTTGTGGCTTGTCCTTACGGCGCAATGGAAGTAGTCGTGCGTCCGGTTGTGCGTAACAGCGGCGCGGGTCTGAACGTCCGTGCAGAAAAAGCTGAAGCCAATAAGTGCGACCTGTGCCACCATCGCGAGGCCGGTCCTGCCTGTATGGAAGTGTGCCCGACTCACGCGCTGATTTATGTCGATCGCAATAAGCTTGAGCAACTTAGTGCGGAAAAACGCCGTCGCGCGGCGCTGGATTCCACCGCATCTTTGCTGTTCTGATATCTGAAAATCCGCGTAAAATACGGTAGTACTTATGCCGGATGGCGGCTTCGCCTTATCCGGCCTACTGTTCGCATCCCCGTAGGCCTGATAAGCATCGCGCCATCAGGCTAACCGGGATTGATGACTGCGGGAATAATCTAATGACAATAAACACCCTCTCCGGCGTACAGTTGCGTATTCGCGGCAAAGTACAGGGCGTCGGATTTCGCCCCTACGTCTGGCAACTGGCGCAGCGGTTACAACTGCATGGCGATGTGTGTAACGACGGTGATGGTGTGGTTGTGCGTTTACAGGAAGATCCGGCGGAATTTATTGCGCAGTTACATCAACACTGCCCACCGCTGGCGCGCATTGACAGCGTTGAGAGCGAAGCAATCGCCTGGACGCAGCAGCCTGCCGATTTCTCGATTCGTCAAAGTGCTGGCGGTACGATGAATACGCAAATCGTTCCGGATGCCGCGACCTGTCCCGAATGCCTTGTTGAAATGAACACCCCCGGCGAACGTCGCTACCGATACCCCTTTATCAACTGCACCCACTGTGGTCCACGCTTTACGATTATCCGCGCCATGCCCTATGACCGCCCGTTCACCGTGATGGCGTCGTTCCCACTCTGTGCGCAATGCGACAAAGAGTATCGTGACCCGTATGATCGTCGCTTCCATGCCCAGCCCGTTGCCTGTCCGGTGTGCGGCCCTCATCTTGAGTGGTTCAGCACGGATGAGCGGGCGGAGAAAGAAGAGGCGCTGCAGGCGGCGGTATCGCGGCTGAAAGCAGGCGGTATTGTGGCGGTTAAAGGCATTGGTGGGTTTCATCTGGTGTGCGATGCGCGCAATAATGACGCCGTCGCGCTGCTCAGGCTGCGTAAACACCGTCCGGCGAAACCGCTGGCGGTAATGCTGCCAGGTGATGACGGACTGCCCGAACCTGCTCGTCGTTTGCTGACTACACCTGCTGCGCCGATCGTGCTGGTGCAGAAACGCTATGTCGCTGCATTGAGCGAGGGCATTGCGCCAGGGTTAACGGAAGTGGGCGTCATGCTGCCCGCGAATCCGTTGCAGCATTTGCTCTTACAAGAGATGAATTGTCCACTGGTGATGACCTCCGGCAACCTCAGCGGCAGGCCTCCGGCCATTACCAACGCCCAGGCGCTGGAAGATTTAAGTGCGATTGCTGATGGTTTCCTGCTGCATAACCGCGAAATTGTGCAGCGGATGGATGACTCCGTGGTGCGTGACAGTGGGGAAATGCTGCGTCGTTCCCGGGGTTACGTGCCGGATGCGGTCGCGCTGCCGCCAGGATTTCGCGACGTGCCGCCGATGCTGTGCTTAGGCGCGGATCTGAAAAATACCTTCTGCCTGGTGCGTGGCGAACAGGCGGTTATCAGCCAGCATTTAGGCGATCTCAGCGATGACGGCATTCAGCAGCAGTGGCGTGATGCGCTACGCCTGATCCAGAATATTTATGATTTTACGCCACTGCGTATCGTGCATGATGCCCACCCTGGCTATGTTTCCAGCCAGTGGGCCAGCGAAATGAATCTGCCAACCGAAACGGTACTGCATCACCATGCGCATGCCGCTGCATGTCTTGCCGAGCACGGCTGGCCGCTCGATGGCGGCGATGTGATTGCTCTGACGCTGGACGGCATTGGTATGGGGGAAAATGGCGAGCTGTGGGGCGGCGAATGTCTGCGGGTCAACTATCGTGAATGCGAACACCTTGGCGGCTTACCGGCGGTAGCGCTGGCGGGTGGCGATCTGGCGGCAAAACAGCCATGGCGCAATCTGCTCGCGCAGTGCCTGCGTTTTGTTCCTGACTGGCAGCGTTACCCGGAAACATCGGGGCTACAGCATCAAAACTGGAACGTACTGGCGCGCGCCATCGAGCGGGGAATCAATGCCCCGCTGGCATCGTCGTGCGGACGACTGTTTGATGCGGTTGCCGCCGCGTTGCATTGTGCGCCGGAATCGTTGAGTTATGAAGGTGAGGCGGCCTGTGCGCTGGAGGCGCTGGCATCGCAGTGTGCAGGTGTTGATCACCCTGTTACGGTGCCGCTTAATGGCAATCAACTGGACTTAGCAATTTTTTGGCAGCAATGGCTGACCTGGCAGACCGCCCCTGCAGAAAGAGCGTGGGCGTTTCACGACGCGCTGGCGTGTGGTTTTGCCACGCTGATGCGTGAGCAGGCCGAAGCGCGCGGAATTAAAACGTTAGTATTCAGCGGTGGCGTGATGCATAACCGCTTATTGTCGGCCCGTCTGGCGTTTTATCTGCGTGATTTTACCTTACTGTTCCCGCAGCGTTTACCGGCGGGCGACGGCGGGTTGTCATTGGGGCAGGGCGTGATTGCCGCGGCGCGGGTGTTGACGCAAAAATAAAAAAAGCCCCGGGACTGGCGGGGCAAGAAAAACATGTCGGGGCATACCGACAAGTGGCAACGCACATCCATGTGCGTGAGGTTAATAAATCAGTAGCAGCGTTGACGGGCAAAGTCGTAGGCCGGATAAGACGCGAAGCGGCGCCATCCGGCATCACAGACTTACACGGGCAACGTTTTCAGCAGCGCAAAGGCCTCTTTCATGCGGTCTTCACTGACGACAAATGCACACAGCTGGCCTTCGTCGTTCATCCCTCTTGCGACCATCCCCTGTGCTTCGGCGGCGATGCGCCAGTTCAGATCGCGGCGCTGGGTTTCCCCGGCCAAATGTAAAGGCAGTTCTGGCGTTTTGACTTTTACCAGCATGGCTGGCAGTTTCAATGGCGCATTGCCGCCGAGCAGGTTTTTCGCCAGATACATGGCGCTCAGCTGAATCGGCTGCAGGAACGGGAGCACCTGACCGTTAATCTCCGCACAGTCGCCGAGAGCATAAATGTCCGGGTGGCTGGTTTGCAGGTAGCTGTCGACGCAGACGCCACGATTGATGTTCAATCCGGCGCGACGCGCCAATGCGGTTTCCGGGCGCAGGCCGGTGGCGGCAATCACCGCATCGACTTCTACGTTGCGGCTACGATCGAGCGTGGCGCGAATACCGGTGCTGGTTTTCTCCAGACTCTGGAGCTGTGATTTCAGCAGCAGGTGTACGCCCATATCGGTCAGACGATGCTGTAAGCGACTGCTGACTTCCGGCGGCATCAGCGAAGCCAGAATGCTGGCGGCGTTGTCGATAAGCGTTACCGCTTTACCGGCACGACAAAAATCCATCGCCAGTTCACTACCAATCAAGCCGCCGCCGACAATCAGCGCCCGCTGGGCGTCACGCAGTTGCGTTTCACAAGCGCGATACTCTTGTTGGCTGTTTAACGTGAGCATTAACTCACGTCCGGTAACCGGCGGTACAAAGGCTGAAGCGCCCGTCGCCAGCACCAGCTTGTCATACTGCCACTGCTTGTCCTGACTTTTCACTACGTGGGCATCGGCGTCGATGTCGGTTACCCAGGTATGTGGAAACAGGCGCAAATTAAACTGTTCGGCAAACTCCCCCGCCGACTGGCGGGTGAGGTCGTCTGCACGCTGTGACTGACTGATAACATGGCTGAGATCGGGCTTGTTGTACTCATCCATGCTGTCCGCGGCAATCAAGGTCAGCGGAACATTCGCATCCTGCTTACGGATATTTTTGACTAACTGGCGGGCGGCGAAGCCCGAACCAATGATGACAATGCCGTGACTCATTTTGCCTCCGTTGCCAGTACGTCGAAGACGTCTTTACCTAGTGAGCATTCCGGGCACAGGAAGTTGTCCGGAACTTCGCTCCATGGCGTACCCGGTGCAACGTCCTGCAACGGTTCGCCTTTCGCCGGATCGTAAATCCACTGGCACACGCTGCACTGCATGCTTGGACCAAGATCGGCCGCAGCCGCAGCGGCACACGCACAGGCTTCTTCCTGGGCGATGGCTTTCACGGTTGTTTCCGGCAATGGAGCCAGCGCCCACTGACGCGCGATTTCACGGCCGTGCTGGCGGCACAGTTCCAGTGCATCCAGGTCCGGACGCCATTTCGCTTTCAGGCTCAGTGACATCTCGAAACCTGCATCCTGCAAACGCGTGGACAAACGGTCTACTGCACCGCCGCTCCAGCCGTGCGAGCCAAAGGCGCTGGCACGCTTGTTACGAAAACGCAGGCCGGTCATCTCTTCCACCAGACCGGCGATTTTCGGCATCATCACGTTGTTCATTGTGGAAGTCCCGACCAGCACGCCTTTAGAGCGGAAGACGTTGGTCAAAACTTCGTTTTTGTCGCTGCGGGCGACGTTAAAGATTTTTACCGCCACGTTCGGGTCGACTTCGTTGATGCCCTGGGCAATCGCGTCCGCCATCATGCGGGTGTTGTTGGACATGGTGTCGTAGAAAATGGTGATGCGGTCTTCCTGATAATCCGCCGCCCATTTCAGGTACAGCTCAACGATTTGCGTCGGGTTGTCGCGCCATACCACGCCATGGGAAGTAGCAATCATATCGACAGGCAGGTTGAAGCCGAGGATCTCAGTAATTTTCGGTGTAACCAGACGGCTGAATGGCGTCAGGATGTTGGCGTAGTAACGCTGGCACTGTTCGAACAGTTCAGTCTGGTCAACTTCGTCGTTAAACAGACGTTCGTCGCAGTAGTGCTGACCGAAGGCGTCGTTACTGAACAGCACCGCATCGCCGGTCATGTAGGTCATCATACTGTCCGGCCAGTGCAGCATCGGCGTTTCAACGAAGATCAGCTGCTTGCCGTTACCAATGTCCAGCGAATCACCGGTTTTCACTACGTTAAAGTTCCATTCCGGGTGATGGTGGTGCCCGTTGATAGAGTCAATGGCGTTGGCGGTGCAGTAAATCGGCGTGTCCGGGATGCAGGACATCAGCTCGGTCAGCGCCCCGGCATGGTCTTCTTCAGCGTGGTTAATGATGATGTAGTCGATATCCGCGAGGTCAATTTCACTGCGCAGGTTCTGCACGAATTCACGACTAAACTTGTGGTCTACTGTATCGATCAGGACATTTTTTTCTTCACGGATGAGATAGCTGTTGTAGCTGCTGCCGCGCAGCGTTTTGTATTCAGTTCCGTGGAAATCACGCACTTCCCAGTCACGTTGGCCAACCCAATGAATGTTATTTTTAACCAGAATAGACATAACAACCTCAATTAATTCAGCGTTTTTCAAAAAAGATGTTTTGCTAATTGCAGGTTGCGTGCCAACTTTTTATTTGTTTGATTTTAAAGGATTAGTTGTTTTACCACCTATAAGGTGGTAGTCAAAATGACTATATGTTTTATTGTCAATATGACAATATGAATTGTCAAAATGACAATGAGGTAGACATGAGCTTTTCCGTAGACGTGCTGGCGGGCATCGCCATTGAATTACAAAGCGGTATTGGGCATCAGGACCGTTTTCAACGACTGATAACCACCTTGCGTCAGGTGCTGGAGTGCGACGCGTCGGCACTGCTGCGCTACGAGTCGCGACAGTTTATTCCGCTGGCTATCGATGGGCTGGCGCAGGATGTTCTCGGCAGACGCTTTACTCTGGAAGGGCATCCGCGTCTGGAGGCGATTGCCCGCGCCGGAGACGTAGTTCGTTTCCCTGCCGACAGCGATTTGCCAGACCCGTATGATGGTCTGATTCCGGGGCAGGAGAGTCTGAAGGTGCATGCCTGTATTGGACTGCCATTGTTCGCCGGTCAAAATTTGATTGGTGCGTTAACCCTGGATGGCATGGAGCCCGATCAGTTCGATGTTTTCAGCGATGAGGAGCTTAGGCTGATTGCCGCGCTGGCGGCTGGCGCATTGAGCAATGCGTTGCTGATTGAACAGCTGGAAAGCCAGAATATGCTGCCAGGTTCGTCAACCAACTTTGAGCAGGTGACGGAAACCCAGATGATTGGCCTGTCGCCCAATATGATGCAGTTGAAAAAAGAGATTGAGATTGTGGCGGGGTCCGATCTCAACGTGCTGATTAGCGGCGAAACAGGGACCGGGAAGGAGCTGGTGGCTAAAGCTATCCATGAAGGTTCGCCGCGCGCGGTGAATCCACTGGTGTATCTGAACTGCGCGGCGTTGCCAGAAAGCGTTGCCGAAAGCGAACTGTTTGGTCACGTAAAAGGCGCGTTTACCGGGGCTATCAGCAATCGTAGCGGTAAGTTTGAAATGGCCGACAATGGGACGCTATTTCTCGACGAGATAGGCGAACTCTCGCTGGCGCTACAGGCTAAGCTGCTGCGCGTATTGCAGTACGGTGATATTCAGCGCGTAGGTGACGATCGCAGCTTGCGCGTGGATGTGCGAGTGCTGGCGGCGACAAACCGTGATTTACGCGAAGAGGTGTTGGCCGGGAATTTCCGTGCGGATTTGTTCCACCGGCTGAGCGTCTTTCCCCTTTCGGTACCGCCTCTGCGTGAGCGCGGTGAAGATGTGGTTTTGCTGGCGGGTTATTTTTGCGAACAGTGTCGGCTGCGGCTGGGACTTTCCCGCGTGGTGTTAAGTCCTGGCGCGCGTAGTCATCTGTTGAGCTACGCCTGGCCCGGGAATGTGCGCGAGCTGGAACATGCCATTCACCGCGCGGTGGTTCTGGCAAGGGCGACCAGGGCAGGGGATGAAGTGGTGCTGGAGGCGCAGCATTTTGCCCTGCAGGATGAAGCGCCAGTAACACCGGCGGCGGAAGTTGTTGCGGAGATCCCACAGCATCACAACCTGCGTGAAGCAACAGAGTCGTTCCAGCGGGAGATGATCCGCCGGGCGCTGGCACAAAATAACCATAGTTGGGCGGCAAGTGCGCGGGCGCTGGAAACAGACGTCGCCAACCTGCACCGGCTGGCGAAGCGTCTGGGGTTGAAGGATTAGATAATACCGGCCTGATAGAAATCCTGTAGGTTGATAGCACCGGTGAGTTTACCGTTTTCATCGACCACCGGGGCGGCAGTGATTTTGCGCTTCATCAGGATCTCTTTGGCGTCAATCGCGCGGCTCTGCGCCTGCAGCGTAATGCCATTCTGGGTCATTGCTTCGCTAACCTGAGTGGTGAGCGCTCCGCCGCCAACCAGCCAGCGGCGCAGGTCGCCGTCGGTAAAGACCCCTTTCACCAGTGACTGGTCGTCGCAGACCGCGACCAGGCCAAGACCCGTGCGGCTTAGCTCCAGCATCGCGTCCATGACGCTGGTGGTAAGTGTCACCTGCGGGATGGCATCGTCACGGCGCATCAGATGATGCACTTTATTTAACAGACGAGCGCCCAGCGCACCTGCCGGATGCGAGCGGGCAAAATCTTCCTCGTTAAAGCCGCGCGCCTGCATTACGGCGATTGCCAGCGCATCGCCCATCATCAACGTATTTACGGTACTGGACGTCGGTGCCAGGCGCATCGGACAGGCTTCGCGCTCAACGGAAATATCCAGCACGGCTTTGGCGGCCAGGCCTAACGGTGAGGTCGGTTTTCCGGTCATTGCCAGCAGGGCGACGGATTTGTCTTCCAGGCGCGGAATGATGAGATCCAGCTCTTTCGCACCGCCGGAGTAGGAGATAAACAGCATGACATCACGGCTTTCGATCATCCCTAAGTCACCGTGCAGCGCTTCCGCCGGATGCACAAAAAAGGCAGGCGTGCCGGTACTGGCGAGGGTCGCCGCAATTTTTTTGCCAATATGACCTGATTTACCAATACCGGAGACAATGACTTTGCCTTCACAGTGGATGATAGTATTGGCGGCGCGGACAAAATCATCGCCCAGTCGCTCAGGCAAACGGCTGGCTTCCTGTAGTTCCAGCATTAACGTCTGACGGCCCGCATTCAGTAGTGCATCACTCATTGGTTTCTCCGGTTATGATCACTTCAATCCCTTTTGCTTCCAGCGCCTGACGAAATGCAGGGTCGATACCCGCATCTGTAATCAGCTTGTCGACGCTTTCCAGACTGCATACAACATTAGGGCTTTTGCGCCCAAATTTTGACGAGTCAGCCATCAGAATCACTTCGCGAGCGGCATTACACATCGCTTTACTGACGCTAAACACCTCATTAAAAGTGGTCACGCCGGCATTGAGGTCAATGCCGTCGGTGCCCATGAAGAGTTTATCAAAGCTGAACTGCTCAAAGGCGTTTTCTGCCAGCTGACCGTGAAATGACGCAGATTTTTTGCGAAAGGTCCCGCCCGGCATCAGGATGGTTTGCTCGTTGTCCAGCTCCGAAAGGGCGTTAACAATGTGCAGACTGTTGGTCATGACGGTGATGTTGCTAAAGCGTGTGAGCATCGGCACCATCTGCAGTACGGTGCTACCCGCATCCAGAATAATAGAGTCGCCATCGTGTATAAAACGGACGGCAGCTTCGGCAATCTGCTCTTTTTTATGCGTATTAATTAGCGTTTTGTGATCGATTGGCGGATCTGATTCGTCTTTATTTAATACCACGCCGCCATAGGTACGAATGACGGTTCCGGCGTTCTCCAGAATGACCAGGTCTTTGCGAATGGTCGTGCCAGTCGTGTCAAAGTAGTGGGCCAGTTCTTCAACCGAGCATTTTCCCTGCTTTTGCAGGTGCTCCAATATGGCAGCCTGACGCTGACGAGGTTTCATAGGCGTGATTACCCTGACTTATGTATATACCCGTCATACTTAGGGTATAGGTTGCAAAATGATAATTTCGCAAGCTATTAGCATTCACAACGAAATTACCCATGTTTCAGTTTAAGCGCCAATGATAGTGCATTCTGCGCTAACGGATCATGGGGAAAGATCACATCAGGCTGTAAATCATCAATATGTTTGCCGGTTATCGTGGCAATTTTGCCGGGTCTGGCGAATACTGTAAGACCTTTCATAAATAACGTGTCGGTCACCCGCTGCTGCTCATTCAGCGCGATGGCCACTACCACGCGCGGTTTAAAACGCCCACCGGAGCGACCAACACCAACCCGACCCTGTTGGCAAAGCCTATCAAACGCCCGGTTAAAGCGGGATATTTGCCAGCCACCAAGCGCCAGTTGCAGGCACCAGGCGATAGCGGCGACGGTAATCAGTGCGGAAACCATTACGTACTCCTTTGATTTTGCCGGATAAGCGCAGACGCCATCCGGCAATTCAACATTAAAACATCACCTGACCGCCGGTGACGTTGATGGACTGCCCGGTACAGTAAGAGGCTTTCGGACTGGCGTAAAACAGCAGCATGTTTAGCACGTCCTGATAATCGCAGCCGCGCTTAAGCGGAACCTTATCAATGTAGTACTGCTCAACTTCATCTGGCTTAAGGCCAAGTTTGGTTGCATATTGCGGTAATAACGACTGGAACATCGGTGATTTCAACAGATTGCCGAGCATCAGTGAATGCACGGTAATGCCGTATTCCGCCAGATCCAGCGCCAGTGACTGGGTTAAGCCCACGCCGCCAAATTTTGCCGCGCTGTAGCCTGAATTGTGTTTGCTGCCCACTTTCCCTGATTTGGAGTTGATCTGGATAATGCGTCCCTGCACGCCATCGCGGATCATCAGGCGTGAGAATTCACGTGCACAGAGGAAGTAGCCAACCAGATTGACCTGCAGCGAGCGGTCGAAATCCCCAAGCTGAAAGTCGCTGATAAACGCGGCTTTAGCGATACCCGCGCTGTAAACCAGCAGATCAACACGACCGAATATTTCATCCACTCCGCGCGACAGTGCCAGCACGCTCTGTTCGCTGGTGGCATCTGCGCCAAAACCGTAGGCGGTGCCTTCGCCAAACTCGGCGTTAATTTCTTGCGCCACGTTGGCGGCTTTATCGCTTTGAATATCCACCACCGCGACGCGGTATCCTTCTGTCGCAAGCCCACGGCAAAGGAATGCCCCAAGGGTCTGGCCTCCACCAATGACAACGGCAACCTGATTCATCTTTATCTCCTTCAATCTTAAGCAACAAACTTCAAAATACAGCCCGGCGCGATACCGTCCGGTACGGGACCTGCAACGTGTACGGTACCGGGGAATTCCGCTTCACTCAGTCCGTCAAAGCGCAGAGTGATATGCCCGAGTTCACGTAAGTTTTGTTCCGCCACGCTGCCAACGGCGGTGACCGGGTAGTGATGCTGGCCTAGTTCAAACTGGATCCCAGCTTGCAACGAACCGTTCAGCTCGCCGTGGCAATGGATGAAGCAAAACTCCTCGATATCCGCGGGCGCGCCTTCACGAAAGGTAATCAGCATCTGGTCGCACAATGCATCCGGGGCGCTCTGGCCGATACGGGTGATGGTGGTTTGATAAATCACGGTCATTTTTGAGTGCCTCTTATTGGTAAATAAAGCCGGAAACAAACCAGGCGATGAGAACGGTTGGCGCGCCGGTCAGAAAGCGGCTCACCAGAACGGATGGCACGCCGACGCGGACCGTGTCCTGACGCGCTTCGGCCAGCGACAACCCGACAGGAATAAAGTCACATGCGGCCTGGGCGTTAATGGCGAACAGGGCAGGTAGCGCCAGATGTGGGGGAATATTCCCCAAACCAATCTGTACACCGATCAGCACTCCGATAACCTGGGCGATGACCGCACCGGGGCCGAGGAAAGGCGAAAGCAGTGGGAAAGAGCAGATCAGTGCCAGCGTGACCAGTCCCAGCGGATGGCTGGCCAGTGGTGCGAGTCCATGGGCGATCCAGTCTCCCAGACCCGAAGCCATAATGATGCCGATCAGTGCTGAGACGAACGCCATAAATGGCAAAATAGTTTTCAGGACGGTATCAATAGTGTCGCGCCCGGCCTGGAACAGAACCGCAACGGCTGAACCCATGCCCATTCCGACTTTTGCCAACAGACCATCACTTTGCTCGGTAATTTTCTTGCTGGTGTCGTAATCGCGTCCCATGCTGCTGCTTGCGGGCGTTGGCGTGGCGGACGCTTCGCCGACAACGGTAATGTTTTCTTCTTTTACGCCAGAGACATAGATATCTTCGACAATATACTGAGCCAGTGGGCCGGATTTACCCGTAGCGTGAATATTCACCGTCGGTATACGGCGTTTAGGGTAGATCCCACAGCGCAGCGTGCCGCCGCAGTCGATGATCGCCACACCAATTTCGCTCTCCGGCGGCTCGCCCTCTTTGAAGCCATCAACGGCCTGCCAGCCGGTCAGGTTTGCTATCCTGTCGACGATCGCGGGGCGAGTTCCTGCGGTGATATAGACAATTTTCTTGCCCGGAACGGCATCCAGTTCAAGCGGGCCACCCCAGCCGCCGGTGCCTTTTTCAATACGAATACGTGTCATGATGTTGCTCCCGCCAGATGTACCTTCTGCTCAAGTTGAATGCCCATTTTTTTCTCGAAGATAGTGGTGGTGAAATCGGTCACCCAGCCACGGAAGAAGTTGGTCACCAGACCGACCAGCAAATAGCTCACCGCCAGTGGGCCAAGCGGAAGCCCCAGCGTGGTCAGTCCGCTGGCGATCCCCAGATAGACAAACAGTTCGCCGGGGTTGATGTGCGGGAATAAGCCGTTCATGGAATGGCAACTGTAAGACGCGGCGGCGTAGTAACTGGGCTTGTATTTTTCTGGCATAAAGCGACCCAGACTCAGCGTCATTGGGTTACAAAATACAAATGTGCCGATGCACGGCAGTAGCAAATAGCGGGATAGCGGGTTTCCGGCGCAACGCTGGGCAAAACGTTCAATACGCTGCTGACCGATAAAGTTAATCAGCGCATTCATGATGACCAGCAGACTGATCAGCAGTGGCAGAATACCGGTCACCATGCCGGTAAACACTTCTCCGCCTTTCTGGAACAGCCCGATAAACCACTCAGCACCGAGTGTGATGGTGTCGATCATTATTCTCTCCTGTAGGGATTTTTAGTTATCTTGCCAAACGGTGGCTGATTTTAATCAGATTGAAAGATATAAAAGTGTTATTTTGATCTCAAAATAAAAGATAAATATTTTAATTTGAAAGTTTTTGCGTGAAAGCTCGCAAATGTGATGGTCAGAGATGAAAGGAGATGTAAATTCTGTGAAGGAGAGCGACTACCGCTTCCTTGTATGGCGGAGGATGCTTTACCATACTTCTCCCAGGCTGAATTTGTTTAATGGATGTCTCATGTTCAAGCGTCGTTATGTAGCGTTACTCCCCCTTTTCGTACTGCTCGCTGCCTGTAGCAGCAAACCTAAACCTTCAGAGACTCAAACGACTACGGGTGCGCCATCCGGCGGCTTCCTGCTTGAGCCACAGCACAACGTTATGCAAACGGGCGGCGATTTTGCCAATAATCCGAACGCGCAGCAGTTCATCGAGAAAATGGTGAACAAGCACGGCTTTGACCGCCAGCAGCTGCAGGAGATCCTGTCGCAGGCCAAGCGTCTGGACTCGGTATTGCGTTTGATGGACCGCCAGGCACCGACGACTCAACCGCCAGCCGGACCTAACGGCGCATGGCTGCGCTATCGCAAACAGTTCATCACACCTGACAACGTGCAAAACGGCGTGGCTTTCTGGAATCAATATGAAGATGCGCTGAACCGTGCGTGGCAGGTCTACGGAGTTCCGCCGGAAATTATTGTCGGTATTATTGGTGTAGAGACTCGCTGGGGCCGCGTGATGGGTAAAACGCGGATTCTGGATGCGCTGGCGACGTTGTCGTTTAACTATCCTCGTCGTGCGGAATACTTCTCTGGTGAACTGGAAACCTTCCTGCTGATGGCGCGAGATGAAAGCGACGATCCGCTCGATTTGAAAGGTTCTTTCGCGGGGGCAATGGGATACGGCCAGTTTATGCCGTCTTCCTATAAACAATATGCCGTTGATTTCAATGGCGATGGACACATTAACCTGTGGGATCCGGTTGATGCCATCGGTAGTGTGGCGAACTACTTCAAGGGCCACGGCTGGGTGAAAGGCGATACGGTCGCGGTTCCGGCAAATGGTCAGG
The DNA here is from genome assembly GCF_030334285.1 of Citrobacter sp. Cf087. Lineage (NCBI taxonomy): Bacteria > Pseudomonadati > Pseudomonadota > Gammaproteobacteria > Enterobacterales > Enterobacteriaceae > Citrobacter > Citrobacter sp. Cf087. Next base: position 611,450 of record NZ_JAOWED010000028.1, read on the forward strand.
CACCTGGGCTTGCGAACGGCTTTAAAACCCAGTACAGCATTTCTCAGCTTGCTGCCGCGGGCCTGACGCCGCAGCAGTCGTTGGGGAATCATCAGCAGGCCAGCCTGCTGCGCCTGGATATTGGCACGGGTTATCAGTACTGGTACGGACTGCCGAACTTCTACACGATTACCCGCTATAACCACAGCACGCATTACGCGATGGCAGTCTGGCAGTTAGGTCAGGCGGTGGCGCTGGCGCGCGTACAGTAATCGCTCCACCGGCCTACCGGAAGATATCTCTGGTAGGCCGGATAAGATGTCCTGGCATCGCCATCCGGCAGGTCTTATTTGTGCAACGGAGCAATTTTTGGAATCCCCCTCGTAAAACGTTCTCCCCATCCCCACATTGGTCATGAAAGTGCTATCTTGTCCGGCATATTTTTTTAACTGACAGAGGCTGAAATGACCGACAGTGAACTGATGCAGTTAAGCGAGCAGGTTGGCCTGGCGCTGAAAGCGCGCGGGGCAACCGTGACGACGGCGGAATCCTGCACCGGCGGCTGGGTAGCCAAAGCGATTACGGATATTGCCGGAAGCTCCGCCTGGTTTGAACGCGGGTTTGTGACCTACAGCAATGAAGCCAAAGCGCAGATGATTGGCGTGCGCGAAGAGACGCTGGCCCAACATGGCGCGGTGAGTGAGCCTGTGGTGGTGGAGATGGCGATAGGCGCGTTAAAAGCCGCCCGTGCGCATTTTGCTGTTTCGATAAGCGGTATTGCGGGGCCGGATGGCGGTAGCGAAGAAAAACCTGTGGGAACGGTATGGTTTGCCTTTGCCAGCGCGAGCGGCGAGGGGATTACCCGCCGGGAATGCTTTAGCGGCGATCGCGATGCGGTCCGTCGACAGGCGACCGCCTACGCGTTACAAACCCTGTGGCAACAATTTCTACAAAATACTTGATACTGTATGAGCATACAGTATAATTGCCTCAACAGAACATTATCTATCACGTTTCGCGGTTTAACCCGAAAGCGGCATGACAGGAGTAATTAATGGCTATCGACGAAAACAAACAGAAAGCGTTGGCGGCAGCGCTGGGTCAGATCGAAAAGCAATTCGGTAAAGGCTCCATCATGCGCCTGGGTGAAGACCGTTCCATGGATGTGGAAACTATCTCCACCGGTTCGCTTTCTCTGGATATCGCATTGGGCGCGGGCGGTTTGCCAATGGGCCGTATCGTCGAAATCTACGGGCCTGAATCCTCCGGTAAAACAACGCTGACCCTGCAGGTTATTGCCGCTGCGCAGCGTGAAGGTAAAACCTGTGCATTTATCGATGCAGAGCACGCACTGGACCCGGTCTATGCCCGTAAGCTTGGCGTTGATATCGATAACCTGCTGTGTTCTCAGCCGGATACCGGTGAACAAGCGCTGGAAATCTGTGATGCACTGGCGCGCTCCGGTGCGGTTGACGTTATCGTTGTCGACTCCGTTGCCGCATTGACGCCGAAGGCAGAAATCGAAGGCGAGATTGGCGACTCTCACATGGGCCTTGCGGCGCGTATGATGAGCCAGGCGATGCGTAAGCTGGCCGGTAACCTGAAGCAGTCCAACACGCTGCTGATTTTCATCAACCAGATCCGTATGAAGATTGGCGTTATGTTCGGTAACCCGGAAACCACCACCGGTGGTAACGCCCTGAAATTCTATGCGTCTGTTCGTTTGGATATCCGTCGTATTGGTGCGGTGAAAGAAGGTGACAACGTGGTTGGCAGCGAAACCCGCGTTAAGGTTGTGAAAAATAAAATTGCAGCGCCGTTCAAACAGGCTGAATTCCAGATCCTTTACGGTGAAGGCATCAACTTCTACGGCGAACTGGTTGACCTGGGCGTGAAAGAGAAGCTGATTGAAAAAGCTGGTGCATGGTACAGCTACAACGGTGAGAAAATCGGTCAGGGTAAAGCGAATGCGACCAACTGGCTGAAAGAAAACCCGGCAACTGCGAAAGAAATTGAGAAGAAATTACGTGAGCTACTGCTCAATAACCAGGATTCAACGCCTGATTTCTCCGTTGATGACAGCGGCGAAGACGTAAAAGAAACGAACGAAGATTTCTGATAATCTGTTTTGAATCGCATGTTTTGAATCGCATATAGTAAAGGGCTGCATATCATGCAGCCCTTTTTCATTTCTGAAGGCTTACTATGACAGAAGCAACTTCCCGCCGTTCCGCTTATTCCCGACTGCTTGACCGCGCCGTACGTATTCTGGCGATGCGCGATCACAGCGAGCAGGAACTGCGGCGCAAGCTGGCCGCTCCGGTGATGGGGAAAAATGGACCAGAAGAAATTGATGCCACGCCGGAGGATTACGACAAGGTCATCGCCTGGTGTATTGAAAGTCGTTATCTGGATGATGATCGCTTCGTGCAGCAGTTTATCGCCAGCCGTAGCCGCAAAGGTTATGGACCTGCCCGGGTGCGCCAGGAATTAAACCAAAAAGGGATCACGCGTGAAGCTATCGAGCGGGCCATGCGTGAGTGCGAAATTGACTGGGCAGTGCTTGCGCGTGAGCAGGCCATTCGGAAGTACGGTGAACCTTTACCTGTCGATTTTTCAGATAAGGTAAAGGTCCAGCGTTTTTTGCTCTATCGCGGCTATCTGATGGAAGATATTCAGGCAATATGGCGAAATTTTGACGATTGACCGCATACGGGATTTTACTTCCCAGTAAAGAAAACTTATCTTATTCCCACTTTTCGATTGCCAGAGGCGCAGTTTGCTTGCCGATGCTGGTAATGACATTTCGTTAGCTTGATTTTTTCAGGATAATTATGAGCAAGAGCACCGCTGAGATCCGTCAGGCGTTTCTCGATTTTTTCCATAGTAAAGGACACCAGGTAGTTGCCAGCAGCTCCCTGGTACCGAACAATGACCCTACTTTGTTGTTTACCAACGCCGGGATGAACCAGTTCAAGGATGTTTTCCTTGGCCTCGACAAGCGTAATTATTCCCGCGCAACCACCTCGCAGCGTTGTGTACGTGCGGGTGGTAAGCACAATGACCTGGAAAACGTCGGTTACACTGCACGTCACCACACTTTCTTCGAAATGCTGGGCAACTTCAGCTTCGGCGATTACTTCAAACACGATGCTATTCAATATGCATGGGAACTGCTGACCGGTGAAAACTGGTTTGCCCTGCCAAAAGAGCGTCTGTGGGTCACCGTCTATGAAACTGACGATGAAGCCTATGAAATCTGGGAAAAAGAAGTCGGTATTCCGCGCGAACGTATCATCCGCATCGGTGATAACAAAGGTGCGGCTTATGCTTCCGACAACTTCTGGCAGATGGGTGATACCGGTCCTTGCGGTCCATGCACCGAAATTTTCTACGACCACGGCGACCATATCTGGGGCGGGCCTCCGGGAAGCGCAGAAGAAGATGGCGATCGCTACATTGAGATTTGGAACATCGTCTTCATGCAGTTCAACCGTCAGGCTGACGGCACCATGGAACCGCTGCCGAAACCGTCCGTGGATACCGGTATGGGTCTGGAGCGTATTGCGGCCGTGCTGCAACACGTTAACTCCAACTATGAAATCGACCTGTTCCGTTCACTGATTGAGTCCGTGGCGAAAGTCACCGGCGCGACCGATCTGAGCAACAAGTCGCTGCGCGTTATCGCCGACCATATCCGTTCCTGTGCGTTCCTGATTGCTGATGGCGTTGTGCCGTCGAATGAAAACCGTGGCTATGTGTTGCGCCGTATCATTCGTCGCGCGGTACGTCATGGCAACATGCTGGGCGCGAAGGATACCTTCTTCTACAAGCTGGTTGGTCCGTTGGTGGACGTCATGGGCTCTGCAGGTGAAGAACTGAAGCGTCAGCAGGCTATGGTTGAGCAGGTTCTGAAAACCGAAGAAGAGCAGTTTGCACGTACTCTGGAGCGTGGTCTGGCGCTGCTGGATGAAGAACTGGCAAAACTGTCTGGCGATACGCTGGACGGCGAAACCGCATTCCGTCTGTATGACACTTACGGTTTCCCGGTTGACCTGACGGCAGACGTTTGCCGCGAGCGTAACATTAAGGTTGATGAAGCTGGCTTTGAAGCTGCAATGGAAGAACAGCGCCGTCGTGCGCGTGAAGCCAGCGGTTTTGGCGCAGACTACAATGCAATGATTCGTGTTGATGGTGCCTCTGAATTTAAAGGCTACGAGCACCTGGAACTGAACGGCAAAGTCACCGCGCTGTTTGTTGATGGTAAAGCGGTAGACGCAATTAACGCAGGTCAGGACGCTGTTGTCGTACTGGATCAGACGCCGTTCTATGCGGAATCTGGTGGTCAGGTTGGCGATAAAGGCGAACTGAAAGGCACAGGTTTTGCGTTTGCCGTTAGCGACACACAGAAATATGGCCAGGCCATTGGTCACATTGGCAAGCTGTCTGCGGGTTCTCTGAAAATTGGTGATGCAGTGCAGGCTGATGTGGATGAAGCGCGTCGTGCGCGTATTCGCCTGAACCACTCCGCAACGCATCTGATGCACGCGGCGCTGCGCCAGGTTCTGGGCACACATGTGGCACAGAAAGGCTCGCTGGTTAACGATAAACTGCTGCGCTTCGACTTCTCTCATACCGAAGCGATGAAGCCTGCTGAAATCCGTGCTGTTGAAGATCTGGTGAATGCGCAAATCCGTCGCAACTTGCCGATTGAAACGAACATCATGGATCTCGAAGCGGCAAAAGCCAAAGGCGCAATGGCGCTGTTTGGCGAGAAATATGACGACCATGTGCGCGTTCTGAGCATGGGTGATTTCTCTACCGAACTGTGTGGCGGTACTCACGCCAGCCGTACGGGTGATATCGGTCTGTTCCGCATAGTGTCCGAGTCAGGTACTGCGGCAGGCGTTCGTCGTATCGAAGCGGTAACCGGTGAAGGCGCTATCCAAACCGTGCATGCTGAGAGCGATCGCTTAAGCGATGTTGCGCAGCTGCTGAAAGGCGATAGCCAGAATATCGCTGACAAAGTTCGTTCCGTGCTGGAGCGTACACGTCAACTGGAAAAAGAATTGCAGCAATTGAAGGAACAGGCTGCGGCGCAGGAGAGTGCAAATCTTTCCAGCAAAGCGGTTGATATCAACGGTGTGAAGCTGCTGGTCAGTGAACTCGCGGACGTTGAGCCGAAAATGTTGCGTACCATGGTTGATGATCTGAAAAATCAACTGGGGTCTACCGTTATCGTTCTGGCAACGGTAGTGGAAGGTAAGGTTTCTCTGATTGCGGGTGTGTCTAAGGACGTGACAGATCGCGTGAAAGCAGGGGAACTGGTTGGAATGGTCGCTCAGCAGGTCGGCGGTAAGGGTGGCGGTCGTCCGGACATGGCGCAAGCCGGTGGTACGGATGCAGCGGCTCTGCCTGCAGCGTTAGCCAGTGTGAAAGGCTGGGTCAGCGCAAAACTGTAATAACTATAAGCGTCAGCGCATGCCGAAACCCTAAGTTACGGCATGCGAATCAACGCTATCGACAATGATAAAGTCAGGTTGAAGTTGTGTATATCGGCTAAACTTAGGTTTAACAGAATGTGATGCCGTGACTGCTTACACTTAGGTGTTTGTCATCGCTTACTTTTTGGCGTTATATGATGGATAATGCCGGGATACAGAGAGACCCGACTCTTTTAATCTTTCAAGGAGCAAAGAATGCTGATTCTGACTCGTCGAGTTGGTGAGACCCTCATGATAGGCGATGAGGTCACCGTGACAGTTTTAGGGGTGAAGGGCAACCAGGTGCGCATTGGCGTAAACGCCCCGAAAGAAGTTTCTGTCCATCGTGAAGAGATCTACCAGCGTATCCAGGCTGAAAAATCCCAGCAGTCCAGTTACTAAGGTTTTCGCGTCTCACCTTTCTGGTGAGGCGCAACCTGATTGAGTTACCCTTTTTCTTCTCTTTTCTTCTTCGTCCTCCCCATTTTTTCGATTCCACTGGGCGTAATGCCTTTCCCGACGAAGTTTCCGTTTGTTCACTGCTTCAGGAAATTGCCAATTTATCTGTTGATAAAACACTCTTTTTGCCGTTTTTGCAGACTAATTGCGCGTGAAATGTGCAAACGATAAAAGCTCTGGAAAAATTGTTTGACTTATAAGTCCCAGAAAGTAATATGTGCGCCACGCAGCGACGATGAGCAGAAACAAGTTCTTCGAAGCACTCGCAAGAGGCGTGTTGGTGAGGTGGCCGAGAGGCTGAAGGCGCTCCCCTGCTAAGGGAGTATGCGGTCAAAAGCTGCATCCGGGGTTCGAATCCCCGCCTCACCGCCATTTGCATCCGTAGCTCAGCTGGATAGAGTACTCGGCTACGAACCGAGCGGTCGGAGGTTCGAATCCTCCCGGATGCACCAT
>NZ_JAOWED010000029.1:0-2197 GCF_030334285.1 Citrobacter sp. Cf087
GGTTAACCGTATAGGGGAGCCGAAGGGAAACCGAGTCTTAACTGGGCGTTAAGTTGCAGGGTATAGACCCGAAACCCGGTGATCTAGCCATGGGCAGGTTGAAGGTTGGGTAACACTAACTGGAGGACCGAACCGACTAATGTTGAAAAATTAGCGGATGACTTGTGGCTGGGGGTGAAAGGCCAATCAAACCGGGAGATAGCTGGTTCTCCCCGAAAGCTATTTAGGTAGCGCCTCGTGAATTCATCTTCGGGGGTAGAGCACTGTTTCGGCTAGGGGGTCATCCCGACTTACCAACCCGATGCAAACTGCGAATACCGAAGAATGTTATCACGGGAGACACACGGCGGGTGCTAACGTCCGTCGTGAAGAGGGAAACAACCCAGACCGCCAGCTAAGGTCCCAAAGTCATGGTTAAGTGGGAAACGATGTGGGAAGGCACAGACAGCCAGGATGTTGGCTTAGAAGCAGCCATCATTTAAAGAAAGCGTAATAGCTCACTGGTCGAGTCGGCCTGCGCGGAAGATGTAACGGGGCTAAACCATGCACCGAAGCTGCGGCAGCGACACTATGTGTTGTTGGGTAGGGGAGCGTTCTGTAAGCCGTTGAAGGTGTATCGTGAGGTATGCTGGAGGTATCAGAAGTGCGAATGCTGACATAAGTAACGATAATGCGGGTGAAAAACCCGCACGCCGGAAGACCAAGGGTTCCTGTCCAACGTTAATCGGGGCAGGGTGAGTCGACCCCTAAGGCGAGGCCGAAAGGCGTAGTCGATGGGAAACAGGTTAATATTCCTGTACTTGGTGTTACTGCGAAGGGGGGACGGAGAAGGCTATGTTAGCCGGGCGACGGTTGTCCCGGTTTAAGCATGTAGGCGGAGGTTCCAGGTAAATCCGGTACCTTTTTAACGCTGAGGTGTGATGACGAGGCACTACGGTGCTGAAGTAACAAATGCCCTGCTTCCAGGAAAAGCCTCTAAGCATCAGGTAACACGAAATCGTACCCCAAACCGACACAGGTGGTCAGGTAGAGAATACCAAGGCGCTTGAGAGAACTCGGGTGAAGGAACTAGGCAAAATGGTGCCGTAACTTCGGGAGAAGGCACGCTGATATGTAGGTGAAGTGATTTACTCATGGAGCTGAAATCAGTCGAAGATACCAGCTGGCTGCAACTGTTTATTAAAAACACAGCACTGTGCAAACACGAAAGTGGACGTATACGGTGTGACGCCTGCCCGGTGCCGGAAGGTTAATTGATGGGGTTATCCGTAAGGAGAAGCTCTTGATCGAAGCCCCGGTAAACGGCGGCCGTAACTATAACGGTCCTAAGGTAGCGAAATTCCTTGTCGGGTAAGTTCCGACCTGCACGAATGGCGTAATGATGGCCAGGCTGTCTCCACCCGAGACTCAGTGAAATTGAACTCGCTGTGAAGATGCAGTGTACCCGCGGCAAGACGGAAAGACCCCGTGAACCTTTACTATAGCTTGACACTGAACACTGGTCCTTGATGTGTAGGATAGGTGGGAGGCTTTGAAGTGTGGACGCCAGTCTGCATGGAGCCATCCTTGAAATACCACCCTTTAATGGCTGGTGTTCTAACGTGGACCCGTTACCCGGGTTGCGGACAGTGTCTGGTGGGTAGTTTGACTGGGGCGGTCTCCTCCTAAAGAGTAACGGAGGAGCACGAAGGTTAGCTAATCCTGGTCGGACATCAGGAGGTTAGTGCAAAGGCATAAGCTAGCTTGACTGCGAGAGTGACGGCTCGAGCAGGTGCGAAAGCAGGTCTTAGTGATCCGGTGGTTCTGAATGGAAGGGCCATCGCTCAACGGATAAAAGGTACTCCGGGGATAACAGGCTGATACCGCCCAAGAGTTCATATCGACGGCGGTGTTTGGCACCTCGATGTCGGCTCATCACATCCTGGGGCTGAAGTAGGTCCCAAGGGTATGGCTGTTCGCCATTTAAAGTGGTACGCGAGCTGGGTTTAGAACGTCGTGAGACAGTTCGGTCCCTATCTGCCGTGGGCGCTGGAGAATTGAGGGGGGCTGCTCCTAGTACGAGAGGACCGGAGTGGACGCATCACTGGTGTTCGGGTTGTCATGCCAATGGCATTGCCCGGTAGCTAAATGCGGAAGAGATAAGTGCTGAAAGCATCTAAGCACGAAACTTGCCCCGAGATGAGTTCTCCCTGAGACT
>NZ_JAOWED010000029.1:2290-116281 GCF_030334285.1 Citrobacter sp. Cf087
CAGAAGTGAAACGCCGTAGCGCCGATGGTAGTGTGGGGTCTCCCCATGCGAGAGTAGGGAACTGCCAGGCATCAAATAAAAGCGAAAGGCCCGGTCGAAAGACCGGGCCTTTTGTTTTATCTGTGGTCTGTCGGTGAGCGCTCTCCTGAGGAGGACAAATCCGCCGGGAGCGGATTTGAACGTTGCGCAGCAACGGCCCGGAGGGTGGCGGGCAGGACGCCCGCCATAAACTGCCAGGCATCAAATAAAGTGAAGAAGCCCATCCTGACGGATGGGCTTTTTTGCGTGTGTGCGGGGTAAAACCGCCGGGCTGAACGTATTGTGCAGGCCTGATAAGCGCAGCGCATCAGGCAGATCACGACACCGCACCATCGGGTGCAAAGCAATATCCTGAGCCTCCATAACACAAGCCATTCTGCGGCATACACGATAAACACCCAATCTGAATTATCTGTATTACCTCCCGAAAATATCAGGATCTCCTGCGACAGTTACGTGTACCTTTATCTATTAGTAAGGGTCTATCCGGAGAATAAAGTGTTCGGAAAAATGGTATTAAACTACATGCCGGGTCTAAAAAATTTATTAGCGTACGATAAAAGCTGGCTAAAACATGATGTTAAAGCCGGGTTATCCGTTGCTGCCGTAGCACTACCGGTTGCGATTGCTTACGCTGAGTTGGCGGGAGTCGGGGCTATCGTCGGGTTATATTCCTGCGTTTTGCCAATGCTAGCTTATGCACTGTTTGGTTCTTCCCGCCAATTGATTGTTGGCCCTGATGCCACGACCTGCGCGGTAATTGCGGCAGTTGTGGTTCCTCTTTCTGCCGGAAATCCAGAACTCCACTGGCAGTTAACAATCGTCATGACCGTGATGATGGGAGGATGGTGTCTACTTGCCAGTAAGTTTCGCCTGGGTGCGCTTGCTGATCTGCTTTCTCATCCCATTCTAACGGGGCTGCTTAACGGCGTTGCCGTGACGATTATTGTCGGGCAACTCGGTAAGGTGCTGGGGATTACGCTTGATGAAGAGCAAGTGATTGAGAAGATTATTGCCCTGCCAGGCCGACTCTCAGAAATTCATTTATTAACCTTAGGGATCTCCATCCTAACGTTAGCGATTTTAATAGCTATCAAAACGTTTCGTAGCCAATGGCCAGCACCGTTGATTGCTATTGTGATAACAACGGCGCTGGTATGGATCACATCTGCGCAGCAGTATGGTATTGCCACTATTGGGGGATCGGGCTTCCAGTCTGGTTTGCCTGTTGTTCACTGGGGCTCATTTCAGCCTGGTCTGGCGCGTGATTTATTGATCCCTGCGCTGAACCTGGCATTAGTCAGTTTTGTTAGCCTGATGCTAACCGCTCGCAGTTTTGCCGCGAAAAATGGATACGAAATAAATGCTGATGCTGAGTTCAGGGCTTTGGGTGTTGCGAATCTGATGTCTGGCTTATCTCAGGGGTTTGCGATTAGCGGAGCCGATTCCCGGACTGCGGTAAATGACTCCACCGGAGGGAAAAGCCAGCTGGTTTCCGTTGTTGCAGCCTTAATCATCGGAATCGTCGTAGTATTTTTCACGCAGCCATTACCATTTATTCCGGTATCTGCATTAGGTATTGTTCTAATTTATGCATCGTGGTCATTGATTGATTTACGCGGGCTCTGGAATCTGAGACGAAGAAATAAATCCGCATTTCGCCTGGCATTCTTCACCTTTGGTTGTGTTCTGATTATTGGTGTTATTCAGGGGATTGGCCTTGCGGTATTGCTGGGTCTGTTGCAGTTCCTGCGCACAGTTTTTCGTCCTACTGAACACTTATTGGGAATTGACGAAAATGGGATGATTCACTCACTAGGTAATTCAACTGATGTGAAAATGATCCCTGGCGTGTTGATGTACCGATTTAACTCACCGCTGACCTATTTTAATGTGGCCTATTTTAAGCGTCGCGTTTTGAATTTAGTCGATGGTGCAGTACTACAACCTAAATGGGTGGTCATTGACGCCGTTTCTTGCTTTACCTATTCAGATATCAGCGTCCTGGCAACCATTAATGAGTTAAAACGGGACCTGAAGGGGCGGCAGATTAAGTTAATTCTTGCGGGCCGGAAAACGGAGTTAACACGCTGGTTTAAAGAGAGTCGACCGACAATGAAGGACGACGACATGATTATGGCACCAGACCTTTATTTGGCGCTGCGGTTTATTCAAAGCAAAGAAAGCATGAGTGAGGGTGAATCTGGCGTTGTTGAATAAAGCAGATTTAGGTAAATGATCAGGCTGGATGGAAGGCGCTGATGACGGGTTTTCGTCCAGCAGGACCTGACCTCGACCAGAACCCCATGTTGCTAAAGGGGAGATCAGCATCCGCGCGGGGACGGTGAGTTCCCCGGCAGAGCATTGATATCGGCAAGCTACCTGAAATATAAGCAGTGTGACTGTTGTTAACCTTACGCTGTGAATGCGACAGATCGTTTAAATGATATCCTTCCCATTGCTGGCTTCGAGCTCCCGAATCAGGCGCTTGTTGATCTTGCCAACGCTGGTTTTAGGAATATCCGGGACTATCCTTATCTGTCGTGGGATCGCCCATTTAGTGATGTGGCCGCGGTCGACGAATCCTTGTAAATGTGTCGCTATGGCTTGCGGCTCCAGGTCCTCCCCTTCCTTGCAAACCACCAGAGCCAGGGGGCGTTCGCCCCACTGCTCATCAGGTATCCCGACGACGGCTACCGACCTGACCGCCGCGTGTGAGCTGATGAGGCTCTCAAGCTCCAGCGTGCTTATCCACTCACCGCCCGTCTTGATTACGTCTTTGATGCGATCCTTGATTTCCACTATCCCATGGGGATCGATAGAGGCTATGTCGCCGGTGTGCAGCCAACTGCCATTCCATAGCTCAGCTCCTTTCTCGGGTTCCTTCAGGTAGCCCTGAGTCAACCAAGGGGCTCGTACCACTATTTCGCCCAGGGCTTCTCCGTCGTGCACCACCTCCCGACCTTCGCCATCGACGATACGCAGATCCACCAACGGGACAGGCAGGCCGGTCCGAATCCGCAGGGGTAACTGTTCATCCATGGGAAGGGCCAGCTCGGCATCGCTTAAGTGGGTCATACAGAGCAGGGGACAGGTCTCAGACATGCCATAGCCGGCGTGAATGCGTATGCCCCTATGGTGGGCCTGTGTCGCCAGTCCAAGGGACAGTGAACTGCCACCGAGTAACATCTTCCATCCTGACAGATCAGTCTGCGTGGCTTCTTCGCACTCAAGGATCATCTGCAAAATGGTTGGCACACAATGCGAGAAGGTCACACCCTCATCGTGATAAAACCGCACCAGTTTGTTGGGGTCGTAACGACCGGGGTATACCTGCTTCACACCCAGCATTGTTGCGACATAAGGAGCGCCCCAGGCATGCACGTGGAACATAGGGGTGATCGGCATGTAGACATCGTTCGATCGTAGCAGCGACTGTCCCTCGTGGGCAGCCAGGAGACCCAGCTCATTGAGCGTGTGCAGGACCAGTTGGCGATGGCTAAAGTAGACTCCCTTGGGATTGCCCGTGGTTCCAGTGGTATAGAACAAGGTAGCTATCGAGTTTTCATCGAAGTCGGGGAAGTCAAAGAGTTCTCCCGCTGCGGCCAGCAGGGTCTCATATTCCCCGAGCACCGACAGGCTGGTCGCCTTCGATTCTTCGTCACTAAGCTGGATGTATCCCCGGACAGTGGTCAGTGTCTCTGCCAGTGACTCGACAACCGGCAAGAAGTCGTCGTGCACCAGTACCAGGTTGTCCTCGGCATGATTCATGGTGTAAGCGATTTGGTCCGCCGAGAAGCGGACGTTCACCGTGTGCAGCACGGCCCCAATCATGGGTACCGCGAAGAAGCACTCGAGGGCGCGATGGCTGTCCCAATCTAGCAGGGCGACGGTGTCTCCAGGCATGACACCGGCCGCTGTCAGCATGTTTGCCAGGCGATGAATGCGCTGTTTGAGGGTACGATAGTCGTAACGGAGCTTATCGGCGTAGACGATTTCTCGCTCGGGATGAGAACGCCCACCCGACAGCAGTAGGCTCTTGATCAGCAACGGATAGGCATGAGCCCCCTGCGCTGGCTGTATGATTTTTGTTTTCACCATCCAGATTCCTCGTTGACTCACTATTTGCTCGGTATGATGGCAATTGTAGATTAAGGTTGGCCTTTACTCCCTGGCGTTTGCTTCAGATATCGAGGCGGCGACCAGTTCCAGCTCCTGGGGATGAATGTGCGTACCTTGCAACGCGATCGGGTTATTCGCTACCTGCAGAATCCTGGCTACTCTATGCCCAGTTCCTTCACCCGCTGGTTCAGTGCCCAAGGCTGTTCAGACAAATTACTCAAATCTGGCCTACGGTTAAGCACGTCAGAAAAAGAGGTGTGCCTGATACCGCTATATTTTTTGCAGTACCATCGTGGTCTCACTGAAAGGTTTAACTGGCGTGATGAGGTAGGGTAGGAGTCGCTGTGGACAGAACGATCAGAAATCTAGCAGAACCTGAAAGCAAAAAACCCGCCATAGGCGGGTTCTTCTGAATAGTGGTGCCCGGACTCGGAATCGAACCAAGGACACGGGGATTTTCAATCCCCTGCTCTACCGACTGAGCTATCCGGGCAACGGGGCGCATTAAACCGTATTCACGTCTGTCAGTCAATCAAATTTCTGGAAACATTGTTCAACCGCTTAATATTGCGGCAATCTGCATGGTTATGCCTGAAGTTTGCACAAATCTCCCCGACAGATGCGGCTAAAACAGATAATGCTCGCTTAGGTCAGCGCACCGCCCATTCGGCACTGGGCAAAGCGTAGGATATCTTCAGCCAGGTGGTGTGCCGTTTCGACATCAGCATGACTACGATTAACCAGCATGCGGCTCAGGCAGCCTTCCAGCACCAGTTCCATCTGTTTGGCGACCATTGCCGGGTCGTCAACTTCCAGCGTCGTGAGCAGTTCATGGGTGAAGTCATGTGCAGCCTTTTTTTGCTGATCGGCTAACTGATGGATCGGATGCCCGGGATCAGGGTAAAACGTACAGGCGGCGATGAACAGACAGCCGGGATAGCGATTATTGCTCACGCATTCGGACAGTGCGGTGTAGCGCGCCAGCAATTTCTGCTCAGCGCTCAGGGTGTCATCCAGCAAAAGCTGACGCCGCCAGACATCCACCCGCTGGCTGAGGTAACGTAGCGCATCGTACAGAATGGCCTCTTTATCGGGCCAAAAGCGCTGCAGTTCATCCAGAGGATAATCGATACGTTCGGCCACCATTTCCAGCGTGGTATTGGCTATCCCTTGCACCTCAAGTAATTTCAGGGCTTCTCCCAGGACATCTTCACGTTGCACGGTATTCTCCTCCGTATTTCCTGTTGCAAGTGTCGCTCACGGTTGGCGATCGCGCAAATGTGCGCTGAAGGTAGCGGCATCCATAAAACCCGTTACCCGGGCCTCCGGATGCTCTTTTCCCTCGGCATCAAAGAACAAGATAGTCGGCAAACCTAAAACCTGTAGATGTTTCAGCAGAGCGACATCCTGGGCATTGTTTGCTGTCACATCCGCTTGCAACAGCACCGTGTTGCCTAGCGCTTGCTGAACCTGCGGATTACTGAACGTGTACTTTTCAAATTCCTTACAGGCAACACACCACTCGGCATACAGATCCAGCATGACTGGCCTGCCTTTAGCTTGCTCCAGCGCTTGATTTAACGCATCTACCGATGCCACCGGCGTGAAGTTAAGGTGTGCCTGGGGTTGAGTATGCGGCGCGCCGAACGTCCAGTCTTGCAGTGGACGCACGCATACCAGTGCTGCGGCTAACAGGACAATCTGCACGATACGCATCCAGGCGTGCTTTGCCTGCAGGCTGGTAATGAACGCCCAGCCAAAGAACGCGACGCCTAACAGTGACCATAAGCGAACGCCCCACTCGTCACCAACGATACGTTCGAGTAAGAAGACGGGAAGCGCCAGAATGACAAAGCCAAAAGCGGTTTTGACATGTTCCATCCATGGGCCGCTTTTAGGCAACAGGCGATTGCCAAATACGGTAATCAGCATCAGAGGTAATCCCATCCCCAGCGCGTACAGATACAGCGTGCCGCCTCCCAGCCACATGTTCCCGCTTTGAGCGATATACAGCAAAATCGCGCTTAGCGGGGCCGTTGTGCAAGGAGAACAGATGAGGCCAGCAATCGCCCCCATCGCAAAGACGCTGCCGGGAGCTCCGCCTTGCTGGCGGTTACTCATTAGCGTGAGGCGCGTTTGCAGCGATGAAGGCAGTTGCAGTGTGAACAGGCCAAACATCGACAGAGCCAGCAGCGTAAAGATGACGGCAAGGCCAATCAGGACGTAGGGATGCTGAAGCGCAGCCTGGAACTGTAAACCGGCGGCTGCAACAACCAAACCCAGCGCGGTATAGGTGAGCGCCATCCCCTGGACATAGATAAACGTCAGCAGCAGTGCCCGTCCGGTTGATAAGCGTTGCTTGCCACCCAGTACGATTCCGGAAATCAGCGGATACATCGGCAGTACGCAAGGCGTAAACGCGATACCAATTCCAATCAGCAATGCCCACAGTGCGGAAAAGGGAAGTTGGGTCGTGGGCTGCGGTTTCTCTTGCGGATCTGTAGTGGCTGGGGCTGGCGCAGGGGAGGCCGCGGCACCGGTAGACACTTCACTTAATGGCACCGTTTTTGTTTCTGGTGGATAGCAAAATCCGGCGTCGGCGCAGCCCTGGTATGTGATCGTTAATGTTGCGCCAGACTTAGCCTGATTGACCGTGATCGGGATAGTCAGCTGTTTACGGTAAATCTCACTTTTGCCGTAAAACTCATCTTCATGCCAGACGCCTGGCGGCAGTTTTATCTCGGCAATATCGGCCTGAGATGGCGTAATGCTTATCTGTTTGCGATACAGATAATAGCCATCTTTAACCTGCCATGTGAGGTTCAGATCGTGTTGGTTTTGCTGAAAATCAAAAACAAACGCCCGATCGGCAGGTACAAACTGCGAGCGGCCAGGCGCGTCAAATAATCCAGCAAAGGTAGATGTGCTGCACAGCAGCAGGATCAGCGTAAGGATGCGTTGAGCCATGAGCGGTAATCAAAGTCTCCGTGAGTGACGGGTAAAACCAGAAGTTCAGGCGTTTGATACGGATGATGTGACTTCAGGCAATCGAGAAGGGCTTGCTGGTGTGTGACGGTGGTTTTTAAAATCATCTGCACTTCATATTCCTGTTCCAGTTTGCCTTCCCAATAGTAGAGGGAGGTCGCACCGGGTAGCAGGGTCACGCAGGCAGCCAGCTTTTCCGCCAGCACTTTGGCGGCGAGATCCTGGGCGGTTGCTTCATCCGGGGCGGTACAGAGCACCACAACGGTATCGGGGATGGAAATATCCTGACTCTTTACATCAAGCATAAACACCTCGAAAGAACAGAGTAACCAGCAAAAGAATGGTCACTATACAACGGACGAGGGAAGGATGTTAGCTAAAGCGGGGTGGGGAGGAGGAACTGCAGGGCGCGAAGGCACCCTGCAGTAAAGTCTTACAGCATGAAGCTGCCCAGCAAGAAGCCGAAGCAGACAGCCAGAACCACACCCAGAGTACCTGGGATGAAGAACGGATGGTTAAAGACGAATTTACCGATGCGAGTTGTACCGGTGTCATCCATCTGAACCGCCGCAACCAGAGTTGGGTAGGTTGGCAGAATGAACAGACCAGAAACAGCGGCGAAAGATGCAACAGCCGTCAGTGGGGAAACGTTCAGAGCCAGAGCCATCGGCATCAGTGCTTTAGCGGTTGCAGCCTGAGAGTACAGCAGCGCGGAAGCAAAGAAGAAGATGACCGCCAGCAGCCACGGATGACCCTGAATTACGCTACCTGCAGTATCTTTGATCCAGTCAATGTTGTGAGATACGAAGGTATCACCCAGCCATGCAACACCAAGGATACAAATACAGGCGCTCATACCGGCTTTGAAGGTGCTGGAGTTCAGGATGGAGTCAGTTTCAACGCGGCAGACGATCGTGGTCAGCGTCGCGACGCTCAGCATGATGATCAGGATTGCGTTGGTGGTGTTCATCAGCGGTTTAGCGACCAGGCCAAGGCTTGGGCTGTTGATGATGGCGTATACAACTACGCAAACCACGCCCAGCAGGAACAGCCAAACGGAGGTTTTCGCGCCAGCTTTGATTTCAACTTGTCTTTCACCGCGCAGTTCAACCAGGCCTTCTTCCAGACGCTTACGATAAATCGGGTCGTCAGACAGTTTGGAGTTGAACAGTGCGGTGATCAGGAAGGACATCACCAGAACGGCCAGCAGGGTGGACGGAATGACCACGGACAGCAGGTGAATGTAGCTGATGCCATGACCTTCCATGACGGAAGACATATAAACCACTGCTGCGGAGATTGGAGAAGCCGTAATCGCAATCTGTGCAGAAACCACTGCGGTAGAGAGCGGACGGCAAGGCTTGATACCTTGTTCCTTCGCAACTTCAGCGATAACTGGCAGTGTTGCCAGAGAGATGTTGCCAGTACCGGCAAAGATAGTCAGGAAATAGGTCACGATAGGTGCAAGGATCGTGATGTATTTCGGGTTCTTACGCAGCAGTTTTTCAGTTTGGTGAACCAGGTAGTCCAGACCACCGGCAATCTGCATGGCAGAGATAGCAGCGATAACCGCCATGATAATGGAAATAACATCGAACGGAATATTACCTGGTTTTACGCCGATAGCGGCAAGAACCAGAACACCCAGCCCACCTGCAAATCCAATACCGATACCCCCAAGTCTGGCACCTAAAAAGATTGCCAGCAAAACGATGATAAGTTCTAAAACTATCATATTAGCCTTCCTTGTTGTTTAACAAGTTGATATTAAATTGTTGTTTTTAAGTAACTTCGAGTAAGAAAAAAGGCACGTCATCATGACGTGCCTTCTCCGGTACTACCCTACACGATTACTGTTCGCTTTCATCAGTATAACGTTTTGCTTTATAAGCAGGGTGCATCAGGTTCTGTGCAGAGAAGATATCGTCCAGTTCAGACTCGGTCAACAGACCGCGTTCCAGGACAACTTCACGTACGCTCTTACCAGTTTCGGCACAAATTTTACCGACGATGTCGCCGTTGTGGTGACCGATGAACGGGTTGAGGTAAGTAACGATGCCGATGGAGTTGAATACAAACGCTTCACAGACTTCTTTGTTAGCAGTGATACCACTAACGCATTTTTCCAGCAGGTTGTAGCAAGCGTTGCTCAGAATGTGAATGGATTCAAACATTGCCTGACCAATGACCGGCTCCATTACGTTCAGCTGCAGCTGACCAGCTTCAGATGCCATGGTGACAGTGATGTCGTTACCGATGACTTTGAAGCAAACCTGGTTTACGACTTCCGGAACAACCGGGTTCACTTTAGCTGGCATGATAGAAGACCCAGCCTGCAGTTCCGGCAGGTTGATCTCGTTCAGACCCGCACGCGGACCAGAGGAGAGCAAACGCAGGTCGTTACAGATTTTGGACATCTTCACAGCCAGACGTTTCAGTGCGCCGTGCACCATAACGTATGCGCCACAGTCAGAAGTTGCTTCAATCAGGTCTTCTGCCGGAACACAGGCGAAGCCAGTGACTTCAGCCAGTTTCTGTACTGCCAGCGGAGAGTACTCTTTCGGCGTGTTCAGACCAGTACCGATTGCTGTTGCGCCGAGGTTAACTTCCAGCAGCAGCTCAGCGGTACGCCCAATGTTTTTCACTTCTTCTTTCAGCAGTACGCTGAAAGCACGGAATTCCTGACCGAGAGTCATCGGTACAGCATCCTGCAGCTGGGTACGACCCATTTTCAGGATGTCCTGGAATTCATCGGCTTTTTTCTCAAAGCCTTCACGCAGCTGGTTCAGTGCATCAATCAGTTTGATGATGGATGCGTATACAGCGATACGGAAGCCAGTTGGGTATGCATCGTTGGTAGACTGACATTTGTTAACGTGGTCGTTCGGGTTCAGGTACTGATATTCACCTTTCTGGTGACCCATCAGTTCCAGACCGATATTGGCCAGAACTTCGTTGGTGTTCATGTTGACGGAGGTACCCGCACCACCCTGGTAAACGTCTACCGGGAACTGATCCATGCATTTTCCGTTATTCAGGACTTCATCACACGCCGCGATGATGGCATTTGCCACACTCTTAGGAATGGTTTGCAGCTCTTTGTTGGCCATTGCCGCTGCCTTTTTAACCATTACCATACCGCGAACAAATTCAGGAATATCGCTGATTTTGCTGTTGCTAATGTAGAAGTTTTCAATCGCTCTCAGAGTGTGGACACCGTAGTAGGCGTCCGCTGGAACTTCCCTGGTACCCAACAAGTCTTCTTCGATACGAATGTTGTTTAACATGTGAACCTTCTTTTTCAAGCTGCCAATGATTTGACTAAACACACAGGATATATGTGATTTCGATTGTTTCTCGACCGACGATTATCCCCTGCATCGGTCTGATACCCGAGATCATATGCTGGTTAAGGATTTCTACCGTAATCTGGATCACTTAAAGCGTGGAATTTACCCCTTATTTATTATTCTGTGAAATGGATCACCCCTTTGTGATTAACCCTAAATATTAGTGTACAAGCCACTTGAAATTTTGCTAACCACCACAATATCAAATCGATGCGATTAACATAATTTTTCGAACAGAAGTTGAACAAAACGGCTGTTATTAACAGGAGATCCCTTTGCGCTGGATACCATTACTTGCCATTTTTCTCTATGTTTACATAGAGATATCTATTTTTATTCAGGTTGCCCATGTGATGGGCGTCCTGATGACGCTGATTTTGGTTATTTTTACGTCGGTTATCGGTATGTCTCTGGTTCGTAATCAGGGATTTAAGAACTTTTTACTGATGCAACAAAAAATGGCGGCTGGTGAAAGTCCGGCTGCAGAAATGATCAAAAGCGTATCGCTGATTATTGCCGGTCTGCTGTTGGTACTGCCTGGTTTTTTCACCGATTTCCTCGGTCTTCTTCTTTTATTACCCCCGGTGCAAAAACATCTGACGATGAAACTGCTGCCACATTTACGTTTTTCACGTATGCCTGGCGGTGGTTTTAGCGCCGGAACCGGTGGCGGTGAGACTTTTGATGGTGAATTTCAGCGTAAGGATGACAAGCGCGACAGCATCGAACATAAAGACGATCGTCGGGATTAAGCCTCAGTATGTAGGCCGGATAAGCGTTAGCGCCATCCGGCAAAAGTGTTTATAGGCCGGATGATGGCGTCAACGTTGCCTTATCCGGCCTGCGGGGTAAAAACAGCCACAGCCCTGCCAGCATAATCAACGCGTACAAACTCTTCCAGCCGACCATTGCCAGTAGTAGTAGGCACAGCAGACCACCAATGATCGCCAGTGCGCGGTAATGCCCTTTCAGTAATCGACAACCCGCCAACATGCACAGCAAATAAATCATAATAAAGATGCCGTTGGCGTAGACGATTAACGCATCGAGATTGATTTGCAGCATATAGATACACAGAGTACTGACTACGCAGCAGCCTAATACGGCGTTTAGCGCATTGCGCGGAAGGTGGCGGGGGGACAGGCGAGCCAGATAACTCTCAGGCTTATACTGCGCTTGCGACCAGACCAGTCGAGCGAAACTTTGAATATAAATGTTGAGGCTGGCAAAACAGGCCAAATAACCAATGATGCAGGCGACCCACAGTGCCTGTACACCAAACAGTTGCACGACGATTTCTGGCAGCGATGCTGCGGCGGCCATTTGCTCGCCGTAGGCACCAAAATGGAGAACGACGACGGTGCATGCCCAATAAACAGATCCAGCCAGCAGCAGGCCAATCATCAGCGCGCGTGGGAAGTCTCGTTCCGGATTTTTGAATTCAGACGCCAGGTGAGCAAACGCTTCGAGGCCAACAAAACACCAGAACATCACCGACAGCGCGGCGAACAGACCGGGGAGTTCAATATCGCTAATTGCAGGGAAGGGGATTTCGCCTGGTTTCAGATCGCCCGCCCACCAGATAGCAACAATGAGGGCAACAATCAGTCCGGCAATGACCGTTTGCAGATTAGCGCTTGAGCTTGCGCCGCGGGAGCCGATGTACCAAACCAATGCCAGCGTACCCAGCTCAGCCAGCAGAAGCTGCTCGTCATGCCAGCCAAACATCGCCTGACCAAATCCGGCGGCGATGTGCAACGCCGCAGGCAAACCGACGGGAATCACCGACAAAAACAGCCACCCGGTGACGCGCTCCAGGCGTGAGCCAAAGGCCATGCCGACAAAATGCGCCACGCCGCCCGCACTGGGAAAATGACGTCCCAGAACGGCGAAGACAATCGCCACGGGAAAGACTAAAACAATCAGCACCGGCCAGGCCCACAGACTGTTATTGCCAGCCACCAGCGCAGCCAGCGCGGGGACGGCGAAAACGCCTGTACCTAACAATGATGTCGACAACAGGCCAACGCCCTGAGCCAGTCCCAGCTCTTGTTTCAGTCCGCTCATAAGTGGTTATCCGATTATGCCCATTGACCGGGCTACAACGCAGATTTTTGATGGTATCACAATCAGATTTGCTTATGACGACGTGACTGAAATCGTTATGGAATGTGAGGCAGGTCGGCATTTTGACGGGATTTTCTGCTGATAAAAAATTTTTTTCGCTTGCCCCCTTGAAGGCACAAAACCCCATCCCCATCTCTCTGGTCACTAGCCGGGAAACCGTTTACGGGCCGGCGTCACCCATAACTGATAAAGACTTTCTCAAAGGAGAGCTATCAATGAGTATTCGTCCGTTACATGATCGTGTGATCGTCAAACGTAAAGAAGTTGAATCCAAATCTGCTGGCGGCATCGTACTGACTGGTTCTGCAGCAGGTAAATCAACTCGTGGCGAAATCATCGCTGTCGGTAAGGGTCGCATCCTGGACAACGGTACCGTACAGCCGCTGGACGTGAAAGTCGGCGATATCGTTATTTTCAACGATGGCTACGGTGTTAAATCTGAGAAGATCGACAATGAAGAAGTGTTGATCATGTCTGAAAGCGACATCCTGGCAATTGTTGAAGCCTAATCCGCGAACGACACTGAACATACGAATTTAAGGGAAAGAGAAAATGGCAGCTAAAGACGTAAAATTCGGTAACGACGCTCGTGTGAAAATGCTGCGCGGCGTAAACGTACTGGCAGATGCAGTGAAAGTTACCCTCGGTCCAAAAGGCCGTAACGTAGTTCTGGATAAATCTTTCGGTGCACCGACCATCACTAAAGATGGTGTTTCCGTAGCACGTGAAATCGAACTGGAAGACAAGTTCGAAAACATGGGTGCGCAGATGGTGAAAGAAGTTGCCTCTAAAGCGAACGACGCTGCAGGTGACGGTACCACCACCGCAACCGTACTGGCTCAGTCCATCATCACTGAAGGTCTGAAAGCCGTTGCTGCGGGCATGAACCCGATGGATCTGAAACGTGGTATCGACAAAGCTGTCGCTGCTGCTGTTGAAGAACTGAAAGCACTGTCCGTACCATGCTCCGACTCTAAAGCTATTGCTCAGGTTGGTACCATCTCCGCTAACTCCGACGAAACCGTAGGTAAACTGATCGCTGAAGCGATGGACAAAGTCGGTAAAGAAGGCGTGATCACCGTTGAAGACGGTACCGGTCTGCAGGACGAACTGGACGTGGTTGAAGGTATGCAGTTCGACCGTGGCTATCTGTCTCCTTACTTCATCAACAAGCCGGAAACTGGCGCAGTAGAACTGGAAAGCCCGTTCATCCTGCTGGCTGACAAGAAAATCTCCAACATCCGCGAAATGCTGCCGGTTCTGGAAGCTGTAGCGAAAGCAGGCAAACCGCTGTTGATCATCGCTGAAGATGTTGAAGGCGAAGCGCTGGCAACTCTGGTTGTTAACACCATGCGCGGTATCGTGAAAGTCGCTGCGGTTAAAGCACCTGGCTTCGGCGATCGTCGTAAAGCAATGCTGCAGGATATCGCTACCCTGACCGGTGGTACCGTTATCTCTGAAGAGATCGGTATGGAGCTGGAAAAAGCAACTCTGGAAGATCTGGGCCAGGCGAAACGCGTTGTTATCAACAAAGATACCACCACCATCATCGATGGCGTGGGCGACGAAGCTGCAATCCAGGGTCGCGTGACTCAGATTCGTCAGCAGATCGAAGAAGCAACTTCCGACTATGACCGTGAAAAACTGCAGGAGCGCGTAGCGAAACTGGCAGGCGGCGTTGCGGTTATCAAAGTTGGTGCTGCGACTGAAGTTGAAATGAAAGAGAAGAAAGCCCGCGTTGAAGATGCCCTGCACGCTACCCGTGCTGCGGTAGAAGAAGGCGTGGTTGCTGGTGGTGGCGTTGCGCTGATTCGCGTAGCATCTAAAATTGCCGGCCTGAAAGGTCAGAACGAAGACCAGAACGTAGGTATTAAAGTTGCGCTGCGCGCAATGGAATCCCCACTGCGTCAAATCGTACTGAACTGCGGCGAAGAGCCGTCTGTAGTGGCTAACACCGTGAAAGCCGGTGACGGTAACTACGGTTACAACGCTGCAACTGAAGAATACGGCAACATGATCGACATGGGTATCCTGGATCCAACCAAAGTAACTCGTTCTGCTCTGCAGTACGCGGCTTCTGTTGCGGGTCTGATGATCACCACCGAGTGCATGGTTACCGACCTGCCGAAAGGCGATGCACCTGACTTAGGGGCTGCTGGTGGTATGGGCGGCATGGGTGGTATGGGCGGCATG
Source organism: Citrobacter sp. Cf087 (assembly GCF_030334285.1). Classification (NCBI taxonomy): domain Bacteria; kingdom Pseudomonadati; phylum Pseudomonadota; class Gammaproteobacteria; order Enterobacterales; family Enterobacteriaceae; genus Citrobacter; species Citrobacter sp. Cf087. Next base: position 17,107 of record NZ_JAOWED010000029.1, read on the forward strand.
ATGTAATTGCCCACACCCTGCATCCTTCAGGCTGCAGATGCGTTGGCTGCGTTTGCTAACCCCAGTCACTTACTTGAGTAAGCTCCTGGGGATTAACAAACTGGCCGCCTTCCTGCAACCAGAATGATTTGGGTGCTCATCTCCCAGAATTGAGAAACCCTCGGGCAGAAATGTCCGGGGGTTTTTCTTTTGGTCATCTTTTTAGTATATGATTCAGCTACGGACATAACGTCCAACTAATTGATCATGGGGAATGACATGCACGTGAAAAATTTAGCAGGGATCGTTGGTGCCGCGCTACTGATGGCGGGTTGTAGCTCCAGCAACGAACTGAGTTCAGCCGGGCAAAGCGTACGCTTTGTCGAAGACAAGCCTGGCGCAGAGTGCCAACTGATAGGCACGGCAACCGGTAAGCAAAGCAACTGGCTTTCTGGCCAGCACGGCGAAGAGGGCGGCTCAATGCGTGGCGCAGCAAACGATCTGCGTAACCAGGCTGCGGCAATGGGCGGTAACGTGATTTATGGCGTCAGCAGCCCATCGCAGGGAATGCTGTCCAGCTTTGTTCCTACCGCCAGTGAGATGATTGGACAGGTTTATAAGTGCCCTAACTGATTACACTTCATCCTTCAACCAGCCTCTTTGTTGGCTGCGCTGTGAAACCCCAGTCACATAGTTATCTATGCTCCTGGGGATTTTCTTCGTTTGCCGCCGCGATGCAGATTGAATGATTTTGTGTAATAAAGTGGCCTGGACAGACTCATGCAATCGTAGGCCTGATAAGCGCAGCGCCATCAGGCATTCTGAGTCTTATGTGCAGACTAGACTGAACACGTAAATGATGCAGTGCTCGCAGGCACTGATCCTGATTGAGCTTTTGCGTCTTATCACCCGTCAACGTTCTGATAAACACCTGGCACGGTACACCGGCAAGTTTTTTCAGCCGTGGGCTGAAATCGAGCAGACGGCGAGTAATGGCTTCGGCCTCTTTGCTGCCGGAAGCGGCGCGAGTTTTTACTACCGAACCACAGAAATGGGCTTTTCCTTTATCATCCGTATAGCGGTAAATAATCGCCAGATAATGATTAAACAAGTTATGTTTCCATTCGGGTTGTGTATAAGAGTCGTATTCCAGATTGTCGTTTTGCTGGCAATCCACATCGTACAGCGGCAGGAAATCCAGCAGCGATGTAATTCGTAGCGCTAAATCCCGCATGCCAGCATTATTTATTGCATGAATAATTGCATGCGCCAACACCTGAATCTGTAATTCATTAACCAGTAATTCATCTGTTTTCCCGTCATGTAGCGTCAGAGAAAATGCTAAGTTCTCCCCTTTATCATCCACTAACGTCAGTGAATTTATGCGACGGTTAATATCCGCATTCTTTAACTCATCTTCCTGAATTAACGGAATGTTTTCGTGCATCTTTTTGCTGGCTTTGTCACGTTCTTTTTCATATTGCAAACGTGCGTCTTCGCTAAGTTGGTGCTTCATATAGAGCCTGCTCTCGAGCGCGATAAGCAGATCTCTTAGCCCAAGCGGAGAGAGAAAAAACAGCGACTCTTTATTTCTTGGTTCTTTAATCTTCAATGCCAAAGCAACAAATTCATTCTTCTGACGAATAACACCGGTATTAATACCTTTAATACTGATAGCCATCAAAGGTTCTCCCTAACCATATATTTATTGAAAATCTAGATTTGACTTGATTTATATATCTTGCAAATAACTAATTGCGCGCTGCGAGTTAAAATAGCACATATTAAAAGTGCGGCTCCACCTGCAGGGATATTAAATAATCGTGATCGATAGCGAGTGTCCGAAATCGGACACTCAATAATGGTTATTGTTGGCGTAACTGCAGGTCCAACGGCGTTTTACTTGGCTCTCCACCAATTTCACGCGCCAGTTTGGGGACCATGTAACCGGAAACCAGTGTCAGCAGTTCACGCATAATGTGACGCGCTTTATCATCGCTGACCATAAAGTGGGCGGCACCCTGTACTTTATCCAGCACGTGCAGGTAATAGGGCATCACACCGGCATCAAATAGTGCGTTGCTAAGGTTAGCCAGGGTTTGTGCGTTATCGTTCACGCCACGCAGCAATACGCTTTGGTTGAGTAGCGTAACGCCCGCGGCGCGCAGACTACTCATCGCCTGGCGAAACGTCTCATCAACTTCATTGGCATGGTTAATGTGATTGACCAGCAGAATCTGCAGCGTGGAGCGCGCAAAACGTTCGACCAGTCCTTCGGTAATGCGCGCAGGGATCACTATCGGCAAACGGCTGTGAATACGCAGGCGTTTAATGTGCGGAATGGCTTCCAGTTGCGTGAGCAACCAGTCCAGTTCGTGGTCTTTGGCCATTAACGGATCGCCACCAGAGAAGATGATTTCATCCAGCTCAGGATGCGCGGTAATGTAGTCGAGAGCGACCTGCCAGTTGCGTTTATTGCCTTGGTTTTCGGCATATGGGAAGTGTCGACGGAAGCAATAGCGACAATTCACCGCACAACCGCCTTTGACCAGCAACAGTGCCCGATTGCGATATTTATGCAGCAGACCGGGAACCACACTGTGCTGTTCTTCTAGCGGGTCGGTTGAGTAACCTGGCGCAGCAACAAACTCTTCCTGGGAGGTAAGTACCTGACGCAAAAGCGGATCGTCCGGGTTACCTTTCTCCATGCGGGCAATAAACGCGCGCGGCACGCGCAGGGCGAAAAGCCGTCTCGCGTCGCGTCCGGCCAACAGTTTTTCATCTGCGTCTATATTCAAAAGATGCAGAAGTTCATCGGGATCGGTCACAACATCGGCAAGTTGCGATAACCAATCTTCTCTGGATGGGGTATTTAGGGTTACAATATGCGCCATTTTGTGGCTTAGCTACCAGTTAACAATTTTCAGAGGGCCTTATGGCAACGTACTATAGCAACGATTTTCGTGCTGGTCTTAAAATCATGTTGGACGGCGAACCTTATGCGGTTGAAGCCAGCGAATTCGTTAAACCAGGTAAAGGCCAGGCGTTTGCGCGCGTTAAGCTGCGTCGCCTGCTGACCGGTACTCGCGTAGAGAAAACCTTCAAGTCTACTGACTCCGCTGAAGGCGCAGACGTAGCCGACATGAACCTGACTTTCCTGTATAGCGACGGTGAGTTCTGGCACTTTATGAATAACACCACTTTCGAACAGCTGGCTGCTGACGAGAAAGCGGTAGGCGATAACGCTAAATGGCTGCTGGACCAGGCTGAATGCATCGTGACCCTGTGGAACGGTCAGCCGATCTCTGTAACTCCGCCGAACTTCGTTGAGCTGGAAGTTGTTGAAACCGACCCAGGTCTGAAAGGCGATACCGCTGGTACTGGCGGCAAACCGGCTACCCTGTCTACCGGCGCAGTCGTTAAAGTTCCGCTGTTCGTACAGATCGGCGAAGTGATCAAAGTGGATACCCGCTCCGGCGAATACGTTTCTCGCGTAAAATAAGTCTTCCATTTGATCTTATGGCGCAGGTTGCTGCGCCATACTTTTTCCAGGGCAGGAATGATGAAACGTCTTCTCGGTCTTGTAATGCTACTCCTTTTCACCAGCACCCTCCTGACGGGATGCAATACCGCGCGCGGCTTCGGTGAAGACATCAAACATCTTGGCAATTCAATCTCTCACGCTGCCAGCTAATCATTTCATATAGTCTTAAAAACGGTTGTTTATCCATCACACTCCCAGATCTTGTCTATTATTAAGTAGCTATACACAAACAATATTGGCTAGAAAAGGAAGACGTTATGGTTAAGAAGACAATTGCTGCGATCTTTTCTGTGTTGGTACTTTCTTCCGTTTTAACCGCGTGTAATACCACACGAGGCGTAGGACAGGATATTTCTGAAGGCGGTAGCGCCATTTCTGGTGCAGCGACAAAAGCTCAGCAATAATGAAGAACGGTACGACGTCGTGTCGTACCGTTAATCTCCCTTCCCTGGGAGTGACAGAAACGGCGAGAAGCGGTTCCCCAGGTGCAGTTTCATACGGATATTCCTCTTATAGGTGTAGACCGTTTTGCCATGTATGCTGAGTGCGGCGGCAATGGCATTGTTACTCACACCATCCATCCACATTGATAATACTTTCTCCTCCTGCGGCGTAAGCAAAGGCGTGGCGTTTTTGGGTATTTCTAATGCGGGGCGAACCTGAAGTGCTTCCTGAATTGTGTGGGAGAGTGTGTTCAGCGTGGTGTGCTTGGTCAAGACCGAATGGGCGACGGATTGAGAGGGTGCGATGGGGGCATGCTGTCTATCTGCTGATTGCAGTAAAATCAATGGGATGACGCCACAACTCATAAAAAAAGGGTTAATTGGCGGACTGGAGTGCGTCTCGCTAATAAAACTGTATAAATCCGCGATCACCAGATGCGGTTTCCATTGCAAAATATGCTCTTTTGCTAACAGGAGATTATTGATTCCTGATACCAGAAATGAAGAGCTGAACCTGCCAGAATGATTAAGCAAGGCCTCTATCCCTGTGCGGGTAAAGTGGCACCGGTCAATCACTAAAATTTTAAGCATAAACGTTTCGCATTCAGAAGAGGGGCAATCGACTTTCCGGTTTCAGAAAGCCCTTCATCATAGAGAACTCCGATGAGTGCCAAATGCGGGAACTACGCCGCTAATTATGCTTAATTCTTGCTTTTAGCTGGCAGTGAATAAAAAGGTTGAAATTCATTTTCTTCCGGGCAAAAATGACATTTCACACATCAGCTTTGTAGGACGACCTGCAAACGCTTCTTTCACCGGGGACGGCCCCATTGTTCTGGAGCCTGATATGTCCTGGATCGTTTTATTAATTGCAGGTTTGCTCGAAGTCGTTTGGGCGATTGGCCTGAAATATACCCACGGTTTTACGCGTCTTACGCCAAGCATTATCACTATTGCGGCGATGATCGTCAGTATTGCCATGCTCTCCTGGGCAATGCGCACATTACCTGTAGGAACCGCTTATGCGGTCTGGACCGGCATTGGCGCCGTCGGGGCGGCCATTACAGGGATTTTGCTGCTGGGTGAATCTGCCAGCCCGGCACGTTTGCTGAGCCTTGGGCTGATCGTTGCTGGCATTATTGGTCTGAAGCTGAGCACTCACTAAGCGCCAGGTTGTTTCACCCAAATCAGCTTATTCACCTCAAACCCCTCCCGGGTCGCGATGGCTAACATTTGCTGTTTCATTTCATCTGAAATAGTTGGGGTCCGTGAAAGGATCCACAGGTAGTCGCGATCCGGACCGCAAACCAGCGCGTGACGATATTCCCGGTCGAGTGCAATTACGTTATACCCACCATAGAAGGGGCCGAAGAATGATACTTTAAGCGCGGCCGTGCTTGGGTCGCCGGTGAAATAGGCTTTCCCTTCCGTTTTCTGCCACATCTCCCTGTCAGGGTTATAGCCCTTGTTAATAACGTTGATGCCGCCGTCGTCGCGCAAGCTGTACGTTGCGGTCACTTTATCCAACCCGCGCTCGAAACGATGGTCGAAGCGCGCAATTTCATACCATGTTCCCAGATAGCGTTTGGCATCAAAGTTATTCACCACGGTAACGCCTTTCGGCGGTGTTGGGGAGCTGCAAGCGACAACCAGGAATGCAGCCGTAACTGCAGCAACGACGGGCAGAATGCGCATAGTGTTTTCCTTACTGTTTTTTGTTAAGTGTAGATGACAGCAGGAAAAAAAGAGCAAGAAAGGAGGTCCGATTTACCGGACCCCTCTGTCAGTTATTGCAGTTTTTCAAGAATGCGCCAGGCCGCCTCTACGCGAGCCGGGTTAGGATAGCTTTTGTTTGCCAGCATCACTATGCCAAGGTTTTTTTCTGGAACGAAGGCAACGTAGCTGCCAAATCCACCTGTGGATCCCGTTTTATGCACCCATGAGGCTTTCACGGCAGGTACTGGCGGGTTTACCTCAACGGCGGGAAGCGCTGCCAATGCCACTTTGCTGTCGCTGCCGTTGATGATCGAATCAGCTTTCAGCGGCCAGTTCAGCATCTCCCAGCCTAATCCCTGGTACATATCACCAATACGCCAGTAGCGAGACTGCGCAAGCTCAATGCCCTGCTGGAGCGTTTTCTCCTGAGCGTGGCTGGCGTCCATGTTGGCCTGAACCCAGCGGGCCATATCGATAACGCTGGATTTCACGCCATAGGCTTCGGCGTCAAGTTGTCCCGGAGAAACGTGCACAGGCTTCCCTTCGCGATAGCCCCAGGCATAGTTTTTTTGTTCGCTTTGCGGAACCGTAATCCAGGTATGCGCCAGTTTTAATGGTTGCAGGACGCGTCTGGTCATTGCCTCTTCGTAGCTCATACCTGAAGGTTTCACCGCCAGCGCACCAAACAGACCAATGCTGGAGTTAGCGTAAAGACGCTTAGCGCCCGGAGTCCATTGTGGTTGCCAGTTTTGATAAAAGCGCAGTAATGCGGCTTTATCCGTAATGTCATCGGGGATCTGCAGCGGCAGGCCACCCGCTGTATAGGTGGCTAAGTGCAGCAGGCTGATACCCCGCCACTGTTTGCCTGTCAGTTCTGGCCAGTATTTCGTGACCGGATCGCTGAGCTTAATTTCGCCGCGGGCGATAGCGTCGCCGCCCAACACGCCGTTAAACGTCTTACTGACCGACCCTAGCTCAAACAGCGTTTGCTGCGTGACTGGGTGGTTATTGGCGATATCGGCTTTACCCCAGGTAAAGTAATAAGGTTTCCCCTCGTAGATAATCGCCACGGCCATACCCGGAATAGCCTGCTCCTGCATCAGTGGTGTGATGGTGCGGTTAACGATATCGGCAATTTGTTGTTCTGTTTTTGCGGCAGCAAACGTGGAGAAAGAGGCTGTCAGCAGCAGTGCGCAGCATATCGATTTTTTCATCATGAAATCAGTTCCGTAATTAAAAGCAAAAGGGTGTCCGGGCCCGTCAGACGCAATCAGTGTGTTTGATTTGCACCGTGTTGACAAACGGTTAAATTTAGCAGCAGATATAAGTTTTTCTAACAGGCCGGATGATGACGCGTAGCTATATCCCTCTTAACTCGCTGCGGGCTTTTGAAGCCGCGGCCAGACATCTCAGCTTTACCCGCGCTGCGATTGAGCTCAACGTGACGCATTCTGCCATCAGCCAGCATGTCAAATCGCTGGAGCAGCAGCTGAATTGTCAGCTTTTTGTGCGCGGTTCTCGTGGATTAATGTTGACGACTGAAGGGGAAAGTCTGTTACCTGTACTTAATGACTCCTTCGATCGTATGGCGGGGATGTTGGATCGTTTTGCCACTAAACAGACCCAGGAAAAACTTAAAATTGGCGTAGTGGGAACCTTTGCTATCGGCTGTCTTTTCCCGCTGTTGAGCGATTTTAAGCGCAGTTACCCACATATTGATTTGCATATTTCTACCCATAACAATCGCGTGGATCCCGCCGCCGAAGGGCTGGATTATACCATTCGCTACGGTGGGGGAGCCTGGCACGATACCGATGCGCAATATTTATGTAGCGCGCTGATGTCTCCACTGTGTTCGCCAACATTGGCTTCGCAGATTCAAACGCCTGCGGATATCCTGAAATTTCCGTTATTACGATCGTATCGGCGGGATGAATGGGCGCTTTGGATGCAGGCGGCCGGAGAGGCGCCTCCGTCACCGACGCACAATGTGATGGTGTTTGATTCGTCCGTCACCATGCTGGAAGCCGCTCAGGCGGGGATCGGTGTGGCAATTGCGCCAGTCAGAATGTTCACGCATTTGCTCAGCAGTGAACGTATCGTTCAGCCTTTTTTAACGCAGATTGATTTGGGAAGCTACTGGATAACGCGTTTGCAATCTCGCCCGGAGACGCCTGCGATGCGTGAATTTTCCCGTTGGTTGACCGGGGTGCTGCACAAATAAAAAAGGCCCGCCAATGGCGGGCCTGATAATTAACGCATGTACTTAGATGGTCAGAATACCAATCGCCGTTACAACGGTCAGGATAGCTGCCAGTCCGTAGAATACCCATTTGCCAGCCGGCACGTGGATTTTCAGGTCATGCATCGCGTGGTGCATACGGTGTAAACCACACCACAGCGGCAGAACGATCATCAGGAACAGAAACGCACGTCCGATGAAGCTCTGAGCGAATGCCAGTACGCGTTCATAGCTGAAAGCATCAGGAACAAAGCCCAGCGGCAGCATAATGCCTACCAGCAGGATCATTACCGGCGCAATGATTGCGCTCCACATACCGCCTGCACCAAACAGGCCCCAGAATACGGGTTCGTCAGAGCGTTTTGGATTTGGATTAATCATTCCGGACTCCTTACCAGAACAGGGCAACAAACAGTATGACTACTGTAGCAACCACAGTGACTGCCCAGAGACCTTTGATGATCGGCTCTGGCCCCATTTTTTCGTCTTTTACGATGATGTTGGCTGCTTTTGGTGCCAGCTCAAACCAGGTTTTGGTATGCAGCAGCGCTGCTGCCAGGGCGATAATGTTAAGGATTACCACCACCGGGTTTTGTAAAAAGGCGACAAAGCCCATCCAGGACTCTGCACCATGCTTGAGTGCAAACAGGCCGATAATCAGTTCAATGCTGAACCAGACTGCCGGGACTGCCGTGCCTTCACGCAGCATGTAAAAACGATAAAATGGCAGCTTTTTCCACCAGGTGGACGTCATTGGCCGCACATAGGCTTTACGTTTAGTCGTCATCGTGCACTCCTTAGCGTGGTTTCAGGGTAGCGATAAGAAAGTCTTTTGAACTTTCAACTTTACCCTGCTGAATGGCCGCAGCCGGATCGACGTGTTTCGGGCAGACTTCGGAGCAGTAGCCCACGAAAGTACAGGTCCAGACGCCGTTCGGGCTGTTCAATTGAGCCATACGCTCCTTCTTACCGTGGTCGCGGCTATCTTCGTTGTAACGATGCGCCAGCGTAATCGCAGCCGGTCCAATGAACTCAGGGTTCAGGCCGAACTGCGGGCACGCGGCGTAGCACAGACCACAGTTGATGCAACCGGAGAACTGATGATACTTCGCCATCTGCGCCGGAGTCTGGGTGTTTGGACCCTGATCCGGTGTACGCGGGTTACCGATGATGTACGGTTTGATCGCTTCCAGGCTTTCGATAAAGTGCGTCATGTCGACGACCAGATCGCGCTCAATCGGGAAGTTGCCCAGCGCTTCAACCTTCATGCCGTTTGTGTAATCACGCAGGAAGGTTTTGCATGCCAGTTTCGGTACATTGTTGACCATCATGCCGCAGGAGCCGCAGATTGCCATACGGCAGGACCAGCGGTAGCTCAGGTCCGGTGCCAGGTTATCCTTGATGTAGCCCAGCGCATCCAGCAGTGACGTGGTTTCATCATAAGGAACTTCGTAGAAAGCACTGTGCGGCGCGGTATCGGTTTCCGGGTTATAGCGCACCACCTCAACTTTCAGGTTTTTCATCTCAGCCATTCGCCTTCTCCTTCTTATCGGCTGCTTCCGCTTCGCCACCGTAAACACGTTTAGCCGGTGGCAGAGTGGTGATTTTCACGTCGCTGTATTCCAGGCGAGTCGTGCCGTCAGCATCGCGGAAGGCGAGGGTGTGTTTGAGGAAGTTCACGTCGTCACGCTCGGTACAGCCTTCATCCAGACGCTGATGCGCGCCGCGGGATTCTTTACGCGCCAGCGCGGAGTGCGCCATACATTCAGCAACGTTCAGACCGTGACCCAGTTCGATGGTATACAGCAGGTCGGTGTTGAAGACGCTGGAGGTATCAGTGATACGTACGCGCTTGAAGCGTTCCTGCAGTTCAGCCAGCTTATCAACGGTTTTCTGCATCAGTTCCGGCGTACGGTAGATACCGCAACCTTCTTCCATGGAGATACCCATTTCATCACGGATCTTAGACCAGTTTTCGTTACCTTCCTGGTTAACCAGATCTTTCAGACGTTTTTCAACGCCAGCAACCTGTGCATCCAGAGCGGCACTGTTTGCAGCGCCAGCCGTTGCAGCGCGTTCCGCAGCTTGTTCACCGGCCATACGACCGAAGACCACCAGTTCCGCCAGGGAGTTAGAGCCCAGACGGTTAGCGCCATGCAGACCAACAGAGGAACATTCGCCGACAGCGAACAGACCTTTAATGCGGGTTTCACAGTGCTGATCGGTTTCGATACCGCCCATGGTGTAGTGCGCGGTCGGACGTACCGGGATCGGTTCTTTAACCGGATCGACACCCACGTAAGCTTTCGCCAGTTCGCAGATGAACGGTAAACGTTCGAGCAGTTTTTTCTCACCGAGGTGACGCAGGTCGAGGTGAACCACATCGCCACGCGGAGTGGAAATGGTGTTGCCTTTGCGCCATTCGTGCCAGAAAGCCTGAGAAACTTTGTCGCGCGGACCGAGTTCCATGTATTTGTTTTTCGGCTCGCCCAGCGGGGTTTCCGGACCCATGCCGTAGTCTTGCAGATAACGGTAGCCGTTTTTGTTGACCAGGATACCGCCTTCACCACGGCAACCTTCTGTCATCAGGATACCGGAGCCTGGCAGACCCGTCGGGTGATATTGAACGAATTCCATATCACGCAGCGGAACGCCGTGGCTCAGCGCCATGCCCATACCGTCGCCGGTTACGATGCCGCCGTTGGTATTGTAACGGTAAACACGACCAGCGCCGCCCGTTGCCATTACGACTGCGTTAGCACGGATCTGCACCAGCGTGCCTTCCATCATGTTCATGGCAACCAGGCCGCGGGCATGACCCTCGTCCACCAGGATATCCAGAACGAAGTGTTCGTCAAAGCGCTGAATCTGCGGGAACTGCAAAGATGTTTGGAACAGCGTATGCAACATGTGGAAGCCGGTTTTATCTGCGGCAAACCAGGTACGCTCGATTTTCATGCCGCCGAAGCGACGTACGTTGACGCTACCGTCTTCACGACGGCTCCATGGGCAGCCCCATTGTTCCAGTTGCGTCATTTCAGTTGGGCAGTGGTGGACAAAGTAATCCACGACATCCTGCTCACATAGCCAGTCTCCGCCTGCTACCGTATCGTGAAAATGGTAGTCAAAGCTGTCATGATCCTGCGCGACAGCAGCAGAGCCGCCTTCGGCAGCAACGGTATGGCTGCGCATTGGGTACACTTTTGAGATCAGTGCGATTTTAGCGTTGGGATTTGCTTGTGCGGCAGCAATTGCAGCACGTAATCCCGCGCCACCGGCGCCTATAATGGCAAGATCGGCTTGAAAGGTTTGCACGACATTCCTCCAGATTGTTGTTATTTCATCCCCGCCTGAAATCAGATGCTTCATCGGCTTCAAACAGGTTATGAACGCGTTTCCACTGCTCCTTTATAGGTACAATAGTATAGTCTTAGGGATGTGCGGGAAATTTGACGTGTTCGATTTTTTTAGCGTGTCACAGGGGGGAATTATCATTGAATTTGATTAATTTAATTACTAAACCACCCTATGTCGCTTTTTTTATCCAATTGCCAGTGCTGATTACTGCTGCCTGAAATTTGTCTCGTTAGCGCGATACGAGTAGACTTCGTGCCCTTGTCATAAATCGGAGAAACAACCATGAGCGAAACGGCAACCTGGCAGCCGAGCGCGTCCATCCCCAATCTGTTAAAACGTGCAGCAATTATAGCGGAGATTCGCCGCTTTTTTGCCGATCGTGGCGTGCTTGAGGTTGAGACCCCTTGTATGAGTCAGGCAACGGTAACGGACATCCATCTGTTCCCGTTCGAAACGCGTTTCGTTGGCCCTGGACACTCCCAGGGGATGAATCTCTATTTAATGACCAGCCCTGAATACCATATGAAGCGCCTGCTGGTGGCAGGGTGCGGCCCGGTGTATCAACTGTGCCGCAGCTTCCGTAATGAAGAGATGGGGCGCCATCATAACCCTGAATTCACCATGCTTGAGTGGTATCGTCCGCACTACGATATGTATCGGCTGATGAATGAGGTGGACGATTTGCTTCAGCAGGTGCTGGACTGTTCGCCTGCGGAAAGCCTCTCTTACCAGCAAGCCTTCCAGCGTCATCTGGAGATAGACCCGCTGTCTGCGGATAAAACCCAACTGCGGGAAGTGGCGGCGAAATTGGATCTCAGCAATATCGCCGATACCGAAGAAGACCGGGACACCTTACTGCAGCTGCTGTTTACGATGGGCGTTGAGCCGCATATTGGTAAAGACAAACCGACGTTTGTGTATCATTTCCCGGCCAGCCAGGCATCACTGGCGCAAATCAGTACCGAAGATCACCGCGTGGCTGAACGTTTCGAGGTTTATTACAAAGGTATTGAGTTGGCAAATGGTTTCCATGAATTGACCGACGCGCGCGAGCAGCAGCAACGGTTTGAACAGGATAACCGCAAACGTGCCGCACGTGGTCTGCCGCAGCAACCTATCGATACCAACCTGCTGGAAGCGCTGAAAGTAGGCATGCCGGATTGCTCAGGCGTGGCTCTGGGTGTTGACCGTCTGGTGATGCTGGCGCTGGGCGCAGAGAGCCTGGCCGAGGTTATCGCATTTACCGTCGATCGCGCATAACTTACTCTTCCGTAATACAAAGTGGCGGCTTAATCGCCACTTTGTAGCATATTTTTTCATTTCCCCTCTAATAGCCACAATTTACACCTGGATATTTGATATCGTTTAGGTATCAATTCTGTGTTGATTTTTTTATCGCTGAACTCTGCAAAGAGAGCAGTGCCAACCGGTGAGCGGCGTTTGCTAAACGCTTGCCAGAGTAAGGGATGGTTTAATGACCCAAACAATAAAAAAGATGAGCCTGCCAGGTCTCATTCTCATGATATTTACGTCAGTTTTCGGTTTTGCTAATAGCCCCTCCGCATTCTATTTAATGGGGTATAGTGCAATACCGTGGTATATATTTTCTGCATTATTATTCTTTATTCCATTTGCTTTAATGATGGCGGAAATGGGGTCTGCCTATCGGAAAGAAGAGGGGGGAATCTATTCGTGGATGAATAATAGCGTTGGACCGCGCTATGCCTTTATCGGCACGTTTATGTGGTTTTCTTCTTATGTGATATGGATGGTAAGTACTGCGGCGAAAGTCTGGGTACCTTTTTCAACCTTCTTGTTTGGCGCAGACATGACGCAGCACTGGCGTATTGCAGGGCTTGAGCCTACGCAGGTTGTCGGGCTGCTCGCCGTCGGCTGGATGATTCTGGTGACCTGCGTGGCATCCCGGGGTATTAATAAGATTGCGCGTATTACGGCAGTAGGCGGAATTGCCGTAATGTGTCTTAATTTAGTTCTGTTGTTAGTGAGTGTCGCTATTTTGTTATTAACTGGTGGCCACTTTGCACAGGATATTAATTTTATCTCCTCACCTAATCCCGGATATCAGTCCGGGCTGGCAATGTTGTCATTTGTTGTGTTTGCCATTTTTGCTTATGGCGGAATTGAAGCTGTAGGGGGACTGGTTGATAAAACAGAAAAACCAGAAAAGAACTTTGCTAAAGGCATTGTTTTTGCCGCTATTGTCATTTCTGTTGGTTATTCACTGGCCATCTTTTTATGGGGCGTTAGCACCAACTGGCAGCAGGTATTAAGCAATAGCTCGGTCAACCTCGGCAATATTACTTATATCCTGATGAAGAGCCTCGGGATGACGTTGGGTAATGCGCTGCATCTTTCCCCTGAGACCGCGATGGTGATGGGCGTATGGTTTGCACGTATTACCGGGCTTTCCATGTTCCTTGCCTATACCGGCGCTTTTTTCACCCTCAGCTACTCACCGCTGAAAGCGATTATTCAGGGCACGCCGAAAGCGTTGTGGCCCGCGCCGATGACCAAACTGAATGCCGTAGGGATGCCGACGACGGCAATGTGGTTACAGTGCCTGCTGGTGAGCCTGTTTATCCTGTTGGTTTCATTTGGTGGCGATACGGCTTCAGCGTTCTATAACAAACTGACGCTGATGGCGAACGTATCCATGACGCTGCCGTATCTGTTCCTGGCGCTGGCGTTTCCGTTCTTTAAATCCCGTCCGGGTCTGGAAAGGCCGTTTGTTGTCTTTAAAACCCGAGCGGCGACGCTGCTGGCAACGGGTGTGGTCGTTCTGGTGGTGACGTTTGCCAACGTGTTCACCATCATCCAGCCAGTAATTGAAGCCCGGGACTGGAACAGTGCCTTGTGGATGACCGGCGGCCCGATCTTCTTCTCGCTGCTGGCGATGGCGATTTATGAGAACTACAGCCGTCGCGCGGCCAACGAACCTGAGTGGGCGGTGGAATAAACGACCTGCCCAATCCGGCCTACAAAGATGCATCTTAGTAGGCCGGATACAGTGAAGCCTTCCGCTTACAAACTTCCCGCCGGGCGGCTGCCTCTTCCTGCAGAACTTAATGTTCTGCCTGTTTGCTTACCGCCGAGGCTCTCCAGACGCATCTGGAACGGTGGGAATGGCATATCAATACCATGCTCGCGGAAGCCTGCCAGAATCAACTGGTGGATTTCATGGCGCAGCGGCATGCGATGCCCCATTTCAGCGGCATAAATTCGCAGTTCGAAGATTTGAATTCCTTGTTGCAGGTCAACCAGGAAGACTTCTGGCGCCGGGTTATCGATAACCAGCGAGCAACGATGTGCGGCAGTCAGCAGGATCTGCGTAACCTCCTCGCTGTTAGCCTCCGACGGTGCCGGGATGGTTAACACCACACGGGTAACCGAATCGGATAGCGACCAGTTGATAAACTGTTCGGTGATAAAGGCTTTGTTGGGTACGATGATCTCTTTGCGGTCCCAGTCGCTGATAGTGGTGGCACGGGTATTAATTTTCGTCACGCTACCGGTGAGATCGCGAATTGTAACCGTGTCGCCAATGCGGATTGGCTTTTCAAACAGGATAATCAGGCCGGAAATAAAGTTGGCGAAGATCTCCTGCAAACCAAAGCCCAGACCGACACCGAGAGCCGCCACCAGCCATTGCAGTTTGGACCACTCAATACCGATCATCGAGAAGCCCACCAGGCCGCCAATCAGCATCAGAAGATACTTAGTGATAGTGGTGATGGCGTAACCGGTGCCGGGGGTTAAATCCAGATGTTGCAGTAGCGCCAGCTCCAGCAACGCGGGTAGGTTGCGCACTAGCTGGGTGGTGATGATAAACACCAGAATAGCAATGAGCACCGCGCCCAGCGTTATCGGTTCTAAGCTTTCCACGCCCTGCACCGTGGAGGTGACATCCCACAACGAGATGTTTTCCAGGAAGCCGAAAGCGGAATGAATTTCTGACCACAGCACAATGACCGAGAGCAGGGCGATAAGCATCAGAATAGAACGTACCAGGCGCAGCGATTGCGCGCTGATTGCATCCAGATCCACTTCGCTTTCATCTACATCGATCGTACCTTCAAGGCTGGTTGAATGAGGTGGTTCCTCTTCGCCCCGCGCACGTTGCGCCAGCATTTCGGCGCGTCGATGTTTGGCGCGGTCAAACGCAAGGCGGCGGCGCTGAATTAGCATCCAGCGGCGGATGACGTGATACACCACCAGTAATAAGAACCAAATCGCCACGGATGTTTCCAGACGTGCCAGCAGGGCTTGCGATGTGGCGAGATAACCCACTGCCGCAGCGAGAATGGCAATCAGCGGCGCGCCCATCAGCATATTCCACAGCATACTATTGACCATGTTATCGCTGTTGCCCTCTTTATCGAGGTACAGCGGTATCCCGGCGCGTTTCAGGCTCAGGGTCACGACCGCCAGCGCACCGCAAATCAGAATAAAGCACAGACGTCCCAGTGAGGCGGAGAATTCTCGGTCATTGAGATTATCAAACATAATCACCGCCATGATCAGCGGGACAATCAGTCCGATGCTCATCAGGTAGTAGTGCATGGCTTTCGCGACGCGGTTACGTGGCCAGCCAAAGTGGGCAATGAACAGACCGTTGGGACGCGCAAAGGTGGCGCAAATCATTACCGCCCATAGCATAGGCACCGTGGCGGTAACGCCATCGCCGATAGCAACAGCCAGCGGGTAAGGCCAGGCTTCCTGCAACCCGTAACCGAGCGTTGCCCATAACACCGGCAACGGAGAAGCGACGAGTATTGACCAGAATACCGTGCGTATTGTCAGCCAGAAATGGTCCTGGGTGACTTTCCCGACTCGCGCGGACGAGCGTTCAAGGAAACGGGTGAAGTGCTTGCGCGAAGAGAGGCTAAAGCCAACCAGCACCAACGCCGCGAACAGCGGCAATAGTGTTTCTTTGCTGGTCAGCATCATGATGCTGGCTTTACCCAACTGATTAAACGTATCTAATGAGATCAAACGCCGCAGATCCTGAACGATGTCGACAGGCCAGGAGAGCGAGATGGGACTGACGTCTGACGTCCAGAACAGATAGCGGTGCGTTGCTTCGTTGACCTCTTTTAGCGCATCTTCCAGTTGGCTGTTGGAGACTTTGAGCTTGGTCAGCTCAAGGATCAGCGTATCGCCGCCCTGTAACAATGAGTTCAGCAGCTCGCGCTGGGTGCGTAGCTGGGCGTTGAGAATACTGCTCTGTTCAGCGGTCAGCGGTTGTCCATCGGCCTGATGAATCTGACGCAGCTGCGGCTGTTTGTTGAGGAGATCCTCATAGCGCATACGGTGCACGCGAAGCTGCGCCATTTCGGTATCCAACTGCTGGGGCTTGGGCATTTCCGGCAGACGGGATACCTGCGCGCGCAGCGCTTCTCCCAGCATATTTGAAACCCCAAGCCACTGAGACTGCTCTCGCAGCGTATTCAAGGCCTGGCGGACCTGCAGCGTTTGGCTGGCAGCCTGACGCTGCTGCGAGGCGACCAGGTCCATACGTTGCGCCTGCTGGTTCAAGGCCTGAGACAGCTCGCGGTTAACCTTGAACTGATCGACAATTCCTTCCGGCAGTCCCGCGCTGTTTTCCGCCAGCAGTTCGGTACTTTCCAGCGCTCGCTCTGCTTCGCGCTGACGCTGACTGTTGAGTTGATTGCGCAAAGCCTGCAGGTAAGTGTCGAGTTGTTGACTCTGTTTTTCCGCCAGTTCGGAGCGCATACGCGCCAGTTCCTGACGGTTATTGGCGGAAAGCTGTGCCAGCTCCAGTTCATCGACCAGGGCTTTAAGTTTGGCGGATTCAGCTTGCATCGCCTGATTCTGCGCGGAATTGCCGTTGGCGGTACCAATGCGCCGCTCAAGCTCATTGAGCTGGCGGCGGGCATCGGTTTGCTGTTGAGGAAGCTGGCTTAACGAGTCGGCGATTTCCCGGGCGCGATCCTGCTCCTGCTGGGCCTGACGACTCTTTTCCAGCAGTTGGCTGCTAACCTGGAGGATCTCCTGGTTTAATGCATCGGTAGAGAGTCCGGTTGGCACATTGCGCGGTTCATCGCGCAGGTTACTAAGCTGTGCGCGTAACGTTGCGGACAGCTTGGGGAAGTTATCAATAACCTGCTGATATTGCTGTGCGCGCTCGAGAGAGCCTTTCCGCTCCTCAAGGGCATTCAGCGCGGACTGGAGCGCCTCGACGGTTTCTGGCTGAGCGGGTTTTGCCGCTTTTGCCTGCTCCAGTTCCTGTGTGAGTTGTTTGGCATCGGGGGCCGTCGCGGCGTACGCCCCCAGGCTAAGGCACCAGGCCATCAGAAAAGTGATAATCAGGCGCACAGCAGCGATTCCTATGTTTAACTTTCGTCTTTTTTGTCGTCAACCAGCGGGCTGGCGTCGTGTTCTGCTTCGATCTCTTCTTTCGCCAGCGGGGCCGGTTCTGTCTCTGGCGTCACGAAAGTCTCGGTCGAGATGGCCATTGGTTGGCCGATTTTGGTCACGGAAAGATCCTGCAACTGCTCAACCAGGTTAACTTTGCCAGGTGCGAACAGGTTGATGACGGTGGAACCGAGCTTAAAGCGGCCCATTTCCTGACCTTTCAACAGCGCCACCGACCCTTCGCTTTCGCCTTCCGGCCAGGTCCAGCGCTTGATGACGCCTTCACGCGGTGGGGTAATGGTGCCAGCCCATGTGGTTTCAATGCTGCCGACGATAGTCGCGCCGACCAGAATCTGCACCATCGGACCAAATTCGGTATCAAACAAACAGATTACGCGTTCGTTGCGGGCAAACAGGTTCGGTACGTTTTGCGCAGTCAGGATGTTTACAGAGAAGAGATCGCCCGGCACATACATCATTTCACGCAGGATACCGTTACACGGCATGTGTACACGGTGGTAATCGCGTGGAGACAAGTAAGTGGTCACAAACGTACCGTTGCGGAATTTGTCCGCCATCTGATAGTTGCCAGCCAGCAGCGCTTCAAGGGTATAGCTGTGCCCTTTAGCCTGCAGCAATTTGTCTTCTTCGATGTTGCCTAACTGGTTGATCACGCCGTCAGCGGGCATGACCAGTACGTTTGGATCGGTATTAATCGGGCGAGCATCGTCGCGCAGCGGGCGAACAAAGAAGTCATTAAAGGTGCGATAGCTGGCGGTGTCCGGCTTTTGCGCCTCTTTCATATCGACCTTGTAATATTTCACGAACAGATCGATAACCAATTTGGTCAGCCATCCCGCTCGTTTGCTCGCACCCCAACCCGCCAGGCGAGTGAGCCATAGTTTCGGCAGAATGTATTGTAGCGAAAGCTTAAATGAGTTTAACAAGGTAGCCTCCAGGCCATAATTTGTTCCCGATCCGGCATGTGGACCGGATCCTGAAAAAAGGGGGACGATTCTAGCGATGCTTAGCTTAGTTGTCAGTTGTCTGTATCAGAAAAGTTTTTACGCGTTTTTACCTGCGCCATGCTTTCCAGGATGCGGTGATAATTTTCAAACCGGGTTTCGGCTATGGCCCCTTTTTCTACAGCCTCACGGATAGCGCAGCCTGGATCGGTATCATGCTTGCAGTCGCGGTATTTGCAATGGCCCAGGTAGTCATGAAATTCGACAAAGCCATGCGTGATTTGTTCCGGCTCCAGATGCCACAGTCCGAACTCACGTACGCCAGGGGAGTCGATAACGTCGCCGCCGTGCGGGAAGTGATACAGGCGAGAGGCCGTGGTAGTGTGCTGTCCAAGACCGGAGTTGTCGGAGACATCGTTGGTCAGGATCTCTTCCTGCAGGCCGAGAAGATTATTGAGCAGGCTGGATTTACCTACGCCCGACTGACCGGCAAAAATGCTGATGCGATCGGTTAATGCTTCTTCAAGCGGTTTCAGGCCGTCTTTAGTACGGCTGGATACCATCAACACCCGATAGCCAATGTCGCGATAGATATCCATCTGTTCGTTAACGAAGGCCATGCCTTCATCATCCAGCAGATCGATCTTATTCAGTACGATAATTGGTTCAACATGTAGCGTTTCGCAGGCTACCAGATATCGGTCGATAATATTGAGTGACAGCTCGGGTAAGATGGCTGAGACAATAACGATCTGGTCGATGTTGGCGGCAATAGGTTTTACCCCGTCGTAAAAGTCGGGACGTGTCAGTACCGAGGTACGATCGTGTACCGCTTCAACGATACCTTTGACATTCACGCCTTCAGCCGCCGCTTTACCCGGGCGCCAGACTACGCGATCGCCAGTAACCAGCGAGCGAATTGTACGGCGGATGTTGCAGCGGTGAATTTCACCGTCAGCAGACTCTACGTCGGCATGCATGCCAAAACGGCTGATAACGATGCCTTCAGCGGTTTCGCCAAACAGGTTGTCGTCGTAGTCGGGCTTCTCCGTGGACGTTTTAAGACGACGCTGGTGATTGGCGTTCACACGGCGCTGTTGGCCTTTGGAGAGTTTATTCTTACTCAATCGGACTGGCTCCTGGTCGCCCATGATGGGCAAAACATTTATGATACACACAATTTTAGATCAATGTAGTCACACTGAATGTGACGCTGAAGGGTGGAAAATAGCATGAGTGCCAATGAAAACAACCTGATTTGGATCGATCTGGAGATGACAGGTCTGGATCCCGAGCGCGATCGCATTATTGAGATCGCCACGCTGGTGACGGATGCCAACCTGAATATTCTGGCAGAAGGACCGACAATTGCGGTGCACCAGTCCGACGAACAACTGGCATTAATGGATGACTGGAACGTACGTACGCACACCGGTAGCGGGCTGGTGGAACGCGTGAAGGCGAGCACCATGGGCGATCGTGAAGCAGAACTGGCCACGCTGGCTTTTTTGAAAGAGTGGGTTCCGGAAGGGAAATCACCTATCTGTGGCAACAGCATCGGCCAGGATCGTCGTTTCCTGTTTAAATACATGCCGGAGCTGGAGGCGTATTTCCATTATCGCTATCTTGACGTTAGTACGCTCAAAGAACTGGCGCGTCGTTGGAAGCCGGAGATCCTGGCTGGCTTCACCAAGCAGGGAACGCATCAGGCGATGGACGACATTCGTGAATCTGTTGCTGAGCTTGCTTACTATCGCGAACATTTTATTAAGCTTTGATTTTGTTCTCCGGTGGCTTGCGTCACCGGCTTTTTGACGCTAAATTGTTCAGCTTGATTGTAAAGTAATCACTTGAACGAATTTTCGAAAAAAACGTATTCAAGGGGGTTGCAGCTAAACGGATTTCTCGTATAATGCGCCTCCCGTAACGACGCAGAAATGCGAATTACGACAGCAACAAATTTGCGGGAATAGCTCAGTTGGTAGAGCACGACCTTGCCAAGGTCGGGGTCGCGAGTTCGAGTCTCGTTTCCCGCTCCAAAATTTGAAAGTGCTTATTAAGCACAGACGCACCCAAGCGGGAATAGCTCAGTTGGTAGAGCACGACCTTGCCAAGGTCGGGGTCGCGAGTTCGAGTCTCGTTTCCCGCTCCAAAATTTGAAAGTGCTTATTAAGCACAGACGCACCCAAGCGGGAATAGCTCAGTTGGTAGAGCACGACCTTGCCAAGGTCGGGGTCGCGAGTTCGAGTCTCGTTTCCCGCTCCAAATTCTTACCTCAATAAAAATATCCACAACGAATAATCGCGTTGGGGACGTTTTGTTTCGTCATTGACATACTCTTGTAAACAGACTTATCCACAGGTTCGGGTATTATTCCTGGAATGCAAAAAGCTTCGCCGGGTAAATAGTATCATTTTAACTAATTGAAATTATTGATTTAATTATCATTTCAAATTGTTAATGCGATCACTTGACGATTTTTTCCTTCTTGAATATCAATGTGTTTTTATTTTTATACACAAGCTGTGGATGACTTAAGCGTCGCGCGGCAGACCCTTCTCAATGACCCTGACCAAACGTTGTTTCTTCGGTAGCTGCACCTCAACTACGCAGGCATTTCGCTTCTCGATTTGCTGAGCAACCGCCCAGTCTATGTGTTCGTCGAGAAGTGGGTGCTCACCTCTGCGACTTTCCAGCGCGAGAATAACAGCGTCATTCCAGGGAGCATTACCCAACGCAACGGCGATATTTCGCAGCCAGCGCAGGTGGCCAATACGACGAATGGCAGACCCCTCCGTGACTTTTAAAAACCACGCTTCGCTCCAGCTAAACAGCTCTATTAACTCCGGAGCATGAAGCTGCTTGCGCGGGTTGAAGTCATCCTCTGTCGTCAACTGTGAATAGCGGTTCCACGGGCAAATGAGCTGGCAATCATCGCAGCCGTAAATTCGATTCCCCAACAATGGACGAAACTCTTCCGGTATCGGGCCTTCCAGTTCGATAGTGAGATAAGAGATACAGCGGCGCGCATCTACGGTGTAGGGTTCAACGATGGCCCCGGTGGGACAGATTGTCATGCAGGCGACGCATTTCCCGCATCCTTCTTCTGCTGGTTGGTCGACCGGCAAGGGTAAATCGATCAGTAATTCCCCGAGGAAGAAAAATGAACCGGCTTCGCGATTGAGGATTAGTGAGTGCTTACCTGTCCAGCCAAGCCCGGCTTTTTCCGCCAAAGGACGCTCAAGAATGGGCGCAGAATCGACAAAAGGTCTAAAATTCAGCGAAGCGCAGTGCTGTTGAATCATCTCTCCCAGCTTTTTTAAGCGGTTACGTAACAGCTTATGGTAGTCGCGGCCAAGCGCGTAACGGCTGACGTAACCCAGAGAAGGGTTCTTCAACGTGCTGGCAAAGGCCGCTTTGGCAGGAAGATAGTTCATACGTACGCTGATGACGCGTAGCGTACCGGGCAATAATTCGTGGGGGCGGGCGCGCATCATGCCGTGACGGGCCATCCAGTCCATCTCGCCGTGGTATTGTTTATCCAGCCAGGCCTGCAGTTTGGGCTCTGCTTCGCTGAGGTCGGTATCGGCAATACCGACCTGCTGAAAGCCAAGCTCCAGCCCCCACTGCTTAATATTTTGCGCTAACTGATTGAGATCGAGGGGCTCTGACATGACGGACCATACAATGAAGAAAAACCCCGCAAGTATACCACACTCCATCTGGCACGCCGATGACATCAGGCGTATGGAGCGAGAGGCGGCAGACAGTTTAGGGCTGACGTTGTATGAGCTGATGCAACGGGCGGGAGAGGCGGCGTTTCAGGTCACCCGCGAGGCCTATCCGAACGCCCAACACTGGCTGGTGCTATGTGGTCACGGCAACAACGGCGGTGATGGTTACGTGGTGGCAAGACTTGCCAAAGCGCAGGGTTTTAATGTTACGTTGCTGGCGCACGAGGGTGATAAACCGCTCCCCGAGGAAGCGCAGCAGGCGCACGACGCCTGGCTTAACGCCGGTGGCGTTATTCATGCTGCTGATATTAACTGGCCAGACAGCGTGGACGTCATTATCGACGCGCTGTCAGGTACTGGCTTAAAAAACGCGCCGCGTGAACCTCTCCCGGCGTTGATCGAACGTGCCAATAGCCACCCAGCCCCTACAATTGCAATCGACATTCCCTCCGGCCTGCTGGCGCAGACGGGGGCGACGCCGGGGGCAGTCATCAACGCTGCGCATACCGTTACCTTTATTGCGCTCAAGCCAGGTCTGCTCACCGGTAAAGCACGCGATGTCACCGGACGTCTGCATGTTAATGCACTCGGGCTGGACGACTGGCTGGCGGGGCAGAACGCGCCGCTGCAACGTTTTGATGCTCAACAGCTTGCGCACTGGCTAACGCCGCGTCGGCCCACCTCACACAAAGGCTCCCACGGTCGGCTGGTGATTATCGGTGGCGACCACGGCACGGCAGGTGCAATACGTATGGCCGGTGAAGCGGCGTTGCGTGCGGGAGCCGGGCTGGTCAAAGTATTGACGCGCAGTGAGAACATTGCGCCTGTTCTGACTGCCAGACCAGAACTAATGGTCGATGCGCTGACGCCGCAGACTCTGGAAGGGAGCCTGGCATGGGCGGATGTTGTGGTGATAGGACCAGGTCTTGGTCAGCAGGAGTGGGGCAAAAAAGCGCTGCAAAAAGTGGAGAATTTTCGCAAACCGATGCTCTGGGATGCGGATGCGCTGAACCTGCTGGCAATCAACCCCGATAAACGTCACAATCGCGTGATCACGCCGCATCCAGGTGAAGCCGCGCGACTGCTGGGCTGTTCCATTGCAGAAATTGAAGACGATCGCTTACTTTGTGCACAACGTCTGGTAAAACGGTACGGAGGCGTGGTAGTGCTGAAAGGCGCGGGTACGGTTGTTGCTGCTGAACAAGCTGAGTTAGGTATTATTGATACTGGCAATGCAGGGATGGCCAGCGGCGGAATGGGGGATGTGCTTTCCGGTATTATTGGCGCATTGCTCGGACAGAAGCTTACCCCGTATGATGCAGCATGTGCGGGATGTGTTGCGCACGGAGCGGCGGCGGATGTGCTGGCGGCGCGTTTTGGTACGCGCGGCATGCTGGCGACAGATCTCTTTACCACGCTACAGCGTATTGTTAACCCTGATGTGATTGACGTTTATCATGATGAATCGAGTAATTCCACTACCTGATGAGCAGGCAACTTTAGACCTGGGACTGCGGGTAGCCAAAGCCTGTGACGGCGCGACGGTTATATATTTGTACGGCGACCTGGGGGCGGGTAAAACCACTTTCAGCCGGGGATTTCTGCAGGCGTTAGGTCATAAAGGTAATGTAAAAAGCCCCACCTACACGCTGGTTGAACCCTATTCACTCGATAACTTGATGGTATATCACTTCGATTTATACCGACTTGCGGACCCGGAGGAGCTGGAATTTATGGGGATCCGCGATTATTTTGCCAATGATGCCATCTGCCTGGTGGAATGGCCGCAACAAGGTAAAGGTGTACTGCCAGACCCGGACGTCGAAATACACATTGAATATCAGGCGCAAGGTCGAGAGGCGCGCGTAAGCGCAGTCTCCTCATCGGGTGAATTATTGCTGGCGCGTTTAGCCGAATAACCTTAAGGGTGGCGGGATGATTTATCGCATCAGAAACTGGCTGATGGCAACCCTGGTCCTGCTGTGCGCGCAGGCAGGGGCCGCCAGCCTCTCCGATCTTCAGGTTTCCAATGGCAATCAACAGGCGCGGATTACTCTGAGCTTTATTGGCGAGCCTGAATACGCCGTGACCCAGGACGGGAAACGCACGGTCGCGCTGGATATTAAACAAACCGGAGTGATTCAGGGATTACCGCTGCTGTTTAGCGGCAATAATCTGGTGAAATCTATCCGCTCCGGCACGCCAAAAGATGCGCAGTCCTTGCGTCTGGTGGTGGATTTAACCGAGAACGGCAAGGCCGAAGCCGTTAAACGCCAGAACGGCGGCAATTATACCGTTGTGTTTACCATCAAAGCGGATGCGCCACCGCCGCCGCCTCCACCTCCCGTGGTTGTTAAGCGTGTTGAAACGCCGGTTGTCGCCCCTCGTCCTGCCGAGCCTGCGCGTAACCCGTTTAAAGCAGAGAACGATCGCACCACGATGGTGACCAACAGTAATACCTCCACACGACCTGCGGCGCGCGCCAGCACCGGCAGCGGTGAAAAAGTGGTTATTGCCATTGATGCCGGACACGGCGGGCAGGATCCGGGGGCGATTGGCCCTGGCGGCACGCGTGAGAAAAACGTCACGATTGCCGTGGCGCGTAAACTGCGCAGCTTGCTCAATGATGACCCAATGTTTAAAGGCGTACTCACCCGTGATGGCGATTACTTTATCTCGGTGATGGGGCGTTCAGACGTCGCACGTAAACAAAACGCCAATTTCCTGGTTTCTATTCACGCGGATGCCGCGCCAAACCGTGATGCCACAGGTGCTTCCGTTTGGGTGCTGTCGAACCGTCGGGCGAACAGTGAGATGGCCGGCTGGTTGGAGCAGCACGAAAAACAATCAGAGCTGTTGGGCGGCGCGGGCGATGTGCTGGCAAACAGCCAGTCCGATCCTTATCTCAGCCAGGCCGTACTGGATCTGCAGTTCGGTCATTCGCAGCGCGTCGGGTATGATGTGGCGACCAGCATGATCGGCCAGTTAGAACGTATTGGTTCGATGCATAAGCGCCGTCCGGAACACGCCAGTCTTGGCGTACTGCGTTCGCCTGATATCCCGTCTGTGCTGGTTGAAACCGGCTTTATCAGTAACAACAGCGAAGAACGTCTGTTGGCGAGCGATGATTACCAGCAGCAACTGGCTGAGGCGATATACAAAGGATTGCGTAACTATTTCCAGGCGCACCCGATGCAAACCGGACCGCAGGGCGCGCCGGCGCAAACCGCCAGCGCCATATCGCCGGGTAACACGTTAACAAATTAAGGATTAGCCATGCCGATTCAGGTTCTACCGCCACAGCTGGCGAACCAGATTGCCGCAGGCGAGGTGGTAGAACGGCCTGCGTCAGTGGTGAAAGAGCTGGTGGAAAACAGCATCGATGCCGGTGCGACGCGCATTGATATCGATATTGAGCGCGGCGGCGCGAAGCTTATCCGTATTCGTGACAACGGCTGCGGGATTAAAAAAGACGAGCTGGCGCTGGCGCTGGCGCGTCATGCCACCAGTAAAATAGCCTCGCTTGACGATCTTGAGGCCATCGTTAGCCTCGGATTTCGTGGCGAAGCGCTGGCAAGTATCAGCTCCGTGTCTCGTTTAACCCTGACGTCGCGCACACAAGAGCAGCCTGAGGCCTGGCAAGCCTATGCTGAAGGGCGCGACATGGATGTGACGGTAAAACCTGCTGCGCATCCAGTGGGAACCACACTGGAGGTGTTAGATCTGTTCTACAACACCCCGGCGCGGCGCAAATTTATGCGCACCGAGAAAACTGAATTTAATCATATCGACGAGATTATTCGCCGCATTGCGCTGGCGCGTTTTGATGTGACGATTAATTTGTCTCACAACGGCAAAGTGGTGCGTCAGTACCGGGCAGTGGCCGCGGATGGGCAGAAAGAGCGCCGGCTGGGCGCGATTTGCGGCACGCCGTTTCTGGAGCATGCGCTGGCGATTGAATGGCAGCATGGTGATTTGACGCTGCGCGGCTGGGTGGCCGATCCTAACCACACAACGGCAGCACTGGCAGAAATACAGTACTGTTATGTGAATGGTCGGATGATGCGAGATCGGCTGATCAACCATGCTATCCGCCAGGCCTGTGAAGATAAGCTGGGAGCCGATCAACAACCCGCTTTTGTGCTGTATCTGGAAATCGATCCGCATCAAGTGGATGTCAACGTACACCCAGCTAAACATGAGGTCCGTTTCCATCAATCCCGCCTGGTGCACGATTTTATTTACCAGGGCGTGTTGAGCGTCCTGCAACAGCAGCTTGAAACGCCGCTGCCGTTGGCTGATGACGACGAACCCGCTCCAAGGCACATCCCGGAAAACCGCGTTGCTGCCGGACGTAACCATTTTGCCGAGCCGGCTCCCGCGCGTGAACCTGCGACACCGCAGTACTCAACTGGCGCTGGAAACAGCAGTAGTGGCGCAGGCCGTCAGGCGGGGGCCAGTTGGCCTCATGCCCAACCCGGATATCAAAAGCAGCAGGGCGAAATTTATCAGAAACTGATGCAGACGCCGGCTCCAACGCGTAAAACGCCGGTCTCTGAAACATCATCGGCACCTCTGAGTGGCAGCAGTCAGGGCTTTGGCCGGGTGCTAACAATTGTCGGTGCAGACTGTGCGTTACTCGAGTGCGATGGCCATATTCGGTTGCTGGCATTACCGGTGGCTGAGCGTTGGCTGCGTCAGGCGCAATTAACGCCGGACCAGGGGACCGTTTGCGCCCAGCCGTTGCTGATCCCTTTACGGTTAAAAGTCAACGCCGATGAAAAAGCGGCGCTGCAAAAAGGACAGAGCCAACTGGCTGAGCTGGGCATTGAATTTCAACTGGATGCGCAGCATGTGACCATCCGGGCGGTGCCTTTACCCTTACGCCAACAAAATTTACAAATCTTGATTCCTGAACTGATAGGCTACCTGGCGCAGCAATCCGTATTCGAGCCAGGCAATATTGCGCAGTGGATCGCACGTAACCTGATTAGCGAGCATCCACAGTGGAGTATGGCACAGGCGATTACGCTGTTAGCGGATGTTGAGCGGCTCTGCCCACAACTCGTGAAGGCACCGCCGGGTGGTCTGTTACAACCTGTTGATTTACATTCGGTAATGAATGCCCTGAAACATGAGTGATACCCGTAAGGCGAGCCTGCCAAAGGCGATTTTTTTGATGGGGCCAACGGCCTCCGGTAAAACGGCACTCGCAATTGAATTGCGTAAAGTTTTGCCCATAGAGTTGATAAGCGTTGATTCCGCCCTTATTTACAAGGGAATGGATATCGGTACAGCCAAGCCCGATGCAGATGAATTACAGGCCGCGCCGCACCGATTACTGGATATTCGCGATCCGTCGCAAGCGTACTCCGCTGCGGATTTTCGTCGCGATGCGTTAGCCGAGATGGCCGACATCACCGCCGCGGGGCGTATCCCGTTGCTGGTGGGCGGCACAATGTTATATTTCAAAGCCTTGCTTGAAGGGCTGTCGCCGTTACCGTCGGCGGACCCGGAAGTCAGGGCCAGAATTGAGCAGCAGGCGGCAGAGCAGGGTTGGGACGCGTTACACCGACAGCTTCAGGACATCGATCCGGTGGCTGCGGCGCGTATTCATCCAAATGATCCGCAAAGACTTTCCCGGGCACTGGAAGTTTTTTTCATTTCGGGTAAAACTTTAACGGAGCTGACGCAAACGTCAGGAGATGCTTTGCCGTATCAGGTGCATCAGTTTGCAATCGCCCCGGCGAGCCGTGAACTGCTCCATCAGCGAATTGAGCAGCGTTTTCATCAGATGTTAGCTTCAGGTTTTGAAGCAGAAGTCCGGGCGCTTTTTGCCCGTGGAGATTTGCATACGGATTTGCCTTCCATTCGTTGTGTAGGGTATCGCCAGATGTGGTCATACATTGAAGGTGAAATTTCATACGATGAAATGGTTTATAGAGGTGTTTGCGCCACGAGGCAGTTGGCGAAGCGACAGGTAACCTGGTTGCGTGGTTGGGAAGGGGTGCACTGGCTTGACAGTGAAAAGCCTGACCAGGCGCGAAACGAAGTATTACAGGTTGTTGGTGCTATCGCGAACTGAATGTGTACAATTGAAACGTATCGTGCGCAATTTTTCAGAATCGAAAGGTTCAAAGTACAAATAAGCATATAAGGAAAAGAGAGAATGGCTAAGGGGCAATCTTTACAAGATCCGTTCCTGAACGCACTGCGTCGGGAACGTGTTCCAGTTTCTATTTATTTGGTGAATGGTATTAAGCTGCAAGGTCAAATCGAGTCTTTTGATCAGTTCGTGATCCTGTTGAAAAACACGGTCAGCCAGATGGTTTATAAGCACGCGATTTCTACTGTTGTCCCGTCTCGTCCGGTTTCTCATCACAGCAATAATGCCACCGGCGGCACTGGCAGCAACTACCATCACGGTAGCAACGCGCAAGGTTCATCTGCGCAACAGGACAGCGAAGAAACCGAATAAGGTTATTAGCTGTTTTACATACGGGGAGCCAGCGATCCTGCGTTCCCCGTTGATTTATATTAAGGGGTTGACGCTTGTTTGACCGTTATGATGCCGGTGAGCAGGCGGTACTGGTACACATCTATTTTTCGCAAGACAAAGATATGGAAGACCTCCAGGAGTTTGAATCTCTGGTTTCTTCCGCCGGTGTCGAAGCAATGCAGGTGATTACCGGGAGCCGTAAAGCACCGCACCCGAAGTATTTTGTTGGTGAAGGTAAGGCAATCGAAATTGCCGAAGCCGTAAAAGCGACTGGCGCTGCGGTGGTGATTTTTGATCATGCTCTGAGCCCCGCCCAGGAACGTAACCTGGAACAGTTGTGCCAGTGTCTTGTAATCGACAGGACCGGTCTTATTTTAGATATTTTTGCCCAGCGTGCGCGCACCCATGAGGGTAAGTTGCAGGTTGAGCTGGCGCAGTTGCGCCATATGGCTACGCGTCTGGTCCGTGGCTGGACCCACCTTGAAAGGCAAAAGGGCGGGATTGGTTTGCGCGGTCCGGGTGAAACCCAGCTCGAAACCGACCGTCGTTTGCTGCGTAATCGCATTTTGCAAATACAGTCGCGCCTGGAAAAAGTTGAAAAGCAACGTGAGCAGGGGCGGCAGTCGCGCAAGAAAGCGGATGTCCCAACCGTATCACTGGTGGGATATACCAACGCCGGAAAATCCACCCTGTTCAACCAGATCACCGAAGCCCGGGTTTATGCAGCGGACCAGCTGTTTGCGACCCTGGATCCAACGCTGCGCCGCATAGACGTGGCGGACGTGGGGGAGACCGTGCTGGCGGATACCGTAGGGTTTATCCGCCATTTGCCGCACGACCTGGTGGCGGCATTTAAAGCCACCTTGCAGGAAACACGTCAGGCGACATTGCTGCTGCACGTTATTGATGCTGCAGATTTTCGTGTGCAGGAAAACATCGAGGCAGTCGACACGGTGCTCGAAGAGATCGATGCGCATGAGATCCCGACCCTGCTGGTGATGAATAAAATCGATATGTTGGATGACTTTGAGCCACGTATCGATAGAGATGAAGAGAATAAACCCATTCGCGTTTGGGTATCAGCGCAAACGGGGATTGGTATACCACAACTTTTTCAGGCTTTGACTGAGCGACTTTCCGGTGAGGTGGCGCAGCATACGTTGCGTTTGCCGCCGCAGGAAGGGCGTTTGAGAAGCCGGTTTTATCAACTTCAGGCAATAGAAAAAGAGTGGATGGAGGAAGACGGCAGCGTAGGTCTGCAGGTTCGTATGCCGATCGTAGACTGGCGTCGCCTCTGTAAACAAGAACCGGCACTGGAAGACTATGTTGTCTGATCTGACGGATATGGCCTGAAGATTTTTTCGCCTCTATACCTTGTGGATTTTGTGCGGCAGGAAGGCGGCAAGTCCTGAAATCTCCAGGAGCATAGTCAACTATGTGACTGGAGTTGAGGGACGCAGCCAACGCATCGGCAGCGCAAAAGACGCAGGTATAGCATCGCATAACAAATATGGAGCACAAAAATGGCGTGGAATCAGCCCGGTAATAACGGACAAGACCGCGACCCCTGGGGAAGCAGCAAACCTGGCGGCAACCCTGAGGGAAATGGAAACAAAGGTGGTCGCGAGCAGGGACCTCCCGATCTGGACGATATCTTCCGCAAACTGAGTAAAAAGCTCGGTGGTCTGGGTGGCGGTAAAGGTACTGGTTCTGGCGGCGGTAGTTCATCTCAAGGCCCGCGTCCGCAACTGGGCGGTCGAGTCTTTACTATCGCAGCGGCCGCCATCGTCATTATCTGGGCGGCTAGCGGTTTCTATACCATTAAAGAAGCGGAACGTGGCGTGGTGACACGCTTCGGTAAATTCAGCCATTTGGTTGAACCGGGTCTGAACTGGAAACCGACCTTTATCGATGAAGTGACACCGGTCAACGTTGAAGCCGTGCGTGAACTTGCCGCATCCGGCGTTATGCTGACCTCTGACGAAAACGTCGTGCGCGTCGAAATGAACGTACAGTACCGCGTGACCGATCCGCAGCGTTACCTGTTTAGCGTAACCAGTGCGGATGACAGTCTGCGTCAGGCAACTGACAGCGCCCTGCGTGGGGTTATCGGTAAATACACCATGGACCGTATCCTGACCGAAGGGCGTACCGTTATTCGTAGCGATACCCAGCGTGAACTGGAAGAAACGATCCGTCCGTACAACATGGGTATCACCTTGCTGGACGTCAACTTCCAGGCAGCACGTCCGCCGGAAGAAGTAAAAGCCGCGTTTGACGATGCTATCGCAGCACGTGAAAACGAACAGCAGTACATCCGTGAAGCAGAAGCGTACACCAACGAAGTTCAGCCGCGTGCAAACGGTCAGGCTCAGCGTATTCTGGAAGAAGCGCGTGCGTATAAGACTCAGACCATCCTGGAAGCACAGGGTGAAGTGGCTCGCTTCGCAAAAATTCTGCCGGAATATAAAGCCGCACCGCAAATTACCCGTGAGCGTCTGTATATCGAAACCATGGAAAAAGTGCTGAGCAATACCCGCAAAGTCCTGGTTAACGATAAAGGCAGCAATCTGATGGTTCTGCCGCTGGATCAAATGCTGAAAGGTGGTAGTGCGCCAGCAGCAAAGACTGACAGCAGTTCAAACCTGTTGCGTCTGCCGCCAGCAACGACTTCCAGCACTGGAGCAAGCAATACATCGTCCACCAGTCAGGGCGATATTATGGACCAACGCCGCGCGAATGCGCAGCGTAACGACTACCAGCGTCAGGGGGAATAACGATGCGTAAGTCAGTTATTGCGATTATCATCATCGTTCTGGTAGTTCTGTTCATGTCTGTCTTTGTGGTCAAAGAAGGCGAGCGCGGTATTACTCTGCGCTTTGGTAAAGTTCTGCGTGACGATGAAAACAAGCCGCTGGTCGTTGCACCAGGCCTGCACTTCAAGATTCCGTTTATTGAATCTGTGAAGATGCTCGATGCGCGTATTCAGACCATGGACAACCAGGCCGATCGCTTTGTTACCAAAGAGAAGAAAGATCTGATCGTTGACTCCTACATTAAGTGGCGCATCAGTGACTTTAGCCGTTACTACCTGGCAACGGGCGGTGGCGATGTTTCTCAGGCGGAAGTCCTGCTGAAACGTAAGTTCTCTGACCGTCTGCGTTCTGAAATTGGTCGTCTGGACGTGAAGGACATCGTTACCGATTCCCGCGGTCGTCTGACCCTGGAAGTCCGTGACGCGCTGAACTCCGGTTCTGCTGGCACGGAAGATGAAGTGGCGACTCCGGCAGCAGATAGCGCGATTGCCGAAGCGGCTGAACGTGTTCAGGCTGAAACGAACGGTAAAGTACCGGTCATCAACCCGAACAGTATGGCGGCATTGGGCATCGAAGTGGTTGACGTGCGTATTAAGCAAATCAACCTGCCTGCTGAAGTGTCCGAGGCTATCTACAACCGTATGCGCGCTGAGCGTGAAGCGGTAGCGCGTCGCCATCGTTCACAAGGCCAGGAAGAGGCGGAAAAACTGCGTGCAACGGCGGACTATGAAGTCACTAAAACGCTGGCAGAATCTGAGCGTCAGGGCCGTATCATGCGCGGTGAAGGCGATGCAGAAGCCGCTAAGCTGTTTGCCGATGCATTTAGTCAGGATCCAGACTTCTACGCCTTCATCCGTAGCCTGCGTGCTTACGAGAAGAGCTTCGAAGGCAACCAGGACGTGATGGTCATGAGTCCGGACAGCGATTTCTTCCGCTACATGAAGACACCGAGTTCCGCGACACGCTAATCGCGTTCCTGCGGTTTTAAAGCAGCAAAACCACCGGCATCTCTAGGGATGCGGTGGTTTTCTTTTTATATAAGGGCGATGGATGAATTCAACAATTTTGCTGGCGCTCGCGCTGGTTTTGGTGCTGGAAGGGCTGGGTCCGATGCTTTATCCCAGCGCATGGAAGAAAATGATCTCTGCAATGGCGCAACTTCCCGAAAATATTTTGCGTCGTTTTGGTGGAGGTCTTGTGGTTGCGGGCGTTGTGGTCTACTACATGTTGAGGAAAACGATTGGCTGATTAATAAGTAGACTAATTTGCGGATTTTCGCATGCAAAAAGTGCTGTATATCTGAAAAAGCGGTGGTAGAATCCATTTTTAAGCAAACGGTGATTTTGAAAAATGGGTAACAACGTCGTCGTACTGGGCACCCAATGGGGTGACGAAGGTAAAGGGAAGATCGTCGATCTTCTGACTGAACGGGCTAAATATGTTGTGCGCTACCAGGGTGGTCACAACGCAGGCCATACTCTCGTAATCAACGGTGAAAAAACCGTCCTCCATCTTATTCCATCAGGTATTCTTCGCGAGAATGTCATCAGCATCATCGGTAACGGTGTTGTTCTGTCTCCGTCCGCGCTGATGAAAGAAATGAAAGGACTGGAAGATCGTGGTATCCCGGTTCGCGAGCGCCTGCTGCTGTCTGAAGCTTGTCCGCTGATCCTTGATTATCACGTTGCGTTGGATAACGCTCGTGAGAAAGCGCGTGGCGAGAAAGCGATCGGTACTACCGGTCGTGGTATCGGTCCGGCTTATGAAGACAAAGTAGCTCGTCGCGGTCTGCGTGTTGGCGATCTGTTTGATAAAGCAACCTTCGCTGAAAAACTGAAAGAAGTGATGGAATATCACAACTTCCAGCTGGTGAATTTCTATAAAGTTGAAGCAGTTGACTACCAGAAAGTGCTGGATGATGTGATGGCTATCGCCGACATCCTGACCTCGATGGTTGTTGATGTTTCCGATCTGCTGGACCAGGCGCGTAAGCGTGGCGATTTCGTCATGTTTGAAGGTGCGCAGGGTACGCTGCTGGATATCGACCACGGTACCTATCCGTACGTAACGTCCTCCAACACCACCGCAGGTGGCGTGGCAACCGGCTCTGGCCTGGGCCCACGTTATGTGGACTACGTTCTGGGTATCATCAAAGCTTACTCTACTCGTGTAGGTGCGGGGCCGTTCCCGACTGAACTGTTTGATGACGTTGGAGAGTTCCTGTGCAAACAAGGTAACGAGTATGGCGCGACCACCGGTCGTCGTCGTCGTACCGGCTGGCTGGACTCCGTTGCTGTACGCCGTGCAGTACAGATTAACTCCCTGTCTGGCTTCTGCCTGACCAAACTGGACGTACTGGACGGTTTGAAAGAGGTGAAAATCTGTGTCGCTTACCGTATGCCGGATGGCCGTGAAGTAACGACTACTCCGCTGGCAGCAGACGACTGGAAAGGTATCGAGCCGATTTACGAAACCATGCCGGGCTGGTCTGAATCTACTTTCGGCGTGAAGGAACGTAGCGGTCTGCCGCAGGCTGCACTGAACTACATCAAGCGTATTGAAGAACTGACCGGTGTGCCGATTGATATTATCTCAACTGGCCCAGACCGTACTGAAACCATGATCCTGCGCGACCCGTTCGACGCATAATTCTGGTTATAGCGTGGCGTCGAATGGCGCTGCGCTTGCAATATCTCAAGCCGGATAAGGTGCTTTGCATCAGAATCCGGCTTAAAATCACGTAAGTTCCTCGCTTTTTTCCTTCCCGAACTGAAATAAATTAGCGACCTGGCTGGTGGCTGGTTTATCATCAATATAATTAATACCACCAGGTTTATCCGTTTTATCCCTTTTCCTGAGGTTGATGTGCAGTTAACAAGTTTCACCGATTACGGATTACGTGCGCTAATCTACATGGCGTCACTTCCCGAAGGACGTATGACCAGTATTTCTGAGGTGACAGAAGTCTACGGCGTGTCCCGTAATCATATGGTCAAAATAATCAATCAACTTAGCCGGGCGGGCTTTGTTACTGCTATTCGAGGAAAAAATGGCGGTATCCGCTTGGGTAAACCCGCTAAGGATATTGGTATTGGTGATGTGGTTCGCGAGCTGGAACCCTTATCGTTGGTCAACTGTAGCAGCGAGTTTTGCCACATTACCCCGGCCTGTCGACTCAAACAGGCGCTTTCTAAGGCAGTGCAAAGTTTTCTCACGGAGCTGGACAACTACACACTTGCTGATTTGGTTGAAGAGAATCAACCGCTTTATAAATTATTGCTGGTGGAATAATGAAGTCCAAAGTATTTCGCGTCGCATCGCGGCGGCAACTGAGCGAGTCGCCAGGAGCTTACAAAAGTAAGTTACTGGTGGGAGCAAAGGCAGCCAACAAAGAGGCGTCGTGAAAGACGAAGGAATTCCATCAGAGCTGACAATGGAGGAACCTCAATGTCACAAGATCCTTTCCAGGAACGCGAAGCTGAAAAATACGCGAATCCTATCCCAAGCCGGGAATTTATCCTCGAACATTTAACTAAACGTGAAAAACCGGCCAACCGCGATGAGCTGGCCGCTGAACTCAACATTGAAGGTGAAGAGCAGCAGGAAGCACTGCGCCGCCGTCTGCGCGCGATGGAGCGTGACGGACAACTGGTCTTCACCCGTCGTCAGTGCTATGCGCTGCCGGAGCGTCTCGACCTGCTGAAAGGTACCGTTATTGGCCACCGTGATGGCTACGGCTTTCTGCGCGTTGAAGGCCGCAAAGATGACCTGTACCTGTCCAGCGAGCAGATGAAAACCTGCATTCATGGCGATCAGGTACTGGCGCAGCCACTGGGCGCGGACCGTAAAGGTCGTCGCGAAGCGCGTATTGTGCGCGTACTGGTGCCAAAAACCAGCCAAATTGTCGGTCGCTATTTCACCGATGCTGGCGTTGGGTTTGTCGTCCCTGACGACAGCCGTCTGAGTTTCGATATTCTGATCCCGCCGGAAGAGGTGATGGGCGCTCGTATGGGGTTTGTGGTCGTCGTTGAACTGACCCAGCGTCCGACTCGCCGCACCAAAGCGGTGGGTAAAATTGTTGAAGTGCTGGGTGACAACATGGGAACCAGCATGGCCGTTGATATGGCCCTGCGTACTCATGAAATCCCATATATCTGGCCGCAGGCTGTTGAGAAACAGGTCGCCGGACTGAAAGAAGAAGTGCCGGAAGAGGCGAAAATAGGACGTGTCGATCTGCGCGACCTGCCGCTGGTGACTATCGATGGCGAAGATGCGCGTGACTTCGACGATGCGGTTTACTGCGAGAAGAAACGCGGCGGCGGCTGGCGTTTATGGGTGGCAATTGCCGACGTAAGCTATTACGTTCGCCCGCCGACTCCGCTGGACCAGGAAGCCCGCAGCCGTGGCACATCCGTTTACTTCCCGTCGCAGGTTGTTCCGATGCTGCCGGAAGTGCTGTCTAACGGATTGTGTTCGCTCAACCCGCAGGTGGACAGGTTGTGTATGGTCTGTGAAATGACCATTTCGTCGAAAGGCCGTTTAACCGGCTTTAAATTCTACGAAGCGGTCATGAGTTCCCATGCACGTCTGACCTACACCAAGGTCTGGCACATGCTGCAGGGCGACCAGGAGCTGCGTGAGCAGTACGCACCGCTGGTCAAACACATTGAAGAGCTGCATAACCTCTACAAAGTGCTGGATAAAGCCCGCGAAGAGCGCGGCGGTATCTCGTTTGAAAGTGAAGAGGCGAAGTTTATCTTCAATGCTGAACGCCGTATTGAGCGTATTGAGCAGACGCAGCGTAACGACGCGCACAAGCTGATTGAAGAGTGCATGATCATGGCGAACATCTCAGCGGCGCGATTCGTTGAGAAAGCCAAAGAGCCAGCGCTGTTCCGTATTCACGATAAGCCGACGACCGAAGCGATTAACTCGTTCCGTTCCGTCCTGGCAGAGCTGGGACTGGAGCTGCCAGGTGGCAACAAACCTGAGCCGCGCGATTACGCTGAACTGCTGGAGTCGATTGCTGACCGTCCTGACGCAGAAATGCTGCAAACCATGCTGCTGCGTTCGATGAAGCAGGCGATTTACGATCCGGAAAACCGTGGTCACTTCGGCCTGGCGCTGCAATCTTATGCACACTTTACTTCACCGATCCGTCGTTACCCGGATCTCTCCTTGCACCGGGCGATTAAGTATCTGCTGGCGCAGGAGCAGGGCCATAAAGGCAACACCACGGAAACGGGTGGCTACCATTATTCGATGGAAGAGATGCTGCAACTGGGTCAGCACTGTTCGATGGCCGAGCGCCGTGCTGACGAAGCCACACGCGATGTCTCTGACTGGCTGAAGTGCGACTTCATGCTGGATCAGGTGGGGAATGTCTTCAAAGGCGTGATTGCCAGCGTCACCGGATTTGGCTTCTTTGTCCGTCTTGATGAGTTGTTTATCGACGGTCTGGTGCATGTCTCCTCCCTGGATAACGACTACTATCGTTTCGACCAGGTTGGGCAGCGCCTGACGGGGGAATCCAGCGGTCAGATGTATCGCCTGGGCGATCGCGTGGAAGTTCGCGTGGAAGCAGTCAACATGGACGAGCGTAAGATCGACTTTAGCTTGATCTCCAGCGAACGTGCGCCGCGTAATGAAGGTAAAACTGCGCGCGAAAAAGCCAAAAAAAGCGATGCGGGTAAAAATACCGGTAAACGTCGTCAGATGGGCAAAAAGGTGAATTTCGAGCCGGATAGCGCTTTCCGCGGTGAGAAAAAAGGCAGAGCCAAACCTCAGGCGGAAAAGAATGCGGCTGAGAAGAAAGGCGACAAAAAAGCGAAAAAGCCATCGGCAAAAACGCTTAAAATTGCTGCCGCCACCAAAGCTAAACGTGCGGCGAAAAAGAAAGTCGCACAATAACTGCCATAAACAGTAAGCCGGGCAATCTCGTGTTGCCCGCGTTATGCATAAACTATTAACGAGTACATTCATGAGTGAAATGATTTACGGCATCCATGCGGTGCAGGCTCTGCTGGAACGTGCGCCTGAGCGCTTCCAGGACGTCTTTATTCTCAAAGGTCGTGAAGATAAACGCCTGCTGCCGCTGATCCACGCACTGGAAGCACAGGGTGTTGTCATTCAACTGGCTAACCGTCAGTTTCTGGATGAGAAAAGCGAGGGTGCGGTACATCAGGGGATTATTGCTCGTGTGAAGCCGGGCCGTCAGTATCAGGAAAACGATCTGCCGGATCTGATTGCTACGCTCGATCAGCCGTTCTTTTTGATCCTCGATGGCGTCACCGACCCGCATAACCTGGGGGCATGCCTGCGTAGCGCCGATGCCGCTGGCGTACATGCTGTAATCGTACCGAAGGATCGTTCCGCTCAGTTGAATGCTACGGCGAAAAAAGTGGCCTGCGGTGCGGCAGAAAGCGTACCGCTGATCCGCGTGACCAACCTGGCGCGCACCATGCGTATGCTGCAGGAAGAGAATATCTGGATCGTCGGAACCGCTGGCGAAGCCGACCATACTCTCTACCAGAGCAAAATGACCGGACGTCTGGCGCTGGTGATGGGAGCAGAAGGTGAAGGTATGCGCCGTCTGACCCGTGAACACTGTGACGAACTGATCAGTATCCCGATGGCAGGTAGCGTTTCGTCGCTGAACGTTTCAGTTGCGACGGGCATCTGCCTGTTTGAAGCAGTCCGCCAACGCAGCTAAGCTTAATTTTCGGAAAAAGCCATCCTGATTCGGATGGCTTTTTTTTATCTTAAACAAGTATGATAAAGGCTGAAAAATGATATTTATTTCTAATTGACTAATGTATGGGAAATATATGGCATGGAATCCGCAGGTGCTTGCTGAAGCACTACAAACTCTTCATGAATTAAATATAGATATTGAAAATAATGAGCGGTCATTAATTATTAAAATGAATGATTATGGCGATTTGCCGCTCAGTGTTTTATTTACATCCCGCCAGATTATTATTGAAACCATTATTTGTCCTGTCAGCAGTATTCATCAGCAAGATGAGTTTAATGTTTTCTTATTGCGTAATCAGAAACTCCTTCCTCTGTCTTCCGTGGGGATTTCACGCGTTCAGCATGATGAATATTACGTTGCATTTGGGGCGCTTTCCCTGAACTCATCGTTGGATGATGTGGTCCTGGAGATGACGACGCTTGCGGATAACGCTCTGGATTTGGCTGAAATCACTGAAGAATACACTCACGAATAACAAGGAACGCTATTTATGGGAATTTTAAAAAGCCTGTTTACCCTCGGCAAGTCCGTACTTTCTCAGGCGGAAGAGTCAATTGAAGAAGCGCAGGGTGTGCGGATGCTGGAACAACATATTCGTGATGCGAAGGGTGAACTGGATAAAGCCGGAAAATCGCGGGTTGACCTGCTGGCGCGCGTGAAACTGAGTCATGACAAGTTGAGCGATCTGCAGGCACGCAAAAGTAGTCTGGAAACGCGAGCGCTGGAAGCTCTGAGTAAAAACGCTGACCCGTCTCTGATTAACGAGGTTGCAGAAGAAATTGCCCGTCTGGAGAATGTCATTACCGCTGAAGAGCAAGTGCTTACTAACCTTGAAGCCTCTCGTGATGGCGTTGAAAAAGCGGTTAGTGCTACCGCTCAACGGATTGCACAGTTCGAGCAGCTGGAGGTGGTAAAGGCTACAGAAGCGATGCAGCGCGCCCAGCAGGCCGTGACCACGTCGACCGTGGGCGCGTCTTCCAGCGTTTCTACAGCCGCAGAGTCGCTCAAGCGTTTACAAACGCGCCAGGCAGAGCGTCAGGCCCGTCTGGATGCCGCTGCGCAGCTGGAAAAGGTTGCGGATGGGCGTGACCTGGACGAGAAGCTGGCCGAAGCCGGCATTGGGTCAGCCAATAAAAGTTCGGCTCAGGATGTTTTGGCACGACTGCAGCGCCAGCAAGGCGAGTAAACGTCGGTGAAATGCGCCGGCCTCGAAAGATGGCTGGCAGGTCATTAAAGGAAAATAATGATGAGTTTTTTCCAGCGCTTATTTGGTAAAGCGGATGTTGCTGCGCCAGTTCGCGGGCCGTTGGGGTTACATCTGAATGCCGGGTTTACGCTCAATACATTGGCGTTTCGCCTGTTAGAAGAGGCTTTATTGATCGAATTTCCCGGCGAAGAGTACACCGTCGCCGCGATTAGCCACATCGATTTAGGCGGCGGAAGCCAGATTTTTCGCTACTACACGTCCGGAGAAGAGTTTCTGCAAATCAATACCACGGGCGGCTCAGACATTGATGATATCGACGATATCAAATTTTTTGTTTATGCAGAAAGCTACGGGATTTCGCAGAAAAAAAACTGGCAGTCTGCTATTAGCCCATCCGCGATAGGTACGCCAACGCTCTCTTGGCAGGAAGAGCGCTGGCAGCGCTTTTTTAACGAGGAAGAGCCGGGGAACATTGAGCCGGTTTATATGCTGGAAAAAGTGGAAAATCATCAGCATGCCACATGGGATGTACATAATTTTACCATGGGTTATCAGCGGCAGGTTACAGAGGATACATGGGAATACCTGCTGTTGAACGGTGAAGAGTCGTTTAATGAGCTGGGAGAGCCTGAGTGGGTATTCTCGCGGGCGCTGGGTGTGGATATTCCATTAACATCACTTAATGTAATTGGTTAATTTCAGGGAAGGTTACACAATGCACATACTGGATTCATTACTGGCTTTCTGCGCCTATTTTTTTATTGGCGCAGCCATGGTGATCGTTTTTCTGTTTATCTACTCAAAAATCACGCCGCACAACGAATGGCAACTGATTAAAAATAATAATACAGCAGCATCACTGGCCTTTAGCGGTACGTTACTTGGCTACGTTATTCCGTTATCCAGCGCGGCAATTAACGCCGTCAGCATTCCGGATTATTTTTCCTGGGGCGGTATCGCGCTGGTGATACAACTTATCGTTTACGGTGGCGTGCGTTTATATATGCCGACACTGAGTGAAAAAATTATTAATCATAATACTGCAGCGGGATTATTTATGGGGACTGCTGCGCTGGCGGGGGGCATTTTTAACGCCGCCTGCATGACATGGTAATGGACGATCATGGCAAGAAAACGTAAATCAGGAAACAAAAACAGGGCGCCAGGGCATTCTGCCATCACGCGAATCGGGCGCCCGGTAGATCCTTTTGCCAAAAAACGCAGTCGTTACAGCGGAAAGTACCTGACGCTGGCCATTATGGGCGGAGCGGTATTTTTTGTTCTTAAAGGATGTGCAGACGACGGCAATACCGATAACGATGGCGACGGTACCTTTTACTCAGCGGTGAGTGAATGTATTGACGATGGCAATAGCGCCACCGTTTGTGCTGATGGCTGGAACAATGCGAAAACAGAGTTCTACTCCAACCTGCCAAAGCAGATGAATAAGCAAAGCTGTCAGACCCAGTTTGGCGACTGTTATCTCGACAGCACCGATCAAAGCTGGGTGCCTGTATTCACCGGTTTTTTACTCAGTCGCGTCATTCGTAAAAATCGCGACGAACAGTATGTCTACAGCAGCGGCGGTTCTTCTTATGCTTCGCGCCCGGTCTGGCGCACGACTTCTGGGGATTACAGCTGGCGTTCCGGTAGTGGAAAAAATGATACCGCGACCAGCCATAGCTATACGACAAAGAAAGTTTCGACGGTTTCACGCGGTGGCTACGGACGTTCGTCCAGCGCGCGTGGGCACTGGGGAGGTTAACGATGCTGCGACATGATGTTCCTGTTCGGCAAGATTTGGACAGGATCGCTTACGATCACGGTTTCGATTTTCATATTATCGATAACGAAATCTACTGGGATGAGAGTCGGGCTTACCGCTTTACGCTCAGACAAGTGGAAGAGCAGATCGAAAAACCTACTGCGGAACTGCACCAGATGTGTCTGGATGTCGTCGAACGAGCAGTTAACGACGAACAGATTATGCAGCAACTGGCGATCCCGCCGCTGTACTGGGACGTTATTGCCGAAAGCTGGCGCAATCGCGATCCCTCTCTGTACGGCCGTATGGATTTTGTCTGGTGCGGAAATAACTCGCCGGTCAAGCTGCTGGAGTACAACGCGGATACGCCAACGTCGCTCTATGAGTCAGCGTATTTCCAGTGGTTATGGCTGGAAGATGCGCGTCGCAACGGGGTGATTTCACGCGATGCCGATCAGTACAACGCTATTCAGGAGCGGTTGATCTCCCGTTTTGCTGAGCTTTATAGCCCGGATCCCTTCTATTTCTGCTGCTGTGAAGATACCGATGAAGACCGTACCACGGTGCTGTATTTACAGGATTGCGCACAGCAGGCCGGGCAAGAATCGCGATTTATTTACGTTGAGGATCTGGGGCTTGGCGTTGGCGGCGTTCTCACAGACCTTGACGATAACGTCATTCGTCGCGCCTTTAAGCTCTATCCCCTGGAGTGGATGATGCGAGATGAGAATGGCCCCTTGCTGCGCCATCGCCGCGAACAGTGGGTTGAGCCGTTGTGGAAGAGTGTGCTTAGCAATAAAGGGCTAATGCCTTTGCTGTGGCGTTTATTTCCCAACCATCCCAACCTGCTGCCTGCCTGGTTCGAAGGAGAAACGCCACAGATTGCGGTTGGTGAAAGCTATGTACGCAAACCGATATTTTCTCGAGAGGGGGGTAACGTCACCATTTTTGATGGTCAGCAACAGATAGTGGAGCATGCTGAGGGTGATTACGCGGAAGAACCGATGATCTATCAGGCATTTCAGCCATTACCGCGCTTTGGCGACAGCTACACGTTGATTGGCAGTTGGAGCGTGGATGATGAAGCCTGTGGTATGGGGATCCGCGAGGATAATACTTTGATCACTAAAGATACTTCTCGTTTTATTCCTCATTATATTGCGGGCTAACCGTGCTTTTGTGATCTCCTTCCGTCGCGAATTCTGGGGTTATGACCATACTTAAAGCGACGGCCATTGACGGAGGGAGACACAATGCACTGGCAAACGCATACCGTTTTTAACCAACCTGTACCGCTCAATAACAGTAACTTATATTTGTCCGACGGCGCGCTGTGCGAAGCGGTTATCCGTGAAGGCGCTGGCTGGGATAGCGATCTTCTCGCCAGTATTGGTCAGCAGCTAGGGACTGCCGAGTCGCTCGAACTGGGTCGTCTGGCCAATGCTTTTCCACCTGAACTATTGCGCTACGACCCGCAGGGGCAGCGGCTGGATGATGTGCGTTTTCATCCTGCCTGGCATTTGCTGATGCAGGGATTGTGCGCCAACCGCGTACATAATCTGGCCTGGGAAGAAGACGCGAGGCAGGGAACATTTGTTGCCCGGGCGGCGCGTTTCATGCTGCATGCGCAGGCTGAAGCAGGCACTTTGTGTCCGGTGACCATGACGTTTGCCGCCACGCCGCTGTTACTTCAAATGTTACCCGCCCCCTTTAACGACTGGCTGACGCCGCTGCTAAGCGATCGTTATGACTCGCATTTACTGCCCGGAGGGCAAAAGCGCGGGCTACTGATTGGTATGGGTATGACCGAAAAACAGGGTGGTTCAGATGTGCTGAGCAATACCACTCAGGCAGAACGTCTTGTCGACGGCTCGTATCGGCTGGTGGGACATAAGTGGTTTTTCTCCGTACCGCAAAGCGATGCCCATTTGGTGCTGGCCCAGGCAAAGGGCGGCTTATCCTGCTTTTTTGTACCGCGATTTTTACCTGACGGGCAGCGTAATGCCATCCGTCTTGAACGACTGAAAGATAAATTAGGCAACCGCTCCAACGCCAGCTGCGAGGTTGAATTCCACGATGCGATTGGCTGGCTATTGGGCGAAGAAGGGGAGGGTATCCGCCATATCCTGAAGATGGGCGGGATGACGCGTTTTGACTGCGCGCTCGGCAGTCACGGCATGATGCGACGTGCTTTTTCCGTCGCGATTTATCATGCGCACCAGCGACAAGTTTTTGGCAAACCATTGATTGAACAGCCGATGATGCGTCAGGTATTAGGCCGGATGGCGCTCCAACTGGAAGGTCAAACGGCGCTACTGTTTCGACTGGCGCGGGCCTGGGACCGTCGTGCTGATGCCAAAGAAGCGCTGTGGGCCAGGTTGTTCACGCCAGCAGCGAAATTCTCCGTTTGCAAGGTCGGTATGCCGTTTGTGGCTGAGGCGATGGAAGTGCTGGGCG
The DNA here is from genome assembly GCF_030334285.1 of Citrobacter sp. Cf087. Classification (NCBI taxonomy): domain Bacteria; kingdom Pseudomonadati; phylum Pseudomonadota; class Gammaproteobacteria; order Enterobacterales; family Enterobacteriaceae; genus Citrobacter; species Citrobacter sp. Cf087. The sequence continues at coordinate 60,984 of NZ_JAOWED010000029.1, forward strand.
GGATTGGCTATTGCGAGGAGAGTGAGCTGCCGCGCCTGTATCGTGAGATGCCGGTAAACAGTATCTGGGAAGGCTCCGGCAACATTATGTGCCTTGATGTATTGCGGGTACTGACAAAACAACCCGGCATCTACGATATGCTCAGCGAAGCCTTTGCGGAGGTAAAGGGGCAGGATCGACATTACGATCGGATGGTGCGTCAGCTACAGCAGCGTTTACGTAAACCCAGTGAGGCATTGGGACGAGAGATTACGCAGCAGCTTTTCCTGCTCGGTTGCGGGGCGCAGATGTTGCGTTATTCTTCTCCGCCAGTGGCGCAGGCCTGGTGCCAAATGATGCTTGATACGCGGGGTGGACTACGATTGTCTGAACAGGTGCTGAACGATTTGCTCCTGCGGGCAACGGGGGGGTTACGGTAATAACTTGCCTGATGGCGACGCGGGTGCGTCTTATCATGCCTACGCTCAGTCCAGGTCAGATAAGTTTACGCCATCCGGCAATCTGTTACGCATAAAGTATGGCCTGTACGCGCCAGTTGTCGGGCTGCTGGTCTTCGTACATCTGAATGATCCGATACCATGAGGCACCTTGTTCATCCGCTTTTAACGCGATTACACGTTCTACATCCTGCGGATTCCCTGCAATGTTACTGACAGAGATCAGGCCAATTTCGTTCAGGCCAGTAACGCAGTCAGCACTGGCGAATTCGGCAGACTGCGCCGTAGTGCCTGCCAGTCCGGCAGAAAGCAGCAGTGAGGATAAGGCAAGAGATTGTTTCATCGTCAGCTCCATTATTCGTACCCCTACACACGGCAGGGCATTCCATCGCGATAATAAACCTCAAGCTTCCTGCTGTTGGTTTATTGTGCACAGGTAAACGCATAGAGGCGCAAAGCAATGTAAAGCTGACTAAATTTCAACCCAATGTTATTTACGATACAAAATTGCCTGTGAATACCATTGGCCTGTCACGATGGTTTCATCTACTAATAAAACCACGTAGTAATCAGCTTTAGCCGCGACGGCTTTGGCACGGATCTCTGCCAGCGCATCATCCGGAGAGCCTCTTACCAGCGCGCTAACCGTCCCTAATCGCTGTAACCCATTACTCTGGTCACGGCGGATCTCCTGCGGGTGGTCGGCAACGGGCGGTGCGGGTTGCGGCGTTCCCTGTAGCACGCTACAGGCGCTTAAAAACATAACCAGCAACAAAGAGGCAAACCGACGCATAACTCTATCTCGTTTCCTGATAGCCATAGTGTAGTGCCTTATTAATTTCCCTTTAGGGGAATGTTCCCGAATTGTTATCTCTCACGCGATTTTCGAATGAAAATGTTGCGAAAGCGTAACCCAGTTCTCAACATTATGAATCATTGCCGAACACATTCGCTTGCGTTAAGTATTGCTGCATGGCATACCAGAAAAAAAGGGGCAACAAATGATAGAAATTGAGACACGACAGTTAGCTGGTATCCCTGTCCTGCACGCCGTTCCGGCTGGTAAACGCGAATGTTCACTCCCTTGTATTCTCTTTTATCACGGGTTTACATCTTCAAGTCTGGTCTACAGTTATTTTGCTGTTGCGCTGGCTCAGGCCGGATTTCGCGTCGTCATGCCAGATGCGCCCGAACATGGCGCCCGCTTTAAAGGTAATGCTCATGAGCGAATGTTCCGCTTCTGGCATATATTGCAGCAAAACATGCAGGAGTTTACGACGTTACGTGCGGCTCTGGTGGCAGAAAATTGGCTTTCAGATGAGCGGCTTGCCGTCGGTGGGGCATCGATGGGGGGAATGACTGCATTGGGCATAATGGCGCGCCATCCTGAGGTTAAATGTGTAGCCAGCCTGATGGGCTCAGGCTATTTTACCCGGCTTGCGCAGACGCTTTTTCCTCCTTTACAGGTTCAGACCCCAGAGCAACAGGCGGAGTTTGATGCCGTTATCGCCCCGCTTGCCGAATGGGATGTTACGCATCAGTTGCCACGCCTTGCCGACAGGCCGTTGCTGCTGTGGCATGGACAGGATGATGATGTTGTACCGGCTGTTGAAACCTTCCGCTTACAGCAAGCGCTGATTCAGGCAGGTTTGGACAACAATCTGACCTGCCTGTGGGAAGCGGGTGTACGACATCGCATCACGCCAGAAGCGTTGGCCGCAACAGTGACGTTTTTCCGCCAGCACCTTTAAACGCGCATAATGCTCACGCCCTGAGCTTCAAGCTGTTGCAGAATCTCAGGGTTTGCATTTTTGCCGGTAATGAGCATATCGATTTGATCGGCGCGACTGAACAGCATTCCCGCACGTTCACCGACTTTACTGCTATCGACCAGCACCACCAGTTTACCCACCACGTTAAGCATCTTCTGCTCGGCCATCGCGGTCAGCATATCGGTTTTATACAGTCCGTCCGCGGTCAACCCTTTGCCGCTGGTAAACATCCAGTGTCCGGCATACAGGCTATTTTCACTGCCTTGCGGGCTAAGCGTGATGGATTGGCTTTTGTTATATTGCCCTCCCATGATGATCACGCTGTCATGCTCCTGGTCGATCAGATAGTTCGCCAGGGGCAAATAATTGGTGATGATCTGCACCGGCTTGCCGCACATTTCGCGACCCAGCAGGAAAGCGGTCGATCCGCAGTTGATCACTACGCTTTCACCCGCATTCACAAGCTGGGATGCTGCCTTGGCAATGCGAACTTTTTCATCGTGGTTCTGCGCCTGGTGAAGATTCATTGGCGTCCAGCGCGGCCGCTGCTGGGTAATAGCTTCTGCGCCGTTGCGTACTTTCTTGAGTTTGCCGCTTTCGTCGAGCTTGTTGATGTCCCGGCGCGCAGTGGCGGGTGAAATCCCCAGACGCTCAACTACGTTCTCAACGGTAACAAAGCCCAACTGCGCCAGCATATCCAGCAATATTTGATGTCTTTGTGCTTCAGTCATGAGCTATTCCGATACAAATTGATTTGAAAAGATGATATTTGAAATAGCCTGGAAATACTAAAGTAAATGGGAAAAAAATGCCGGGATGGCCCGGCATTTTGTGTGGATCACAAGAACGATTTAAACGGTAAATCCGGTTCAATGGTGAAGCAATCATCAAAGCCGCGCGGATAGTGATATTCAAAGTTATCTTTGTCCAGCGGCCAGGTGAACTTGCCACCTACCTGCCAGATGAATGGCTTAAAGCCATACTTAAGGCGATCTTTTTTCATCTCCCACAGTACGCGGATCTCCTGCGGATCGGCCTGAAAGTTTGACCAGATATCATGATGGAAAGGGATCACCACTTTTGTATTCAGGGCCTCCGCCATACGCAGCATGTCAGAACTGGTCATTTTGTCCGTAATACCCCGTGGGTTCTCGCCGTAGGATCCGAGTGCGACGTCGATCTGGTGCTCGTTGCCATGCTTTGCATAGTAGTTGGAGTAGTGTGAGTCGCCGCTATGATAAAGCGTACCGCCCGGCGTTTTGAACAGATAGTTTACGGCGCGGGCATCCATACCATCCGGCAGTACGCCAGCGGCTTTCTGATCGGCGGGCAGGGTGATTAACGCAGTACGATCGAACGCATCAAGCGCATGAATTTCAATATCTTTCACTTTTACCACATCGCCTGGTTTTACCACGATGCAGCGCTCTTTTGGTACACCCCAACCGATCCACAGATCCACACAAGTCTGCGGTCCAATAAACGGCACGTCGTCGGCACAGTTCTGCATGACGGCTGCCGCAACATTTACGTCGATGTGATCGTTATGATCGTGCGTGGCCAGCACCGCATCGATCTGACGAATGGCAAACGGATCAAGAACAAACGGCGTGGTGCGCAGGTTTGGCTGCAGCTTCTTCACCCCTGCCATGCGTTGCATCTGGTGACCGGTTTTCATCAGCGGGTTACCGTGACTCTGTTTGCCCGTGCCGCACCAGAAATCGACGCAGACGTTAGTCCCGCCTTCCGACTTCAGCCAAATTCCGGTGCAGCCGAGCCACCACATCGCGAAAGTACCTGGTGCGACCTGTTCCTGCTCGATCTCTTCATTCAGCCAGCTTCCCCACTCCGGGAATGTGCTCAGGATCCATGATTCACGCGTGATGCTTTTTACTTTACTCATCGCAATTACCTTCATGTTTATTCAAGTTGAATCAAATTGTGATTTGTTTTGATTGATACTGACATCATTTTCTCAAGAAGGCAATGCGTTGATTTTTGATGTTGAATGAAAAATTGTTAACAAATTACAACGTGACAAGATGGTTTATATGAAATGTATTTTTTTATTTTATTGTTTTAAATGGATTTATTTTGAAGTGAATGAATTCGGAGCAAATCCACTCTGCAAGTGAGAGAATTATTTGCGTACTGCATCACATTTAATCAAATTCAATCTTGTTGTGATTACTTTTGAAAATTAGAGTGAGGGCACAACATCCTGGGCATCTGTAATGAATGTTCAGCAACTTCGTCTACTGGAGATCGTTATGGAGATCCTCTACAACATCTTTACCGTCTTTTTTAATCAGGTCATGACCAATGCACCGTTGCTGTTGGGTATTGTGACCTGCCTCGGCTACATCCTGTTGCGTAAAAGTGTCAGCGTCATTATCAAAGGCACGATCAAAACGATTATCGGTTTTATGTTATTGCAGGCAGGGTCGGGCATTCTGACCAGCACGTTTAAACCGGTAGTGGCGAAGATGTCCGAGGTTTACGGTATCAACGGTGCGATTTCCGATACCTATGCCTCTATGATGGCAACCATCGAACGTATGGGGGATGCCTATAGCTGGGTAGGGTACGCGGTACTGTTGGCGCTGGCGCTAAACATTTGTTATGTACTGCTACGGCGGATTACCGGTATTCGTACCATCATGCTGACCGGGCACATCATGTTCCAGCAGGCGGGCCTGATCGCCGTCTCTTTCTACATCTTTGGCTATTCCATGTGGACCACCATCATCTGTACCGCGGTGCTGGTGTCGCTCTACTGGGGCATTACCTCCAATATGATGTACAAGCCGACCCAGGAAGTGACCGACGGCTGTGGTTTTTCCATCGGTCACCAGCAGCAGTTCGCCTCCTGGATTGCTTACAAAGTCGCGCCGTATCTGGGTAAGAAAGAGGAGAGCGTAGAAGATCTCAAGCTGCCAGGCTGGCTGAATATCTTCCATGACAACATCGTTTCTACCGCGATTGTGATGACCATCTTCTTCGGGGCGATCCTGCTCTCTTTCGGCATTGATGTGGTTCAGGCGATGGCGGGTAAAACCCACTGGACGGTGTATATCCTGCAAACCGGTTTTTCGTTTGCTGTCGCTATCTTCATCATCACCCAGGGCGTACGTATGTTCGTTGCTGAACTTTCAGAAGCGTTCAACGGTATCTCTCAACGCCTGATCCCGGGCGCGGTACTGGCCATCGACTGCGCGGCGATTTATAGCTTTGCTCCTAACGCGGTGGTCTGGGGCTTTATGTGGGGGACCATCGGCCAACTGATTGCGGTGGGCATCCTTGTGGCCTGCGGCTCTTCCATTCTGATTATCCCAGGCTTTATCCCGATGTTCTTCTCGAACGCCACTATCGGCGTATTTGCTAACCACTTTGGCGGCTGGCGCGCAGCGCTCAAGATTTGCCTGGTGATGGGGATGATCGAAATCTTCGGCTGCGTCTGGGCGGTGAAGCTCACCGGTATGAGCGCCTGGATGGGCATGGCGGACTGGTCAATTCTGGCACCGCCGATGATGCAAGGCTTTGCCTCCATCGGCATCGTGTTTATGGCCGTCATTATTCTGATTGCACTGGCTTATATGTTTTTCGCAGGACGCACGTTGCGTGCTGAGGAAGACGCAGAAAAACAACTGGCAGAACACTCTGCTTAATAAGGAGTTCCGATTATGACCGTACGTATTCTGGCTGTGTGTGGCAATGGGCAGGGCAGTTCCATGATCATGAAAATGAAGGTGGACCAGTTTTTAACCCAGTCAAATATTGACCATACGGTAAACAGCTGTGCCGTGGGTGAATACAAAAGTGAACTGAGCGGAGCGGATATTATCATCGCCTCTACGCATATCGCCGGTGAGATTACCGTTTCTGGCAATAAATATGTCGTTGGCGTACGCAACATGCTGTCTCCTGCCGATTTTGGACCAAAACTGCTGGAAGTGATCAAAGCGCATTTTCCGCAGGACGTGAAGTAAGGGGCGGCATATGAAATTACGTGACTCGCTGGCAGACAATAGTTCCATCCTTTTGCAAGCCGAGGCCAGTACCTGGCAGGAAGCGGTAAAGCTTGGCGTGGATCTGCTGGTTAAGGCTGATGTGGTTGAACCACGCTACTACCAAGCCATCCTTGATGGCGTTGAGCAGTTTGGCCCGTACTTTGTGATTGCGCCAGGCCTGGCGATGCCGCACGGCCGTCCGGAGGAAGGGGTCAAGAAAACCGGTTTTGCGCTGGTGACGCTGAAAACGCCGCTGGTGTTTAACCACGAGGATAACGACCCGGTCGACATTCTGATCACGATGGCGGCAGTTGACGCCAACACGCATCAGGAAGTGGGCATCATGCAGATCGTGAATCTCTTTGATGACGAAGCCAATTTCGACCGTTTACGCGCCTGCCGCACCGCGCAGGAAGTGTTGGATTTAATTGATAACGCCACTGCGGCGGCTGTTTAAAAGGATACCAAAATGTCATTACCTATGTTGCAGGTTGCGCTGGATAACCAATCAATGTCTTCCGCGTATGAAACGACGCGTCTGATTGCCGAAGAGGTCGATATCATTGAGGTGGGCACTATTCTTTGCGTGGCAGAGGGCGTGCGCGCCGTTCGCGATCTGAAAGCGCTTTACCCACATAAAATTGTGCTGGCGGACGCCAAAATTGCCGATGCGGGAAAAATCCTCTCCCGCATGTGTTTCGAAGCCAACGCTGACTGGGTCACCGTCATCTGCTGTGCCGATATCAACACCACCAAGGGTGCGCTGGAGGTGGCGAAAGAATTTAACGGTGATGTACAGATTGAACTGACTGGTTACTGGACCTGGGAGCAGGCGCAAGAGTGGCGTGACGCAGGGATTGGGCAAGTTGTATATCACCGCAGTCGTGATGCGCAGGCGGCGGGCGTGGCGTGGGGAGAAGCGGATATCAGCGCGATCAAGCGTCTGTCCGAGATGGGCTTTAAAGTCACCGTCACCGGCGGTCTGGCGCTGGAAGATCTGCCGCTGTTCCAGGGAATTCCGATTCACGTCTTTATTGCCGGCCGCAGTATTCGCGATGCCGCCTCTCCGGTGGAAGCGGCCCGTCAGTTCAAACGTTCTATCGCCCAACTGTGGGGATGAGGAGCGACTATGTTGTCGAAACAGGTCCCGCTCGGTATTTATGAAAAAGCACTCCCCGGCGGGGAGTGCTGGCTGGAACGCTTGCAACTAGCGAAGGAACTGGGCTTTGACTTTGTCGAAATGTCGGTTGATGAAACCGACGCTCGCCTGGCGCGTCTTGACTGGAACCGCGAGCAGCGACTGGCGCTGGTGGCCGCTATCGCCGACACCGGGATACGGGTACCGTCCATGTGCCTGAGCGCTCATCGTCGTTTTCCGCTTGGTAGTGAAGATGATGTGGTACGCGAACAGGGGCTGGAGATCATGCGTAAAGCCATTCAGTTTGCGCAGGATATCGGTATTCGCGTTATTCAAATGGCGGGTTACGACGTTTATTACCAGCAGGCCAATAACGAAACGCGTCGTCGGTTCCGCGATGGGCTGAAAGAGAGCGTAGAGATGGCGAGCCGTGCACAGGTGACGCTGGCGATGGAAATCATGGATTATCCACTGATGAATTCGATCAGTAAGGCACTGGGATACGCCCACTATCTCAACAATCCGTGGTTCCAGCTGTATCCCGATATTGGCAATTTATCGGCGTGGGATAACGACGTGCAGATGGAGCTGCAGGCGGGAATGGGCCATATAGTTGCCGTACACGTGAAAGATACCAAACCTGGCGTATTCAAAAATGTGCCGTTTGGTGAAGGGGTTGTCGATTTTGAACGTTGTTTTGCGACGCTCAAACAGAGTGGGTATTGCGGGCCATACCTGATTGAGATGTGGAGCGAAACGTCGGACGACCCGGCACGTGAAGTGGCGAAGGCGCGCGATTGGGTGAAAGCGCGTATGGCCAGCGCGGGCCTGGTGGAGGCAGTGTAATGCAAAAACGTAAACAGCAGGTTTTTGAGGCCAACATGGATCTGCCGCGCTACGGTCTGGTGACGTTTACCTGGGGTAACGTCAGCGCCATCGACCGCGAACGCGGGCTGGTGGTGATTAAGCCCAGCGGCGTCGACTACCAAACAATGACAGTGGATGACATGGTGGTTGTGGATCTGCACGGTAATGTGGTGGAGGGACGCTATCGTCCTTCTTCCGATACCGCCACCCATCTGGCGCTGTATCGCCGTTATTCCTCTCTCGGCGGCGTGGTGCATACCCACTCAACCCACGCGACGGCATGGGCGCAGGCAGGTCTGGCAATTCCTGCGCTCGGCACGACGCATGCTGACTACTTCTTTGGCGATATTCCCTGTACCCGGGCTTTAACTGAAGCTGAAGTTCAGGAGGAGTATGAACTTAATACCGGTAGGGTGATTATTGAAACGCTCGGGGAGGTGGAACCTTTACATACGCCTGGCGTAGTGGTGTACCAACATGGCCCGTTTGCCTGGGGCAAAGATGCTCACGACGCAGTACATAACGCTGTGGTGATGGAAGAGGTGGCAAAAATGGCATGGATTGCGCGTGGCATTAATCCGGCGCTCAGCCCCATCGACAGTTACCTGATGAATAAGCACTTCATGCGTAAGCACGGCCCAAATGCCTATTACGGCCAGAAGTAAGAAAAAACGTTCCGGAGCCAACTCTTCATGGGGATGAGATCGGTCTGGCTTCGGGATTGTTTTGCAAAAAAAAGCCCCCAGTGAAGGGGGCAAGTCAAACTGTGGCAATGTTCTCGTTGGTTGTTTCTGGTGCTAGCGATAAATATCTGCACTGGCGTGCATATTTCCGTTACTACCGGGTTCCCTGGTGAGGATCACGTGATAGTAGGTTGCGCCTTGCGCATCGGTTTCTTCATTCAGGGCCTGAGTGGCTTCACTTTCAGTGGCGAAGTTATGATTTATGTAAATAACGCCTAAGCTCTGCACATCATCCATATTCCTGGCCTGATGATTGTCAATTTTGATGGCTGCCGTTGCATTTGCACTGAGCAAAAGTACAGCCAGAAGGGTCAAAACACGGGCTCGCATATGTACCTCCTCGACTGCGGTCTCTGGTTAGCTCTCTCCTGTGAGTGGATAACTTCTGATTTAATTTTAACCGCTGCCGGCGCAGTCGATAGCGACCATTTCTGATGCAGTTGTTCAAAAAATTACCGCAAAGCCATCTTTTCTTTAATTAACAATCAGCTGATGCCTTCCGCTACGGTTAAAAATACCTGCCTTGCGCGCATAAGCTCTTACCAAATAGTCAATTTAATCGGGTGAGTACGCCGTTTATAGTGAGCCAGATAATTAATATAACTTTATGATAATAAGGCAAAAACTTATGGATACTTCATTCATGGATTTCAGCTATTTCGTGATTATGTTTATGGTCGCGCTGGTGGCTGGCTTTATTAACGTGGTGTCGGGCGGCGGTGGTTTTCTCTCTATTGGCGCTCTCTTAATTTCTGGTTTACCCCCGGCTAATGCGCTGGCAACCAATAAAATTCAGGCACTGGGTAGCTCGCTAACCTCCGGAATTTACTTTTTACGCCGGGGACATATTAATGTGCAGGAGCACAAATATGTCTTTTTATCTGCCTTTATCGGTTCTGCGATGGGCACAACGCTTATCCAGTTTATTGAACCGGACGTGTTGAAGAAACTGCTGCCGATCCTGATTATCGCGGTCGCTATCTACTTTATTTCTGCGCCTAATCTTAGCGAACCGAAAAGGAAGCAGCATGTATCCCTGTTTCTCTTCTCGTTGATCTGCGGGGGAGGTATTGGGTTTTATGATGGTTTTCTCGGTGCCGGGGCCGGCTCCTTTTATACGCTCTGCTATATCCTGCTGTGGGGGTACAGTATCGATAAAGCGCAAATCCACTCGAATTTTATCAACCTGGCGTCGAACATTGCCTCGATTCTGTTCTTCATTTTCGGCGGTAAAATGATCTGGTCGCTGGGGCTGGTGATGTTTGCCGGGCAATCCCTTGGCGCACGTCTGGGTGCGACAGTCGTACTGACGCGCGGCAAGAAAGTCATCCGACCCATGATTGTCATCGTCTCTATTTGTATCAGCGTCAAAATGCTGCTGGATATGTATTAATGGCGACATGATAAATAATCGTACAAGCACCTTGAGTTTAACTGCTGACCCCAGTATTATGACGCGTCATTTTTCAGCCGACCTTTAACACGTTCCTTGCCTCCATGGGCCTCGGCTGACCCAGACAGGAGGCTGAATAATCCGTAAGGAGCAATTCGATGCGTCATTACGAAATCGTTTTTATGGTCCATCCTGACCAGAGCGAACAGGTTCCGGGTATGATCGAACGCTACACTGCTGCCATCACTGGTGCAGAAGGCACGATCCACCGTCTGGAAGACTGGGGCCGCCGTCAGCTGGCTTACCCGATCAACAAACTGCACAAAGCTCACTACGTTCTGATGAACGTTGAAGCGCCGCAGGAAGTGATCGATGAGCTGGAAACTACCTTCCGCTTCAACGATGCCGTTATCCGCAGCATGGTTATGCGTACTAAACACGCTGTTACCGAAGCATCTCCGATGGTTAAAGCGAAAGACGAGCGCCGTGAGCGTCGCGATGATTTCGCTAACGAAACCGCAGATGATGCTGAAGCTGGGGATTCTGAAGAGTAATTTCTGATGACCAACCGTCTGGCGTTGTCCGGCACCGTGTGCAGGGCTCCCCTTCGAAAGGTCAGTCCATCAGGAATTCCTCATTGCCAGTTCGTGCTTGAGCATCGTTCTGTGCAGGAGGAAGCCGGGTTTCACCGGCAGGCGTGGTGCCAAATGCCCGTTATTATTAGCGGACACGAAAACCAGGCCATTACTCACAGTATAACGGTCGGTAGCGCAGTGACCGTTCAGGGGTTCATCTCTTGCCACAAGGCAAAGAACGGCCTGAGCAAAATGGTTCTGCATGCCGAGCAGATTGAATTGATAGATTCTGGAGACTAGCCATATGGCACGTTATTTCCGTCGTCGCAAGTTCTGCCGTTTCACCGCGGAAGGCGTTCAAGAGATCGACTATAAAGATATCGCTACGCTGAAAAACTACATCACCGAAAGCGGTAAGATTGTCCCAAGCCGTATCACCGGTACCCGTGCAAAATACCAGCGTCAGCTGGCTCGCGCTATCAAACGCGCTCGCTACCTGTCCCTGCTGCCGTACACTGATCGTCATCAGTAATCGGTCACGGTCCATTAATACGACTTTGAGAGGATAAGGTAATGCAAGTTATTCTGCTTGATAAAGTAGCAAACCTGGGTAGCCTGGGTGATCAGGTTAACGTTAAAGCGGGCTATGCTCGTAACTTCCTGGTACCACAGGGTAAAGCTGTTCCTGCTACCAAGAAAAACGTTGAATTTTTCGAAGCGCGTCGCGCTGAGCTGGAAGCTAAACTGGCTGACGTTCTGTCCGCTGCTGAAGCTCGTGCTGAGAAAATCAACGCACTGGAAACCGTAACCATCGCGTCTAAAGCTGGCGACGAAGGTAAACTGTTCGGTTCCATCGGTACTCGCGACATCGCTGACGCTGTAACTGCAGCTGGCGTTGAAGTAGCTAAGAGCGAAGTTCGTCTGCCGAACGGCGTTCTGCGTACCACTGGTGAGCACGAAGTGAGCTTCCAGGTTCACAGCGAAGTGTTTGCTAAGCTGACTGTAAACGTAGTTGCAGAATAAGTTTTTATTCTGATGACCGCGTAAAAGCGCCGGCCCTGTGCCGGCGTTTTGCTTTTCTGTTCCCCCGCTTTTCTCTCTGGCTATTCTTTATCCTTTTCGGGATAATCACAAAAATAAAACATTATTTCAAAGTGGTGATGGAATGGAACCAACGCACCAACCTCTGTTTGCGCGTAAAAATGTTGTCTATCTGAGCGCGGCGTTCTGCTGCCTGCTGTGGGGGAGCGCCTATCCGGCGATCAAAAGCGGATATGAGATCTTCCAGATTGCCACGGATGACATTCCCTCAAAGATTGTCTTTGCCGGATATCGCTTTCTGTTTGCGGGAATATTGCTGCTAATGCTGGCGATGGCGCAGCGAAAACCGATTGGCCGGTTAAGCCCGCGTCAGTACGGCCAACTCACGCTGTTGGGGCTGACGCAAACCTCGCTGCAATACATCTTCTTCTATATTGGCCTAGCTTTCACGACGGGGGTGAAAGGGTCCATCATGAATGCGACCGGGACCTTCTTCAGCGTGCTACTGGCCCATTTTATCTACCATAATGACAAACTGAGCTACAACAAAGCGCTGGGCTGTATCCTCGGCTTTGCTGGGGTGATGGTAGTGAACTTTAGCAGCGGAATGGATTTTAGTTTCAGCCTGTTAGGAGACGGCTCAGTAGTGATGGCGGCCTTTATTCTTTCTGCTGCCACGCTATATGGAAAACGTATTTCTCAGACGGTGGACCCGACGGTAATGACAGGGTACCAGTTGGGCGGTGGCGGTCTGGCGTTGGTTATCGGTGGCTACGCTTTTGGCGGCACGCTGACCGTACACGGAGCGTCTTCGGTGGCAATTCTGGGCTACCTGACGTTACTCTCTTCGGTCGCCTTTGCCTTGTGGAGTATTCTGCTCAAGCATAATCGCGTGGGGATGATTGCGCCGTTTAACTTCCTGATCCCGGTTTCGGGGGCGGTTCTGTCGGCGATATTCCTCGGCGAAAACATTCTCGAATGGAAATACGCACTGGCGCTGGTGCTGGTCTGTTCGGGGATCTGGTGGGTGAATAAGGTGAAGCGCTGACGCTTCACCTTGATGCCTGATGGCGTCGCTTAACGGGCGCGAATAAAACTGCCGTTTGGCTGGCGGGTGAACAGAACCTGCTGGCCATTCCCGGTATCAATGGTTAATCCCGTCACCACGCCATTGGCATTCTGCCTGATCTGCACCATCTGACCGTCTTTCAGGTTGCTTAGCGGTTTTCCCGCGCCTTCAACCTGCGCCATTGCATACACATCGGTTGGCGGGAGGTTATGGTCACGGAAGACCTGGGCCAGCGTTTTGCCCGAGTCTACGCGATAAGAGCGCCACTGTTGCTCAATTCCGCTATCCTGTTGGAAAGGTTGCGTCTGCGGCTGAGATTGCTGAGCCTGCGGCTGCGCATCAGGTTCTCCTTCCTGGATTGGCTCTGGAGCAACCGGAGCGACCTGGCCGGGATCGTTTTGCGGGGCGACTAACTGTGCCTGTAGCTGAGCCTCGGTTGGTGGCTGCGACTGTGACTGTAAATCCAGCTGGGCAGTACGCGTCACCACAGGGGCATCGCTGGTGTCACTGGAAGGAAGCAGGAAACCTATCACCAGCACGATAGCAGCAATAATAATGCCGCGGCGGTGCATAGGCGGTAGCGGATCCATAATGCGAAAATTGTCCGGTGCATGCCAGATTTTCGCCAGGGTTGGTTTTAATTCAAAGCGCCCGGGCATGGCTTTCCTCCTGCTCCGCGTCTCGTTCCTCGATCATAGAGTATAGATGGCTAACGCTATGATGTTCGTCATATTACCCGCTTTCGTGACGTCAACGCGGGATATTCCTATTGTTTATGTTTCCTCGCGATTTGTCATCTGTTCCCGAGACAAAGTTTTACCGGATGCGGCATGGCTGATATGCTGCCCGCTACTTTACATCCGATGAAAGGAAATATGATGGCTAACCCGACTTTTGACACTATCGAAGCGCAAGCAAGCTACGGCATTGGTTTGCAGGTAGGACAACAGCTGAGCGAATCCGGACTGGAAGGACTGTTGCCTGAAGCGCTGGTAGCGGGTATCGCTGACGCGCTGGAAGGTAAGCACCCGGCAGTACCGGTTGATGTTGTGCATCGCGCGCTGCGTGAAATCCATGAACGCGCTGATGCAGTACGTCGCGAACGCTTCCAGGCTATGGCGGCTGATGGCGTCAAATATCTGGAAGAAAACCGTGAGAAAGAGGGTGTGAACAGCACTGAATCCGGTTTGCAGTTCCGTGTTCTGACTCAGGGCGAAGGGGCTATTCCGGCGCGTACTGACCGCGTTCGCGTGCATTATACCGGTAAACTGATCGACGGTACCGTGTTTGACAGCTCTGTCGCACGTGGCGAACCGGCTGAATTCCCGGTTAACGGCGTAATCCCTGGCTGGATTGAAGCACTGACCCTGATGCCGGTAGGTTCGAAATGGGAACTGACTATTCCTCAGGAACTGGCTTACGGCGAGCGTGGTGCTGGCGCGTCCATTCCTCCGTTCAGCACGCTGGTGTTCGACGTTGAGCTGCTTGAGATCCTGTAAGCAGTGACTTCTGTTCCCCCCGAGGCCGGGGGGAGCAAAAAAATAGCGTGAAAAGCTATAGTTACGTCGTTGTCGATATTTTATCTTGCAAATGCCGCATCAGCGTGTATTTTTGTGAGCTGATTCGCGCTATCAGAGTGATATGACACTCACTTTAAACATTAAATTAACATTATATCTAAATCTTAGTATTCATCCCGCCAATTCTTACCTAATATCGATGAGTCCTGATAACAGGATCGTCGTATCATAGACACACTAAAGGCCGTAGAGCCTGAACAACACAGACAGGTACAGGAAGAAAAAACATGGTAGATCAGGTAAAAGTCGACACCGCTGAAGAGGCGTCGTCTGAACAGTCGCTACGGCGCAATCTCACAAACCGTCATATTCAACTTATTGCTATTGGTGGTGCTATCGGTACTGGCCTGTTTATGGGCTCCGGTAAAACCATCAGTCTCGCCGGACCGTCGATCATCTTTGTATATATGATCATCGGTTTTATGCTGTTTTTCGTGATGCGGGCAATGGGTGAATTGCTGCTCTCGAATCTGGAGTACAAATCGTTTAGTGATTTCGCCTCCGACCTGCTCGGGCCATGGGCCGGGTATTTTACCGGCTGGACCTACTGGTTCTGCTGGGTCGTTACTGGGATGGCAGACGTTGTCGCGATTACCGCGTATGCGCAATTCTGGTTCCCCGAACTGTCAGATTGGGTCGCCTCGCTGGCGGTGATTGTGCTGCTGCTGAGCCTCAACCTCGCCACCGTAAAAATGTTCGGTGAGATGGAGTTCTGGTTTGCGATGATCAAAATCGTCGCCATCATCGGCCTGATTGTCGTCGGTCTGGTGATGGTGCTGACGCACTTCCAGTCGCCAACCGGCGTTCAGGCATCGTTCACGCATCTGTGGAATGACGGTGGCTGGTTCCCGAAAGGTCTGAGCGGCTTCTTTGCCGGCTTCCAGATAGCGGTGTTCGCGTTTGTGGGTATTGAGCTGGTGGGAACGACCGCTGCGGAAACCAAGGATCCTGAGAAATCTCTGCCGCGCGCCATTAACTCGATTCCAATCCGTATTATCATGTTCTACGTGTTCGCGCTGATCGTGATTATGTCCGTTACGCCGTGGAGCTCAGTAGTACCAACCAAGAGCCCATTCGTTGAACTGTTTGTGCTGGTTGGTCTGCCTGCTGCGGCGAGCCTGATCAACTTTGTGGTTCTGACTTCAGCTGCCTCTTCCGCAAACAGCGGCGTGTTCTCTACCAGCCGTATGCTGTTCGGCCTGGCGCAGGAAGGCGTTGCGCCTAAAGCATTTGCCAAGCTGTCTAAACGCGCAGTTCCGGCGAAGGGGTTAACCTTCTCCTGTATCTGTCTGTTGGGCGGCGTGGTGATGCTGTACGTGAACCCGAGCGTGATTGGCGCGTTCACCATGATCACCACCGTGTCGGCGATTCTGTTCATGTTCGTCTGGACCATCATTCTTTGCTCGTACCTGGTGTACCGCAAGCAACGTCCTCACCTGCATGAAAAATCAATTTACAAGATGCCGTTAGGCAAGCTGATGTGCTGGGTATGTATGGCGTTCTTCGTCTTCGTACTGGTACTGCTGACGCTGGAAGATGATACCCGTCAGGCGTTGATGGTGACGCCGCTGTGGTTCATCGCGCTGGGTCTGGGCTGGTTGTTTATCGGTAAGAAACGTATGGCGGGTATGCGTTAAGCGTTGTCATATCGGACACAAAAAAGGCCACATAAGCAGTGGCCGAATTCGGACTTCAGGAAGGCGCTCTCGGGCGCCTTTTTTTATTCACCTGCGAGGGCACGCGGGAACAACACATTGTTTTCCAGGCTGATGTGTTCCATCAGGTCATCGATCATTTCGTTAATGCCGTTATACATGGCTTTCCAGGTGGTGCAGGCTTCTGGCGGCGGCGTCACGTTGTGGGTGATGTGTTTGATCACTTCCACCAGTTCACCCGCATCGTCATGTTCGCTTTCCATCACGCTGATTGGCCCCATCGCCTGGCTACCCATGCCCTGTTTGATCATCGGGAACAGGATCTGCTCTTCTTTCATCATGTGGCTGGACAGCTCTTCATGCAGCATGGTCAGGTTTTTCGCCAGACCGCGCGGTACGTTCGGTTTGTCTGCGTGAACGCGTTCAACTTTTGTGGCCTGCAGGATCAGCTCCGGCAGCTGTTCGCGGTGTCTGTCGTGATAACGCACGATGATATGGTCGATGATTTCAGCCAGAGCCACGGTACGCCAGTCTTTCTCCAGCGGCTGTTCAGCCAGCTGCGCGAGCTGCGCCTCAATAACGTCTAAATCCAGCTCTTTACGCGCGGCAGCGCGTGCCAGCGTTTGCTTACCGCCGCAGCAGTAATCCATATCGTATTTACGAAACAGGGCCGAAGCGCGAGGAATAGAGAGCGCCAGTTCACCTAAAGGTTGATCGCGATAAGACATTGCCGTTACCTCATTCTCAATAATATAAGATGTATTTTAAATACAACTTATGGCGAAGGATATAACCCTTTCGGGGTGGGGTGTTTTGTGATGAATGTCACGAAAATTTCTTATTTCGTTAAGGTGCTGAATCTTATTGGAAAGGTGAGGGGCGGCGAAAAAAGCGGCTCGACAGGATTAAATAAGCGCACGCCGCTGCCGATAGTTAGACCTCAGACAATACCTGCATAATAAAAAGGCTACAGATGTTCAAACGAATCAAAGTGATAACCTTACTTATCACCGTGTTACTCGCCCTGGGCGCAATGCAGCTTATCTCCGCGGGCGTCTTTATTGGCGCACTCAATAACGATAAGCAGAACTTTAACGTGTCTCAACTTTCCAGCCAGAATGTGGCCGAGTTTACCGATGCGTGGATTAGCCTGAACCAGGCTCGCGTCACGCTCAACCGGGGCATGCTGCGTTTACAGGGAACGATGGCTAGCGAGATTAACGGCGGTCAGTTGAAGGAGCTGGTGAACACGGCAAATCGCCTGTTGGCCGAATCGAAAGAGCATTACGATAAATACTACGCTCTACCGGAAACGCCGGGGTTGGATGAGCATCTGGCCGATCGACTGGAAGAACAGTACGGCATCTATTCTGCGACGCTGGCAAAAATGAACGCGCTGCTGGCTGAAGGAAAGCTGGAAGAGATGTTCAAGCAGAACGCCGAGCAAAAGCAAACGGCCATGCAGGAAGTTTATCGGGAATGGCGTAGCGCGCAAACGGCGCTGGCCACTGCCGGGGTACAGGACAATGAGAGTGACTACCAGAAGATAATCTGGCTGCTGTCCGCGGTGATGCTGATTGTCGTCACCGTGATTATCGCCAGTTGGCTGGCGATGCAGCGAGTGCTGCTCAAGCCGCTCCACGAGGTGATGGGACATATTCGCCATATTGCCGCAGGTGATTTGACTCACCGCATCAATGCCGATGGCAGTAATGAAATGGCGCTGCTGGCAGGCAACGTCCGCGACATGCAGCAGGCGCTGGCGAACACGGTCAGCGTGGTGCGTGACGGGGCTGACACCATCTATACCGGCGCGGGTGAAATTGCCGCTGGCAGTAACGATCTCTCTTCACGTACCGAACAGCAGGCCGCCTCTCTGGAGGAGACCGCAGCCAGCATGGAACAACTTACTGCAACCGTGAGACAGAACGCAGATAACGCGCGTCAGGCGACCAGCCTGGCAAAAAATGCTTCGCAGACGGCGCAGAAAGGCGGAACCGTGGTTGATGGCGTGGTGCGTACGATGGATGAAATCGCCACCAGTTCCAGCAAAATTGCGCAAATTACCACTGTTATCGACGGTATTGCTTTCCAGACCAACATCCTGGCGCTGAACGCGGCGGTAGAAGCGGCGCGCGCTGGCGAACAGGGGCGTGGCTTTGCTGTAGTCGCAGGCGAGGTCCGCACGCTGGCGCAGCGTAGCGCTCAGGCGGCAAAAGAAATTAAGGCGTTGATTGATGACTCAGGGAATCGGGTCAATGCCGGTACGGCGCTGGTGCATGAGGCGGGTGAGACGATGGCGGAAATTGTCAGTGCCGTCACCCAGGTTACCGATATTATGGGAGAAATTGCGTCGGCCTCTGATGAACAGAGTCGGGGTATCGATCAGGTCGGTCAGGCGGTGGCTGAGATGGATCGCGTCACGCAGCAAAACGCCTCGCTGGTGGAGGAATCCGCTTCCGCCGCAGCCGCGCTCGAAGAGCAGGCCGCACGGTTGAACCAGACGGTGGCGGTGTTTAAAGTTTAACGTCTGCTCCGGCCTACAAGATATTATCCAGTAGGCCGGATAAGCGGAGCACCATCCGGCACATTATGATTGTGAAACCACCATGACGCTCGGTTTCTGCGGCTTGGCTCTGACGGCTATCACTACCCCAACCATCAGCAGCGTAATACCGCTTACCGTCAGCAGCGGCGGAAATTCCTGGCGCAGTATAAAGGTGTACAGCAGGCCAGCCAGCGTTTCGAAGACAATCAACGGACCGAGGATCACCGTCGGCAGCTTCTGGCTGGCGACGTTCCAGCACAGTGCGCCAACCCAAGAACACAATACCGCAATGGCTATCATCAGGCCGATAAACACGGCTGGACGCGGACCGAAGGGCAGAGCGAAGTCCGGCGTTTGCCCGTTCAGCCACAGGCAGGCGGCAATATAGCCGAGCAGAGAAACAGGCAGCGTCACCAGTGCCTGGGCCGTCGCCCACATCATCGGGTGCTTATCCGGATTCTCGCGCAGCCAGCGGGCATTACGCAGCGCATACCACGCCCAACACACCACCGAAATCAGCGCCAGTGCGATGCCAGAGCCATATCGCCAGCCGCTAAAGTCAGGGAGTCCCTGATTCAGCTCCGAGATATTCACGCACAGCAGGCCTATACCAATCAACACCAGCGCAGGCGACAAACGCCACCATGATAATTTGCCGTCACGCTGGCTGTAGAGGAGGTTAGCGAAGACCGGGATCACCACCGGCAATGTACCAATAATCATCGTGGAGACCGGTGCGCCGGTGCGCTGGATAGCGCTTGCCAGGCAAACGTAATAAATCAGATTCCCCATCATTGTTAGCGTCAGCGCAGTTACCCAGTCTTTCCGCCCGAGTTGACGCAGGCGCACACGTCCCAGCCAGGCAATCGGCAATGCGATCAGCCCCAGCGCCAGATAGCGCCCCATCGACTGCAATACCGCCGGGTATTCCGGTACGATCAGCGGTCCAACAAAAATTAATCCCCACATCAGCCCGGCCAGCAGGGCATACAACACACCGCTAATCATTTTTGATATCCACATCGCTTAACAATACGTCGAGTGTAGGCAGGAAAAATGCCGCCGTATTGTATGAGATTGCTGATCAACGCCGGACGACTTGTTTCTGATAACGCACTGGCGTAATGCCGTAGCGATGGGTAAACGCGCGGGTGAGATGCGACTGGTCGGTGAGGCCGGTTGCGGCGGCGACCTCTGCGGCGGGCATACCGCAAGTGAGAAAACCTTTGGCTCGCCACAGGCGGATCGCCATCAACATCTGGTGCGGCGTGACGTGGAAATGAGATTTAAACTGGCGCTGAAAATGCCAGGGACTCAGCGGTGCAACCCGCGCCAGCTCGTCGAGCGTGACCGGATGCATATAATTATCGTGCAGATACTCGCGTACTCGTTCAAAGCGATGCGCCCCCTCCGGCAATACTGGTGCATGGCGGGCCAGCGGCTGAAACGTGTCGATCAGATCGAGCAATAGTCCTTTTTGCGCCAACGGATCTTCCGTGTTCCACAGGCCGTGGATCAGCGAGCAGATCTGGCGCGAGCGCAGCGGATCGTGACGCGTTACGTCATGAAACCACCAGTGGCGGATCCCAGTGACCTCTTCCAGAAGATCGGGCTCAAGATAAATCATCCGATAGCGCCAGCCATCGGCGGTTTCGGCCTCGCCGGTGTGCAGCTCATCGGGATTCATGGTTACGACGGAATGGGCGGGGGCCACGTACTGCGTGCCGCGATAACGAAAACGTTCGGCTCCGGCTTCTATCGCGCCAATGCCGAATGCTTCATGTGTGTGCGGCTCAAAGGCGTAACGTGAGATGTGCGCATGATACAGCTCTACGCCCGGCACCTGCGCCAGATGGCGAAAGCGGGCGCTGTCTTTCTCATCAATAAACTGCTCAGGTACACCTTGCACGTTTTCTCTCCCCACGCATCATCCTGTCATTATCAGAGAGGATGCGCGGGGATGCCACCACAATTAACTAATTTTTAACACTTACACGATGCCTTTGACGCTGTCAGCCAGCGGGGTGGTCGGGCGACCAATCAGTTTGCTCAGCGTATGGCTGTCGTCGAACAGACCGCCTTTGGAGGCGCCAGTGTCTGAGTCAGCCAGCATGTCCGCCAGTCCGGCAGGCAGACCTACACCTTTTAGCGCGGCGGCAAAATCAGCTTCGCTCAGGTTCTGATACACCACTTTTTTACCACTCTGTTTTGCCAGCTCGGCAGCCAACTGGCTCAGGGTCCAGCCTGCGTCGCCCGCCAGCTCATAGGTTTTACCGGCGTGACCGTCTTCACTGATGACGCGCGCGGCGGCAGCGGCATAGTCGGCGCGGGTCGCTGAGGCAATTTTGCCTTCACCTGCAGCCCCGATAAACACGCCATGTTCCAGAGCAGCCGGTGCGCTGGCGAGATAGTTTTCGGTGTACCAGCCGTTACGCAGTAGCGCGTGGGCGATACCGGATTCAGCCAGCATCTGCTCGGTTGCCACATGCTCATCAGCCAGCCCCAGCGGAGAGGTGTCGGCGTGCAGCAGGCTGGTGTAGGCGATAAATTTCACGTGAGCGGCTTTCGCTGCGTTAATCACGTTGCGATGCTGCGGGGCACGTTGTCCCACTTCGCTGGAGGAGATCAGCAGTAGCTTGTCGATACCCTGTAAGGCAGTTGTAAAGGCGGCTTCATCGCTGTAATCCGCCTGACGAACGGTAATGCCATGCTGACTAAGCGCCGTCGCTTTAGCGGGATTACGCACGATTGCCACAATCTGGCTGGCAGGAACGGTTTTCAACAGAGATTCAATAACGTGTTGGCCCAGTTGGCCGGTGGCGCCGGTAATCGCGATCATGGGGTGACTCCTTGGTATTGGTCTTGTGTTTAATCACGCTAACACCTAAACTTACTTTTAGTAAGTACGTACAAAAAGGTTAGTATGAAAATGACAGCTTCGACGCTCTCCCAGCAGTTACGCGATGGCAACTTGTTTGCCGAACAGTGTCCCTCCCGCGAGGTGTTAAAACACGTCACCAGCCGCTGGGGCGTGTTGATTCTGGTGGCGCTGCGCGACGGTACGCACCGTTTCAGCGATTTGCGCCGTAAGATGGGCGGGGTCAGTGAAAAGATGCTGGCGCAATCCCTGCAAGCGTTAGAGCAGGACGGGTTTATCAATCGGGTGTCATATCCGGTAGTACCGCCGCACGTGGAATATAGTTTGACGCCGTTGGGTGAGCAGGTGAGCGATAAAGTCGCCGCGCTGGCGGACTGGATAGAACTGAATTTGCCGCAGGTTTTAGCGCAGCGGGAAGAGCGGGCGGCGTAAAGTATTGCCGGATGGCGGCTAACGCCTTATCCGGCACGAAAATTACTTACTTAAATCCAACTGGTAAATGGCGAAACCGATGTCATCGGTCGCGACTTTTTTCAGCGGATACTGGCCTTTCTCTTTAATAAACGCCGCGGCTTTATCAGACGGTGATGTTTCAAAGCGAATATCCAGTGGCGTATCGCTGTGAATTGGCGCCAGACGCCAGTTGTTATCTGCCGCCGGATGAATTTCACCGGCACGCTTCGTCTGTGCACCAATCCACGCGGCCAGCACCGAGCGGTTTTCATCCGGAGAAGCAAACGCGATGTGGCTGTCGCCGGTTCCGGCAAACTTACCGCCGTAGGCGCGGTAGTTGTTGGTCGCGACGAGGAAGGTAGCATTCGGATCGATTGGTTTGCCGTTAAAGGTCAGATTTTTAATACGTTCCGCTTTCGGATTAATGGTCTGACATTCCCCGTCGTAGCGGGCGGGTTGTGAAACATCAATCTGATAATTCACGCCATCAATCACGTCGAAATTATAGGTACGGAAGCCGTCCCAGTTAATCAACGACTGTGGTTTGCTGCTGTGGATATCAATCTGATTGAACTGCCCGGCGGAACATTCCAGCCACTCTTTCACCTCTTTACCGCTGGCTTTCACCACCACCAGAGTGTTGGGATAGAGATACAAATCAGCGGCGTTACGGAAGGTTAACTGGCCTTTTTCGACTTCTACAAAGCTGGCCGGATCGTTCTTACGCCCACCGACCTTAAACGGCGCGGCGGCGGAAAGTACCGGTAGTTTTGCCAGATCCGGATCGCCCTGAATAAAGTGTTCCACATAGGCTTTCTGCGCGTTGTTCACCACCTGTACGGTCGGATCATCCTGTACCAGCGCCAGATAGCTGTACATATTGTCGGCGGATTTACCGATCGGTTTGCTGACAAACTCACGCGTGGCGTCGTGATCGGCTTTCAGGATCTCAACGATTTTTTTGTCTTCTGCTGCCAGTGATTTTTTCGCTGCCGCGTCATAAATCGGACGTGCTTCGGCTTTCGCTTGGGTGACCTGCCATTTACCGCTGTCGTTATTCAGCACTAAATCCACCACCCCCAGATGATCGCCCCACATGCCCGGCATCACTGCCGGAACCCCATTCAGCGTACCTTTTGTGATATCTGCACCTTTGATGTTGGCAAAGTCTTTACCGGGGAAAACGGCGTGAGCGTGACCAAACATAATGGCATCTACGCCCGGGACTTCACTGAGGTAATAAACGGAGTTTTCCGCCATGGTTTGATACGGGTCGGCAGAAAGCCCGGAGTGAGCAACTACCACCACGACATCGGCACCTTTTTCTCGCATTTCGGGAACGTATTTGCGTGCAGTTTCCGTAATGTCGTTCACCGTCACTTTACCGCTGAGGTTGGCTTTATCCCAGGTCATAATCTGCGGTGGCACAAAACCGATATAGCCAATCTTCAGCGTCTGCTTGTTCCCTTCTTTGTCGACAACCTCAGTGTCTTTGATCAGATAAGGCGTAAATAGCGGCTTTTTGGTCTTAACGTCGATGATATTGGCGTTAACGTAAGGGAACTTCGCCCCTGCTAGCGCGTTGTGCAGATACTCAAGGCCGTAGTTGAATTCATGGTTGCCGAGGTTACCCACCGCGTAATCCAGGGTATTCAGCGCCTTATATACCGGGTGAGTTTCGCCCGCTTTCAGCCCTTTGGCCGCCATGTAATCCCCGAGCGGGCTGCCCTGAATCAGATCGCCATTATCAACCAGCACGCTGTTTTTGACTTCTCCACGCGCAGCGTTGATAAGACTTGCCGTACGTACCAGACCGAATTTTTCAGTCGGTGTATCTTTGTAATAATCGAAATCCATCATATTGCTATGCAAATCAGTGGTTTCCATTATACGCAGATCGACGGTCGCGGCATTGACGCTGGCTGCAATCAGCGTTGCCAGAAGCGTTGCACTAAACTTAATCATCAGGGGCATCCTTTTAAGATCTAAGCCACAAAAGAAAATGTATATAAATCTTCTTGCTTACAGAACTGTGAATCATGACATGAATATAGCGTTTAAAACCGCAGACGCTATCACAGTTGGCGGATCCCCTGACGATCGGGTATAAGTAAAACAACGAGTTAACACCACTGACAGAAACGAGGTGGAGAATGCTAGAACATGTATGCCAGCTTGCACGGAACGCGGGCGATGCCATTATGCAGGTCTACGATGGAATCAAACCGATGGAGATTACCAGCAAGCAGGATGATTCTCCGGTCACGGCGGCGGATATCGCCGCGCACAAGGTTATCCTCGAGGGATTACTGGCGCTGACGCCGGATATTCCCGTCCTGTCTGAAGAAGCGCCTCCTGGCTGGGATGTCCGCCAGCACTGGCAGCGCTATTGGCTGGTGGACCCGCTGGACGGGACCAAAGAGTTCATTAAGCGTAACGGTGAATTTACGGTCAATATTGCGCTGATCGAAAAGGGAAAGCCGGTTCTGGGCGTGGTTTACGCGCCGGTAATGAAAGTGATGTACAGCGCAGCAGAAGGTAAAGCGTGGAAAGAAGAGTGCGGCGTACGTAAACAAATTCAGGTTCGTGACGCGCGTCCGCCGCTGGTGGTCATTAGCCGCTCGCATGCCGATAATGAGTTAAAAGAGTATCTGCAACAGTTGGGCGAGCACCAGACCACGTCGATTGGCTCATCGTTGAAGTTCTGCCTGGTGGCGGAAGGGCACGCACAGCTGTACCCGCGTTTTGGGCCCACTAACGTATGGGACACCGCCGCGGGCCACGCTGTTGCCGCCGCAGCCGGGGCGCACGTTCACGACTGGCAGGGGAAACCTCTGGATTACACCCCACGTGAATCGTTCCTCAACCCCGGCTTCCGCGTTTCTATTTACTGAGCAATTTGTGCAGCAGGGCAATTACCTGCTGCACCTCTTCCTGCGTTAATGCGCCATCTTTTGCCCACTGCACGCGTCCGTCCTTGTCGAGTACGACGATAGCGGAGCTCTCTTCATCCAGTTGCCAGGCTTTACGCGCAATGCCATTGCTGTCGACAATGAATTGCGACCACGGGTAGAGCTTCTTATTGCTCTCCAGACTGCTGCGCACAAACATACCGGAGCCGGGAATGGCGTCATCTGTGTTGACGATAGTGGTGGTCTGATATTTGTCGTGCGGCAGGTTGGCGGCTTTGATTGCCTCGATCAGTGTCGCATTTTTCTCTTTGGCGGAGGTGCGTCCGGCAATGTGTTGCACAATTCGCACTTTCCCAGGCAACTGCGCGCTATTCCAGCTTTTGTAGCTAAACTTATCGTTATCGAGAATCAGTTCGCCGCGATCGGCGATCCCCACCGGTGGTACGCGTTGGTCAGTCTCAAACTTATGTGCGGAGGCAATCATCGGCAGCAGCAGAAACGACAGCGCCAACAGTTTTCGTAAGGTCATAGGTTTTCCTTCTTTCTTTTATTTTGCAGGTGATCCGACCACTTGGGTCTGGAATTTAATCATATGTGCGATTGATGCTTTTTCCCGCAAGCGCGATGCCAGTTTGCGGACGGGCGCACAAATCCTGCGAAAAATGAAGGCTTATACTGAAGACAGCGAAGCGTTGAAAAGATAATTCTGAATAATTGTAACCTGAAGGTAAATAAACTTATACACGCTGGAAACATCAACGAGATAGTCTATAGTCATAGGGCATTAAAATTTGCGCCTGAGGATTGTCGGACCGATTGTGGTACCGCAAAGGCGTAATGCTCAGCAGGAGACAACAATGAAAATTTTCCAACGATACAACCCGCTGCAGGTGGCGAAGTACGTGAAGATCCTGTTTCGTGGACGGTTATATATCAAGGATGTAGGCGCTTTTGAATTTGATAAGGGTAAGATTCTTATCCCAAAAGTGAAGGACAAGCTGCATTTTTCCGTGATGTCCGAAGTTAACCGTCAGGTCTTGCGTCTGCAAACTGAGATGGCTTGATCAAGTGCTATGCAGTAGTTAAAAAAACGGCTCCTGGACAGGAGCCGTTGATGTTTCTGTAAGGCGTTACGACGCCTTTGCCTCTTCTTTTGCATCTGGCAGTTTTGGTACCAGAACAGTAGGTTTGCTGTCCAGACGCGTCACCAGCAGCTGATCGATCTTGTAGTTATCGATATCCACCACTTCAAATTTGTAGCCAGAATACTTCACCGAGTCGGTGCGTTTCGGGATTTTACGCAGCATGAACATCATAAAGCCGCCGATGGTTTCATAGTTGCCGGACTGCGGGAACTCGTCGATATCCAGCACGCGCATAACGTCATCAATCGGCGTACCGCCATCAACCAACCATGAGTTCTCATCACGCGCCACAATCTGCTCTTCCAGACCCTGGCCAACTAAATCACCCATCAGCGTGGTCATCACGTCGTTAAGCGTGATAATTCCCACCACCAGCGCATACTCGTTCATGATGACGGCAAAGTCTTCGCCTGCGGTTTTGAAGCTTTCCAGTGCTTCAGAGAGCGTCAGCGTGTCCGGGACGATCAGCGTATTGCGGATCTGTACGCCGCTGTTCAGCGCCATGCTTTGGTTCGCCAGTACGCGGTTGAGGAGATCCTTTGAATCGACATAACCAATGATGTGGTCGATATCTTCGTTACACACCAGGAATTTGGAGTGCGGATGTTCCGCCACCTTGTTCTTCAGGCTTTGCTCATCTTCATGGAGATCGAACCAGATAATATTCTCGCGCGAGGTCATTGAAGACGGGACGGTACGCGATTCCAGTTCGAACACATTTTCAATCAGCTCATGCTCCTGTTTGCGCAGAACACCCGCCAGCGCACCGGCTTCGACCACGGCGTAAATGTCGTCTGAGGTGATGTCATCTTTTCGCACCATTGGGATCTTAAACAGACGGAAAATGTTGTTTGCCAGACCGTTAAAGAACCACACCAGCGGGCGGAAGACCAGCAGGCAGAAGCGCATCGGGTTGATGATACGCAAAGCCACAGCTTCTGGCGCAATCATACCGATGCGTTTCGGGGTTAAATCCGCGAACAGGATGAACAGGCCAGTAACCAGCGAGAATGACAGAATAAAGCTTAACTGTTCGGACAGCTCTGGAGCGAAGTACTTCGAGAAAAGGCTGTAAAACGCCGGGGAGAATGCTGCATCACCGACGATACCGCCGAGAATGGCGACCGCGTTAAGGCCAATTTGCACGACGGTAAAAAACATGCCGGGGTTTTCCTGCATCTTCAAAACACGTTGTGCGTTTACGTTGCCTTCATCGGCAAGCAGTTTAAGTTTTATTTTGCGTGATGCAGCAAGCGAGATCTCAGATATCGAGAAAAACGCACTCACGGCGATCAGGCAGAGAATGACTAAAATACTGTTTAACATATCTTATCCGACCGTTAAGGTCAGATCCTCGGAAGGGAGAAGTTGATACTCGTCGTCTTTCAAGCTGCAGGTGCGTTAGCTGCACTCATTCACCCCAGTCACATAGTTATCTATGCTCCTGGGGATTCACGAGTTTGCCGCCTGCCTGCAACTCGAAATCCATAGAGTATAAATCCAATGGAATATTCAATGAAAACCGGTCCGAAGGGAGTGGACCGGTAATTTCAGAAGCTAGTATAGCGTAAGGTACTGTAAAGTCGCCAGAGGGGGGAAATTATCCTTGTGGCGGCAGGCAAACGCCAATTCCGCCAATGCCACAATATCCATAAGGATTTTTATGCAGATATTGCTGGTGATCGTCCTCGGCATAGTAGAAAGGCGTTGCCGTAGTGATTTCTGTGGTAATGGTGCGCTCGTCGCCTGCGGCGGTCATAGCTGCCTGAAAACGCTCAAGGCTGGCCTGTGCGGCAGCGGTTTGTTCCGGCGTTAACGGGTAAATGGCGGAGCGATACTGCGTACCCTGGTCGTTCCCCTGACGCATGCCCTGCGCCGGATCGTGATTTTCCCAGAACACCTGCAGCAGTTGTTCGTAGCTGATAACATGCGGGTCATAGACGATGCGTACCGCTTCGGCATGCCCGGTGTCGCCAGAACACACTTCCCGATAGGTTGGGTTTGGGGTGTAGCCGCCGGTGTATCCGGCTGCCGTGCTGTATACACCGGGTAATGACCAGAATAAACGCTCAACGCCCCAGAAACATCCCATGGCGAAATAAGCGGTCTCCATACCGTCGGGCACGTTGGTCATCGAATGTTGGTTAACCGCATGCAGCGTTGCCACTGGCATCGGGGTGTTGCGTCCAGGTAGCGCATCTGCTTGAGTAACAAGATGCTTTCTATCAAATAAACTCATGGCCGTTCTCCCGAAATCAGTCATTTGGGTTAAGGTTGTAACGAGACGCGTCTTTGCCCACAATAAACGGCGTGAATACGTCTAGAGTTAAACATAAGAAATATTTGGGTTGTCGTCTGTTTTTCAACTCTTATTGTTGATTTTTTGTTAAGCCGAGGAACGGCATAGTATTTTTTTCCAGGGGTGGGAAAAAAGGATATTCAGGAGAAAATGTGCCACATATCCGTCAGTTATGTTGGGTGGGATTACTGTGCTTAAGTGGCTCCGCCGCCGCCGCGAATGTTCGCTTACAGGTCGAAGGATTATCAGGACCGCTGGAGAAAAACGTCCGTGCGCAGCTGTCCACGATTCAAAGTGATGAAGTCACTCCAGACCGACGCTTTCGTGCGCGCGTTGATGATGCCATCCGCGAAGGGCTAAAAGCGCTGGGCTACTTTGAGCCGACTATTGATTTTGAACTACGTCCACCGCCGGCGAAAGGCCGCCAGGTGCTGATCGCCAAAGTGACCCCCGGCGAGCCGGTGCTGATTGGTGGCACCGAGGTGATTTTGCGTGGTGGCGCGCGTACGGATAAAGATTATCTGGATCTGTTGAAAACGCGCCCGGCAATCGGCACCGTGCTGAATCAGGGGGACTATGACAACTTCAAAAAGTCACTCACCAGCGTGGCGCTGCGCAAAGGTTATTTCGACAGTGAATTTAATAAAAGCCAGCTTGGAATAGCGCTTGAGCGCCGCCAGGCGTTCTGGGATATCGATTACAACAGCGGTGAACGCTATCGCTTTGGACATGTCACCTTTGAAGGCTCGCAAATTCGCGATGAGTATCTGCAAAATCTGGTGCCCTTTAAAGAAGGTGAAGAGTACGAGTCGAAAGATCTGGGCGAACTGAACCGTCGTCTGTCGGCGACCGGATGGTTTAACTCCGTGGTCGTCGCGCCGGAGTTTGATAAAGCCCGCAAAACCAAAGTGCTGCCGCTGAAAGGCGTGGTCTCACCGCGCACCGAAAACACCATCGAAACCGGGGTCGGTTATTCAACTGATGTTGGACCACGGGTGAAGACCTCGTGGAAAAAGCCGTGGATGAACTCCTACGGCCACAGCCTGACGACCAGCGCCAGCATCTCTGCGCCAGAGCAGGTTCTTGATTTCAGCTATAAAATGCCGCTGTTAAAGAACCCGCTGGAACAGTATTACCTGGTGCAAGGCGGCTTTAAGCGTACCGATTTAAACGATACCGAGCAGGACTCCACGACGCTTGCGGTTTCCCGCTACTGGGACCTCTCCAGCGGCTGGCAGCGCGCGATTAACCTGCGCTGGAGCCTCGACCACTTTACCCAGGGTAACGTCACCAACACCACTATGCTGCTCTATCCGGGCGTGATGATCAGCCGGACGCGTTCACGCGGCGGCTTGATGCCTGTCTGGGGCGACTCTCAGCGTTATTCTATTGATTACTCCAACACCGCCTGGGGGTCAGATGTTGATTTCTCCGTTTTCCAGGCGCAAAACGTCTGGATCCGCACGCTGTACGATCGCCATCGCTTTGTGATGCGCGGCAACCTCGGCTGGATTGAGACCGGAGACTTCGACAAAGTACCGCCGGACCTGCGTTTCTTCGCCGGGGGCGATCGCAGTATTCGCGGCTATAAATACAAATCTATTTCGCCGGAAGGTAGCGACGGCAAGCTGAAAGGGGCCTCCAAGCTGGCAACTGGCTCGCTGGAATACCAGTACAACGTGACCGGTAAATGGTGGGGCGCGATGTTTGTCGATAGCGGTGAAGCGGTCAGCGATATTCGCCGAAGCGATTTCAAAACCGGTGCCGGGGTCGGCGTACGCTGGCAATCACCAGTGGGGCCTATCAAGCTCGACTTTGCCGTCCCGGTCGGCGACAAAG
The DNA here is from genome assembly GCF_030334285.1 of Citrobacter sp. Cf087. Classification (NCBI taxonomy): domain Bacteria; kingdom Pseudomonadati; phylum Pseudomonadota; class Gammaproteobacteria; order Enterobacterales; family Enterobacteriaceae; genus Citrobacter; species Citrobacter sp. Cf087. The sequence goes on from NZ_JAOWED010000029.1 coordinate 91,338, forward strand.
ATGAACATGGTTTACAGTTTTACATCGGTCTGGGGCCTGAATTATGAGTTTATGGAAGAAGATAAGCCTCGGCGTGCTGATTTTTATCCTGCTGTTGTTAGGCACGGTGGCGTTCCTCGTCGGTACCACCTCGGGCCTGCATCTGATCTTCAAAGCAGCTAATCGTTGGGTTCCGGGGCTGGAGATTGGTCAGGTCACCGGCGGCTGGCGGGATTTATCACTGAAAAATATTCGTTATGACCAGCCTGGCGTGGCGGTGAATGCCGGCGAAGTGCATCTGGCTGTGGGGCTTAACTGCCTGTGGGACAGCAGTCTGTGCGTCAACGATCTGGCACTGAAAAACATCAATGTGGCGATCGACAGCAAAAAGATGCCGCCATCCGCGCCGGATGAGGAAGAAGAGAGCGGTCCGCTTAACCTTTCCACGCCTTACCCCATCACGCTTTCACGCGTGGCGCTTAACAACATCAATATCAAAATCGATGACACCACGGTTTCGGTGCTGGATTTTACCTCCGGCCTGAACTGGCAGGAAAAAACGCTGACGTTGAAGCCAACGTCATTACAGGGGCTGCTGATTGCTCTGCCCAAAGTGGCGGAAGTGGCGCAGGAAGAGGTTGTCGAACCGAAGATTCAAAACCCGCAGCCGGATGAAAAGCCGCTCGGCGAAACGCTAAAAGATCTGTTCTCACAGCCGGTACTGCCGGAAATTACCGATGTCCATCTGCCGCTCAATCTCAATATTGAAGAGTTTCGCGGCGAGCAGCTGCGCGTGACCGGAGATAGGGATTTAACGGTCCATAACATGCTGCTAAAAGTGAGCAGCATTGACGGCAACATGAAGCTCGACGCGCTGGACATCGACTCGAATCAGGGAACGGTAAAAGCCAGCGGCACGGCGCAACTGACCGACACGTGGCCGGTTGATATTACGTTAAACAGCACGCTAAACATCGACCCATTAAAAGGCGAAAAGGTGAAGCTGAAGGTCGGCGGCGCGCTGCGCGAGCAGCTGGAAGTCGGCGTCAATCTGTCTGGTCCGGTGGATATGGACCTGCGTGCACAGACGCGTCTGGCTGAAGCCGGATTACCGCTCAACATTGAGGTGGTGAGTAAGCAGGTTTACTGGCCGTTTACCGGTGAGAAACAGTTCCAGGCCGATGACATCAAACTCAAACTGACCGGTAAGATGACCGACTATACACTGTCGATGCGTACCGCCGTGAAAGGTCAGGATATTCCACCGGCTACCATCACGCTGGACGCCAAAGGCAACGAGCAGCAGATCAATCTCGACAAACTCAGCGTTGCGGCACTGGAAGGGAAAACCGAGCTGAAAGCGCTGGTGGACTGGCAGCAGGCGATCAGCTGGCGCGGGGAGCTAACGCTGGATGGTATCAACACCGCAAAAGCGATCCCGGACTGGCCGTCAAAACTGAATGGCCTGGTGAAAACTCGCGGCAGTCTGTACGGCGGAAGCTGGCAGATGGAGGTTCCCGAGCTGAAGCTGACCGGCAACGTGAAGCAGAATAAGGTCAATGTGAACGGTTCGCTGAAGGGGAACAGCTACCTGCAGTGGACGATCCCGGGCCTGCATCTGGAACTGGGACGCAACAGTGCGGACGTAAAAGGTGAACTGGGGGTTAAAGACCTCAACCTCGACGCGACGATTGATGCCCCAAGCCTGGATAACGCGCTGCCGGGGCTGGGTGGTACGGCGAAAGGGCTGGTAAAAGTTCGCGGTACGGTTGAAGCACCACAGCTGCTGGCGGATATTACCGCCCGTGGTCTGCGCTGGCAGGAACTTTCCGTTGCTCAGGTACGTGTTGAAGGGGATGTTAAATCGGCCGAGCAAATCGCCGGTAATCTTAATGTTCGCGTAGAGCGGATTGTACAACCTGACGTGAATATTGGCCTGGTGACGCTCAACGCCAAAGGCAGTGAAAAGCAGCACGAGCTGCAGTTGCGCATTCAGGGGGAACCGGTTTCCGGGCAACTGGATCTTGCCGGGAGCTTTGATCGCAAAGAACAGCGCTGGAAAGGAGAGTTAAGCAATACCCGCTTCCAGACGCCGGTTGGTCCGTGGTCGCTCAACCGGGCTATCGCGCTGGATTACCGTAATCAGGAACAAAAAATTAGTATCGGACCGCACTGCTGGAACAACCCGAATGCGGAGCTGTGCGTACCACAGACGATTGATGCGGGTGCGGAAGGGCGCGCGGTGGTGAATCTAAACCGCTTCGACCTGGCGATGCTAAAACCGTTTATGCCGGAGACAACCCAGGCCAGCGGTGTGTTCACCGGTAAAGCCGATGTGAGTTGGGACACCACCAAAGAGGGGCTGCCACAGGGGCAGGTCACCCTGAGCGGACGTAACGTGAAGGTCACGCAAAGCGTGAATGATGCACCGCTCCCCGTGGCGTTTGAAACGTTGAATCTCACCGCCGACCTGCACAATAACCGTGCCGAGCTGGGCTGGCTGATTCGTCTGACCAACAACGGACAGTTTGACGGACAGGTGCAGGTAACAGACCCGCAAGGGCGCCGTAATCTGGGCGGTAACGTCAATATTCGCAACTTCAATCTGGCGATGGTGAACCCCATCTTCTCGCGCGGTGAAAAAGCGGCAGGGATGATCAACGCCAACCTGCGGCTGGGCGGCGATGTGCAAAGCCCGCAGTTGCTCGGACAGCTGCAACTGAGCGGTCTGGATATAGACGGTAACTTTATGCCGTTTGACATGCAGCCAAGCCAGTTAGCCGTTAACTTCACAGGAACACGCTCAACGCTGGCGGGTGTGGTGCGTACGCAGCAGGGAGAAATTAACCTGAGCGGCGATGCCGACTGGAGTCAGATAGACAACTGGCGGGCGCGCGTCGCGGCTAAAGGCAGTAGGGTACGTATTACCGTACCGCCAATGGTCCGCCTGGATGTCTCGCCGGACGTGGTCTTTGAAGCCACGCCAAGCCTGTTCACCCTCGATGGCAACGTGGATGTGCCGTGGGCGCGTATCGTGGTACACGACCTGCCGGAGAGCGCAGTAGGGGTGTCCAGCGATATGGTCATGCTTAACAACAATCTGCAGCCCGAGAAACCGCAGACCGCCGGCATTCCGATCAACAGCAACCTGAACATCCACGTCGGTAACAACGTGCGTCTTGACGCCTTTGGTCTGAAAGCGCGTCTGACGGGCGATCTGAAAGTGGTGCAGGATAAGCAGGGACTGGGGCTGAACGGACAAATTAATATTCCGAGCGGTCGCTTCCATGCCTATGGTCAGGATCTGATTGTGCGTAAGGGCGAGCTGTTGTTCTCCGGTCCGCCGGATCAGCCGTTGCTCAACATCGAAGCGATTCGTAACCCTGATGCCACCGAAGACGACGTGATCGCTGGCGTTCGCGTCACTGGTACCGCCGATGAACCGAAGGCGGAGATCTTCTCTGACCCGGCAATGTCGCAGCAAATGGCGCTTTCCTACCTGCTACGCGGACAAGGGCTGGATAGCGAGCAGAGCGATAGCGCAGCGATGACCTCAATGCTTATTGGTCTGGGGGTTGCACAAAGTGGTCAGGTTGTGGGTAAAATCGGGGAGACATTTGGCGTAAGCAATCTGGCACTGGACACGCAAGGGGTGGGCGACTCATCTCAGGTGGTTGTCAGCGGATACGTACTGCCAGGTCTGCAGGTGAAATATGGTGTGGGTATATTTGACTCCTTAGCGACACTCACGCTACGTTATCGTCTGATGCCTAAGCTATATCTGGAAGCAGTGTCTGGCGTAGATCAGGCACTTGATTTGCTCTATCAGTTCGAGTTTTAGCAATGCGAATATTTGTCTACGGCAGTTTACGAACCAAACAAGGCAACAGCCACTGGATGACCAATGCCCTGTTGCTGGGAAATTTCAGTATCGATAACTACCAGTTGTACAGCCTGGGCCACTATCCAGGCGCGGTTCCGGGAAATGGAACAGTACACGGGGAAGTTTATCGTATTGATAACGCCACGCTGGCAGAGCTTGACGCTCTGCGTACCCGCGGCGGTGAATACGCACGCCAGTTAATTCAAACGCCGTACGGAAGTGCATGGATGTACGTGTACCAACGTCCGGTTGATGGCTTAACGCTGATTGAAAGCGGTAACTGGTTAGACAGAGACCAGTACTGATGTGAACACGCCACCCTCGGGTGGCGTTGTTTTATGTGCCCGTTGCACTCGCATTTGGGCACAAAAAAGCCCCGACATGCGGGGCTAAGCATCAAAAGTAAGAATTACTTCTTCGCGCGCTCGAAGGAAGCAACGATTTCAGCTTTAGCAGCTTCAGCGTTGTCCCAACCGTCAACTTTTACCCATTTGCCAGCTTCGAGGTCTTTGTAGTGCTCGAAGAAGTGGGTGATCTGCGCTTTCAGCAGTTCCGGCAGGTCGGTCACATCTTTGATGTGATCGTATTCTTTGCTCAGCTTGGTGTGCGGTACCGCAACCAGTTTCGCATCTTCACCGGATTCGTCGGTCATTTTCAGTACGCCAACCGGACGGCAACGAATCACTGAACCTGGCTCCAGCGGGTACGGAGTCGGGACCAGAACGTCTACCGGGTCACCGTCCAGAGACAGGGTGTGGTTGATGTAACCGTAGTTGCACGGATAGAACATCGCGGTGGACATGAAGCGGTCAACGAACAGGGCGCCGCTCTCTTTGTCAACTTCGTATTTGATCGGATCTGCGTTAGCAGGGATCTCGATAACAACGTAGATATCTTCCGGCAGGTCTTTACCGGCAGGGACGTTGAGTAAGCTCATGTCTGTTTCCTTTAAATAAGCTATGGCAAACAAGTGGCGGGTATTATAGCCAACTCGCGCGGAATGTCTCCGCTTGTTTTCGCTTTCTCTGCGTGCATTTTCTTCTTTTCGCCTCTCTCTCGTGACAGAAAAATCCATATCTTCAGCCGCATTTTTCATAGCGAGATGAAAGCGATTACAAAGTTGTGATTAACGTTTTATTTACTTTTTTGAAGTGTGATGTAACGCAATCCGTTACATGCTCAATTGTCTATAGTTTTTTCGCAACGGTTAATTAACCAACAATAATCACCCTACGAGGACGCACTTATGTGGAAGCGCTTACTTTTAGTCACAGCAGTTTCGGCAGCCATGTCGTCTATGGCAATGGCAGCCCCTTTAACCGTAGGATTTTCGCAGGTTGGCTCTGAATCCGGCTGGCGCGCAGCAGAAACCAACGTCGCGAAAAGCGAGGCCGAAAAGCGGGGAATTACGCTGAAAATCGCTGATGGCCAACAAAAGCAGGAAAACCAGATTAAAGCAGTTCGCTCATTTGTTGCGCAGGGCGTCGACGCCATCTTTATTGCGCCGGTCGTGGCAACAGGTTGGGAGCCGGTTTTAAAAGAAGCGAAAGATGCCGACATTCCGGTCTTTTTGCTTGATCGTTCCATCGATGTAAAAGACAAATCTCTCTATATGACCACTGTCACCGCCGACAACGTGCTGGAAGGCAAATTGATCGGCGACTGGCTGATTAAACAAGTGGACGGCAAGCCGTGTAACGTCGTTGAGCTGCAAGGGACCGTCGGGGCCAGCGTGGCGATCGATCGTAAAAAAGGCTTTGCTGAAGCCATCGCCAGTGCGCCAAACATCAAAATTATCCGTTCTCAGTCCGGTGACTTCACCCGCAGTAAAGGGAAAGAAGTGATGGAGAGCTTTATCAAAGCAGAAAACAACGGCAAGAACATCTGCATGGTTTACGCCCACAACGATGACATGGTGATCGGTGCTATCCAGGCGATCAAAGAAGCGGGCCTGAAACCCGGCAAAGATATTCTCACCGGTTCTATCGACGGCGTACCGGATATCTACAAAGCGATGATTGACGGTGAAGCCAACGCCAGCGTCGAACTGACGCCGAATATGGCCGGTCCGGCATTCGACGCGCTGGAGAAATTCAAAAAAGACGGCACGATGCCTGAGAAGCTGACCATTACCAAGTCGATCCTTTATCTGCCGGATACGGCGAAAGAAGAGTTAGAGAAGAAGAAAAACATGGGCTACTAAGCCTTCATGAAAATGCCGGGGGGCTGCGCTTGCCCGGCCTACATTACGCTCTTTTGTAGGCCGGATAAGCGTAGCGCCATCCGGCGTGATGCAGGGGGAATCATGACCACCGACCAACATCAGGAAATCCTCCGCACCGAAGGATTAAGCAAGTTCTTTCCCGGCGTCAAAGCGTTGGATAACGTGGATTTCAGCTTGCGTCGCGGTGAAATTATGGCGCTGCTGGGGGAAAACGGAGCCGGCAAATCGACGCTCATCAAAGCGCTGACCGGCGTTTACCATGCAGATCGCGGCACTATCTGGCTCGAAGGCCAACCGATCTCCCCCAAAAACACCGCCCATGCCCAGCAACTGGGGATTGGCACCGTGTACCAGGAAGTGAACCTGCTGCCCAATATGTCGGTCGCCGATAACTTATTTATTGGCCGTGAGCCGCGGCGTTTTGGCCTGCTTCAGCGCAAGCAGATGGAAAAACGCGCGACGGAGCTGATGGCGTCATACGGTTTTTCCCTTGACGTGCGTGAGCCGCTGAACCGCTTTTCCGTGGCGATGCAACAAATCGTCGCCATCTGTCGGGCGATCGATCTCTCCGCGAAAGTGCTGATCCTCGATGAGCCGACCGCCAGCCTCGATACCCAGGAAGTTGAAATGCTGTTCGGCCTGATGCGTCATCTGCGCGATCGGGGCGTCAGCCTGATCTTCGTCACTCATTTCCTCGATCAGGTTTATCAGGTCAGCGATCGCATCACCGTTCTGCGTAACGGCGGCTTCGTTGGCTGCCGTGAAACCCGGGAATTACCGCAAATTGAACTGGTCAAAATGATGCTGGGTCGCGAACTGGATACCCATGCGCTACAGCGTGCGGGCCGCACATTGCTTAGCGATAAGCCGGTGGCGGCCTTTAGCGACTTTGGCAAAAAAGGCACCATCGCGCCGTTTGATCTACAGGTGCGTCCCGGTGAGATCGTCGGTCTCGCAGGACTGCTGGGATCCGGGCGAACGGAAACGGCAGAGGTGATCTTCGGTATTAAACCCGCCGACAGCGGAAGTGCGCTGATCAAAGGCAAACCGCAGACCTTGCGATCGCCGCATCAGGCTTCGTGTCTGGGGATCGGTTTCTGTCCGGAGGATCGCAAAACGGATGGCATTATTGCCGCCGCTTCGGTGCGGGAAAACATCATTCTGGCATTGCAGGCGCAGCGCGGCTGGCTGCGGCCTATCCCACGGAAAGAACAAAACGAGATTGCCGAGCGTTTTATCCGCCAGCTCGGAATTCGCACCCCCAACGCTGAACAGCCGATCGAGTTTCTCTCCGGCGGCAATCAGCAAAAAGTGTTGCTCTCGCGCTGGTTACTGACCAAACCGCAGTTCCTGATCCTCGATGAACCCACGCGTGGGATCGACGTCGGCGCGCATGCGGAGATCATCCGCCTGATCGAAACGCTGTGCGCGGATGGTCTGGCGCTGCTGGTCATTTCATCCGAACTGGAAGAGTTAGTGGGCTATGCCGATCGGGTCATTATTATGCGCGATCGCAAACAAGTGGCCGAGATCCCACTGGCTGAACTGTCCGTACCGGCGATCATGAACGCCATTGCGGCCTAAGGAGACTATGGTGATGCCTCAATCTCTCCCTCAATCCAATCCGCCTAAACGGCGGTTCCGTTGGCCAAAGGGGATGCCACAACTGGTGGCGCTACTGCTGGTGCTGCTGGTGGATAGCCTGGTCGCCCCGCACTTCTACCAGGTGATTTTGCAGGATGGTCGGCTGTTTGGTAGCCCGATTGATATTCTCAACCGCGCCGCTCCCGTGGCGCTGTTGGCGATTGGTATGACGCTGGTGATTGCCACCGGCGGCATCGACCTTTCCGTGGGGGCCGTCATGGCTATTGCTGGCGCCACTACTGCGGCGATGACGGTGGCCGGGCACAGTCTACCGGTGGTGCTGCTTGCCGCCTTAGGCTCCGGCATTCTGGCTGGGCTGTGGAATGGGATTCTGGTGGCCATACTCAAGATCCAACCGTTTGTCGCCACGCTAATCCTGATGGTGGCCGGGCGTGGAGTGGCGCAGCTTATCACTTCCGGGCAAATCGTCACTTTCAACTCGCCCGAGCTGTCGTGGTTTGGTAGCGGCTCGCTCTTACTGTTCCCTACGCCGGTAATTATTGCACTGCTCACGCTGGTGGTGTTCTGGCTGCTGACGCGGAAAACGGCGCTGGGTATGTTTATCGAAGCGGTGGGTATCAACATTCGTGCGGCAAAAAACGCTGGGGTGAACACCCGCATTATCGTGATGCTCACCTATGTGCTGAGCGGCCTGTGCGCGGCTATCGCTGGCATTATCGTCACGGCGGATATTCGTGGGGCAGACGCCAATAACGCCGGATTATGGCTGGAGTTAGATGCCATTCTGGCGGTGGTTATCGGCGGCGGTTCGCTAATGGGCGGGCGCTTTAACCTGCTGCTGTCGGTGGTAGGCGCGTTGATTATTCAGGGCATGAACACCGGGATTTTGCTGTCGGGCTTCCAGCCGGAACTGAATCAGGTGGTCAAAGCCGTGGTGGTGTTGTGTGTGCTGGTCGTGCAATCACAACGCTTTATCAGCCTGATAAAAGGAGTGCGTGGTCATGATAAAACGTAATTTACCGCTGATGATCACCCTCGGCGTGTTTGTGCTGGGCTACCTTTACTGCCTGACGCAGTTTCCAGCTTTTGCTTCCACCCGGGTGATTTGCAATATCCTGACCGATAACGCTTTTTTAGGGATTATTGCCGTGGGCATGACCTTCGTGATCCTCTCTGGCGGGATCGACCTTTCCGTTGGCTCGGTGATCGCGTTTACCGGCGTATTTTTGGCGAAGGCCATTGGCTATTGGGGTATTTCCCCGCTGCTGGCGTTCCCCCTGATTTTGCTGATGGGCTGCGCGTTTGGCGCGTTTATGGGGTTACTGATTGATGCGCTGAAGATCCCAGCATTCATTATTACGCTGGCGGGAATGTTTTTCCTGCGCGGCGTCAGCTATCTGGTCTCTGAAGAGTCGATCCCAATTAACCATCCGATTTATGACACGCTCTCCAGTCTGGCATGGAAAATTCCTGGCGGCGGTCGCCTGAGCGCGATGGGGTTGTTAATGCTGGGCGTGGTGGTGATTGGCATCTTCCTTGCGCACCGTACGCGCTTTGGTAATCAGGTTTATGCCATTGGCGGCAACGCCACCTCTGCTAACCTGATGGGCATTTCTACTCGCAGCACAACGATCCGCATTTATATGCTGTCTACCGGGCTGGCGACGCTTGCCGGCATTGTGTTTTCCATTTACACCCAGGCGGGTTATGCGCTGGCGGGCGTTGGCGTTGAGCTGGATGCGATTGCCTCAGTGGTGATTGGCGGAACGCTGCTAAGCGGCGGCGTGGGAACGGTGTTGGGTACGTTGTTTGGCGTCGCCATTCAGGGGTTAATCCAGACCTACATTAATTTTGATGGCACATTAAGTTCCTGGTGGACGAAGATCGCGATTGGCATTTTATTGTTTATTTTTATAGCGTTACAACGCGGTCTGACGGTGCTTTGGGAAAATCGTCAAAGCTCGCCGGTTACCCGAGTGGGTACGGCGGCAACACCAAAGTAACATCATGATTTTGCACAAAACATTTAAATACCTAAACTTTTTCCGGTTGTAGTCGATAGGTTCTGTACAGGTCTGTTTTAACCCTACAACCGGAAATATAACGATGCCAAAATCCCTTTCAATTCGATCAAGTTTGTTGGTGTTATTGTCTTTGCTGACTTTCCTTCTGTTACTGACCGGTGGTATGGGGCTATATGCCTCGACGCGTGTCATTACCTCATTGATTTATCACGGTATTATGAGCGCTGCGATGTTGGCTGCTATCGCATTGCTGGCGGTTATTTGGTTTATGCTGCGAAATAAGTTTCTCAAACCGCTGGATAATATGGTTGAGCAACTGGAACGTCTGGCGACGGGGGATTTATCACCGGTTACCACGCTGTCGGCCAGCGCTGAATTCAACCGACTGAACGCGGCAATGGATGACATGCGCCATGCGCTGGGTGACTCGGTACAACGCGTACGCGATGCCAGTTCGCAAATTGATATTGGCAGTCGTGAACTGACGGCCGGGAACCAGCATCTGGCGCAACGCACTGAATCGACAGCCACTTCACTGGAGCAGACCGCCGCCAGCATGGAAGAACTCACGGCGACGGTGAAACAGAATGCGCAGAACGCGGAACAGGCTCACCAACTGGCAAAATCGGTGTCGGATACCGCCGATCGCGGTAGCGAAATGGTGTGCTATGTGATCGAGAAAATGCGCGATATTTCCGGCAGCTCCAGCCGAATCGCCGACATCCTCAGCGTAATCGACGGTATTGCTTTCCAGACCAATATCCTGGCGCTCAACGCTTCCGTTGAAGCGGCGCGCGCCGGTGAGCAGGGGCGGGGCTTTGCGGTTGTTGCAGGTGAAGTACGTAATCTGGCCAGCCGCAGCGCCGAGGCGGCCAAAGAGATCCGCACGTTAATCAGTGATTCACACACCCACGTAGGGGAAGGTAGTGAGCTGGCGCAGCAGGCGGGCGAAACCATGGATGAGATTGCCAATGAAGTCATGCGCATGACCAAACTGATGCGTGAAATTGCCAGTGCGTCCCAGGAACAGAGTCGCGGCATAGAGCAGGTGAATATTGCGGTGATTCAGATGGATGAAACGGCGCAGCAAAATGCGGCGCTGGTACAGCAGTCGTCAGCGGCTACCCGCTCGCTGGAAGAACAGTCTTCAGCGCTAATCGAAGCAATGGCCGTATTTAAGCTACAGACAGCCTAACCGTGCGTAGGCCGGATAAAGGCGTTTACGCCGCCATCCGGCAATATCACCGTATTGTGCCGGATGGCACTTCGCTTATCCGGCCTGCAGCGTGCTGTAGGCCGGATGTTGCGCTTACGCGTCCGGGAACTCGCGGATAAAGCGTTCTACATCTTCAACCATATGGTCGTTACCCACGAAGAAGGAGCGGCGCTGGTGCAGGCTTTCCGGGATGATATCCAGAATACGATTTTTACCGTCGCTCGCCTTGCCGCCCGCTTGCTCGGCCAGCAGGGCCATTGGGTTGCATTCATACAGCAGACGCAGTTTCCCTTCCGGGTGGCTGGCAGTGCTTGGGTACAGGTAGATCCCGCCTTTCAGCAGATTGCGATGGAAGTCGGCAACCAGAGAGCCAATGTAGCGCGAGGTGTACGGGCGCTGGGTTGACTTATCTTCTTCCTGGCAGAATTTAATGTACTTCTTCACGCCGTTCGGGAATTTGATGTAGTTACCTTCGTTAATGGAGTACGTGCTGCCTTTCGCCGGGAAGCGCATACGTTCCTGGCTGAGGCAGAATACGCCCAGAGAAGGATCGTAGGTGAAGGCGTGCACGCCACAGCCGGTGGTGTACACCAGCATGGTGGAAGAACCATAAACCACGTAACCTGCAGCAACCTGCTTGTTGCCCGGTTGCAGGAAATCCTCTTCCGTGACCGGTGTGCCGACTGGGGTTACGCGGCGGTAAATAGAGAAAATCGTACCGACAGAGACGTTAACATCGATGTTGGATGAGCCATCCAGCGGATCCATTAGCACAACGTATTTAGCGTGTTCACAGCCTTCAAAGACGACGATTTCATCTTCTTCTTCCGAGGCAATGCCCGCCACAATGTCGCGCGCCTTCAGTGCAGCTTTCAGTTTTTCGTTCGCGAACAGATCGAGTTTTTGCTGAACCTCTCCCTGCACGTTCTCAGCACCGCTGGCACCCAGGATATCGACCAGACCGGCCTTGTTGATATCGCGGTGGATGATCTTGGCGCCCAGCTTTATTGCCGACAACAAAGCAGTGAGTTCACCGGTAGCATGAGAAAACTCGTGCTGCTTTTCGACAATAAATTCACCTAACGTTTTCATAACACTTTCCCTGCAATTTATGTGGAGTAAAGCGACCGCAACAATATTAACAAATATTTCCATTGTTGCGCTTAGGTGAATCGCGCCAGCAAACTGCGGAATATCCTGAAATGCGTTTCTCACTTGCCGGACATGTGCGTAAAATGGCCCCCAGATTAAAAAAGGATAGTGACGTATGCGCATTCATATTTTGGGAATTTGTGGCACTTTCATGGGCGGTCTGGCGATGCTGGCGCGCTCGCTCGGTCATGAAGTAACCGGTTCGGACGCCAATGTGTATCCGCCGATGAGTACCTTACTTGAGAAGCAAGGCATTGATCTGATTCAGGGTTACGATGCCAGCCAGCTCGACCCGCAGCCGGACTTAGTGATCATCGGCAATGCCATGACCCGTGGTAATCCGTGTGTGGAAGCGGTTCTCGAGAAGAACATTCCGTACATGTCTGGTCCGCAGTGGCTGCATGACTTTGTATTGCGCGACCGCTGGGTACTGGCGGTTGCGGGTACGCACGGCAAAACCACCACCGCCGGAATGGCGACCTGGATCCTCGAAGCCTGCGGCTATAAGCCTGGCTTTGTGATCGGCGGCGTACCGGGTAACTTCGAGGTTTCTGCGCGTCTGGGCGAAAGCGACTTCTTCGTGATTGAAGCGGATGAGTACGACTGCGCGTTCTTCGACAAGCGTTCTAAATTCGTGCATTACTGCCCGCGTACGCTGATCCTCAACAACCTTGAGTTCGATCACGCGGACATCTTTGACGATTTGAAAGCGATCCAGAAACAGTTCCACCATCTGGTGCGTATCGTGCCGGGCCAGGGACGCATCATCTACCCGGAAAACGACATCAATCTGAAACAAACGATGGCGATGGGCTGCTGGAGCGAACAAGAACTGGTGGGCGAACAAGGTCACTGGCAGGCGAAAAAACTGACCACCGATGCTTCTGAGTGGGAAGTATGGCTGGACGGTGAAAAAGTCGGTGAAGTGAAGTGGGGCCTGGTGGGCGAGCACAATATGCATAACGGTCTGATGGCGATTGCGGCCGCGCGCCATGTGGGCGTCGTGCCTGCAGATGCAGCTAATGCGCTCGGTTCATTCATTAACGCCCGTCGTCGTCTCGAGCTGCGCGGTGAAGCCAATGGCGTGACGGTGTATGACGATTTTGCCCATCACCCGACGGCCATTCTGGCAACGCTTGCGGCGTTGCGCGGTAAAGTGGGCGGTACGGCGCGCATCATCGCAGTGCTGGAGCCTCGCTCGAACACCATGAAAATGGGCCTGTGCAAAGACGATCTGGCGCCGTCGTTAGGCCGTGCGGACGAAGTGTTCCTGCTGCAACCTCCGCATATTCCGTGGCAGGTAGCCGAAGTCGCTGAAGCCTGCGTTCAGCCGGCACACTGGAGTGGCGATGTTGATGCCCTGGCAGATATGGTGGTGAAAACCGCGCAGCCAGGCGATCACATTCTGGTGATGAGCAACGGCGGATTTGGTGGTATTCATCAAAAACTGCTGGATGGCCTGGCGAAGAAAGCTCAGGCAGAAGCGGAAGAGTAAAAAAATGCCCGGTGGCGCTACGCTTACCGGGCCTACAACGTGTTAACGGATTGTAGGCCGGATAAGGTGATTGCACCGCCATCCGGCACTTTCGGCGGACAAAGAGGTTAGGCCTCGTTTTCCGCCAGTTCACGCAGATACTGGAAGATCTGGCGGGAAGATTTTGGCGGCTTGTTGCCCGCTTTTTCTTTCCTGGCGTTACGCACCAGCGAACGCAGTTGCTGGCGGTCGGCGTCAGGCCACAGACTCATCACTTCTTCGATGGCTTCATCGCTACCGTCAACCATACGGTCACGCAGTTGCTCCAGCTTATGGAAGACAACGACCTGCTGGTTGTGGCGATTTTTCAGCTTGTCCAGCGCCTGACGGATAGGATCAACATCGCGCTGGCGCAACATTTTGCCAATCAACTGCAACTGGCGGCGACGTCCTTCCATCTTAATACGCTGGGCCAGCTCAATGGCGGCACGTAAATCCGCATCAAGCGGGATCTTATCCAGCGCGTTTTTCCCCAGATCAACCAGTTCCGCACCCAGGCGTTTTAACTCCTCGGCATCGCGTTTAATTTCACTTTTACTGACCCAGATAATTTCATCGTCTTCGTCTTCGATGTCATCACCGGGAACGTCGTCGAGCCAGTCTTCGGGCTGCTTTGTCATTTCAGGCTCCTTAAAAAAAGAGGCTAATGTTACCAGTTAAGATGCGCACTGAAAAACGGTTCTCTGTTAGACTTCAGAGAAACTCTCTCTACATTATGGCATTTGCGATGAAAGTAATCTCACAAGTTGAAGCGCAGCGTAAGATTCTGGAAGAAGCAGTCTCGACGGCACTGGAATTAGCGTCAGGTAAGTCGGATGGCGCGGAAGTCGCTGTGAGCAAGACCACGGGTATTAGCGTCAGCACCCGTTATGGTGAAGTGGAGAACGTCGAATTCAATAGCGATGGTGCACTGGGGATTACGGTTTATCACCAGAACCGTAAGGGCAGCGCATCGTCCACCGATTTAAGCCCGCAGGCGATTGCACGCACCGTGCAGGCTGCGCTGGACATTGCACGTTACACTTCGCCGGATCCGTGCGCAGGCGTGGCAGATAAAGAACTGCTGGCCTTTGATGCGCCCGATCTGGACCTGTTCCACCCGGCGGAAGTTTCCCCTGATGAAGCCATCGAACTGGCTGCTCGTGCTGAACAGGCGGCGCTGCAGGCTGATAAGCGTATCACCAATACCGAAGGCGGCAGCTTTAACAGCCACTATGGCATCAAAGTGTTTGGTAACAGCCACGGCATGCTGCAGGGCTACTGCTCCACGCGTCATTCCCTTTCCAGCTGTGTAATCGCGGAAGAAAATGGCGATATGGAACGCGATTACGCCTACACCATTGGCCGGGCGATGGGCGATCTGCAAACGCCGGAGTGGGTAGGGGCTGACTGTGCTCGCCGCACCTTATCTCGTTTGTCGCCGCGTAAGCTGTCCACCATGAAAGCGCCGGTGATTTTCGCCAACGAAGTGGCGACCGGACTGTTCGGACACCTGGTCGGCGCGATCGCCGGCGGTTCGGTGTACCGCAAATCCACCTTCCTGCTGGATTCGCTGGGCAAACAAATTCTGCCGGAATGGCTGACTATTGAAGAACATCCGCACCTGCTGAAGGGACTGGCGTCGTCGCCGTTCGACAGTGAAGGGGTACGGACTGAACGCCGTGACATCATTAAAGAAGGCGTGCTGACTCAATGGCTGTTGACTAACTATTCCGCACGTAAGCTGGGCCTGAAGAGCACTGGGCATGCAGGCGGGATCCACAACTGGCGAATTCCGGGACAAGGTCTAAGCTTCGAGCAGTTGCTCAAAGAGATGGGCACAGGTCTTGTGGTTACTGAGCTGATGGGACAGGGCGTAAGCGGCATTACCGGCGATTACTCGCGCGGCGCGGCGGGCTTCTGGGTCGAAAATGGTGAAATTCAGTATCCGGTGAGCGAAATTACCATCGCCGGTAACTTAAAAGAGATGTGGCGCAATATTGTGACCGTGGGGAACGATATTGAAACGCGCAGTAATATCCAATGTGGTTCGGTATTGTTACCGGAGATGAAAATCGCCGGGCAGTAATACTCGTTAAGGCGTTAATTTTTAATAATAAAAAAGGAAGTGAGCAATGCGTAAACACCTGTTAGCGATCGTCGCGGCTTCAACGCTGGTTCTTGGTTCTTCTGCGTTTGCAGCCGATCTCGAAGATGACATGGGGATCCTCAACGACAACCTGAAAATTGTCGAAAAAACGGATAATGCGACTGAACTGAAAGACGCGTTAACCAAAATGCGTGCAGCCGCGCTGGACGCGCAAAAAGGTACGCCGCCGAAGCTGGAAAACAAATCCCCGGACAGCCCGGAGATGAAGGATTTCCGCCACGGCTTTGACACGCTGATCGGCCAGATTGACGGCGCGCTGAAGCTGGCGAACGAAGGTAAAGTTAAAGAGGCGAAAGCCGTTGCGGAAGAGCTGAAAACCACGCGCAACGAAAACCACAAGAAGTTCCGCTAATCTGCGCTATCCGGCCTACATACCTGTAGGCCGGATGAAATCCCCCGCTACTGCACGCCCCATAAGTAAACGCTATCCCCATCACATTTTTTCATTTTTATCGTCCATTCATTGTTCGCACTTCCTTCCATTTTGCGGCCCACTCTTGCGATCTCAATCACATTCTTCCGGTGATAAATCGTGGTTCCAGCCCTTTTTGCGGCACAGATCACTATCGCTGCACACCTTTCCACTTCGAAGTGGAAAACAACTCGCTACAAACTTATAACCTCCGTCGCTAATTTACCCTCAGAGACATTAACGGGGTAAGACGAGTGAATAACGGAGCTGTAATGAATGACATGGGGGAATCGGTGGAACTGGCCGACCGCATGCTGGCGCAGGTGTATGCCTTGCTGCGTGAACGCAACATTATTCCCAACGCCGTACAGGAACAGATGCTGACGTCGCATGTTCGCGCCATGGCGCACCGCTCGGTAACGGGTGAACCCTTACCAGAAGTCGATGCCAGCTTGTTTGATGAAATATCTGCCGAGTCAATGGCGCTTGCCCGCGACGTGGTCGCCGAGTTTGGCAATCTTCCTGAGGAAGAGGCCTGGCTGCTGTCGGTGCACTTTGAAGTCGCGAAAGACAACCTTTAAGGAGAAAAAGATGGAACAGATTACCGTAGTGATTGGCGATCGTCTGGGTAAAGGCCAGAAAGTGGCGGCAGGCGTAGAGAAAGCGGGTGGCCGTGCCGTTGTGGTGCCGGGTGTTGCAGCAGATATGAAGCTGGGTGACGTGATGAAGGCGGAAAACGCCACCTTTGGTATCTCGTTTTGCGGCAGCGGTGGTGCGGGTGCGATTACTGCGCAGACCAAATACGGCTACAAGGCGAAATACGGCATGCGTTCGGTCGATGAAGGGGTAACCGCCATCAACGAAGGGTGCAACGTACTGGGATTCGGATTTATGGACAAAGAAGAGCTCGGCGAGCGCCTGGTGCAGGCCTGGCAAAAGAAACACGGCGCTTAAGCATGAAAGAGCAATTCACCACCACGGTGAGAGTCACGGGTAAGGGCGAGACCAAAGCTCGCGCCTTTGCCGATGCCCTGAACCACGTTCAGGCTGCGGTGATGAAAGCGTCGCCGCATATCTTACTGCGTATTGAGCCACAGGATGTGCAGGTTGTTCAAGCGCGTGAATCGGTGCGTAAAGAGGCGTTTTTATTCCTCTTTTTGCGCCGGGAAAGACGCACTTTCAGCGTGGAGCTGGACGTGACCGTCAACGTGACTGCCATCAATCTCGACAAGGTGGATTTCGTTACGCAACGCTGATTTCCTATTAAAAGGCATAATTATGTTCCTGATAATATTAATAAAATCGCTCATCATCGGCGCGTTGGTTGGCGTTGGTGTCGGCGCTGGGGCTGCACGCATGTTTCATGCGCCTACCACTCAAGGGATGGGCGCGTTTCGTACTCTTGGAGAACTGAATTCCTGCGAAGGGGATCCGGCTTCTCACTTCTCGTTCGGCCTGGGCTTCTTCTTTAACGCCTGGGCTTCCTCCGTTGCGGCGGGGGCGTTCACTCAGGACGTCGACCATCGCATCATCCCCAACTGGGGCGCCGCCGCGCTGATGATTAAAAATCGCAACGTCGGTGAAACGCTGCACGATCCTAAGCGCATGGCAATTGCCTGCGGCGTTATCGGGATGATCGTGGTGACCTTCCTGAACCTCACTGCGTCATCCGTACCGGAAGCGCTGCAGGTTACCGCCGTCAAGGTGCTGGTGCCCGCGGCTAACCTGCTGGTTAACACCGTGATGCCGGTGATCTTCTGGCTGGCGGCGATCGACGCCGGTAAGAAATCCGGCTTCTGGGCCACCGTTTTTGGCGGCGCGGCGCAGCTGATCATGGGCAACGCCGTTCCGGGACTGGTGCTCGGCATTCTGATCGGCAAAGGTGTTGAAGAAAGCGGCTGGAACCACGTCACGAAAGTGATGATGGTAGCTATCGTCGCGCTGTTTGTCCTGAGCGGCTTCTTCCGCGGTTTCGATATGAAGATGATCGAATCCTTCCATCTGACCGTGCCTAACTGGCTCGAACTTATCCACAACTCGCTCAGCGGCAAATAACGGAGGTCATCATGGAACAGAATAAAGGTTTTTGGTTCGCTGACTGGTCGTTCCCGATCTTCGTGGGCCTGCTCTCATCCGGCGTATTTGCCGGAACGCACATGTACTACCTGTACGGTATTGGCGCATTTAACGAAGTGGCTTTTGTGGCGATGCTGAAAGCTGGAATGGATACCGGCTCCTACGGGGCGGTGGCGGCATTTGGCGCAAGTTTCCTGTTTGCCCGCATCATTGAAGGTTCGCTGGTGGGTATTCTGGATATCGGCGGGGCGATTCAGACCGGGGTTGGGTTAGGTGTTCCGGCGCTGCTGCTGGGCGCGGGCATTATCTTCCCGGTCGCCAACTTTGCCGCCTCGCTGGTCACTGGTCTGGTGATTGGTTTGGCGATTGGCTACATCATCATTCTGGCGCGTAAGTTCACCATCAACCAGAGCGACTCAACCTACGGTGCGGACGTCATGATGGGGGCCGGTAACGCCTCCGGCCGCTTCCTCGGACCGTTGATTATCCTCAGCGCGATGACGGCTTCTATTCCTATCGGAATCGGTTCTCTGGCGGGTGCGCTGCTGTTTTATCTGTGGCAAAAACCGATTACCGGCGGGGCGATCCTTGGGGCAATGATCCTCGGGTCCATCTTCCCGATTGCCATTAGCTAACTGTTGATTTGCAGGCCGGATAAGGCGGTTACGCTGCCATCCGGCATAGGAGAGAGCGATGTTTGATTTACTCCTGCGCCGTGCGCGCCTCGTTGACGATACGGTGAGCGATATTGCGCTCAAAGACGGCAAGATCGCGGCGTTGGGCGACGTTGATGGCCCGGCGCTGAAAACCATTGAGCTGGGCGGCGAGTGCTACGTCAGCGCAGGCTGGATTGACTCCCACGTTCATTGCTACCCGAAATCCCCGATTTACCACGACCAGCCGGATAGCGTCGGTATTGCGACCGGCGTCACTACCGTGGTGGATGCGGGCAGTACCGGGGCGGATGACATCGACGATTTTTACACCCTGACCCGGGAAGCTGCCACCGAGGTGTATGCGTTGCTGAATATCTCCCGCGTTGGGCTTATCGCCCAGAACGAGCTGGCCAACATGGCCAATATTGACGCTGATGCGGTGCGAGAGGCGGTGAAACGCCACCCTGATTTTATCGTCGGTCTGAAGGCACGTATGAGTAGCAGCGTAGTCGGTGAAAATGGCATCACGCCGCTGGATCGCGCCAAAGCGATGCAAAAAGAGAACGGCGACCTGCCGCTGATGGTGCACATCGGCAACAACCCGCCGGATCTGGATGAGATCGCCGAGCGCCTGAGCGCGGGTGACATCATTACCCACTGCTACAACGGTAAGCCGAACCGCATTCTGACGCCGCAAGGCGAGCTGCGGGCGTCAGTGACGCGGGCGATTTCACGCGGCGTGCGTCTGGACGTTGGGCATGGCACCGCCAGCCTGAGCTTTGCGGTGGCAAAACGCGCTATTGAACTGGGGATTTTGCCACACACCATCAGTTCCGATATTTACTGTCGCAACCGTATCAGCGGCCCGGTCCATTCTCTGGCGAATGTGATGTCGAAATTTCTCGCCATTGGGATGTCGCTTCCGCAGGTCATTGAGTGCGTTACCGCCAATGCTGCCGACGGCCTGCGCCTGAAACAGAAGGGGCGACTGCAGGTCGGTCTGGATGCTGATTTAACCCTCTTTACGCTTAAGCGCCAGCCAACCGTGCTGGTAGATGCAGAAAACGACAGCCTGCAGGCTGAACAACTGCTGGTGCCGCTTGCCGCAATACGTGCGGGCAAGGGCTATATGACCGAACAAGGGAGCGCGGAACATGCCTTCGATTTTTGAGAAATACGATTTAAAACAGGTGATTAATACCTCCGGCCGCATGACGGCGCTCGGCGTTTCCACGCCGCGACCAGAAGTGGTTGAAGCCGCGATGGCCGGGATGAATCAATACTTTGAGATGAAAGACCTGGTGAATAAAACCGGCGACTACATCGCGAAATTGCTGGAAGTGGAAGGGGCAACCGTTGTCTCTTGCGCCTCGGCGGGGATCGCCCTGTCGGTGGCTGGCGTATTGGTTAAAGACAGCGACTGGCTGCTGGAGAACCTACACGTCACGCCCATCGAGAACAACGAAATCGTGCTGCCCAGAGGCCACAACGTCAACTTTGGCGCTCCGGTGGGTACCATGGTGGCGCTTGGCGGCGGTAAGTTAGTGGAGGCTGGTTATGCCAACGAATGTTCCGCGGCGCAGCTGGCTGCGGCCATTACACCGCGTACGGCGGCCATTCTGTATATCAAATCTCACCACTGCGTCCAGAAAAGTATGCTCAGCGTGGAGCAGGCTGCGGTGGTGGCGCGTACGCATAACCTGCCGCTGATCGTGGACGCGGCGGCGGAAGAAGATTTGCAATGCTACTACCGGGTTGGCGCAGATCTGGTTATTTATAGTGGCGCGAAGGCGATTGAAGGACCAACCAGCGGTCTGGTGATAGGTAAAACCCAGTACGTTGAGTGGGTGAAACGCCAGACGGCGGGAATTGGCCGGGCGATGAAGGTGGGGAAAGAGGGAATTCTTGGCCTAACCTGCGCCATCGAACTGTATCTGAACGCGCAGAAAGAGAGTGGCGCGGAGATGGTCGAGAAAATGACGCCGTTCATTAATGCGTTGAACCAGCTTAACGGCGTGAGCGCCCGCGTGGTGTGGGATAGCGCAGGGCGCGACATCGCACGCACGGAAATTAAGTTTGATGAAGCGGTAACCGGGATCGCCACGGGCGAACTGGTTGAAGCCCTGAAACAAGGCGAGTACGCGATTTACTTCCGTGGTTACAAAGCTAACGAAGGCATTATCGAAGCCGATGTGCGCAGCGTCGATCGTGCGCAGCTGGAGATTGTGGCCCGTCGAATTGGTGAAGTGATTTCGCAGGAGAAAAACGCATGAAACTGACCCCTAACTTTTATCGCGACCGCGTCTGCCTGAACGTGCTGGCAGGCTCCAAAGAAAATGCGCGGGATATTTACGCGGCGGCGGAAGGACACGTGTTGGTTGGTGTGTTGTCAAAAAATTACCCGGATGTCGCAAGCGCAGTAGCGGATATGCGTGAATACGCAGCGCTTATCGACAATGCGCTCTCCGTGGGATTGGGGGCAGGCGATCCTAACCAGTCGGCGATGGTCAGTGAAATTTCCCGTCAGGTGCAGCCCCAGCATGTTAATCAGGTCTTTACCGGTGTGGCCACCAGTCGCGCGCTGCTGGGCCAGCAGGAGACAGTGGTCAACGGTCTGGTCTCGCCAACCGGCATGCCGGGCAGGGTGAAAATCTCCACCGGTCCGCTAAGCAGCCAGACGCCGGACGGTATTGTGCCGGTAGAAACCGCGATTGCGCTGCTCAAAGACATGGGCGGTAGCTCGATTAAATACTTCCCGATGGGCGGCCTGAAATGCCGTGAAGAGTACATTGCCGTAGCGCAGGCCTGCGCCCGTCATGACTTCTGGCTGGAGCCAACTGGCGGTATCGATCTGGATAATTTCACTGAAATCCTGCAGATTGCCCTCGATGCCGGAGTGAGTAAAATCATTCCTCACATCTATAGTTCGATTATTGATAAGGTGAGTGGTAACACTCGTCCGGATGACGTACGCCAACTGATGGCGATGACCCGGGCCTGCGTAGGCTAACTGACTGATGAGGAAACTGACGTGCGATTTCCCAACCAACGTTTAGCACAGCTGTTTGACATGTTGCAAAACGAAGCGCTTCCACAGGACGAGCTGGCGCAGCGGTTGTCGGTTTCCACACGCACCGTACGGGCGGATATCACCGCGCTAAACGCGCTGCTCACCCAGTATGGCGCACAGTTTGTCCTCAGCCGGGGTAACGGTTATCAGCTCAAAATTGACGACCCGGCAAGTTATAACACCCTGCAAACGCAGCAGCCCAACGCGTTGCTTCGCATCCCTCGAACCAGCCAGGAACGGATACACTGGCTGGTGGTGCGTTTTCTGACGTCGGCTTTCTCGCTAAAGCTGGAAGATTTGGCTGATGAATGGTTTATCAGCCGCGCGACGCTGCAAAACGATATGGCTGAGGTGCGCGAGCATCTGCAACGTTATCATCTGACGCTGGAAACGCGTCTCCGCCACGGCATGAAGCTATTCGGCAGCGAAATGGCGATTCGCGCCTGTTTGACCGATTTGCTGTGGACGCTGGCACAGCAGGATCCGCAGCACCCATTAGTGATGCAGGAGGCGCTTAATGCCGGGATCCCTGAGCAGCTACAGCCCGTTTTACAGGATATTTTCGCTCGTTTTCATATTCGTCTGACCGATGAGGGCGAGCTGTTTTTACGCTTGTACTGCGCGGTGGCGGTACGGCGGATTAGCGAAGGGTATCCACTCCCGGATTTTGCCGCAGAAGAGGCCGATCAATCGGTGTGCCTGGCCACGCGGGAAATCGCGGCGGTATTGCACCGCCTGGCAGACAAACCGCTTTCCGTTTCCGAAGAAAACTGGCTACAGGTGCATATTGCTGCTCGCCAGGTACAAGAGATTGCGCCCAGTGCTATCAATGCGGATGATGACGAAGCGTTGGTCAATTACATCCTGCGTTTTATCAACACCCAGTACAACTACAACCTGTTGAATGACAAACAGTTACATGCTGACCTGCTGACGCATATTAAGACGATGATCACCCGGGTGCGTTACCAGATAATGATCCCCAATCCGCTGCTGGAAAATATTAAACAGCACTACCCCATGGCGTGGGACATGACGCTGGCCGCCGTCTCGGGATGGGGAAAATATACGCCGTACACCATCAGTGAAAATGAGATCGGCTTCCTCGTGTTGCATATTGGTGTCGGGCTGGAGCGTAGTTACAACATCGGTTACCAGAGACAGCCCAAGGTTCTGCTGGTATGCGATGCCGGAAATGCGATGGCGCGGATGATTGAAGCGGTGCTGGCGCGTAAGTATCCGCAGATAGAGATCGTCGATACCGTCACGCTGCGTGACTACGAACAGCGGGAAAGCATCAGCGAAGATTTTGTCATCTCTACCGCGCGGATCGGTGAAAAAGATAAGCCTGTAGCGATGATTGCGCCGTTCCCGACCGATTATCAACTGGAACAAATTGGCAAACTGGTGCTGGTGGACAGAACCCGCCCGTGGATGTTGAACAAATTCTTCGATGCCGCCCATTTTCGTGTACTTGACGAGCCAATGGATCAACAAACGTTGTTCAAAACCTTATGCCGTCAGTTGCAGGATGAAGGTTTTGTCGACACAGAGTTCCTTGATTCAGTGGTTGAGCGTGAGGCCATCGTCAGCACCATGCTGGGTGACAGCATTGCCCTGCCGCACGCCCTCGGTCTGCTGGCCAAGAAAACGGTGGTTTACACTATCCTCGCACCGCAGGGCATTGCATGGGGTGATGAAACGGCGCATGTGATCTTCCTGCTCGCCATCAGTAAAAGCGAGTACGAAGAAGCGATGGCCATTTACGATATTTTCGTCACCTTCCTGCGCGAGCGCGCCATGACACGGCTCTGCGCATGCCGGAATTTCACCGAGTTCAAAACGGTCGCCATGGAGTGCGTGAGCCGTTTTTGAGAGGCGTTATCCATAATTCGATGTAATGCGTATGTAATGCTAAACTGCATTACACATTCGATTCTACTGGAGGCATAATGGCCACGCTGAACGTCCGTCTGGATGACAAACTCAAAAATGAGGCTTATGCCGTGCTGGAAAAACTGAACATTACTCCAACGGAAGCTGTGCGATTACTGTTTCAGTACGTCGCGGAAACGGGGCGCATGCCAGTGAAAACCGTCACCGTTAGCGACAGCGAAGATACACTGATTCAGACAGTCCGGGAGAGGCTGGCCAGCCCGCAAAAAGGAATCAAGGTTAGTCTGGATGACTTATGAACTGGAATTCGACCCGAGAGCCTTAAAAGAGTGGCATAAACTGGGTGATACGGTGAAGGCTCAGTTTAAGAAGAAGTTGGCCGACGTGTTGTTGAACCCCAGAATTGACTCTGCCCGTTTAAACGGTCTTCCAGATTGCTATAAAATTAAGCTTAAATCGTCCGGCTATCGTCTGGTGTACCAGGTTCGGGATGAGGTTGTGATCGTGTTTGTTGTCGCGGTCGGCAAGCGAGAACATTCGGCCGTTTATCTCGATGCAAACAAACGGCTTTAGCGATCAACGCAAATGATGCACAACCTGGTTGCTGCTGCCGCGCCAGATCAGCGCCGGGTCTTTAAGATCCTGCACGTATTTGCCATCGACCAGTACGTTGATGAGATCGACCACCTGCATTTGCGCGGCGTTGAGTTCATCGAGCTTGTAGCCGGTCCACACCCAGATATCTTTGCCGGGGCACTCAGCGCGAACGCGCTGCACTAGTTGCAGGATTTCCGGCACGTTTTGCGGATGTAGCGGATCGCCACCGGAGAGCGAGATCCCCTGACGCTTGATTCGCGTATCGTTCAGATCGGCAATGATCTTGTCTTCCATCTCTTTGGTAAATGGCTCGCCGGAATTGAGCCGCCAGGTGCTTTTGTTATAGCAACCGGGACATTCATGCACGCACCCGGACACAAACAGCGTGCAGCGGGTGCCAGGGCCGTTAACGATGTCGACGGGATAGTATTGGTGAAAGTTCATAGCTTGTAACCATGCCGGGTGGCGCTG